>CAILUT010000051.1 GCA_903837495.1 uncultured Flavobacteriales bacterium | reverse complement strand
TCTTTTAACTGCTCTATTTGATCCAAATACAACCTTTCAATTTTATCTACGCTGGCATCTTTGCTTAAACCATTTTCTTTTTCAGATTCCATGCCCAACAAAAATTCAGGAGTTGTTCCTAAGATGTCCGACAATTCTTGCAGACGGTCAAGCGTAACGTTTACCTCATCGCGTTCTATTCTAGAATAACCAGCAACACTCATATCTAGCTTCTGAGCAATATGGTCCTGGGTGAACCGCTGCATTTTCCGCAATTTTTTTATTTCTAAACCTATTTTTACACGCATAACATCAATTTGATGGCCGCAAAAATAGTTTTTTTTTATCACTATATTTTGAATTGAATTTGTGGCTGTAGGGTAAAATTAGGTAGGCCTTAAGTTTAAATACATGTAATACAAGTTTTTAGGTTAAAAATATCGGATTTTCAGTGGCGTCTTGTTTGCAAAGAAAAGGCAAAAAATGTCTTTTTGGGTTAAAATATTATCTAGAAATGATTTTAAAAGGCTTCATTTCTTCCCAAAATTTGGGGAAGGATTTATCGACCGACTCTACTTCGCTCAGGTTAAAATCGGGAATTCGAAGGCACAAATCTGAGAATGCCATGGCCAATCGATGATCGCCTTCGGTTTCCGCGCAGTAGCGTTCAGGAAACCTAGGGTTCATATCGGGGCAATATAAATGATCTTTGCCTACCGCAACATCCAGCTGCATGTTTTTGAGCAATTCAACCATTTTATCTAAACGGCGGCTTTCTTTGCTGTTCAAGGTCTGCAATCCAGTGAACCAAATGGGAATGCCTTGCATCAGGTGCCAAACGCACAGGGTAGGAGCTAAATCTGGACAATCCGAAAAATTCTGCTGAATTAAATTCGATTCTGGGCTTTTGCATTCTACCTGCATTCCCGGCCCAACCCCTTTCAGTTGCACGCCCAGGGGAGCAAGCATGTTTTTTAGGGCTTCATCCGGTTGCCCTGAATTTTCGCTCAGGTTTTTGAGGCAAATCGTTTGTTTTCGCAAGGCGGCTCCCATAATAACATAGGAGGCTGAAGCCCAATCCCCCTCCATTCGAATCCCATCGGGCAATCGAAATCCCGGACGAATCTGCAACCGCTGTCCTTCGAATTCATACGAAATTTGCCAAGTTTTTAAAACCTCCAAGGTTAGGTTCAAAAACGATTTAGAAACCAATTCCCCCGTCCATTCTATGGTTATTCCATTTTCCATAAAGGCTCCTACCAAGGCCAAAGCCGAAACAAATTGGGAACTTTCTACCGAAGGAATATGGACTTTGCTTTTTAGGCCTTTGCCCGGTTTTATTAGCAAGGGCCATGTTCGTTCTACATTCAACCCCAGCATTTCTAGTGCATCTAAAAACGGTTTTAACGGACGGGTTTTTAATTGTTCGTCCACCTCTATTTGAATTTGGTTTTTACTCAGCAGCCGGCTTGCCAAGTAAAACCGAAGCGTTGTACCCCCTTGCCCTAAATACACCACTTCTTCTGTGCTGTTCAAGGCTAAATCTAAATTTCTACAATCGGCAGCCAATCCTGCACCAACAAAAGGCATTTTTGCCCCTGCCAAATGATGCAACATTCGGTGTCGATTGTAGGTGCTTTTTGAGACTGGAAGCTCAAAGGAAAGGAGATGCGCAGGGTTTGTTTCTACGGGTACGATGCGCCTCATTTTAGGGCGGCATAATATGCAAAACCATCGCTTACCAAAGACGCATCGAGTCTTTGATTGATAATTGCACCGCCCACACAATCCAATAAGGTGAAATTGAGTCCCGACTTATCGTTTTTTTTGTCGTGTTTCATATAGTCCAACAACAGTTCCACATCTTGAAGGGGAAAAACAACAGGGGTAAACCGTTGGCAAATAACCCCTTTAATTTCTTCTAGGCATTCTAAGGATAGGAATCCAGATTTCCAAGATAAATAGGACTCTACAATAATGCCTGCGGCTACGGCATCTCCGTGGAGTATTTCCGTTTCTTTTTCTAGAAAATAGGCTTCCAAGCTGTGAGCTATGGTATGCCCAAAGTTCAGTTTTTTCCGTTCCCCTTTTTCTTTTGGGTCTTTGTCGGCCAGTTTCTTCTTTATTTCTAAGCTTTTAAAAATAATGCGCTCAAAGCTCAATTCTCCACGCTTCAAAAATTCCCAGTATCCGCTGTTGTCAATCAATGCGTGTTTGTAGGCTTCGGCCATACCCGATTTTTGGTGGCATTGAGGTAGGGTTTCTAAAAATCCGTCCCAAACAAATACCGCCTCTGGATACGAAAAGGTCCCCAGCATGTTTTTTTGGGACTTAAAGTCGATGCCTGTTTTGCCTCCAATCGAGGCATCAACCATTCCCAACAAACTGGTTGGAATGTGGATGTAAGGTATTCCACGTTTAAAAACACTGGCGGCAAACCCGCCCATATCGGTAATAACTCCGCCGCCTAAATTTACAATCAAACTATTCCGCTTGGCCTCAGCCCCCAGCAATGTTTCCCAAATCAAGGCTGTGCTGTCCAGATTTTTATGCCGCTCGCCAGCTCGAAGGGGTATTACCATAGGAACTCTGTCTGGGTTAAAAACCGGTTCAACCAATGGCCAACAATCCCTCAGGCAATTTTCGTCGGTGATTACAAATATTTGCCGGTCAACCCCCATTTCTAAAAGGAAATTCTTTAGGTATTCAAAGCCTTTTTTTTCGAAATAGATGGGGCAATTCCCTGTGGTTAGAAACATGGGGTTATTCTGTGAGCCAAAGGTAAAAATACCCTGTCAAGTGAGAAATTTTTAATGTAGGTTTGCACATATCTTTTTGCATGCTGTCTTTTGATTGTACTGAGGTTGCCTTTCGGGGTAAAAGCGATGCCGAACTAGGACGGGCTGTTTTGTTGTTTCGTTTGCTTTCAAACCCAACTCTGGTAAACGCAGGAAGCCGTTTTGCTTCAGCTTGCCTAAGCCTAGGTTTGCCCATTAAGGGGCTGATTAAAAAAACCATTTTTCAACAGTTTGTTGGCGGAGAAACCCGCGATTCATCCATGCTGAAAATTCAATGGTTGGCCGATCGAAAGGTGGGCAGCATTCTGGATTATTCGGTTGAAGGTAAAAAAAGCGATCAGGGTTTTGAGGAAACCACCTTGGAAATTTTGGCCTGCATTGCCACCGCCGCAAATAGCCCTTCCATTCCTTTGGCCGTTTTTAAAGTCAGTGGTTTGGTAACCCAAGATGTTCTGATTCGGCAATCCATTCAACTTGACGAGAGCGATTTGGAATGGCAAAAATTGAAGGGCCGCCTGCACCGAATTTTTTGCAAGGCGGCCAATTTGAATGTCCCCATCATGATTGATGCGGAAGAAAGTTGGTTGCAGCCTGCCATAGATCGCCTGGCCGAAGAGGCATTTTTGGAGTTTAATGCAACAGGTCCTTTGGTGTTTACGACCTTACAAATGTATCGGACAGATCGATTGGATTACCTGCATTCTTTGTGGAATAGAGCCGAAACAATGGGGTTTTTCCCCGGTGTTAAACTGGTGCGCGGGGCGTACATGGAAAAGGAAAGGCAGAGGGCCGCTGAACACAAGTACCCTGACCCAATTCAGGCTTCAAAGGCCAATACCGATCGTGATTTCAATCTGGCTCTCGATTTTATTGCCCAACATATTCGTCAAGGAGCTTTGGTTTTGGGTACCCACAATGAAGAAAGTTGCCTCCGTTTGGTTGAACGCATGCAGCATCTGGAGTTGCCTCCCGAACACAGTCGTATTTACTTTTCTCAGCTCTTAGGCATGAGCGACCACATTAGTTTTAACTTGGCCGAGGCCGGATACCGAGTCGCTAAATATGTACCCTATGGCCCTGTGGCTGAACTGCTGCCCTATTTGCAACGGCGGGCTGCTGAAAACACCTCTGTTCAGGGTCAAACCGGACGGGAATTGGCCCTTTTATACTCTGAATTTAAACGCCGTAAAGCTAAAAAAAGGCCTTAGCTTTACCCCTGTGTTAGCCCCTTGTAAATTTTCGAGTTTTCTTCCCTTTTTTGTTTTGCCTTTTTTGGCACAACTCAACAGCTAAAGTATCTTTATCCTGGTGAAGAAAATGTGGATCTCTGTGGCTCGAACCGCCCAAGTTGAATTTTTGGGCGATCTAAGTGAATCAACTCAATCTGTTTGGATTGTATTGCATGGATACGGACAAACGGCAGCAGATTTTTTGACGCATTTTTCTGAATTGGAAGACAGCAAACGCTGCATCTTCGCCCCCGAAGGCCTCAGTAAATTTTACTTGAAAGGCGTTGCAGGAACGGTGGGGGCTTCCTGGATGACAAAGCACAATAGGGACCATGAAATTCAGGACTACCTGCTTTACTTAGGTCAGCTGCTTGATCATGTCGCTCTTTATGCCCCAAATGCCGCAGTGTTTCTGCTGGGATTTTCACAGGGAGCTGCCACTGCAGCTCGTTTTTTTCGGAGTCAGCATCCAAACCCCATTGCTGGGCTGGTGCTTTGGGCTGCTGTTTTTCCGCCCGATTTAGCCTTGCCTGCCTCCGGCCTTATGGACTCAAATAGGGTTTACTTGGTTTACGGCACTTCCGACCCATACTTGGCCGCCCATATTGCGGAACCCCAGCCTTTTTTAAAACCCCATTTATGGCCGTTTGATGGAGGGCATGAAGTGCAGCCTCAGGTACTTCGGGAAGTGGTTTTAACCATAGAGAAAAATGGAAAGTAAACCCAATTCCGATTTAATAATAAGGTGGATACAACGCCCCTCAAGCTGGGTTCCTGTATTTGTTTTTTTGGCCGCGGTGCTTGGATTTGCCTTGTATTTTCCGGCCGTTAGCTCTTATCTTATTCTGGGAATCGTTTTAGCCCTAATGGCCCACCCTATTTTTACCCGGTTAAAAGCGCTTCGATTTCGCGGTAAAGCCATTCCAAATTCCTTGGCTTCTGTGGTTTCTTTGACCGCCCTAATGCTGTTTTTTGTCTTGTTCTGGTTGTTTTTATTGCCCCTTATTGGATACCAATTAAGCAATTGGCAAAAAATAAATGCAGAACAGGTGGTTGAGGCTTTAGACGAGCCTATAGGTTTATCCGTCCGTTGGTTGTCTGACTACGGCCTAGGCGGAGCAACTGTAGATTCTGTTCTTCATTACAGTCCCGGTAAACCCATAAGCAACCCAGATATTGCCCTACAACTGCGGCGTAAAATCCTGAATTGGGTGGATGTTTTTTGGTTGGGGAATGTATTGGGAACCTTGGTTTCTACCCTTGCTGGCGTTCTTTTAGCTTTTGTGTCAGGTTTTTTTATCGCGTTTTTTTTACTGAAAGACAAGGATTTAATTCGGCCCGCCGTTGAAAAAATGTTGCCCGCGGCCGCACGCCAGGTTTTAATTGGCAGTTGGCTGGAAAGCCGCCGCTTGCTCACTCAGTATTTCAATGGGCTCTTGCTCCAATGGTTGCTCGTTTTCTTGTTAGAAGGGCTGGGACTTTGGCTTATTGGATTGTCTCCAACCTTGGCCATTAGCATTGCTATGGTTGCATCTCTGTTCAACATTATTCCGTATTTAGGTCCGATTTTAGGCAGTTTAATGGGTTTGCTTTTGGGGGTTTCGGCCCATTTAGATGCCCCCTTTTATCAAGAGTTGTGGCCCTTGATGTTGCGTATGGCATTGGTTTTCTTTTTGATTCAGCAAATAGATGGGTACGTTTTACAGCCTTTGATTTTTTCATCAAGGCTTCACATTCACCCCCTTGAGATCTTTCTCATCACCTTTATTGGAGCTAGTCTGGCGGGACTTTACGGATTGATTTTTGCCGTCCCTGGCTATACAGTTCTTCGGGTTTTTATACGCCAATCCTGGGCCGCCCTTTCTAAAGAATGGAACAAATCTGCTGCAGGCGATCTTTCAAATCCCAATGTATGAATAAACCAAAGGTATTGTACGGCATTTTAAATTGGGGCTTGGGGCACGCCACCCGGTCTTCTGTTGTCATTGAATCGCTATTAAACAAAGGCTGCCAGGTTGAGGTGGGGTGTTCAGGCCTGGGTTTGGAGTGGTTAAAGCGTCGGTTTCCTGATTTGACGTTTCATGATTTGCCCGACCCCGGTATTACCTATCAAAATCCAGGGGGTAGTTTTAGTCTGGCCATTGTAAAACAGGCTTTAAATTTGCAAAAATGGCTGCAAGCCGACCAAAAATGGATGAAAGCGTATATTCGAACCCATGGAACACCCGACTTGATTGTTTCAGACCATCGACCTGCCTTTCATGCGAAAAACATCCCCTCGGCCTTAATTGCGCATCAATTAACCCTGCCCATTCCATTTTGGATGTGGCCGGCAAATGCATTGCACGATTGGTACTTGTCGCGCTTTAAGGAATTGTGGTTGCCAGACCACCCCCAGGAGAAGCTGTCGGGTAAATTGTCGCGTACCCGCTTATCCAAAAGATATCTGGGATATTTGTCGGCATTGCCTGTATTGGAAACACCATCTACCTTAGCCCCGCTTCCCCTGTGGGTGATTTCGGGCCCAGAACCCCTTCGAACCTCTTGGGAAAATGAAATGGCATCCAAATTGGAAAAAAGATATGGAGCTTTCAGAGTTGTTCGAGGAACCTCTTCTCCGGCAGAAATTGAATTCCCAGCTAACTGGGAAGTCATTGATTTGGCCACTCCTGCCCAACTGGCTCCCTTCTTGTCGGCCTCAACCTGGGTTTTTTGCCGGGCTGGATTCAGCACCTTAATGGATTTGCGCCTGCACGGAAAGCCAGCACTTTTAGATCCAACACCCGGCCAACCAGAACAAGAAGGACTGGCCCGCGATTTGCATGGGCGGTTCGGTTGGTTTGATTACCGAACATCTGGGTTTGTTGATTGGGAACAAATGAGTCCACCTTTAAAGGCCAGCGGAAGCGATGGCTCTTTATTGGATGAAGTCCTGAACGATTGGTTGCGGCAGGCTCGTTAAACAGCCCTGCTTTGTTGTATATTTGGGGGTATGAATTCAGAGCGCGCACCATCGAGTAAATTTTTGTTGCCAATTTTGCTTTCGGTTTTCCTGGTTCTAGGAATTCTGCTCGGCGTCCTGTTTTCCCATCCAAAATGGATAGGTCGTTCCGGTCCGTCAATCCAATCCGGGTACAGCGAAATGGAATATCTACTTCAATTGATTGAGGAGAATTATGTGGATAGCGTAGATATTGAAGACCTTAAATCAAAAGCATATCAGTCGTTCTTAACAGATTTGGACCCCCATTCAGCCTATTTGCCGCCGGTTGACAATTTGGCCTTGGAAGAAGAAATGGCGGGCGAATTTGAAGGGATTGGCGTTCAGTTTGAAATCGTTCGCGATACCGTGATGGTAGATGCAGCCCTGCCGGGCGGCCCTTCTGAAAAGGTTGGAATTTTGGCGGGCGATCGGATCGTGGACGTGGACGGGAAAAACATAGCCGGAAATGGAATTAGCAGCCAAGACGTGGTTAAAAACCTGCGTGGAAAAGCGGGAACTGCCGTAAAGGTGGGGATACAACGCCCTGGAACTTCAAAACGCCTCTTTTTTACCATAAAACGCGATAAAATCCCACTAAATACAATAGATGCAGCCTATATGCTGGATGCTAAAACCGGATTTATCAAGCTGTCTCGGTTTTCGGAAACCTCTTCCAAAGAAGTAAACGAGGCTATTTTGGCACTCGACCAATTGGGAATGTCTCGGTTGATTTTAGATTTGCGTGGCAACCCAGGCGGCTTGCTCAGCGCTGCCATTGAAATCTCAGATGAATTCTTGGCCGATGAACAGCTGATTGTTTATACCCAAGGACTTAAACGCAATAGGGAAGAGTATCTTTCAACCGAGGATGGGAATTTTGAACGCAAGCCTTTGTGTATTTTGGTTGACCGATACAGTGCCAGTGCATCAGAAATTGTAGCGGGTGCCGTTCAAGACCACGACCGCGGCTGGATTGTTGGAGAGCGTACCTTTGGAAAAGGATTGGTTCAAGAACCCATGCCCTTGGCAAACGGTGCCGCTTTAACGCTTACGGTGGCTCGGTACTTTACTCCCTCTGGTCGGTGCATCCAACGCCCTTACGACCAAGGCACCGAAGCCTATTATGCTGAAACCCCACCGGAAGAATTCAAAGCAGATACCACCCCGTATTTTACCGATGCAAGACGCATTGTGTATGGCGGTGGAGGTATTTTGCCTGATATTCTGGTGCAGGACGATGCCGTAAATTCGCCCCTGTTTTTGGAATTGTACGCAACTGGTAATGTTCAGGAAATCATTTTTAACTTGACTCAGGCATTCCGATCTCAATGGATTAAAAAGTACCCGACGGCCTTAGTTTGGATTGCCAATGAGGCTGCTTGGCGGGGTATGTTTCAAGCCGAATGGTTGAAACAGCTTTCGCCTAGCCAACGGCAAGCTTGGAATTCCTACCCCAAATCACAAACGTTGGTTCTGGGGCGTATCCAAGAATTGATGGCCCGAAATATCTGGGGCATGGTCGGATACTATCAAGTTGCCAATCGAAACGACCCCTATATTAAGGCCTCTTTCAAGGTTATGAAATAGTTTTGTTACTTTAACATAAATTTAATGAATGAAATATATACGACACCTTTTCTTAATTGCCCTTTTCTATCCTGCTTTTCTTTCGGCTCAAATTGCCGAATGCGATAATGGGATGTACCTAACTGAGCAGTTTTCTAGCTTTACGGTTCAATCCAATATCCAATATGGACAAGCAATAAACAGCGAGGGGGTCAACATTGATTTGTTGATGGACATCTATTTGCCCGATGCCGACAATCGGACTCAGCGCCCTGTTTTGATCCTCGCTCACGGGGGTAGTTTTATTGGCGGCTCAAAAACAGCCGACAATTCCATTGTTGAGCTCTGCGGACGCTTTGCCAAATTAGGCTATGTAACCGTTTCCATGAACTATCGGCTCGAGAATCCACTCACCATTTTTTTGAGTCCAAACGTAGCCTTGACTTTTATTGAGGCGGTGTACCGAGCAGTTCAAGACCAAAAGGCAGCCATTCGGTATTTGCGCAAATCGGTCGCTCAAATGGGAAATCCGTATGGCATAGACCCCAACCGAGTGGTGGTGGGTGGCAATTCGGCCGGGGCTATTTTGAGTCTTCACAATGCGTATTTGGATAAGACCTCTGAAGTTCCCCCAGGTGTAAGTCCTAATTTGGGCGATTTGGAAGGGAATTCAGGCAATCCCGGTTTTCCTTCTGGAGTTCAGGCCGTTGTAAATATTTGCGGTGCTTTGGCAGATTCTGTTTGGCTTGAACCCGGAAACCAGCCCTTTGTTTCTTTGCACGGCGATCAAGACGGTACCGTACCCCACAATACCGCCATTGCCAACCCCGGAATTCCAGTAATGGAGGTAGATGGTTCTTTGACCTTACATCAACGGGCACAAAACATTGGAGTTCGAAACGATTTTTACTTGTGGCTAGGAGCAGGACACAGCCCACAAAATTCCAATTCGGCCTATATGGATTCTACCTTTTGGTTTGTGCGTGACTTTTTATGGGATTTGGTTTGCAACGATCAGTTAAGCTTAGCAGCACATTCAGAACCCGCATCGGTAGTGTATCCAAACCCCATTTCCAGCACAGCCAATTCCAGCTTGCATTTTAATTCCTTGTGGACCGGAACGGTTCGTCTATTGGATGAATCGGGCAGGGAAGTGCTGTTCAGGGAGTTGAGCTCAGATACTCAACTTAAGGAGCTTCCAGAACTGGCTCCCGGAATTTATTCATTGATATGGACAAAGCCCAAAGGCAAAGTGGAAGTGCATAAAATTGCCGTACGGCAATAAAGGTATTGATGGGAAACACCTGGTTCTTTTCGGCAATTTGTTTGATTGCTTTGGCTTGTAATCCCGCCACAGAATCCCAAATAACGGATTTGCAGCCCGCCGCGGAAGCCATTTCCAATCCAAACGGCGACAGCGAATTGGCCTTGTTGATGCGGGCGATGACCGTTTACATGGAACAGGCGAAGGACAGTTTGGAGCAGGGTAAGGGCATTCCGGGCTGTCCTGAGGAGTTTAAACGCCTAACCGAAGCCACCGAGACGGAAGGCATGATAAAAGACCGGAATCACTTTAATGCCTACGCAGAACAATGGCTTAGTGATTTAGATCAGGTTTGCCAAAGTAAAGGCAAGGGGCAGTTGCAAGCGTACGAGCGGCTTCGGACCTCTTGTTTGAATTGCCACCAAAGTTATTGCCAAGGCCCCATTCCTAAAATACAGCGATTAACGGTTCAAAACCCCTGACGCAACTGCCAAGAGCTCAGCGTATTTTCCTGAAGTTCGGCTCCATTTAGGTGGGCTTGCCTGTGCATCAATTCTGCAGCAACGGCTACTGCAATGGATTCAATGTCTTCTGAAACCGATGCACGAAGCATTTTCGGTTTAAAATGCTGTTCTACAAACCGAGTGGTAAAACTGCCGTCTAGAAAACTGGGGTGGTTCAACACAAATCGGCAGAAGTCGAGGGTCGTGCATGCTCCTTCAATTTCGTACTCAGCAATGGCTTTCCTTGTTTTTTCAATTGCCTCTTGCCGGGTGTTTCCATGCACGATTAACTTAGAAAGCATGGGGTCGTAGTGGATGGGGATTTCCATGTTTTCATACACCCCGCTGTCAACACGAACGCCCTGCCCTTGTGGTTCTCTATATCGACTTAGTTTGCCCACATCCGGTAAAAATTGATTCAACGGGTCTTCGGCATACACGCGAACTTCAATGGCATGTCCATTTATTTTAAGGTCTTTTTGTTGAATGTTGAGGGCCTCGCCTCGGGCAATCCGGATTTGCCATTCCACCAAATCTAAGCCGGTTATCATTTCGGTAACCGGATGTTCTACCTGAAGGCGGGTATTCATTTCAAGAAAATAAAAATCGCCTTGATTGTAAATGAATTCAACCGTGCCGGCTCCAGTATAGGCACAGGCTTTTGCTACCTGAACTGCGGCTTCGCCCATTTTTTGACGGGTATCGGACGATAAAACGGAAGAGGGCGCTTCTTCCACCACTTTTTGGTGGCGGCGCTGAACAGAACATTCCCGTTCAAACAGGTACAAGATGTTTCCTTGTTGGTCGCCCAGCACTTGAATTTCAATGTGCTTTGCTGTACCAATGTATTTTTCAATAAATACGGAACCATCGCCAAAGGAATTCATGGCTTCAGAACGTGCACGTAAAAGAGCTTCTTCAAATTGGCTGCTTTCTTCCACAATGCGCATGCCCTTTCCACCTCCGCCTGCCGAGGCTTTAATTAAAACCGGAAAACCAATAGAATGGGCAATGGTTTTTGCTTCTTCGACATCTGAAATAGCCTCTTCGGTACCAGGCAGCAGAGGCACTTGAAATTGTTTTACAGCCGCTTTGGCTCCCAGTTTGGAGCCCATAATTTCCATGGCCTCGGGACTGGGTCCAATAAAAGCGATTCCAGCTTGAATAACCGTTCTGGCAAATTCAGCGTTTTCTGACAGAAATCCATATCCTGGATGTATGCCATCTACACCAAGCTCAAGGGCTTTCTGTACGATTAAATCTCCTTTAAGATAAGATTGACTGCTGGGAGCGGGCCCCAGCAACACGGACTGGTCGGCAAATTGAACGTGGGCTGCGTGGGCATCGGCTTCGCTATACACTGCAACGGTTTCAATCCCCATTTTTTTGCAGGTTTTCATAATTCTTAGGGCAATTTCGCCCCGATTTGCCACCATTATCTTTTTCATGGTCGAAAGATACGCAAAGACAGAGAAATGTAAATTCAGGAATGGTTTTCTTCCTCAGGAATTGCTCAACTTACCTTTTTTGAGGCAGGTGCAAGGCATTAAACCAAGAAACAACTCCAATTTTTAGCTCAAGTCGAAATACAAAAACCAAAAAACCGAGGCATTGGGAATGAAAAGGGGGAGCAGATTAACGCTCGGCCAGGTTCACATAATCGCGTTTGCGGGCTCCAGTGTAAATTTGACGGGGCCGACCGATGGGTTCTTTGTTGGCGACCATTTCTTTCCATTGGGCAATCCAGCCTGGAAGGCGGCCCATGGCGAACATGACCGTAAACATATCTTGAGGAATGCCCATTGCTCGGTACATAATGCCACTGTAGAAATCGACATTTGGGTATAATTTACGCTCGATGAAGTATTCATCGTTTAGGGCAATTTCTTCTAGTTTCATGGCAATTTCGAGCACAGGGTCTTTTACCCCTAAGCGATTGAGCAAATCATCGCAAGCCTTTTTAATGATTTTTGCTCTGGGGTCAAAGTTTTTGTACACCCGGTGACCAAATCCCATTAGACGGAATGTATCGTTTTTGTCTTTCGCTCGATTAATCCATTTGTCGATGCTGCCGCCTTCGTTTTGAATTTTATCGAGCATCTCAATAACAGCCTGATTGGCCCCGCCGTGAAGGGGACCCCAAAGGGCTACAATGCCTGCGGCGATGGAACCATATAAATTGGATTGAGATGAGCCGGCCAGACGAACGGTAGATGTTGAACAATTTTGTTCGTGGTCTGCATGCAGGATCAACAGTTTGTCGAGGGCATTGGTTACCACTGGATCTACGTGGTAATCGTTGGTTGGGCCCGCGAACATCATGTTTAGGAAGTTTTCGACGTAATCTAATTTTCCACTGGGGTAAATAAAGGGACGGCCAAGGCTTGATTTATAGGCCCAAGCAGCAATGGTGGGAAACTTCGCTAAAAGACGAAGAATGGTTAAATTCACCTTGTCTTCGCTGCGGTGTGGATCTAAAGAACCTGGATAAAAGGTGGATAGGGTAGTGGTAACGGAAGCAGCTACCCCCATAGGGTGGGCATTGAGTGGGAATGAACTAAAAAAGCCCCGCATGTTTTCATGCAGCATGCTGTGTTCGTTGATGCTGGAAGAAAATTGATGCAGCGTGTCTTTGGTGGGCAATTCTCCATAAATAAGGAGATGGGCCACTTCGAGAAAGTTGGATTTTTCGGCGAGTTGTTCAATCGGATAACCCCGATACCGTAAGATGCCTTCTTCACCGTCCAAATACGTAATGCTACTGGTGGTAGCACCGGTGTTTTTGTACCCGGAATCAAGGGTGATTAAACCCGATTGGTTCCGTAAGTTAGCAATGTCAATGGCTTTTTCGTTTTCCGTTCCTTCAACAACCGGCAACACGTATGAAGCACCTCCAAAATTTAATTCCGCTGTTTCTGACATCTCCTCTAATTTTAACGTTTGATTCGTTTTTTTGTCGCGTTTAAAGTTTGCCCGAAAGTAATTAAAAGACCTTATTAATCCAAAGCAAAAATCGACGGATTAACAAAATAAAATAGAAACCGAGAAAAAACAGCTTATTCAATGGTTTAAAGTGTTTCGCTTTGAACTTGCAATGGGCCAGGCGGTGAAATTAAGTTGGGTAAGTTATGGGGCCTGTGTTGGTTTTTTTGGGGAGCTAAGCCTCTGTATTTTCAACATTCGGCAAGAAAAAGAGGGTTGGGGTACATTCGCACCGAAATAATTCCTATCTTCGCGGAACTAAAATTCCCGAGAGAAATGTACTTAACGACAGAAGTAAAAAAGCAATTCTTCAGCGAGCACGGCGGTTCCGAAACAAATACCGGAAGTTCTGAGGCCCAAATCGCACTCTTTTCACACCGGATCAATCATTTGACCGAGCACTTAAAACGGAATCGCAAAGATTTTGGCACCCAGCGCTCTTTGATTGCATTGGTAGGAAAACGCCGCAAACTGTTGAATTACCTGACCAAAACAGACATCACGCGGTACCGTGCGATTGTTGCAAAGCTAGGCTTAAGGAAATAAGAGAAGTCAAAAGGCAACCGAGTTGCCTTTTTTTATTTAAAGATAACAAGAAACTGTATGAGTTATAAAGCAATTACCCAAACCATTGATTTGGGAGATGGTCGTTTAGTGAGCATTGAAACTGGAAAGTTGGCCAAGCAGGCCGACGGTTCGGTTGTGGTGCGCATGGGCAACACGATGTTGTTGGCCACGGCTGTTGCCCGTCCTGAAGCCGGCGAAAATGTAGATTTCATGCCTTTGACGGTAGATTACCGTGAAATGTATGCGGCTGCAGGTCGCTTCCCCGGTGGGTTTTTTAAGCGGGAAGCCCGTCCTTCAGACCAAGAAATTTTAATTTCTAGGTTGATTGACCGCGCTTTGCGCCCTACTTTCCCAGATGATTTTCATGCCGAAACGCAGGTTTTGGTGTATCTGATTAGCCACGATAAAGAATTGCTGCCCGATTGTCTTGCTGGATTGGCCGCTTCGGCAGCCATTGCTGTATCAGACATCCCATTTACTTCTCCCATTTCAGAAGTTCGGGTAGCACGCATTGACGGGCAGTTTGTGATCAACCCCTACCGCAAAGATTTGGAAAGGGCCGATTTGGATTTGTTGGTTGCCGGAAATTCCAATGACGTTGTTATGGTGGAAGGGGAAATGAAGGAAGTCAGCGAAGATGTTTTGCTATCGGCCTTAGAATTTGCCCACAAAGCCATCAAAATTCAAGTAAGTGCTCAAGAAGAATTGGCCGCCAAAGTGGGTAAAACCAAACGCAGCTACGTACACGAAAAGCACAACGAAGAGTTGAAAAGCCGCATTTATGCTTATGCGTACCAGCGGGCTTATGATATTGCCAATGAAGGAAATGCCAATAAGAAAGTGCGTTCCGAGAAATTTAAAGCGATTCGGGAGGAGTTTGTCGCAGGATTAACTTCTGAAGAATCGGCTGAAAATCCTTTTTTGATCAAGTCCTATTTTCATTCGGTTGAAAAGAAAGCCGTTCGGGATTGTGTTTTAAACGAGCGGAAACGTTTAGATGGACGCAATTTAGACGAAATTCGTCCAATTTGGGCGGAAACAGATTACTTGCCTTCTGTACACGGTTCGGCTGTGTTTACTCGGGGCGAAACCCAATCTTTGACTACCGTAACGCTGGGAACCAAGTTGGATGAGCAAATCATTGACGGTGCCGTTTTTGAAGGCAAAAACCGATTCTTGTTGCATTATAATTTCCCTCCCTTTTCAACAGGCGAAGCCAAGCCAATGCGCGGCACCGGGCGCCGAGAAGTAGGACATGGGAATTTGGCTCTACGGGCTTTAAAGCAAGTAGTTCCTGATGGATTTAATTATGCCGTTCGGATTGTGAGCGATATTTTGGAATCGAACGGTTCCAGCTCAATGGCCACCGTTTGTGCAGGTTCTTTGGCGATGTACGATGCGGCTATACCACTTAAAAGCCATGTTTCAGGCATTGCAATGGGTTTGATTTCTGATGAAGAAACCGGCAAGTATGCTATTTTATCGGATATTCTTGGAGATGAAGATCACCTTGGAGATATGGACTTTAAAGTAGCCGGAACCCGTTCAGGCATTACCGCTTGCCAAATGGACATTAAGGTAAATGGTCTTTCTTTTGAGGTTTTAAAAGAAGCTTTAGAACAGGCTAAACGCGGCCGGATACACATTTTAGATGCAATGGATTCTGTGCAGCCTAAACCCCGTGCCGAATTCAAGCCCTTTGTGCCTCAAATTGTTACTTTGGTCATTCCAGGCGAATTTATTGGATTGGTTATCGGACCTGGTGGCAAACACATTCAAGAATTGCAGAAAAGCACCAACACGGTTATAAGCCTAGAAGATGTGGACAACAAGGGTGTTATTGAGATTGCCGGATCAGATCCAGTGGGCATTCAAATGGCCGTTGACCGCATTCGATTGATGACAAGTGTTCCAGAACCGGGCGACCGTTTTATGGGAGTGGTTAAAAAAATAACCACGTTTGGGGCTTTTGTAGAAATTTTGCCTAAAAAAGAAGGCTTGTTGCACATTTCGGAGTATGCTTGGGAGAAGACGCCCGATCTTGCTCAAGTATTGAAAGAAGGCGATTCCATTGAAGTACAGTTGCTGGAAGTGGACGATTCGACCGGAAAACTGCGTTTGTCTCGACGTGCTTTGCTTCCTAAGCCTGAGGGTTGGGTTGCTCCCGAGGAGCGTGGTCCCCGTCCAGAGGGGCGCGATGGTGGTCGGGGCGATCGCCCTAGACCTCGCCGAGATTACTAACCATTGAATTTCAAATGCTCCTTCGGGGGCATTTTTTTTTGCTTTTAAACCTGGAGCATTGGTAAAAGAAGTGAGCCGCCGCGGGCGGGATTGAACCGGGTAGCACGCAGGCCAGGCATGTATGGCTACGCGCGCTGCGCAGGCGACTTTAGGAGCCCGCGTAAAGCCGCAGTAGCCAACATGCCTGGACGCGGACTACCGGTGAAAGCCCGTAACCCGCCCCCAAACCTACCATTCTACTGATTCTGGATTTGAAATTTCTGGCCAAATGGAATAGTTGAGCATTCCTGATTTGGGAATTGGAAGGCGAAGCAAGGGCCCTAACTGGAAGATGGGCTGATTTTCGCGAAGGATTAGGGTGTTGCCCAAGAAAATATGAATGGTGCAGCGCTCGGGCATTCGAAACATCAGGCCATCGGTGGTTTGGGCTTCCTTTTTGGGCTGCAAACGCTGTACGGCCTGTAGAATTCCGGCACCTTGAATGCTCAGCAACAGGGGAGTTGTTTGGGAAGTATCGGAACTGAAGCCGGCAGCCGTAGAAAATCGGGCAATGACCTTGGTCAGGTTGCCCCGAAGTTGAAGTTCAGATAGGTCGGCCGCCGTTAAGGTTAGCGGAAACGAAAAAGAGGAATAGCGGTGCAGTTGTCGCCCCTGAAATAGCTCGTGGTAGTAGTTCTCGAGTGAATCCAGCCGCTGAAGCATAACCCGAAGGGCCGAACCGGAGTATTGAACATCTTCATTAAAGCGGAGCAGCAGTTGCCGGTCTTGATCCAATTGAACCAGTTTTTGAGCGGTACTTTTGGAAATTTCTTCGGTGGTTTTTTGCTGAATCAGGGTTTGAATTTCCCAATGTTCAACAACAACAGAATCGGCCAAGAGTTCTCGGCGGTAAATGGTATCGGTTTCTTGAGTTAGGCTCAATATGGGCAGCATCGGTATATCGGGCCCAGCTGTGTTTGCATTCCATTTTGAACTGAAGTCGGCATGGCGCTGGGGAACGCAGGCGGGGGCGTTTACAGAGAGGAGCATGGAACCGCGGCCAAAATCCAATCGGTTGTTTTGAAGAGCCTTGCTGGAAATCTGGAAAAGGCAAGCGGTATCGGGCAACAGACTTAAGGTTAAATGACTTTGCAGGAGCTGATGGCTGGTTTCGCTGTGTTCCTTGACTTGAATGCCCAAATATTTTTTAGCGTAAGCGGCTAAAGGGCCTGGAGAATATGAGGTTGTGCGTACCGTTCCGCTTAGGGTAAATTCAGATTTTGGAAGGGTGTAGATTAGGCCATCTGAAATAGATTGAGCCATACCCAAGCTAGGCAGAACTGCCAGCAAAAGGGCAATTACGCGTTTGAAGTGTGCAGTAAAGAGGAAATCCATAGTCCAGCAAAGGTAATGCATCCGTTGAGAGGTAAGAGTTCAAATCCTGGGGAATATCCCCACAGGGGAGCCAAGACATAGGTGAATAGCGCGGTGATGCCCACCGAAATGAGTGCGATGATGGGAATGCTCCAAGGAATGGGTTGTCGTTTTGGCAGAATGAGGCCAAATCCAAACAGTCCAAGCAGCGGCCCGTAGGTGTATCCGGCCAAAGTAAGAATAACATTAATGAGGCTATCGTTGGTCAGGGCATCGAAAGCAAGGATGCATAACCAGAGAAGGAAAGCGAAACAAAGATGCACCATGTTGCGCAATCGAACGGGGTTTTTGGGGCGGGATTCGGCCTTTGCAAAATCAAGGAAATCCATGCAAAAGGAGGTAGTTAGGGTGGTTAAGACGGAGTCGGCACTGCTTAGGGATGCGGCAATTAAACCCAAGGTAAAGGCGAGCATAGCTAGGGGCCCCAATTCTTGAAATGCCAAATAGGGGAAAATATGGTCGGCTTTTAAAGCCAATCCAGTGAGCCCTTTTGCGCTTAGGTAATGAGACAAGCCCGCACCTAGGACTAAGAAGGCAAGGTTGACAAGCACAATACCGAAACCAAACCAGATCATATTTTTACGGGCGTCTTTAACCTGTTTGCAGGCCAGGCTTTTTTGCATCATGGTTTGGTCTAGGCCGGTCATGCTTAAGGCAATAAAGGCACCCGCCAGAATGTCTTTGCCCCAAAAATGAGGATCTTGTGGGCGGGTAATCCACCAGGGTTTGTTTAGGATTCCTTTCCAGTCTGACGCCGACAGGTTTAGGGATTGGTGAATGGAGAAGATGGTAAATCCAAGGGCGAGCAACATAACTACAGCTTGAATGGCATCCGTCCAAATCAGGGTTTTAATCCCCCCTTTGTAGGTGTACATAAACATCAGGGCCATAAGCAGAACCACGGTGAGTTCAAGAGGGATGCCCAGAGCGTCGAGGAAAAAAAACTGAAAAATACTCACCGCCAGGAACAATCTACCTGAGGCCCCAATAATTCGGGAAATCAGAAAAAAGGCAGAGCCGGTTTTTTGGCCAAATACGCCGAAGCGCATTTGCAGGTATTCGTAAATGCTGGTGAGGTTTAGTTTGAAGTACAATGGAATAAGTACAGCTGCAATCAATTGGTAACCGATAAAGTAACCAAGGACGATTTGCATGTAAGAGAAACCATGTCCGTGCACATTCCCAGGAATGCTTAAAAAAGTAACACCGCTTAAGCTATCGGCTACCATGCCAAGCCCAATGAGGTACCAAGCTGTTTTTTTGTTGCCTTTGTGAAATTCGGCTTCGTCGTTGTTTTTCCCGGTCAGGTATCCAATGAGGGCTAGAAAGGCCAGGTAAGCCAAAAAGAGGATTAGGAGAACATAAGCGTTCACGCCCTAGTGTTTGATGATGGTTTTTGTTGTTTTACCCTGAGGGAGGGATAAGACAACCAGGTAATTGGCTGGGGGTAGGTGTCCAATTTCAAATCCAATTTCCTGTTCCCCTTTCAGTCCCATTCCTTGAAAAACGACGCCCATGGATTTGCCGTTCATGTCAAACAGCTCAAGCTTAAGGGCTGCGGATTCGGGTAGGCTAAATCGAATGTAGCTTCGTTCGAATGAGGGATTTGGAAAAAGGGTGGTGGCAGGGGCGTTTGGGGCATTGGGTTGCACTCCGGCGGGGGAGCTTCCAAAGGGGCTTATCAATTCGGCGATCCAGGTTGAATGGCGCTTGTCGGCGGCTCCAAAGGTGCCGGCAATCCAAATTTTGCCGTATTCGGGAAAATACTGTTGAGCTCCAAAATAGTCGCCCCAACGTTCGCTAGCACCTTGAATCACATTTAGGCTTTGCAGTCCGTTTTTTACCCGAATTAGGTCAGAAACTTGCCCTTGATCAAAAGTCAGTGCAGAAATTCCAGGGAAGGTAGAAGGGCCGCTGTGGTTAAACGCAAAAATAGTTCTGGGGCTGTTGTCGGGGGCGTAACCAACGGTAACCAGGTTGGAGTATCCGAGGTCTAGGGTATCGAACCCAATAATTTTTGCATGTTCGACCAAGGGATTGGATTGGTTGAGTTGGGCGAGTTGGCCGATGTAAATACCACAAGACCCGGTGGCGGTATCGATGGTATTTCCCACGAACTGAATTCGGCCTCTGTCTAGGTTTGCTGCCAGAATTCGGGCATCGTTGGTAGCGAGGGTTTTTGAGGTATCGGGTTGCCGGGCTTCGGGGGGCACACCGTAGGCTAGGGGTAGGCTGATGTGCTGTACAGATAGGGCTCCCGCACCAAGGGTGTCGCTGATTTTGAGTAGAAAAAGGGAATCGTTTTGAACATCGAAATTCCGGTTTGATAGAAAATACTGCTCGGGGTTTCCGGTAAAATCAGCGCATCGGGTAACGGCATGAAGGTTGCGGAGTGGGCGGCCTGCGTATTCAATGCCCGACCAAACTTGGCTGTTCAGGGAGTCGCCCGTATAGCCCTCTTGTTTGCGAATTTGCCAAATTACCGATTGGCGAAAACCCATTTGCCAACTTACACCTTCACGGATTTGATTTCCGGTTATAAAAACTTCATTTTCGGTAAAACTAATGCAGGGAAAATCAAACCAAGTAGAATCGTTAAAGGGATTTCCAGGAAGGGTGTACATATTCCAGTCGCCGCGCGGATCGGAACTTTGCGAGAAGGCTAAAATTATTTTTGAGGTAGCCGAAACGCTGCCGTTTAAAATAACGGCCATAAAGCGTTGGGCCAAGGGATCGAAAATGACCTTTGGATCGTAGCGGTAGTTGGCTGTTCCAATTAAACCAACGGCATCGGTAAAATACCGCAAGGTCATAGAAGAACGCAGCATTCCTGTATTACGGCTGTACACCCGAATGGTGGTATTGATGGCAGAAACCAACAAAGAATCTTCGTTGAATGCCAGGGAATTGTCCATAGGAACGCTGCTGCTAAATACGTTTCCTTGAAATGCGGTACCCAAAATAGGCTGAGGCACCAGGCTTTTTTCGGCCCATTTCGGCCCTGTTTTGCGGGGAAAAAGTGCAGCGCTTTTTTCCTTTTGCTCGTACATGTACCGTTTGTCGGGCTTAGATAAAAAGTTTGGGGCCTCGCGGCTTACTAAATCGCTCATCCATTCAGATTCCAATCCTTCGGGCATGGAACTGATGCCCACCCGAGGCGACACAAAGGTTTTGGTTTGTTGTGCTGAAAGGGGCAAAAACAACAAGCCCAGAAATGCCCAAATCAATCGGTTCATGTGATTAAGATTTTTCAAATGTACGTTTTTTGCGGATTTATTGGTTTTGACCGCATTTTGTGGTGGCTTGGTCTGCCTGTTTCGGTTTTTTACCCCGGCCGTCCTTTCATCGCAAATCCAAAATTGCCGGAATGTGCGTCAAAGCCGCTTTGGACTATTTTGGCAAGCGCTAAATTCGGCTAACTTTGTACCCTAACTTTTAGGACTGACCGCGTGAGAGCCATTTTTTTGAAAGAGATTTCGGTTTTTTTTGCCAGCATCACTGGGTATGCCATTATGGGGGTATTTCTGCTGGTGAACGCCGTTTACCTGTGGTTGTTTCCCAACGACAACATGGTCAGTTTTGGCTTTGCCGATATGAAGCGCTTTTTTGAGGACGCGCCCTATCTGTTTTTGCTTTTGATTCCAGCCCTAACCATGCGCAGCTTGGCCGAAGAACACGCTTTAGGAACCCTTGAATTGCTTTTAACCAAGCCTGTGCGAACCATGGAGGTGATTTTCGCCAAATTTTGTGCAGGGCAGGTTTTGGTCTTTTTAAGCCTGCTGCCCACCTTGGGGTATTTGCTGGCTTTGGTTCAGCTGAGCTCGATTCAGTCCCTTGATTGGGCCGGAATTTTTACCTCGTACATCGGATTGTTTCTTCTTGCTTCGGTTTATCTGGCTGCTGGTATTTTTGCCAGTGCCCTAACCTCCAATCAAATGATTGCCCTGCTGTTGGGGCTCGGATTTGGATTGCTGTTAACCGAAGGCATTCCTCAGTTGGTGGGACTTGGGCTGATGCAAGGAAATGAGTATTACCTTTTGCAGTTGGGCCTGAGTTATCATTATGATTCCATTAGCCGGGGTGTCATTGATTCCCGGGATTTGGTTTATTTTCTGAGCTTAACGGTGCTGTTTTTGTTGGCGGCAAAAACCTGGATTCAAAAGCGCAACTGGTCTTAAAACATGAATAGAAAATACAAAGACATTGCCTGGCTTTTTGCTGTTTTGGGCATTCTGGTAGGCATCAATGCCCTTTCGGGTAGGTTGTTTTTTCGCTGGGATTTTACCTCAGAGGGCCGGTATAGTTTGTCCGACAGTACCATTTCTATGCTCAGGAACATGGAAGAGCCTGCCATAGTAACGGTGTACTTAGAGGGGAACTTTCCACCTAGCTTTAAACGGCTTCAAACCGCTACTCGGGAGCTGCTTCAAGAATTTCGATACCAGGCTGGAAACAACGTGCAATATCGATTTGTGGATCCTTTTTCAGGGAAAGACCCCGAGGAACAGGCACTGATGCAGCAAGAATTGGTTGAAAAGGGCATTCAACCTTTTTCTTTGACGTTTGCCGATGAAACGGGAAGGCAGGAACGATCGATCATTCCAGCGGCCACCATCAGCTACCGGGGGCATGAGGCTAAGGTCGATTTATTGGAAGAATTGGCAGGCCTTGACCCAGCTTTGGCCGATCAGGCCTTAAACACCTCGATCGAACGCCTTGAATTTGGATTTGCCTCGGCCTTGTATAAATTGCACACCTTTGAAAATCGACCTAAAATCGCCTTCTCTTTTGGGCACAAAGAACTGCCTCAGGGGCTAATAGCCGATTTTCTAATGTCGTTAAAAGAATACTATACGGTGGAAGGATTGGTGTTGAACAGCCAATTGAATACCCTGAATAAATCGTACGCTTGCTTGGTGGTGGCCAAGCCCGATTCGGCGTTTGGAGATGCCGAGAAGTTTGTGATTGATCAGTATTTGATGCGCGGAGGCCGGGTGTTGTGGCTGCTCGATCAGGTGGCGGTTGATTTAGATAGTTTGAAATCCAGTCCCAAAGGCTTCACCATTGCCTTGCCTAAGGATTTGGGCTTGAATGACCTGCTGTTTAAATATGGGGTTCGCATCAATTACGATTTAATTCAAGATGCATCTTGTGCCCCGATTCCGGTGGTAACAGGTATGGTGGGCGACCAACCCAAAGAGGAATTGCTTCCTTGGTTTTTTTACCCGGTGGTGCTTCCCGACGACCGCCACATGCTTACCAGCCGAGTGGGACCCATTCGATTTGAATTTCCATCAAGCTTAGATACGGTGAAGCTTCCGGGAATTCAAAAAACCATTTTGTTGAACAGCGGCCCGGTGTCGCGTACCTTAATGACTCCGGCCCGCGTGGGCATTCAGGCAGTAGCCGAAAAGGCCAGCCCAGAACGCTTTAACACGCCCAATCAACCCATGGCTGTGTTGCTGGAAGGCTCGTTTGAAAGTGCTTTCAAAGGCCGATTGCTGCCGACCTCTGATTACCCCTTTGTCGAAAAAGGACAAGCCTCGAAAATGATTGTGGTGGGCGACGGAGACATTATTAAAAATCGATTTAATTCACGGCAAAATCGTCCTTTCCGATTGGGCGAAGACCCCGCAAGTGGTTTTTTCTTTGAAGGCAACAAAAACTTTTTAATGAATGCCGTTCACTACCTAGCCAACGATGCTTGGTTTATTTCCATTCGAAATAAGCGGTTTCAAATGCGGAACCTAGACCCTCTTAAAGTAGAAGCCAATGGGAATTTTTGGCAAACCGCCCAAGTGCTGATTCCCCTGTTTTATTTGCTGCTGCTTTGGTTTGGGGTGCAATGGATTCAAAAACGAAAATACGCATGAAAAACCTGATTTTGCCTTTGGCTTTTGTGTTTTTGTGGGCCTGCGGCGGGAAAGATTCGGCCATGGATTCGGACTACACCCAGTTTAAGCTGGAAGACACCGCCTCGATTCAAAAAATAATCATCAACAACAACGGCGGAAGCAAAGTAACTTTAATTCGAGCCCAAGGGGGGTGGGAAATTGAAGGCCTAAACCTGCCCGCCCGGCGCGATCTCATTGAGGTAACCTTGTCAACCCTGCGCCGAATGGAGGTAAAGGAGTTCATTCCCAAAAATGGGCAACAAGAAGTATTCAAAAAGCTTTCGGTGTACGGAACCCGGGTAGAGGTGTACGGAACGGACAGCGAGCCCCTACGCACGTTTTTTGTAGGTGGCCCCACCCAAAATCATTTGGGCACTTACATGATGCTGAAGGGTTCCGAGGTGCCTGTTGTTGTTTACGTTCCAGGATTTCGAGGCTACCTGACCAACCACTTTAACCCCAATGTTATAGAATGGAAAACCAAGCAGATATTTAACCACCACGTCCGCGACATTGCCTGGGTGCAGGTTGTTCACCACCAAAGGCCCGAGTCTTCTTTCCGCATTGAGGTGCTTTCCCCCTCCCGCCTTTCCTTGATTCATCTTCAAACGGGAATGGCTTCTGCCAAAGCCGATACCAGCCTGCTAAAGGTGTTTTTGCAAAACTTTAAAGTACTGGGATTCGAAAATTGGGTGGATGTAAATGCGGTTCGGTTGGATTCGGTTCAGCAAAAATACCCGCTGCAAACCATCACGCTGAAAGACCGAAACGGAAAAGAAACATCGGTTAAATTGTGTGGAATTCCCTTGCCGAAAGGCACCCTAAATATGCTGGGAGAGCCCATCTCCGTTGATGTGGATCGAATGTATGGAATCCTTAAAAACGGCGAAGTTACCCTTTGTCAGTTCTTCACTTTCGACCCGGTTACGGTTCCCATTGAATATTTTCAAGGGGAGAGAGTAGGCAAACCCTAATTCGTTTTCTTTGCTGTATATTTGTGGAATAAATCCGAATAACATGCAGTTTGTCGTTTCAAGCAAAACCCTTTTAAATCACATACAAACCCTGATGGGGGTGATTCAGGGCGGAAATAGTTCCGTTCCCATTTTGCAGGATTTCCTGTTTCAATCTACCGAAAACGGGGGGTTGAAGGTAACCGCCTCTGATTTAGAAACCACTGTCATAGCCAATATCCCTGAAGTTAGTTTAAAGTCTGAAGGACAGGTTGCCATTCCTGCTCGATTTTTGGTCGATATTTTAAAAACGTTTGCCGATGTGCCTTTGTCCATCACGGTTGACCCCAACACCAATGGCATCAATATACATTCCGACAGCGGAAAGTATAAAACCGCGGGGCACGATGCGGCAGAATATCCCTCTCTTCCTGAATTTGAACGCCGGGGATCTTTCTCTGTGGAAGCCCTGACTTTCAATAACGGAGTAGCAAAAACGATTTTCGCCGCTGGAAACGACGAACTTCGACCCGTTATGTCGGGGGTTTTGCTCCAAGCCTCGCCCGATTCGGCCAATTTTGTGGCCACCGATGCCCATAAGCTTGTTTGCTACAAACGCTTCGATATTAAATGCGATTCTAGTTTTGAACTGATTCTGAACAAACGGCCGCTCAACCTGCTGAAAAACATTCTAGGCAATTCGGAAGAACCCTTATCCATTGAATACAGCGATAAAAACATTCGCTTTTCCTTTGGACATTATGTTGTGTACAGCCGACTGATTGAAGGGAAATACCCGGCCTATGAAACCATTATTCCCAAGGAAAACCCGAATGTTCTAACCATCGATCGGCATGCCCTGCTCAACGGTTTAAAACGGGTTTCCATTTTCTCCAATAAGGCGACTTACTTGGTGCGTTTTAAATTGGCAGGAAATCACCTTGAAATCATTGCCGAAGATTTGGATTTTTCCAACTCGGCCAAAGAAGAATTGCATTGCCAATACTCGGGCGAAGACATGGAAATAGGTTTCAATAGCCGCTTTTTAATCGAAATGCTAAGCAACATGGACCAAGAAAGCGTAACCCTGAAAATGAGTACGACCAGCCGTCCTGGAATTTTAGCTCCCAGCGAATATCAGCAAGATATTGAAGAAATTACCATGTTGATGATGCCCATTATGACCCATTGACGCGGATAGGCTTCGCATCAGAAATTGAAGCCAAGCCACCTAAACCTGTGAAACGCATTGCCATACTTGGAGCTCGAGGCCAACTCGGCTCTTTACTGCACCAAAGCCTTAAAAATTGGCCTGAATACGAAATTCTGGCCCTTTCGCGCAAACGAGGCCCGGGCTATCTTCATTTTGATGCCCGCACCGACGATTGGAAAAGACTAGGAAAGGTCGATGTGTTTATCAACGTGGCTGGAATTATTCGAGAAAGCAAAAACGAAGCTTTTTTTGAAGTCCACACCGAATTGCTGCGTACCCTTATTGAAAACCGACACGGAATCGGGAATCCCCGCATTCTACACGTCTCTGTTCTGGGCTCAAACGACGATTCAGGTTCGGCCTTTTTAAACAGCAAGGCCAAAGGCGAGGCCATTGTGCTAAAGCAAAACGACGCTCTGGTGCTGCGCCCCTCCCTGCTCTGTTTGCCCAACAATTTGCTGGTTCAAAAAATGATTTTGCTGCTCGACATTAGCCGTTACCTCGGAAACCGAGCCTTGCTGCCCGCTACATTTCCTCAACACAAAATCCAACCGGTTATGCCCCAGGACGTGCTTGAGGCCATAGAACGCGCTGTTCAGGTCGATGCACTGCCCATGAAAACCCTCGATTTGGTGGGGCCAGAACCCATTTCTTTTGGAGAATTAATGAACTTGGCGGCCAAGCTTCGAAACCAACGCCTGATACCCATCGAAATTCCTAAAAATTTGGTGGACATCGTAACCCGAAATTTTATTTCAGTTTGGTTTCCTGAAATTCTAGATTACGAGCAGTTTAAACTGCTGTTTAAAGACAATGTTGGGGATTCAAGCCACCTGCAGAATTGGCTGGGTAGGGAACCCCTGAGCTCAACCGAATTCTGGATTTCCGCTTTTTCAAAGCCCGATTAAGTCCCGCACACCTTTGGTTTTTCTCGGCCCTCCTTAATTGGATTTTATGCTTATC
Organism: uncultured Flavobacteriales bacterium; assembly: GCA_903837495.1. Taxonomy (GTDB): domain Bacteria; phylum Bacteroidota; class Bacteroidia; order CAIKAF01; family CAIKAF01; genus CAIKAF01. Next base: position 29,418 of record CAILUT010000051.1, on the reverse strand, counting down.
CCTGCCCCTCAACCCAAGCAGATTTCCTATCTTCGCAGCAAAGCATTTAGCCATGAATAAAGTTTACATTGTTTCAGCCGTTCGCACCCCTATGGGCAGCTTTGGGGGCAGTTTATCTGGTGTTTCTGCCACCGAATTGGGCGCAGTAGCCATTCGTTCCGCTCTTGAAAGGGCCGGTGTTTCTGCCAATCAAGTGGACGAAGTTTTTATGGGCAACGTACTTTCTGCGGGCCTTGGCCAGGCCCCTGCTCGGCAGGCGGCTCTAAAGGCTGGCCTGCCCAATTCCGTTCCATGCACTACCGTTAATAAGGTTTGCGCCTCAGGAATGAAATCCATTATGCTGGCCGCTCAATCTATTATGCTTGGCCATGCTAAGGCTGTGGTGGCGGGTGGCATGGAAAACATGTCTCAGGTTCCATACTATGTTTCCTCCAATCGCTTTGGTCAAAAGCTGGGCCACGGACAGCTGACCGACGGCTTGATTAAAGATGGATTGTGGGATGTGTACAACGACTACCACATGGGCAATGCGGGTGAATTGTGCGCCAGTGAAATGGAGTTTAGCCGGCAAGATCAAGATGCCTACGCCATTGAATCGTACCGCCGTGCTCAAGCTGCTTGGGCGGCCGGAAAATTCACGGCCGAAATCGCCCCCGTTGTCATTGCCGGAAGAAAAGGCGATGTGGTTGTTGCGGAAGACGAAGAATACAAAAACGTACAGTTCGATAAAATTCCCGAACTGCGCCCAGTTTTTGATAAAAATGGAAGCATTACGGCCGCCAATGCCTCAACCCTGAACGATGGAGCATCTGCGTTGGTATTGGTAGGCGAAGCTCAGCTCAAAGAATGGGGCTTAACTCCCCTTGCCGAAATAAAAGGATTTGCCGACGCGGCAACCGAACCTTGCTGGTTTACCATTGCTCCGGCTTTGGCCGTTCCAAAAGCATTGGAACAAGCAGAACTTAGCCCTGAATCGGTGGATTTGTACGAACTAAACGAGGCCTTTGCCGTTGTGGCTTTGGCCAACAATAAAAAATTGGGCCTGAATCCCGAGCAAGTAAATATATATGGGGGTGCTGTTTCTTTAGGCCACCCCTTGGGTTCTTCGGGAGCTCGAATTTTGGTAACCCTGCTGCATGCCTTAAAGCAAGAAAACAAAAAAACAGGGGTGGCCTCTTTGTGCAACGGAGGTGGAGGTGCCAGCGCCATTGTGATTGAACGCTGCTGATATGTTCTCTGCGTTTCGGGTACAGGTACCTTTGCTCCCAGGGCGTTCCCACCCGGCTCACTCCGCCGAAATGAGCACCCAATTCCTGTTTGGGGAATGGGTTGATTGCCTTGAAAATACGGGAGAATGGTGGTTGGTGCAACGCAAGGAGGAACAGTATCCGGCCTGGGTTCGAAATTCGGGATTGGTCGCTGTGGGCAGCAACGAAGCGCCGGGCCATTTTCAACACGCGCTCCTTCAACAAACTCAAGGTGATTTTGGCTTGGTTTGGACCAGCATGGGCTCAAAAATTGCAGCGGGAAATCAAGCCCCTGCTCCTTTAATAGAATGGGCCGAAAGTTGGTTGGGCGTTCCATACCTTTGGGGTGGGAAATCGGTCATGGGTATTGACTGTTCAGGCCTTTCTCAGTTGTTTTATGAATCAAAAGGGTGGATGTTGCCCCGGGACGCGGCCCAGCAGTCCGAGGTTGGCGAGCTGGTTTCTTGGTTGTTTGAAAGCAAGCCCGGCGATTTGGTTTTTTTTGACAATGAAGAGGGGCGCATTGTGCATGTAGGTATTTTGCTGTCGATGAATCAGGTCTTGCACGCGGCCGGCATGGTGCGCATCGATAAGATTGACCAGCAGGGGATTTTCAGGACCGATGAAGGTCGATACTCGCATTCCTTGCGGTTGATTCGCCGGCCGGGTTTCTGAGTCGTTTCAAGTTTTGACCTTTAATTTCATTTTTGGCCGCCCTGCGGCAGGGATTGAAGAGGCTAACCCGCAAGGAGGGCAGGGGCTGGGCAGTACGAACAGCAAGAGCGACGCGAGGAGCTACTTGCTGGGCATACTGCCCCCACTGCCCGCCGCGGATTAGCCCTGAAAGCCCGGCTGCCGCCCCCCAAAAAAATTACGATTTTCCAGATTTTCCACGTATCAACGCCTCAACCATATCCCACATTTCCGGTGGAATCATATCGCCTACCCAGCTAAATTCCCCCCCGTTTTTAAGCCATTCCCCTCCGTCAATGGTGATTACTTCGCCCTGAATAAAGGCCGAAAAATCCGACATTAAATAGGCAGCTAAATTGGCCAATTCTTGGTGAACGCCCACCCGACCCACCGGAATTTTCGAGGGTATGTCAACCTGCTGCATAAATTCCTGCGGAAACAAGCGGTCCCAAGCCCCTGGAGTAGGGAAAGGGCCGGGAGCAATGGCGTTGGTGCGAATGCCGTATTTGGCCCATTCAACCCCCAAAGAGCGGGTTAGGGCCAGAACTCCAGCTTTGCCGCAAGCCGATGGAACCACGTAGGCCGAGCCTGTCCAAGCGTAGGTGGTTACAATGTTTAGCGTGCTGCCCGCTATTTTTTGGTCAATCCAGTACTTGCCGAAACTTAAACTGTTGTTGTAACTGCCTTTTAGAACAATGTCAACCACCGAATCGAATGCGCGGTGGCTCAGCCGTTCTGTGGGGCTTAAAAAGTTGCCCGCCGCATTGTTTACCAATCCATTTACGGGTCCTAAGGCTTCGATTGTTTTTTCGCGAAAGGTTTCTACTGCCTCGTACTGCCGTACATCGCAGGGATAGTAAAAAACGCGCTTTCCCGTTCTGGATTGCAGTTCGGCGGAGGCCGCTTTTAACGTATCTTCCTTCCGTCCACAAATGCTTACTTGGGCGCCCAAGGCTAAAAAATAGGCCGCCATGCTTAAGCCCAGCCCGCTGCCTCCTCCTGTTATTGCAATGGTTTTTCCGTTTAAGCTGTCGGGGGCCAGCATGCCTTTTTCGTAGGTGTTCATGAAATTATTTTAGGTATTCTGGCCAAGGGCCTTCCAGCATTTCTAGGGCTTTTTGTATGGACTCGTTTTCGCTGGCCATGACTTGAAAAAAGGCATCTCGGCTTTGTAGGTTTTGCGCCACCAATGCTTTTAGCATGGCCATCAAAAACACCTTACTGCGGATAAAATCTTCGGTTTTGCAGGGCAGCTTTCGCTGTTCAATTTCGGTCATCAACTTATCCCACAAGGGCTGGGCATCAAATCCTGAATTAAAATCATCAATGCTGGGATAGGTTCCTTGCAGTGCGGCCCGGTGGGCGTCCACGTAATCTAAGGCAACATTGTAGGGCAATCCGGCCGCGGTAATTCGGTTCAGGCAGACCGAAAAAAACGAGGTGTCCAGCGGCACAAACACATCGGGCATAATGCCCGCGCCCCCATAAACGGTACGGCCTTTCGAGGTTTTAAAGGCCAAACTATCGGGAATTTGAGCTTTGCCCGAATCGGTCAACTCGCCTTTGTCAAAGCGGCTGGCTAAATCTTTGTAGTATTTCTCGGTTCCTTCGTTGTAAGGGGCCTGAATAAAGCGGCCAGAAGGCGTAAAATACCGCGAGGTTGTGAGCCGGAATGCAGAACCATCGGGCATGGGAAAGGTGTTTTGCACCAGGCCTTTTCCGAAGGTGCGCCGGCCAACCACCATTCCACGGTCGTGGTCTTGAATGGCTCCAGATACAATTTCACTGGCCGAGGCCGAGCCTTCATCTACCAGCACCACCAGCCGATTGCTTAGCAGCATGGGATTGCCACTCGCCTTAAAATCGCGGCGGTCGCTGTGCAAGCCCTGGGTATATACCAGCAGTTTTCCTTTTGGGAAAAATTGATCCAGTATTCCAGTGGCGGCCATCAAATATCCGCCTGAATTCCCTTGCAAATCCAAGATTAAATCCTTGGCTCCCAGTGCTTTTAGCTTGGACCAGCCTTCCTTAAACTCTTCAACGGTGGTTTCGGCAAAGCGGTTTATTTTCAAATATCCCACGCCCGGTTTGAGCATAAAGGCAGCGTCCATGCTGAATACCGGAATTTTGTCGCGCACTATGGCAAAATCCAGCAGGTCAGTCAACCCCGGCCTTAATATTTTCACATGTACAATGCTGCCTTTTTTACCGCGAAGCCAACGGAACACATCGTTGTTGGTTATTTTCTTTCCAGCCACCAGGGTGTCTTCAATAAAAATAATTCGGTCTCCGCTGCGAATTCCCAGGCGTTCTGACGGGCCGCCGCTGATTGGACTTACCACCATTATGGTGTCGTTGTGTATGTTGAATTGCACGCCAATGCCTTCAAAATTTCCGCTAAGGGCTTCTTCCGAGGCTTTAAGTTCGCGCGGCGGCAAGTAGTAGGAATGGGGGTCAAGTTCGTTCAGCAGGCCTTCCAACGCTGCCTCAATCAAGGCTTCCCGGTCAATTTTTTCTAAATAATAGCTTTCCAGAAAAAACAGCAGGCCGTCCAGTTTTTCGGAAGGGTTGGTAATTTGAGCAGGCAGGGGCAGGCTCAACAGGGGCATCAATAAACCCAACAGGGCCCAATTAAATCGCTTCATCGATCTCATAACGTAAAAGTAGGGAAATGTGTTGTGCTTTTCGGGTTTTTTTTGGGCGCCTGTTCCCGCTGTTCGCTGTAGCACCCTTGCCCCTGCCTTGGCTTGCTGTCCCCTGCGTGGGCTCCCAAGGTCGCCTCCGCGGGGCGGCAAGCCGGGGGCAGGCGCTGCGGCTGCTGCCGCTGCCATCGGGGGCGCGGCCCCCCCGTGTTTTTTGGCAGCAATCCGGAATTAACCCCTCACGGCTTCAAACCCAAGTACCCGTGCATACCTTCGAAACCGCCCTAAAAAGAACGACAATTCGGGCGAGCGCTCCTCGGCGGGTTGATTTGGATATGCTTCGGGTTTCAGCTTCAATTTAAATGAAAAAACCAAGCTGTTGTTTTTGATGTTTCTATGAATCAAGGTTTGGGTGGGGTGAAACTGCAAGCGCTTTGCATAGGATGCGGCCCATTCAAAAAATTCAACGCGTATGTCGTACACTTGGTCCTCGGTAGCATGGTTCCATACCCCAAGCACATGCTTGAAATGGCTGCGCAATCCCATGGCTTTTTCTACTTTTTTTCGGTCAAAATGAATGGGCTGTTCCTTTTCATCTGTGGCAATATCAACCCGCAATCGATGAATTTGGTCCAGTCTAAAGGTGAGCAGATGCTTTTCGTTGTGTGGAACTGCACTTAAATAATATAGGTTGTCGTACAATCGAATTTGCAGAGGCATCACCGTGTGGCAATGCAGGGTGGTCATGTCGGCCTCAATAAAGGCCACTGAACTGTAGTTGAATTCAATAAGCTCTTCTCTTCGAATATGCCCCAACAGCTGAATGGCCAATTCCACCACATTTTTTTCGGAGGATTTTCCGTGGCCTTGAACATGAAGCGTGGGGGCACTGTGAAATACGGCCGATGCCCCTTCTAAATCCTCCTCATTCAATCGGTAATGTTCAATCAATTGGCCCAAAATACGCCGTACTGCGGGCAAGGTTTCGTATCTTTTTAAAATTCCCATCAAAAAGGGTAGGGTACTTCGTTCTTCTTCTTCTAAATCGCCAAATTCCGGCCTTAAACTTTTGGCAGCCCAGCGGTAAATTCCCCCCGCGTATTCCCATTTAAATATGTTTTTGCGTTCTGCTTCAGGCAAGTTGCTTAGGCTGTGTTCAAAGTCGCCGTCTTTGAGTTGCTTTAAAGAATACCTGAGGCTTCGTACTTCTATAGATGCAAAGCCTTTGTCTTCAAGTGCTTGGTTTACAAAGTTTTGCATTTCTGTCAAGGTGCCCCCGCCCCGGTCTAGAAAATCACAAATGCATCGGATGCGTTCGGTTTTGCTGTTGAGTTTCTCCATGCCTTAAAGGTGCAAAAAAGTTTGGCATTTCAACTGTGCAAGTTGTCTGCATTGCTGTTTCTGAACTTCGTGAAAAATTTCCGCCTATGTCCATAAATTGGTTGCAACGTTGGGACAGTTCCCAACCCGTTTTTACGCCTATTTTGCCTCAAGATTCCTTCGAGAATGCCGAAGATGCAACGGTTGATTTGGCCGAATTTTGCCAAATTTCCTTGGCCGAGGCCCAGGTGCTTTCTGCCTTTTGTGGCATTCGTCAGCGTAGGGGAGATCTATACCTAAACCGATTTGCGGAAGAAGCCGACCTAGACATGCCGGCCCTTGAACTTTGCACCGGAATGCAAGGCTTATTGGAAAAGGGGTTTGTGCAGTTGTTTCCTGCAAATTCATTGGAACGCCCCGATGTTGTTTGTTTGTCGGCATCGGCCGAATCTGCCCTTAAATTTAATCGAAGAGATGTCTTGCCGTCGGCACCGAAAGACCCATTGAAATATTTGGTTCTGCAGGCGTATGTTAAATCCGTTTGTTTCCGAAATCAATTGATGCCCTTGGAAGATTGGGAATTCTATTGCCATGAATTTTTGAAATCCGCATTTTCTGAGCCTTTTTCTCGAATCGCAGCATCGAAAGTAGATGCATCGGAACAACCCTTGGCTGTGTTTTTTGCTTTGCTCGACCATGTAGAATGCCATTCTTATCCCTTGAAATTGGTCGCCCGCTTGTTTTGCAAGCACCCCATCGATATTGCGGCGTTCCGGAATTCGGTGTATATGGAATCCCAGCCTTTGATTAAGGCAGGTCTGGTTTGCGTCGAAAGCATCACCAACTCGGATTATTTGCTTCGGTTTACTGCATCGAATCCAAGTCCTGTCGAAAAGCGCTACACCAAGCACCAAGATTTTTCTGAATCCGTTCAAAGTCCTACACTAAAAATTGAGCATAAGCGGTTGCCTGCCAAGACGCTTTTTTTAGATCCGGCCGCTGCAGAAACCTTAAACGACCTAAAACGCTTAACGCGGAAATCGGCTTTTGCTCGATTCAAAAAGAAAATGCTTGAAGCCGGCGAAAGCCCTGGCCTTACTGTTTTGCTGTATGGACCTCCTGGAACTGGAAAGACCGAAACGGTGAAACAATGGGCCCGGGAAACAGGCCGAGACCTGGTTTTGTTTGATGTGGCTCAACAAAGGGACAAGTGGTACGGTCAAAGCGAAAAAAACTTAGATTTGGTTTTTACCGATTACCAAGAACTGCTAAAGAGTCAGCCACACGCACCGATTCTGCTGTTTAATGAAGCCGATGCGGTGTTTCAGCAACGGGATTCCTTCGATGGCAACTTGATGGCTACCGAGAATGCCATGCAAACCATTTTGCTTCAACATCTAGAGCAATTTCATGGAATTCTGATTGCCACTACAAACCGCCCCTATGCCATGGATTCTGCCTTTGAACGCCGGTTTTTATATAAAATCGAGCTCGGAATTCCCCCTGTGCCGGTACGGGAAAAAATCCTGCATCATTTTTTTCCGGATTTGCCGAAATCGACCCGGGAATCTCTGGCAAAAGACTGCATTTTTACCGGGGCCGACTTGGCGTCTTTCAAAAAACGGCTGCTGGTAAAACAACTTCTGAACCCCCAAACCCCTTTTATGCTTGCCGATTTTCAAAACTTCATTCAAACCCGGGGCCAAGCCATGGCACCTTCCGCTAGGGTAGGTTTTCGACACTAACATCAAATTGTTTAGGGGGTTTCTACTTTGGGGGATATTTCACACCTTTGCACCCAATGAAGTTTACCCCTGCCAAGGCGAAATTAATTCTTATTCTGAGCTTCTTGCTTGCTGGATTCAGCATTTGGCGAGCAGTTTTGGTTGAATACAACTATGATTTCGAGGCCTTCTTTCCCAAAAACGACCCAGAAACAACCTTTTTTCAAGAGTTCCGTAAAAAATTCGGTCCCGACAACGATTTTATTCTGATTGGTCTCCATCAAAATTCAGGTTCGGTTTATGAGCCTGCTTTTCTTCAAAAGGTGAGTAAATTAACCGATTCCCTGAGCACCCTGCGCTTCGTTGAAAAAGTAATTTCGCCCACCAACATCCGTTCTATGGTGCGCGACCCGCTTATGGGTTTTGGTGTGGAATTGCCCTATTTGCGTTGGAATAATCCTGAGTTCCGCGCCGACGATTCTATTGCTCTGAGCCAAACCCCTGAATACTACGGAAGCATGTTTTCAACCGACGGAAAATCCGTCTGCTTGGTCTTAGAACATACACCCTACATTGGCGATACAGCCTGCGGCCCTTTGTCCAATCAGGTCAATGTATTGGTGAATTCCTTTGGCTTCGATGAACACCACGTTGCAGGCCGGTGCGTAGGACAGGCTTTTTATATTGACCTTATTCAGGGAGAATTGGTTTTGTTCCTGGCCATCGCCTTCCTTATGATGGTCCTTATCCTGTATTTAATCTATGGGTCCTTGATGGCCATTTCGGCCCCCTTGTCGATGGTCATGTTGTCTGTGGTATTTACGCTGGGATTCATGGAAGCAACTGGCAAGTCTATGGACGTCATGGCCAGCGCTATTCCAACAATTTTGGTGGTTGTCGGACTTTCTGTAACCATACACTCTTTGACCAAATTCCTGAAAGAACGCGCCAATGGACTTAGCGTTGAGGATGCCACTGCCACCACCTTAAAAAACATAGGATTGGCCAATCTGTTTACAACCTTAACAACGATGGTGGGTTTTGGTTCCTTGGCCACCTCGGGCATCGACCCCATTGATGATTTTGGCTTGTATACGGCTGCCGGGGTGGGAATTGCCTATATCTTGTCTTTAACTTACTTGCCGGCTTTTTTTATTGTGTTTGGACATCGGTTTAAAATAGGAAAATCCTTGGACTGGTCCGGATTTTTTCGCGTGGCGATTGAACGCATACTCAAAAACAGAAAATTAATCTGGATTTTTTCTGCCCTTCTGGCGGTGGCAACAATTACAGGTGCCTTGAAGGTGAGAGAAAACACCTTGCTCTTAGAAGACTTAGCAAGGGATTCTAAAATCAGTCGGGACTTTGCTTTCTTTGGAGACCGATTTCAGGGTACCCGTCCTTTAGAGGTCGCCGTGCAACTCACCGATACCAGCCTAGATTTATTTGACCCTATGGTCTTGGAAAAAATGGCACGCATCGAAGATACGCTGCGGGCCTATTACCAAACTGGATTTATCTTTTCGCCCCTGGCAATGGTAAAAATCGGAAACCGTTCCCTGAGTGGCGGCAGTCCAGAAGCCTATGCACTCCCAACATCTTCCGCCCGCTTACGTCAAATTGTTCGAGAAATTCGAATGGTGGAAAAAAGCGGAAAATTAAGTGCATACATTACATCTGACTTGCGCAGCGCCCGGATGAAAGGACTGTTTAAAGACATTGGAAGCAAACGTGCCCATGAAATCAGAACGCAAATCGAACCCAAACTTAAAAACATCATTGGAAACGCGCCAATGCGGGTAACATTAACCGGAACAGCCGAATTGATTGATAAAAACAACCGAAATCTTGCCGTCAACATAGGACAAGGTCTTTTGCTTTCTTTCCTTTTTATCATGGGGATTGTTTTTTACCTTTTCCGATCCTTTAAAATTGTTTTCATTTCTTTGCTCCCCAACTTTCTTCCATTGTTGTTTCTAGGAGGAATTATGGGCTGGTTTGGAATTTCCATGAAGATTTCAACCGCTGTTTTATTTACCATCGCTTTCGGTATTGCCGTTGACGATACCATTCATTTTTTGGCTCAGCTCAGGGAGGAACGAAAAAAGGGAATCGGCATGGAAGAAGCCGTTCGGAATGCGTTCGTTTATTCGGGCAAACCCATCGTTATTACCTCGATTATTTTATGCTCCGGATTCCTGGTGCTTTCCTTGTCTAGTTTCATGGCCACCCGATTGATTGGATTGCTTACCTCTATTGTGATGGTGGTGGCTTTGTTGGGCGATTTGATTTTACTGCCCACCTTGTTCAATTTCAAAGACAAAAAAACCAGCTCTAAAGGCGATTTATAAGTCCATTCTGTAAATTCCGGTTTCTTAGCCAGCCTTTAACGAGAGGGTGCCGTCTTGATTTGTAAAATAGAAACGATGGGGCCTGGGCCAGTTTATGCGGGCCGATCAGAAATTGGATTGAACTACTGGATGTTTATTTTCTTCTCCAGTTCATCTACATACGCCTTAAATTGCTTATCGGTTTCAATTAGGTTGTTGACGGTTTTGCAGGCATGCAAAACGGTAGCATGGTCTTTCCCTCCACATTGGGCTCCAATGTTGGCCAAAGAGGACTTAGTAAACTGCTTCGAAAAGAACATGGCAATTTGCCTTGCCTGAACCACTTCTCGCTTTCGGCTTTTGGATTTCATTAAGTCGATGGGCAGGTCAAAATAGTCGCAAACCACTTTCTGAATAAACTCAATGGAAATTTCTCGGGCATTGTTTCGGACAAACTTATCGATCATCCGCCGAGCCAAATCCAAGTTAATTTCTTTTCGGTTTAGCGAAGACTGGGCAATCAGGGAAATCAGGGCGCCTTCCAATTCTCGAATGTTCGTGTTTATGGAGTAGGCTAGGTATTCAATAACGTCTTCGGGTAAAACAATGCCGTCGTTGTACAGCTTTTTCTGCAAAATCGCAATTCGGGTTTCCAGTTCTGGAACTTGCAAATCGGCAGACAAACCCCATTTGAATCGGGAGAGCAGACGCTGTTCCATGCCTTTCAGATCAACCGGAGCCTTATCTGAGGTCAGAATAATCTGTTTGCCACTTTGATGCAAATGGTTGAAAATGTGGAAGAATACATCTTGGGTCTTTTCTTTTCCGCCCAAAATATGTACATCATCTAAAATCAGTACATCCATCAATTGATAAAAATTGACGAAATCAGAAGAGGTGTTGTTTTTAACGGAGTCAATAAACTGGGTTGTAAATTTATCTGCCGGCACATACAGAACCGTTTTGTTGGGAAACATCCGTTTGATTTCAATTCCAATGGCATGAGCAAGGTGGGTTTTGCCCAATCCTGTTCCACCATAAATCAACAAGGGGTTAAAAGAAGTACCGCCCGGGTTTTTGGCTACGGCATATCCGGCAGACCGAGCCAAACGGTTGCAGTCTCCTTCAATAAAATTGTCGAAACTGTGGTTGGGATTCAGGTTCGACTCAATGTGCATTTTCTTGAGCCCAGGAATCACAAATGGATTTCGAATGGAATGCTCCCCCGAAGTTTCTAAAGGCATACTTATGGAGGGGTTCTTTATAACCCGCTTTTCGGAGGTCGGAATTTGCACCGTATGCGGACGCTCTGAATGGTAACTGTTTTCCATGATGATGGAATATTCCAGCCGGCCATTTACTCCTATGGTTTTCCGAACGGTATGCCTAAGCAACGTAATGTAATGCTCCTCCAACCACTCATAGAAAAACTGGGAGGGAACCTGTATCGTCAGCACTTGATTCTCTAACTTCAAGGGAATAATGGGTGAAAACCATGTCTGATAGCTTTGGGGACTTACATTGTCCTTAATCACCTTTAGACAGTTTTCCCATATCTCTTGAAGATTTTCTGACATCTTTTTGGTTCAATAAATTTTTCCGAGCAAACAACTGACAATCAAACTATACGGGTTCTGTAACCTGCCTGTTCTCCGATTCGAATTCTTGTACAAATATTGATAGAAAAAAATGTAAAAAAAAACTAAAGGCCTATTGTTTTTTTAGAAATTTCATTCATCGCAGAGTCGAAACTCTGAATATGTCCTTTAGGGCTAAATAAGATGTCGATTCTGCCTAATAGTAATCCGGCCCAACCGGCTTGGCTGACTAAAACCAAATTTCCTTTTAGGTTTTTAACTGGAGTTGGCTTGTTTAAGAACGTATGGGTATGCCCCCCAACAATTAAGTCAATGTTTTCTGTTTGTTCGGCCACAATAAGGTCTGAAACTTGATTGCCCGAGTATGAATAGCCTAAATGCGACAACAAGATGATGCAATGGCAACCAAAATCATATTTGAGTCGATTGGCCATTTCTTGAGCAATAGGAATGGGGTTGGCATAGCTTATTTCCCCAGTTAGGGTAGGACTAACCAAACCTTGAAGTTCGACTCCCACCCCAATAATCCCAATTTTCAGGCGGCCCTTTTGTACAATTTGGTAGGGCTTTATTTTGCCAGCCAGTGCGGTTTCCTTCAGGTTGTAATTTGCATTTACAAGAGGAAACTGAGCGTGGGGAAGCATTTGAACCAATCCGTCTATTCCATTGTCAAAATCATGATTGCCTAAGGTGCCTACATCGTATCCCATGGCCGTCATCATTCTAAATTCAGGCTCTCCTTTAAACAAATTGAAATACGGCGTTCCCTGAAAAACATCGCCCGCATCCAACAATAGGGTAGGGTGGCCCTCTGCCCGAATTTGTTTTATCAATGCTGCTCTTCGGGCCATTCCGCCCTGGCCCGGATATTTTGGATCTGTTTCAGCAAAAGGTTCCAAATGGCTGTGCATGTCGTTCGTATGCAAAATGACCAACCGCTCATATCCATTTGGGGTCAGGGTTTGCCTATGGGCATAGGTTTTGGCTAAAACTTTCCCCGTCAAGCCCATGCCAAGGCTAGCAATGCCTGCCGTGCGTATGAATGTTCTTCGGTTCATTTTTCTATACATGCGTGAATTCGGCCGTCCAATCGGCTGTTCAACAGCTGGCCTAAGTTGTTCAAATCGGTCATGTAGCCAACTATGGCATCCCGCAATAGAATACCGGGGTCGCTTTTTAAGGGACAAGGCAAAAAGAAATTCATTTTATCTCCGCCCTGAGCCAAAAAATCAGAAGTAGCAACCAACAAGGAATCGCTTTCTGGGAATGCTTTTCCATTCAGCCAAGCATTCCAGGTTCCCTCCTCGCAACGAAGTTCAAAACCGGCAAAAGGGGTGCCCGGATGTTCCCCTATGTATCGAAACAGTTCTTTTGTTTCCTTTGGTCCTAACTGAATCAATACAACGCGATTCTCAAATGGCATCAAACTATACACATTTCCTAAGGTTATAGGCCCTTGAGGCAGCGAGGCCCGAATGCCTCCTAAATTTAGCAAAGAAGCTTGAACCCCAGGCTGGATTTTGCGGCCCTGACTCAACAGTACATCGCTCATCAAATTGCCCAAAGCTGTTTCATGGCTTCCTTTGATTTTAGGAAGGGCTAGCGCAGAATGGCACAATATCTGCCCCATCTGTTTGTAAACGGAATCGGAATACGGTTTAAGAAATGCCAGACTTAACGAATCGGCTTGTATCTCTTTGACAGGTACATAATTGCCTTCAGACTGAACGGCTGCCCAATGGGGTTTGCAGCCAACAAAAAAAAGGACACCCCCAAAAATAAAAAGGGCAAAAAATGTACTTCGACCCCAATTCATGGGTTTATTTTGTCAGAATCCTGGGGCCGGCCTCTAAAATTTCAGGGGAGGCTTCGGCACTGAACTTTTCAAAATTGGCTTGGAATTTTTCTGCCAAGGCATTAGCAGATTCCTGATAAGCTGCGGCATTGTTCCAAGTAGATTCTGGATTCAGCAATTCAGAGGGAACATTGGGACAACTTTTGGGCATTGACAGCCCAAAGATGGGATGTTGTTGGTATTCAACCGATTCTAGATTTCCATTCAGGGCTGCCCGAATCATGGAGCGGGTAAAACTCAATTTCATGCGATTCCCTACTCCATATGGTCCTCCGCTCCAACCTGTATTGATAAGCCAAACTTGCGCTTCCGATTTTTTTATCCGATCTCCCAACATTTTGGCATAACGTGCTGGGTGCAAGGGCATAAATGGGCCTCCAAAGCAAGCGGAAAAGGTTGTTTGAGGTTCGGTAATACCCGCTTCCGTACCCGCCACTTTCGCCGTATATCCTGAAATAAAATGGTACATGGCTTGACCGGCGGTAAGTTTTGAAATGGGAGGTAAAATGCCATAGGCATCGCAAGTCAGGTAAAAAATATGCTTAGGTTCTCCTCCAATTGCCCCTTCTTGAATTCTGTCAATGAAGTGGATAGGGTAGGAAACTCTGGTATTTTCTGTGAGCTTGGAATCGGTGTAATCCGGTTTGCGGTTTTTAGAATCCATACCAATGTTCTCCAAGAGCGCACCGTATCGAATTGCCCGATAAATATCTGGCTCTTTTTCTTCGGTTAGGTCTATGGTTTTTGCGTAGCAGCCTCCTTCAAAATTAAAAACAGAGGCATCGGCCCAGCCATGCTCATCGTCTCCAATCAACAACCGTTCGGGGTCTGCGGAAAGCGTGGTTTTCCCAGTTCCAGAAAGCCCAAAAAACAAAGCGGTATCTCCATTTTCGCCCACATTTGCACTGCAATGCATAGGCATTACGTTGTGCTTCGTTGGAAGCAAGAAATTAAGGGCAGAGAACATTCCTTTTTTAATTTCGCCGGTGTAACCGGTTCCGCCGATTAAGATGGTTTTGTGTTTAAAAGAGACAATGGCAAAATTGTGTTGCCTTGTTCCATCTCTTTCGGGGACAGCCATAAAGCTAGGCAAATTCAAAACCAGCCATTCGGGCTTTAGATTTTGAACTTCATCGGCCGAAGGCCGTATAAACATGTTGTACGCAAACAAATTGCTCCATGCGGTTTCGTTTACCACCCGCACCGAAACGCGGTATCTTTGGTCTGAACCTACCCAGGCATCTCGAACATATAAATTCCGAACTGCACAATAGGCCTGCATTCTTTCTCTTAAACGCAAAAAAGCATCTTCCTCAAAAGCAATATTGTGGTTTCCCCACCAGACTTCATCTTGGGTTTGTTCGTCTTTAACTATAAACCGGTCTTTTGGGCTGCGGCCTGTAAATTCTCCTGTTTCAACCGACAGTGCCCCTGTATCTATTAGTCTTCCTTGCCCTGCCTGTATTGTATGTTCAATCAATTCAGACGGACACAGGTTCCAAAATACATTTAATTCGGTTTTCAATCCATTAATTTCTAATGGATTCAATTCATTCGGAAGTCCAAGGTTATTCATTAAGTTGGGTGTTTAAGAAGAAGTCCTTTTCAGGCTTCAAAAGTAGCAATTAATCGGGCCTATTTCTATATTATTCTACTTTCGGCACGCATTTTCAATTGAAATTCGACAGTTTTTAGCGTTCTCAAGCAATCCTTTTAACTCGATTATCCAACCTTGTTTCTCCGTTTCTGTGTATTTAGTTAAAAGGCAAGCATCCACTTCGCCTTCACGTCCCCAGGGTGTTTGTTGAAGTTGAACCGAATCTTTTTTTTGTTCCGCCCACAATTGAACGGATTTTAACCCTTGAACATCTATGCCGTAGCCTATGCTGAAAAAGGAAATAGAACAAAAGGCGGTTGCAGATTTTTCGGTTGGAACAGGTATTTCCGCATTCTTTTTTCCAAGGCATCCAAAACTTAGCCCTATTAAAACGGTTGCTGCAAAATAAGTTTTAGTCTTCATTGGATTTTGGAGTTTGCAAACGAGGTATAAAATACAGGAATAGACATAGCCACCCCATCATTAAACTAAGACCGCCCAAGGGGGTAATCGGCCCTAAAAAAGAGGCGTTTACCTGCAGCATCGGAAGAAATACCAAACCAAAAATAGACCCGCTGAATAAAAAAATGCCCATCGAAAAGAAAAGGATAGACCGCCGAATGTAAAATGGTGCTTCCTTATCTCTGAAAATCAACCCTAAAATCAACAGAAGGCTTCCGTGCCATTGCAAGTAATATACCCCAGTTTTATAACTTTCTAAGGCCTCGCTGGGCAATACAGTTTCTAAAGCATGAGCCCCAATGGCTCCCAAAATAACCCCCAAAAAGCCCAACAAGGCCCCAGCCCTTCCTGTTCGACTGCTGCATTTCATGCTCAAAGATAATCAGGAACTGGCTTATGGCCTTTTGATTGGAATTTAAATTGTTAAAAACCAATGCGTGTAGGCATATCTGTGCTCATTTCCTTCCCTATCTTTGCCCCCGAATAGCCCTTTTAAGACCAAGCCAACCGATAGCCATGCATACGAAAACAATGCTGATCCTTGGAGCCGGAAAATCGGCATCTGTTATGATTGAATACTTGGCCAATCTGGCCCGTGCATCGAATTGGAAATTAATGGTAGCCGATGTTGATGCCAAAAGTTTGGAACATAAAATAAAGCGATTCTCCTGGGTTCAAGGGCTGGTGGTGGATGTTGCTGAGGTTGAACAGGTTCGGCACTTGCTTAAAGGCTGTAATCTGGTTATTTCTTTGCTTCCACCGCACATGCACCCCCAGATTGCACGGTTGTGTTTGGATTCAAATGCGCATTTGATTACGGCCTCTTACCTTTCTGAAGAAATGCTGGCCTTAGATACTGAGGCCAAAGCCAAGGGTTTGGTGTTTTTAAACGAAATGGGCTTGGACCCCGGCATTGACCACATGACGGCCATGCAATTGATTGACAATCTGCGCCTAATGGGAGCCGAAATTCGGGCATTTGAAAGCTACACCGGCGGGTTGATGGCTCCTGTTAGTGAATCGGGCCCATGGAAATACAAGTTTACCTGGAATCCCCGAAATGTGGTTCTAGCGGCTTCTGGCGGAGCGGTTAAATTTTTGCACGATGGGAAATACAAGTTCATTCCTTACCACAAAGTATTTCGCCGCACCGAGGTCATCGAGATCGACCAATACGGCGAATTTGAGGTGTATGGCAACCGAGATTCCCTAAAATATCTAAACCTTTACAATCTAAAAGGGGTGAAAACCCTGTATAGAGGAACCATGAGGAGGGTTGGCTTTTGCAGGGCTTGGGATGTGTTCGTTCAGCTCGGTATGACCGATGATTCTTACTTAATAGATGGGGTCGATGCCATGACGCACCGAGATTTTGTAAATAGCTTTTTATTTTATCACCCTACCGACAGCGTAGAAACAAAGCTGGCTCAGGCCTTGCGACTGGATTTGGATTCCGATGAGTTTCGCAAGTTAAAGTGGTTGAACTTATTCAACAATGAGGCGATTGGGCTTTCTGGGCCTGCCACACCTGCTCAAATTCTTCAGCATATTTTGGAGAAAAAATGGACCTTATTGCCCGAGGACAAGGACATGATTGCGATGTACCACCTGCTCAGCTACGATTTGCAGGGAAAGTCTTTTGAATTGCGCGCCCACTTGGTAGTTGAAGGGGAGGATGCAGTTAGAACCGCAATGGCAAAAACAGTGGGTTTGCCTCTGGCTTTGGCCGCCAAATTTATTTTGAACGGGCAAATCTCAAGCCCTGGAGTACACATTCCCGTTCAGGCTGAATTTTATGGCCCTGTTTTAAAAGAATTAGAAGAATTGGGCATTGCACTCGTGCATACCACTTCAGAACTGGGTTAATTTCAGGTCCTCTTTTTTTCAGGCAAAAGGCAAACCATTTTCAATCTTTGCTATTTTTATCTTCCAAAATGTGGCGCGCTAAACTCAAATCGACAGGGGCTTATCTTCCCCAACGCGAGGTTTTAAACCGGGACCTAGAACCGTTGATGGAAACCTCCGATGCTTGGATACAAGAACGCAGCGGAATCCAATCGCGTAGGTTTTCCGATTTGAGCAATGAAACCTGTTCAAAGATGGGTGCTTTTGCTGCCCGCGAAGCCCTAGAGCGAGCAGCGTGGTCGGCTACCGACCCCGATTTACTCATATTCTCTACCCTAAGCCCAGATTATTATTTCCCAGGGGCTGGAGTTTTAGCTCAGCGGGAATTGGGTTTAGCCAACATCCCTTGCCTTGATATTCGGGCTCAGTGTTCAGGCTTTATTTACGGACTTTCCGTAGCACAAGCCTACATTGAGTCGGGCAGAGCCAATCGAATTCTGCTCATTTGCAGCGAGGCCCAATCGGCCTTGATGGAGTTGAGCACCCGAGGTCGGAATGTTTCTGTGTTGTTTGGTGATGCCGCCGCCGCTATATGCTTGGAAGCAAGTCCCTTTGATGGTTCAAATTCTAGGTTTGGCTTAATCGACAGTTTGGTTCATGCCGACGGTCGTTTTGCTGAAGAGTTGGTTCAGCAGAACCCCGGTACCCGGCAATCGCCGATTGCATCGGCCGATATGATTGGAAGGGGTGAAATGTTGCCCTACATGAACGGGCCAGCGGTTTTTAAGCATGCCACAGTCCGATTTCGTGAAGCCCTGACCGAACTGATTGGACGTACCGGAATTTCTGCTGAACAGTGGGATTGGTTTATACCGCATCAAGCCAATCAACGGATTTCGCTTCATGTCGCTTCCGAGCTGTCTATACCCGAAGGCAAACTCATTTCCAACATCCAAAACCGCGGAAATACCACTTCGGCCTCCATTCCCCTTGCACTGCATGAATCGATTTGCTCTGGCCAAATTCAACCTGGCGATTTAATTGCGATGGCTGCATTCGGCAGCGGCTTTACTTGGGGGGCTGCCCTGCTTCAATATTAAATTGGATTAAACCCGGTTTTATTTCAACAATAAGTCCAGCCTCTAGCCACTCTCTAAAGGCAGAATTGTTGAAATCAGTCAAGGTTGGGAATCGATCCCGCAGCTCCTCAAGCCTCCATTCCCGCTTTTCTTTTCGGGCCTCTAGCATTTGCTCTTCCAGATTTTTAGACTTTTCTTTTGAACGGCAAACATCACACTGACCACAGGCTTTTGTTTCAGACTCTCCAAAATAGTCCAGTAATTTTACCAATCGGCAGCTCTTTTTTTCAAACGCATACTGCTCGACGGCTTTCATTTTTGTTTCTGCAATTTTTTTTCGAAGTCCATACACTTCATTCGACAGCCGAATGTGCGATTTAGGTACCCGTTCAGATAAAAGCCGAATCATACTGCGGTTTGGTTCGGGCAAAAAATAGTGTAAGGCTCCCCGCTCTTTCAATTCGGCCAATAGAATTTTCCAAGGTTCATCTGTTTCAGAATAAGTCCATCTTCGAAGCTGTTCCATTCGTATGCCTTTTGTTTCTTCTACAATCCCAGGAATTTTCCGCATCAATCGTTCCGAAAGTTGAATGGCTTTTTTAGAAACCACCATGCTTCGTAGGTGCTGTGGTTCCCCTTTTAGCTTTAAGTAGCACACATCATCTGCCGGTTCTATAAGCTGAAGATACCCACCCCGCCCCAGCAATCCCAGTGCCGAAGTGATTTGCTGTGGCTGAAGGTGTAGGGCTTTTCCCACCTTCTCAATATCCACCTCAAGTACCGCTCCAGTTCCTTCGCCTAAGGGTATAAATGAGCCTTTATACAATTCTTCGTATATCCGGCCTATGTCGTTCAAATCCGGAAATTGAAATTCCAAATTTTCGTGCAGGCCCACTTGGTCTTCAGCACTAACCATCAATAAAGCTACGGCGGGCTGTTCGTCCCTTCCTGCACGTCCCGCTTCCTGAAAATAGGCCTCTAGCGTATCGGGCAAATCAAGGTGGGCAACCGCCCGTACATTGCTTTTGTCAATACCCATTCCAAAGGCATTGGTTGCAACCATTATGGCATTGGGTTGTTCAATCCAATAGGCTTGCTTTTTACTTCGCTCTTCAGCTGCTAGGCCAGCATGGTAGTAATCGGCATTCCAACCCTGATTCTTAAGCCAGGTCGAAATGCGTTCGCATTTTGCTCGGTTGCGCACATACACGACGGCCGATCCAGGTTGTTTCTTCAAAAAAATGGAAAGCCGGTCCATTTTATTGTCGGTTTCTGCTACTGCATAGGTTAGATTGTCGCGCCTAAATGACTTTTGAAAAACATTCAGCTTCAGAAATTTTAGTTGATGTTGAATGTCTTCTACCACATCGGGGGTGGCTGTAGCCGTTAAAGCCAGTATAGGTACGCCCTCAAACCACGGACGGATATCTGCAATACTTAAGTAATGGGGCCTGAAATCGTAGCCCCATTGCGACACACAGTGGGCTTCATCAACGGCAATCATGCACGGCTTTAAATAGGGCAGATAGGCTTGAAAAAGGGCAGAACTTAGCCGTTCTGGTGAAACATATAAGAAATCCACTTTGCCTTCGGCCGCTTCGTCTAAGATTGACCGAATGGTTCCCCTGGTTTGCCCGCTGCGAATAGCATAGGCTGAAATTCCCCTCTGCTTTAAATTTAAAACCTGGTCTTCCATTAAGGCAATAAGAGGAGAAATCACCAAGCAAACCCCTGGCATCATGATTCCAGGAACTTGAAAACAAATGCTTTTGCCCCCACCGGTAGGAAGCAATGCCAAGGTATCTTTACCCTCTAAAATTGATTGTATAATTTCCCTTTGCAAGGGCCGGAACTGCCGGTGCCCCCAATACGAGAAAAGAATTTCTTCAGCCTGCATTCTTCAAAGTTACGAAGCGGCGGGGGGAGTTGAAATCTGATTTAGAACAAATTCAATTCGTTTTTCAATGGTATCTAGAGGAAGGAGCTGGGTTCTATAGCCCAAATCCTCATACACTTCTTTGAGTGAAAAATAAATTTCCTCTGCTTTTTGGAAATCTTCCCATCGGGCCGAGTCGTTTTTGTAAATATGTTGCCAAGGCGGAGTTAAAAAAACAGTGGCAGCATAGGGGAATTTTTGGATATCGGCCATAAGGTCGGGGGGTATAAACAAGCCGCCAGATTTCATGTACCCAAGTCCATCGGGCAAGCCACGGTCTAAAAAAACAACTTCCTTCATTGATTTGGCGGTGAGATAATCTCTTTTTTGCCGCTCAAAAACCAAATGTTGAAAGCCTTCTAAATCGGTCCAAGGCAAAATGCCCTGTGGTTGTTTTTGCTGTTCCGAAATAACCAATCTTGAAGCTTCTTGAAAAACGCGGTATCCCATGTTTTCAAGTCCTTGTATTAAACTGGTCTTTCCAGATCCGGGGCCGCCGGTGATAATAAACAAACTCATTTGTATGGTTCAATATTTGGTTGCACAGTTAATGTTTCCGCTTGCAGGTCAAGGGCAATTAAATTGCCCATGCCAGGGCGGTCTCGGTACACACACCCGTTGTCTAGGTCAATGAATCCAAAATGAGGCTGGTCTAGGGTTTGCTTGATTAAATCGAGCGAAACCGGTACATGGCCATGTACAACGCGACGGCCTTTTGTTTTTTCTAAATCCACATCGAATTCCCTTAACCACAACATGGCCTGGGTGTCGGCCCAAAAGGGCTCACAGTCAAAATTAAATCCAGCATGCACCAAGTAAAACGCATCGTGCTCCATCCAGAAATCGCTGCTGCAAATAAGGTGAATCAGGTGCGCCGGTAATTCGCTGGGGCGACTACTGCCAAAACTTCGAAGTACTTCATTCCCTCCAAAAGATTTCCAGGCATTCAGGGCAGGAAACGTATTCTTTTGAAACAGTTTGCGTTTCTGCGGTTTTTTTTCCTCTTCTAAAGCTTGAATAAAGGCGTCTTCGTGGTTGCCCCTCAACAAACTTATCCGAATTCCAAGGCCGCTTAATTTTTCAATTGTTTCAAGAACTACCGGCATGGTTTTCCCCCGATCAATCAAATCGCCCAAAAAAACAAGGTGGTCATCCGAAGTTGGGCCAAGCTTATCTATCAATGCCCTTAAGGTGTGCCCACAGGCATGCACATCGCCAATCGCCCAAGTTTTCATATCAATTAATGTGCCTTTCCCTGGTTTTTAACTTCTTCCATCCTTCGATTCAACTCATCCTCTTCAATCAAATATCGGTCTGAAATGTACTGCCCGTCAGGGCTAAGTTCAAACAAATAAGGTATTCCAGTTGGAATATTTAAGGCAAGGATTTCTTCCTCGTTCATGCCTTTTAGGTGTTGAACGATGCCCCTAAGTGAATTCCCATGGGCCGCAATCAAAATGGTGTGGTGATTTTTAAAGCTGGGAACAATGGTCGAATTCCAAAACGGAAGCATCCGGTCTAGGGTGTCGGCTAGCGATTCGCTTCCGGGCAAATCAGAGGCCGCTATGCCAGCATATTTGGCTTGGTTTCTGGGGTGCCGGGAATCCTCTGATTCCAACTCTGGAGGGCGAACGGAATAGCCTCTTCGCCAAAGTAAGACCTGTTCTTCCCCATATTTAGCCGCCGTTTCGGCTTTGTTCAAACCCTGCAAAACTCCATAGTGCTTTTCGTTTAACCTCCAGGTTTTTTGTACGGGAATATGCATCTGTTCACAATTCTCCAAGGCCAACCAAAGCGTTTTAATGGCGCGTTGCAAATATGAGGTAAAGGCAATCTGGGGCGCTATTCCATGGTTTTTTAGAAGCTGCCCTGCCATTTTTGCTTCTTCTATTCCCAAAGGGCTTAAAGGTACATCTTCCCAACCCGTAAAACGGTTTTCTTTGTTCCAGGCACTTTGCCCATGCCGAAGTAAAATACATCGAATATTCATCTGCTCAGTTTTTTTACCTTTGTTCCAATGCAAAGGTCTTAATTTTTATTCCATTCAAAGCCATGAAAAACTCCAGATTTCTTGTTTTTTCAATTCATGTCCTTTTTTGCCTTCTTTCTTGGGCCACTTTGAACGCCCAACATTCCATTGGCTTGAATGCAGGGGCTGGCCCTACCTTTAAATATGGTGGCTCTCCTTTTTTTTCAACGGCTGTTGATTATCAATTCCGTTTCAAATCTGGTTTAACGTTGGGAGGAAACGTTGGATTTTTTTCCAACGAGGAAATGAGGCAGGTGCCCAATGGGAATCGCCTAGTTTCGCAATTGGCTGCCAGCTTGGCGGCTCAGGTAGGCTGCGATTTCCCACTTGGAATAATGAGGCCTTTTGTTCGGTTGGATGTGGGTGGCGCTTTTGCCAATCGGGAAGGCTTTTTTATTCAACCTATGGTAGGAAATGAAATTCAAATTATAGATCGCCTACGGGGCAGCTTGTCCTTTCAAGTACCTGTTTTTGTTTCTGGGCCGGCAGAGGCAGGCTTGATTATGACGGCAGGGCTCCGGTATGTTTTTCTTCCCAAGAAAAAATAACGGTGTTTTTGCTGGCTAAAAAACTGCTTTTTCACCTAGATGCAGAAAGGGCACACAACCATACCTTACAGGTTTTAAGCCTTGCTGCGAAATTTGGTTTGCTGTCGAAAAAACCGATGGTTGGCTCAAATCAAATTGAATTGGCAGGTTTGAAATTCCCCAATCGAGTAGGTTTGGCTGGCGGAATGGACAAAAACGGGATCTTGCTCGACGCTTGGGCCCAGTTTGGGTTTGGCTTTGCAGAAATTGGAACCGTAACTCCCAAACCCCAAAATGGAAACCCGAAACCCCGAATGTTCCGCTTAATTGAAGATGAAGCCATTATTAATCGAATGGGATTTAACAATGCGGGATTAACACAATTGGCTCTTCGATTTAAGCAACGTCAGCATACTGGATTTATTTTGGGGGCGAACTTAGGTAAAAATAAATCCACCGAAAATCACTTGGCCGAATCCGATTACTGCCTCGGAATGCAAACCCTATTTCCCTACGCCGATTATTTTACCATCAACATCAGTTCGCCAAATACGCCCGGATTAAGAGAATTGCAACAGGCAGAACGCATAAAAACGCTTCTGACTGCCCTCGTTTCGTTTAGAAATGATTTGCCCCTGCGCAGGCCCGTTTTTGTAAAAATTGATCCCGATTTGCCGGATTTGGACTTGTATCCTGTATTGGAATCTATTGGAAGTGCAGAAGCCGATGGCCTTATTGCCACCAATACCACCTTGAGTCGGCCCGGCAGCTTGAAATCCATTTACTCAGCGGAACCAGGAGGGTTAAGTGGTTCTCCCTTATTCGATATGGCCCTAGAAAGGGT
Source organism: uncultured Flavobacteriales bacterium (assembly GCA_903837495.1). Lineage (GTDB taxonomy): Bacteria > Bacteroidota > Bacteroidia > CAIKAF01 > CAIKAF01 > CAIKAF01. Next base: position 5,690 of record CAILUT010000051.1, on the reverse strand, counting down.
AGCAAAAATTCGTAACTTTTACGGCCCTTCTTTTCCTTTGATGGGCGTGGGTGGGATTGATTCCCTTGAGCGGGGACAAACCATGATTCAAGCAGGGGCCGATGCCATTCAGGTGTATTCAGGTTTTGTTTTTAAGGGTCCAACCTTAATCAAACAACTGGCATTATCGCTACCTTTACCCGCAAATTAAAATTGTGCACATGCAGCCCGTGCTACTCACAGAATGCCCGCGCGATGCCATGCAAAGTTGGCCCGCACTGATTCCAACTCAAGTCAAATTAACCTATCTTAGACAATTGCTGCGCTGCGGGTTTTCGCGTATTGATGCACTAAGTTTTGTTAACCCCAAGGCCATACCCCAATTTGCCGATGCCGATACCATTGCAGAACAATTGGGCAACGAAGGCTGCAATACCCCTTTAATTGGAATTGTAGGCAATCTAAAAGGAGCACAACGAGCCCGGCCATTTCCCCATATTCATTACCTTGGGTTTCCCTATTCCATTTCTCCAACCTTTCTCGAAAAAAACATTCAATCTGAACCCCAGCAGGCCCTGCGCCGCTTGTTAGATATTCAAGAAGAAGCAGACAACCACGGAAAAAAAACCTTGGTTTATTTATCTATGGCTTTCGGAAATCCATACCAAGACCCTTGGTCGCCGAGCATTCTGATGGATGCCATTGGCCAATTGGTTGAAAACGGATTTCAGGAAATAAACATCTCGGATACCACGGGTGTAGCCACGTCCGAAGTGTTAAAATCAAGTTTTCAAGATTTGGCCACCGCATTTCCACAAGTTCATTTTGGAGCCCATTTGCATGTGCGGACATCCAATACCATGCAAAATCTGCAAGCTGCCTGGGAAGGTGGCTGCCGAATTTTTGATTCTGCCATACTGGGATTTGGTGGCTGCCCAGTAACCGCCGACAACCTAACCGGAAACTTGGCCACCGAAACCTTGATGGATTTTTTGCAAAATCAAGGTCTTCGCTTGAAAATTCACAAAGACGAATTTAACTCGGCCATTTCTTTGGCTTCCCACACTTTTATTTGAACACACCATTCGTTATTTCCAAAATATTTGTTTGACCGTGTGTTTTCCTCAATTTTTTCTTACCTTCGCCTCTCGTAAAAGTTAAAGATATGGCAAGGGTTTGCGTTATAACTGGTAAAAAAACAATAACAGGGAACACCGTTTCCCACTCCAACCGCAAAACAAAAAGGGTGTTTAAACCCAATTTGTTGAAAAAACGATTTTACATTCCAGATGAAGATCGTTGGGTTGTTCTTAAGGTGTCGGCCAAAGGGCTTAAAGTGATTGATAAGATTGGTATAACTGCCGCTCTGAAGCGTTCTGAAGCACTTGGTCTGCTTCATTAAAAATTCAACCCCAGCCTCTCTACGGATTGGTACAGGGAATAATTTTTGTTTAAATTTTGCAAAGCCTCTTGATTTATCAAGAGGCTTTCTTTATTTTCCAGCCATGAAACGAATTGTATTTTTGGCTGTTGCCTTCCTTTTGCCTTTGATTGTCCAATCTCAGGTAAAAACGGCCTTGTTTAGCCGTGAAGACACCCTGTTGGGGTGGAACGGCCCCGAACGTGCCTGCTACGATGTGCACCATTACCATTTAAAAGTGGAGGTAAATCCAGATAAAAGAACCATCTCCGGTTCAAATGAAATGCATTTTACCGTCTTAAAAAAAACAAGCAGCATCCAAATAGATTTGGCCCAAGGCATGGGATTGCAAAAGGTGGAATGGAATGGAAAAACCATACCAGCCAAACGAAAAGAACGGGCTTTGTTTTTGATTTTCCCCGATTCTTTGATCCCGGGTTCAACCCATTCTATTCTCATTCATTTTACCGGCCTTCCTGTTCAAGCCAAAAACCCGCCCTGGGAAGGAGGGGTGGTTTGGACCAAAGATGCAGATGGATTTCATTGGGCAGGCTCTGCCGTGCAAACCGAAGGAGCTTCGGTGTGGTGGCCGTGCAAAGATCAATGGTTGGACAAGCCCGACAGCATGAAAATTGACCTCTCTGTACCCAATGCCTACATGGGCGTTTCGAACGGAAAATTAATGGGAGCTAGTCCTAGGGGCGATGGTTTTACAACCTACAATTGGAGGGTTTCGTATCCCATAAACCACTATAATGTGACCTTTAATTTAGGGCGCTTTGCCCATTTTACCGATGAATTTACTTGCAGCAGCGGAGCCGTGTATCCGCTGGATTATTATGTGATGCCCGAAAACCTGAAAAAGGCCAAACGCCATTTTGCTCAATTAAAAGACATGCTAAAGGTGTACGACGGCATTTTAGGCTGTTATCCTTTTGCCAATGATGGATATAAATTGATAGAAACACCCTATGCAGGAATGGAGCACCAATCCGCTATTTCGTATGGAAATCAGTATAAAATCGGCTACTTGGGTACAGACCCAACCAACTTAGGGTTGGAATTTGATTTTATTTTGCTGCACGAAACCGCTCACGAATATTGGGGCAACCATGTAAGTGGAGCCGATATCGCAGACATGTGGATTCATGAAGCCTTTGGAACCTATATGGAGGCTTTGTTCGTTGAAAAAAAATATGGTGAAGACATTGCCTTCCAGTACATTGATTCGTGGAGGTCCCGCATTCAAAACGACAAACCTATGCTGGGCAAACGGGGGCTGAACGACAAGCCAAGCCAAGATATTTATTACAAAGGAGCTTTTGTTATTCAAACCTTGCGCGATTTATTGAACGACAACGATAAATTCTTAGGCCTACTAAAAGCCATTCAACAAAAGTTCTCGTATTCATCGGTTAAAACGGAAACCTTATTGCTGTTCATGAATGAATATTTGGGTGAAGAGTACGACTGGCTTTTTTACCAATACCTTAAAATTCCAGGGGTTCCGGTTCTTGTGTTCCAACAAAATACAGTGGATGGACAGGTGGTGCTTCGATATCGATGGGAAAATATTTATCCTGGCTTCCGATTGCCAGCCTTTGTTAACTTAAATGGAGAAGGCCCCACCGAAACCATGCCCTGGAAAAAGATTGTTCCCGAATCAGAATGGAAAGAATGGAATACAGGGCTTCCAATGGTGGATATTTTGAATGTGGATGAATTTTCGGGCTATTTCATTTGGCGCAATGAGGCCGACAAGGATTAACACCCCCACCTGTTTCTTTTTTTGCTGAATCTGTATGGGATATTTAGGCCGATGCCGCTTCTGCACTTCAAGGGCAAAAAAGCGTTTTTGACGGCACATTCCCCCTGCCGGCCGCGCAGCTAAGTTCAATGCGTTCTTTGCTGAAACAGGTTGAAGCATAAATGTGTGTTTTTTTGTGTTTTGAAACGCACATTGTTAATAGCTTTCCCGAAAGGACAATAATATTCGCTTCCCTTGCTTTAATTTTATGCTGGGTATCTGTATTGAGCACACCCAATTCAATCTATGAGTCAAGACCAAGCATCCACTGGAAGTTTTGCCCGGCCCAAAAAGGCCAGTAGTTCTACCCCTGAATCTGAAGCAAAAAATACAGAAGGAAGGACCAAGCCCAAATGGAGGCCTTCGATTTCTATTTCGCCAAGGTTGAAACGGCTGTTGGGCTTGGCGGCCTTGGTCTTCTCTGCCTATGCCTTTATTAGTGCCTGTGCTTACATCGTTTACTGGCGTCAAGACCAATCCCTGCTTTTTAATGGCGTTGATTCCCAAAACATGCCCGTGAATCCCATGGGATATATGGGCAATTGGTTGGGGCATCAACTTATTTTTAACGGATTTGGCTTCTCTGTATTTTTGCTCTTCCCCTTTGCATTTAGCCTAGCTATAGGGGGGCTTTTTGGCCGGTATTTTCTTTGGGTTCGCCGATATGCCCACCGATTGCTCTTTTTTACCTTTTGGACCTCAATTCTGCTCGGCCACCTGAACATTCCTTTCATGGATGGGCTGCCAGCGGGACTTCTTGGGTTTAAAATGGCTCAGGGCATTTCTCTTTATTTAGGGGCCTGGGGAACAACCCTGGCCTTGTTCTTTGCCCTTCCCTTTTTTGTTTTGATTTTCGAGCCGCTTTTGTGGGAACTCTGGCTGTCAAAACTGAAAAAGGCTTCTTCCAATCAAGGCCCGGTATCTGGACTTGAAAATGAATCCGAAGACGCCAACCCCGAAATGGATTTTTATACGCATAAAGATGAAATGCCGGGACTCGATATCGAAAACGATTCAACCTTTGTAGATGAATTTATGGAGGTGGATTTAGAGGATGCAGAAGCCAGGCCTGAAGTTCCCATGCTAGGCTTAGAACTTGAACTTGAATTGCCCGATGAATCGACTCCGGAGGCGTTTTCCCCAGCATCGGATTTAGGTGGGTCGAATGCCGCGTTGCAATTGGAACTTACGAAACCAGAACAAGAGGACTCCGTTCCTGCTTTACAGTCTGATAATCCAGAAGAAAGCAGCCTTGCCGAACGCTTGGTGGCACAATACGGCGAATACGACCCACATTTGGATTTGCCCGATTTTAAAATGCCGCCCTTAGAGTTGCTGGTTGACCATGGCAATGCTGATTTTAAAGTGGATGCACAAGAACTTGAACAAAACAAGGACCGTATTCTGGAGACCTTAAAAAACTATGGAGTCGATATTCAGAAAATTAAAGCGACCATTGGTCCAACGGTAACCCTATACGAAATTGTTCCAGCCCCCGGTGTGCGTATTTCTAAAATTAAAAACCTGGAAGACGACATCGCTCTCAGTTTGGCCGCTCAAGGCATTCGCATTATTGCCCCCATTCCAGGAAAGGGCACCATAGGCATTGAAGTGCCCAATCAAAACCGGGCGGTGGTGGGCATGCGTAAAGTCATGCAAAATGAAAAATTTGCCCAAACCCGATTTGATTTACCCATCGTTTTGGGTCGAACCATTTCAAACGATGTTTTTGTAGCCGATTTGGCTAAAATGCCTCACCTGTTGGTTGCTGGAGCCACAGGCCAAGGGAAATCAGTCGGAATTAATGCTATTCTGGTTTCACTCCTGTACAAAAAACACCCCTCGGAATTGAAGTTTGTGATGGTCGATCCTAAAAAGGTTGAACTTACACTCTACAACATCATAGAAAAACATTATTTGGCAAAGTTGCCCAACGAAGAAGAACCCATTATAACGGATGTGAAGAAGGTGGTGGACACCTTGAATTCCTTATGCATCGAGATGGACAACCGCTATGAGTTGCTGAAGGCCGCTCAGGTCCGAAATTTAAAAGAATACAACGTCAAATTCAAAGGCCGTCGCTTAAACCCCAACGAAGGGCATCGCTTTTTGCCCTACATTGTACTTGTAATCGATGAGTTTGCCGATTTGATCATGACCGCAGGAAAGGAAGTCGAACTCCCCATTGCCCGAATAGCACAGCTGGCCAGGGCCGTGGGTATTCACGTTATTATTGCCACGCAACGCCCTTCCGTAAACATCATTACGGGTACCATTAAAGCGAATTTTCCAGCTCGGCTTGCTTTCCGAGTTTCTTCAAAAATCGATTCCAGAACCATTCTAGATACTGGCGGGGCAGAACAACTCATTGGCCAAGGCGATATGCTGCTAAGCTTGGGCTCTGATTTGGTGCGCTTGCAATGCCCCTTCGTAGATACCCCTGAAGTCGAAGACATTGTTCGTTTTATCGGGGAACAGCGAAGC
>CAILUT010000050.1 GCA_903837495.1 uncultured Flavobacteriales bacterium | reverse complement strand
TGAAAGTGGTTGGGAATTTCAACAGTTTGTAAATATAGTTTAATGCGTTGAACTTTGCTACGAACTGAAACGGAAATGGGCTCTGCAGAGGTGCAACCCATCAGGGATAAGTTCGCCCGACGGAATGTCAAGTAAAAGGCAGATAACATGTTTATCTGCTTTTTACATTTCAGAGGGTCAATGCCTATAAAAAACCTATGCCGCATATTCCAAGGGGGTTTGATTTTTTAGGGATTCATGGGGCCGTTCAGCATTGTACTCGCGAATAAATTCATTTGCGAGATCTTCGGCATGTTCTAGATCAAAAATGAGGTTCGCATCCAGAAGGTCTTCCCGAACAGTGCGATTGAATCGCTCTACAAAGGCATTTTGCTGCGGTTTTCCTGGTTGGATCCGCACTAGTTCGATGGCGTTTTTCTTGAGCCAAAGTCCAAACTTTTTAGAGATAAATTCCGGACCATTGTCCGTACGTATCCTTTTGGGTTTACCATGCATATCGAATAGTTCTTCTAGAATTTCAATGAGCTTGTAGGCCGGAATGCTGTGGTGCATACGCAGGCCTTTGCATTCTAAATTAAAATGATCTATGACCGTCAGCGCGCGTAGCTTTCGGCCATTGGCCAGTGCATCGCTCATAAAGTCCATTGCCCATTCCTCATTGGCTTTCAATGTTCTTTCTATGGGTTGGCGTTCTGTTTTATACTTGCGTTTTTTGGGTTTATGATATAATGCGAGCCCACTTTGTTCATAGACTCTTCTAATGCAGCTTTGAGAGTATTCATATTTACGCTGAACCAAGGCAATCACCTTTTTACGTCCGCGCTTTTTACCATTGAGTACCGACATAATGGCCTCTCGAACTGGAACATCCTTAGCCGGCATTTTTTTGCAATAGTATTTTGTCTGCCTGGAGCAATTTAATAGATGGCACGCTATTGTATACTTCTTTTCCACATACAATACGCATTGCTCCTTATGCTCGGACGTTACCATTTTTTTGAATTCACATCCTTCAAAATCTGAATATCCAAGGCCTGGTCGGCCACCAACCTTTTCAATCGGCTATTTTCTTGCTCAAGTTCGCGCATATGGTGGAGCTCACTGATCGTAAGGCCGCCGTATTTTCTTTTCCAATTATGAAAGGTCTGTTCCGAAATCCCATGTTTGCGGCAAATCTCGGAGACCTTTTGGCCAAGGTCTTGCTCTTTGAGAATAGCAACAATCTGCTCTTCTTTGAATTTGGTCTTTTTCATCGTTTTTTAAAGGTTAAGTTAGAAAATCAAATTTTAACCTGTATGAAAAAACCAGCCACTTACCAAATCAATGCCTTAAATTATATGTCCAATCCTATTGTGCCCATTGAAAAAATCGCATGCACGTCAACAAGTATATAAATGGGTTTCCTTTTTAAAAATAAAGGTCTAAAGTAAACTAAAATGAGGCATCTTAAATTGCATTGTTAAAAAAAACCGGCAAAACCTCCGCATAAACCTCAAAAATTCAGCATACTGCACATTTCCTTCGGGCGATGCGGGTTTGATGCACGCCGGCCATGTTTCCCCTTCCTTCTATTTCGTATTTTCGCAAAGCGCAGGTTTTACAGCCCGAAACAAATGAACAATACCGCCTCATGACCGAAGAACTGTACAAACAATTTCCGCAGTTTGAACCTGAATTGCTGCAAGAAATCGAGGCTTGTGCAACCCTACAAGAACTGCCCGCCAATACCCTCATCATGGACGTGGGGCTCCCCATCCGCAGCATGCCCCTGATCCTATCGGGCAACGTTAAGATTTTCCGTGAAGACGAAGAGGGACACGAACTCTTTCTTTACTACATCGAAGGGGGCGAGGCCTGTGCGCTTTCTCTGATTTGCTCGGGCCGCGAACGCATTTCAAAAATCAAAGCCATTAGCATGGACCCTGTGCGCTTGCTTCGGGTACCTATGGACAAAATGGACAACTGGATGCGCCGGTACGCCTCCTGGTACCTGTTCGTGCTAGAAACCTATCAGTTCCGGCTAGAAGGCATGCTGAACACCATCGATCAAATTGCGTTTAAAAACATGGACCAACGCTTGCTGAACCACCTTCGAGTGCTCAGCGAGGCCGCCAATTCCTACGTCATCGAAGCCACCCACCGCAGCATCGCGGCCGAACTGGGCAGCAGCCGAGAGGTCATTTCCCGCCTGCTAAAACGATTGGAGCACCGGGGCATCATTTCCCTGTCGCGCAACCACATTAAAATCATCGACCTGTTTGGCTAATATTTGAAGGTTTTTTGGGGCGGCAACCGGGCGTTCCCCACCCGCCACACCACCCGGAACCGCACAGGGGTATGGCTCTACCGCACCCCCCACAATCCATCAAAGGTCCTCCAGCCGATCTAGGTTGCGTTCGGCCTGAGCCAAAATGCCCGTTTGTTGTTCCACACCCATTCGATCCCAAGTAGGATACATCATGCCGATGCGGGGATTGCTGCGCAACCGCTCCCGATGCCGGTGGTAAAAGTGCCAATATAAACTGTTTAAAGGGCAAGCGTCGTCGCCCAGTTTTTCTTGCCTTTTGTAATGGCAACTTCCACAATAATTGCTCATTTTATGAATGTAGGCTGCAGAACCCAAATAGGGCTTGGTGCCTACAATTCCTCCGTCTGCAAATTGACTCATGCCGCGGGTATTGGTAATTTCAACCCACTCAAAGGCATCAATGTATATGCCTAAATACCAGCGGTCGATTTCGTCGGGATGAATGCCCGCCATCAGCGCAAATGCCCCTGTAACCATAAGCCGTTGAATGTGGTGGGCGTAGCCGTGCTGCAACGACTGCCCAATGGCTTGGCTTAAACATTGCATTTTTGTGTTTCCTGTCCAGAACCATGTGGGCAATGCCCGTTGATGGTCAAAGTAGTTTTTTAGCGCAAAATCAGGCATTTCGGCCCAATAAATGCCGCGCATGTATTCGCGCCAACCCAATATTTGGCGAATAAATCCTTCAACCCCATGCAAGGGGAAGGTCTCGGGGCGGCTAAGGTGGGCCGCCTCCACAGCCCGAATGACCTCCAAAGGGCTAATTAGTTTTAGGTTGAGGGCAAAGCTCAGCCTGCTGTGCCACAAGAACGGTTCCGAGGTGTTCATGGCATCCTGAAAATCGCCAAACCAAGGGAGTCGGTGCTTTATGAACAGCTGAAGCAGTTCCAATGCCTCCGTTCGGGTAATGGGCCAAGGAAATGAGTCGGCGCACGATTCCCCTAGGGTTTGAATGCCCGCCTGTTCTATTTCGGCCCAGAGGGGAATTAAATTGTGCTTGGAATCGTTTAGCGGGGGCAGGGCCGGTGTCCCTTTATACGGTTTCCTGTTTTGAGCATCAAAATTCCACTGCCCCCCCAAGGGGAGTTCGTTCTGCATCAATACGCGGTGGCTTAGCCGCATTTGCCGGTAAAACCGTTCCATCAAGTAGGTTTTCTTGCCCTGAAACATTTCTTTTAACGTTGTACGCTCGGTCAAAAAATGTTCGCTGCTTTTCATCTTCCAACCGTAGTTCTGCGCTGCGGCATCGAATTCTTGATCAAGCCGGTATTCGTCCGGTTCAAGGTATTCCACGCATTCGGCTCCGGTTGTCTCTTGCCCGTACCGAAGGTTTAGGGCCGGACTGTGTTTGTTTTCCGGATCAGAAATGCGCAGGTAATGCACCTGATGTCCCAGGCTTCGCAGGCGTTCGGCAAACAGACGCATCGCCGCAAATATGCCCAAGACCTTTTGGGCATGGTGAACCACATAATCGGTTTCCTGCCGCATTTCGGCCATAAGGTACAGGGTCCTTGAATTTGGCTCCTGAAACCAAGAATGATTTTCGTTCAATTGGTCGCCCAATATAAACCGCAACCGTTCAATTTGAGGGTAGGGTTTCATTATATCCATATTAGTCCTTCGTTGGGGTTGCCGATTGAAGTTGCAGCTTGCTGCTCAATTCGGCTGCCAATCCACCAGGCCAGTACCGCATCGGCCTCGTGCCAGCTATTTAGTTCGGGAATAGATGTTTGTAAGGTGGTTTCCAGAAAAGCCTGAAAGGGGGGGAGTGCTGCTTTGGTGGTTTTGTATTCTGGAACTTGCTTTAAAGATTTTATAAGGCCTCCCGGATACCCTTCAAAAACCGAAAAACCCTGCTTGCTCCATTCGTGGGCAAGCCGGCATGCTCGGGCCGTGAGCCCACCCAAAAAAAGAGGACTCATGGCCTTGATTTGCCGGTCGGCCTCCCGGTAAAAAAAATCCGGAACCCTTTGGGCTTGCCGGTAAGCCAAGGGCAAAGAAAGGGGGGCGTCAATGCAAACGGTGGCCGGGGCCTTGCCCTTTAGGGCTGCATTCAAGAAAAGATCGGCGTCCTGCCCCTTTTTTGAACAGGTTACCTCTAGGCGTTCTCCAACAACCCCCATGCAAATGGCCGTCGTTCCCGACAGTTTTGCTCCAAAGTCTATTCCGATATGCATACTTGACTCCATGCTTGTTGATACGCTTTATCTGGGTCGTACATCTCTGCCTGCCGCTCCGGATTAAACACCCGATTGGGACGGGGGTCGTTCCCAACCCCAGCCACATAGGCCCAATTCCCATAATTGGAACATGGGTCGTAATCAATCAACCGGTTTTCAAACCACGCCGCACCCCAGCGCCAGTCTAATTTTAGGCCATGCACCAAATAGCTGCTGGCATTTTGCCGACCGCGGTTGCTTAAAAATCCAGTTTGATGGAGTTCTTTCATGCAGGCGTCAATGAATGGTTGCCCCGTTTTCCCTAACCTCCAGGCTTCAAACCGGCTTAGGTCCGATTGATGTTCCGGCGGACGCTGTCGAATGCCTCCCAATGCAAAAAACAAGGAGCCATACTTTTGCATGGCATAATAAAAATAATCCCGCCAAAGCAATTCAAAACCAATCCAATAGGTGCTTTCGTTGGCGCCAACCCGGGCCTCATACAACTTCAACTCGGCCCATATTTTTCGCGGCGATAGGTTCCCTTGGGCCAGCCAAGGACTAAATCGCGTGGAATAATGATCCCCCTGAAGTCCATTCCGGGTTTCTTTGTATGCAGAAGCCCGGTTTCCTTCAAAATAGGCCGACAGATGGGCAAGGCCCGCCGATTCTCCCCCCTGAAACCCAGCAGAATCAGATAGAACATGCCCTTGGCTGGGACTTGAAACCAAGGCCTCAGCTCCCGCAGGCAAACTTGGCAATGCACCGGGTGAGCCAAGAAGCTGAATTTCAGGAAATTCCGCCTCAACCTTATGCCTAAAGGCGGTAAACACATCGGGCAAGCGGTTTAATTCAAAAGGAAGTTGGTCGGGCGCAATCAAAGGATGCGATGCGTAGGTTTCGCAGTCCAAACCCAAGGCCTTTAATTCAAGCCGAAGGGCGTTTTCTTCTCTTTTTTCAAAAGGAGCTTTTGAATGCTCCATCCGGCAGGTTTTTAGTCCAAAACGCAACATCAGCTCGGGTATGGTTTTAGACGGGCTGCCCTCCAAAACATAAAGTTCTTGCCCCAGCACTTGCAGTTGACTTTTTAGGTCGGCAAGCGATTGCTCAATAAAGCGGCGGCGAAATGGACCCTGCCGGGGGAACGAAAGGGGGCCAATGTTCGGAGATTCAGGTTCAACAAAATAAACGCAAAGCAAAGGCCCTGCTTGGTTTTGGGCAGCATGCAACCCAATCTGTTCGTGCAGGCGTAGGTCGGTTCGAAACCAAAATAGGCTGCCTTGCGGTACACTCATGCAATGCAAACAAGCCAGCACGCAAATGGTTACAAAATTCACCGAAAAAACATCAGATTGGGGGTAAAATACAGGGGCGGCAGCCGGGCTTTCCGGGCAACTCCGCGGCCCGAAACCGGGCCAGCCCTAGCCCGGCAGTAGCTCCTCGCGTCGCTCTGCCAGTCTTGGGCCGGCTCCCGGTTCGGTCCTTGCGGGGTTGCCTCGTCAATCCCTGCCGCGGGCCGCTGCAAGGCCTAAATCATCTGAATTGCATTGGGGAATTCCCATGTTTCTGCCCTTTTTATTCCCTTTGCCCCGAACGCCAATGCTGAACCAGAATATCCAGGATTGGGCCGGGGTAGGACCTAGCAGGGAAGCCTTCCCGAACTTCAAATTACTATTAACATACCTTGGTGTACGGATATCTGTTTCTTCCCGTTTATGCAACAGCAAAAGAAAATTACCTTTAGGCCGTATGCGAAAACTATTTGTTCTTCTGGCTTTTTCAGCCAGTTTTAGCTCTCTATTTTCTCAATCCTTGCACCCAACCGCAGCGGCGTGGAAATGGGCAGATTCGGCCATGAAACCCTTGAGCCCAAGGCAACGAGCGGCTCAATTGTTTATGGTAGCGGCCTATTCAAATAAAGGAACCGAGCCCCAAGGCTCTTTGCTTGATTTGATCCGCAACCAAGGAATTGGTGGGCTTATTTTTATGCAAGGGGGGCCAGGCCGGCAGCTGTTGCTGACCCGCCAATACCAAGCAGCCGCAAAGCTGCCCTTGCTCATTTCTGCCGACGCAGAATGGGGACTGTCCATGCGCCTAGACTCTACCTTTTCCTTTCCGTACGCCATGACCTTGGGTGCCATTCAAGACGAAAAGTTGGTCCGGAAAACAGCCGAACACCTGGCCTACCATTGCCGGCGCATTGGAGTTAGCATGAACATGGCCCCAGTAGTGGACGTAAACGTAAACCCGAAAAACCCCATTATTAATGGGCGTAGCTTTGGTGAAAACCCCAAACGCGTCGCAACCTTAGGGGTGGCTTTTATGCAAGGACTGCAAGCGGGCGGAGTAATGGCCTCGGCCAAGCATTTCCCCGGACATGGCGATACCGAAAAAGACAGCCACCTAACCCTGCCAGAAGTTCCGCACCAACGCCCACGACTTGACAGCGTAGAACTTTACCCCTTTCGAGCCCTAATAAAGCAACGCTGTGCCTCCGTGATGGTAGCCCATTTGGCCGTGCCCGCTTTAACCGGAAACGCCAGCCAACCTACAACCTTGTCAAACAAAACGGTAACTCAACTGCTAAAAAACGAACTGGGCTTCGAAGGCCTAGCCATTACCGATGCCTTGAACATGAAAGGGGTGGCCGAACAAAACCAACCCGGAGCGGTTGACGTAGAAGCTCTTTTAGCAGGCAACGACATTCTTTTGTTTTCAGAAAATGTGCCCAAAGCACTTGCCCTGATCGAGGAAAAAATCGCCAATGGAATCCTCCAACAAGCCGATATAGATGCCAAGTGCAGAAAAATCTTGGCGTATAAGTACATGCTGGGTTTGCACCAAGCCAAACCCCTTTCTTTAACAGGACTTTCTGCCGATTTACACCGAGATAAAGACCGAAGGTTGTTGGCTGAAATTTATGAAAAAGCCCTGACCCTCCTTCAAAACGAAGGGGAGCTTATTCCGTTTAAGCGGCTAGATACCCTGAAACCCGTTTTGATTGAAATCGGAAAAGCAGGCGGCCCCGAATTCCACGACCGCCTTAACAGCTATATGCCGGTGCCCCGATTGAGCATTCCCGAAGATGCCAGTGCCGAACAGATTGAGCAGATTCTTCAACAGGCTTCCCGATACAATCTCGCTATTGTCGCGATGCACCGCCCCGGAGAAAAGCCATTCCGAACCAAAAATTGGCCCCCATCCGCCAAAACTACGGCCGAACGGCTGCAAAAACGGATGCGAACAGTCCTGCTGCACTTTTCGCTGCCCTATCATTTGATGAGCCTCCCTTCCTTGAAACGCCACGAGGTCATCTTGCAAGCCTACCAAGACGTCCCTGCATCGCGCGACATGGCCGCCCAAGCCCTTTTTGGGGGAATTGGCCTTAATGGAAAATTGCCCGTTAGCCTGCCCGGACTTTTTATGGAAGGCGAGGGAATTGAAACAAAAGGAGGCCTTCGGCTTCGGTATGCAGAACCCGAAGACATTGGCATGAAATCACAAAATCTTAAACCCCTCGATACCTTTATTGAAACATCCATAAAAAACGGACATTTCCCCGGAGCCCAGATTCTAGCCGCAAAAGATGGAGTGGTTTTTCTTCAAAAAAGCTATGGGAATGTCGATAACCAATCTGCAACCCCAGTTGAAAACACCCACCTATACGATTTGGCAAGCATAACAAAAATAGCAGGATGCCTGCCTCAACTGATGCGCCTGGTGGACGAAGGCAAATTGGATTTGAATCAATCCTTAGGCCATTATTTGCCCGAATTAAAATCCAGCAATAAAGCCAACCTGATTCTGCGCGATGTGTTGAGCCACCAAGCAAGACTAAAGGCCTGGATTCCATTTTACCAAAAAACCCTTTCCGCTGGGCTCCTAAACCCAGCATTCTACCGCAGCCAAGCCGAACCCGGATTCGAATTGCCCGTGGCAAAAAACATGTTTGGCTTAAATTCAATGCCCGACTCTATTTTACTTTGGACAACCGATTCCCCTTTATTGCCCGAAAAAAAATACCTCTACAGCGATTTGGGATATTATTTTTTAACCCGTATCGTTGAGCAGCTTTCCAACAACATAAGCCTAGACCAACTTCACCGTAAAAAAATAGCCTTGCCCTTGGGAGCCAATACCCTTACCTACAACCCTTCTGTTGAACACAACGAAGGGAACATCGCCCCAACCGAAAACGACCAACTGTTCCGAAAGCAACTTGTTCGTGGGTTTGTGCACGACCAAGGAGCCGCTATGTGCGGAGGGGTAGCAGGGCATGCCGGATTGTTTGCAACGGCCAACGACCTGGCTAAATTGGTCCAAATGTATTTGAATATGGGGGAATACGGCGGAGAACGCTATATAAACGAATCAACCCTAAAAGAATTTATCAAATGCCAATTTTGCAAAGACGGAAACCGCCGAGGTATTGGGTTTGATAAACCCTCACCAAACGGAAATGGCGGTACCGCTTGCGATTGCGTTAGCTATTTGAGTTTTGGACACAGCGGATTTACGGGAACTTTAGTTTGGGCCGACCCTCAATACAACATTGTTTTTGTTTTTCTGTCAAACCGAGTTCACCCAGACGCCGAAAACAAGGGGATTATAAAAGAAGAAATCCGAGCCAAAGCACAGCAAATTGTGTACGATGCCATACAAGGTTAAAACAGGCCGATTCGCCCCCGCAGTTCCGAAAAACCAGCCTTATTTTACCATTCGATAGCTCTTTCTACGTTCCCCATCGGAAACATGAAGCAGGTAAACGCCTGAAGGAAGGCCGCCGGTTTCAATTTCCCCCAATTCTACATACACTTCCCCCCGATTCACAACCCTTCCATACACATCCAACAGCTCCCAGGTCCTTGCCCTATTTCCACTCATTCGCAGAACGATTGACTCAGAAAATGGATTTGGGAAAGCCTCGATTTCCCAATCGATTTGCTCCAAAACAGACATCCCGCCGCAATCTTCTGCCACCAAATAGGTGTGAACAGCCGTGCAATTCATGTCGTATATCCCAAACACTTTGTACGAACCCGGACCCACAATCGATACACAGGGGGTCAATGGCAAATTGATGGTGTTGTTCTGGTTGTCGGTGTAGGTCCAACCCTGAACCAGCATAGGACAATCTAAAATGCACACCGAATCGGGCAGGGTGCAATAGGTTTGTATAAACGTGTCAACAGGCAGAAAAAATTCAATGGAGTCGGTCGCAAGGGCAGTGCAGTTGTTGGAGTCCACCACAATCACGTTGATGGTATGCCAGCCAGGCGAATTGGCCGAAAGGATGGTCGTTGCCGAAGTTGGCGAAACAATATTCAGCGTGGGCGAAGTCCAACTGTATTGATAAGGTCCAGGACCACTTGCCGTGGCAGTTGCTTGGGGGCCAGTACAATTCGAAATGGCTTGACTGGGGGCTTGTATGCTGGCCGTACATCCCGACCCCGAACCGCAATCTTGACTCACCAAATAGGTATGGATTGCCGTGCAATTCATGTCGTAAATCCCAAACAATTCGTAAGAACCCGGACCCACAATCGATACACAAGGGGTCAATGGCAAATTAGAGGTGCTGCCCTGATTGTTGGTATACGACCAACCCTGAACCAACATAGGACAATCCAATATGCAAACCGAATCAGGCAACGTACAATAGGTTTGCGTAAAGGTGGCTACAGGCGGAAAAAATTGAATGGAGTCGGTGGCAACCGAAGTGCAATTGTTCGAATCAACCACCACCACAATCAGGGTGTGCCAGCCCGGGGTGTTGGTTGAAACCGTTGGACTTGCTCCCGTTTGAGGCTGAATGGTCAAGCTTGGTGAACTCCAAGAATACTGGTATGGACCAAGACCGCTTGCCACAACTGAAACCTGAGGCCCCGTGCAATTTGAAATGGCCTGGGAAGGCGCTTGAATAGAAGCAACACATTGGGCATTAACTTGAATTTGAAATCCAAAGAAGGCGATAGGCAGAATAAGAAATCGGTTCATGGTTCTTTTGATTTGGGATTCACTAAGAAGACAAAAGGAGCAGATTTTAGCTGCAAACAGACCCCAATTTTTGCGTTTTTCATGCGCAAAGCGTTAATGGGTTGAAAATTGACAAGACTAGGGCGGGCAGAAGGGACAAAAAAAAGCCCGAATAAATCGGGCTTTCAAAAGGAGTTAAATAGGGTATTAACGGTTGTTGGTTGAGTTTACAAACTCAAAGGTTCCGTCGGCTTTCTTTTTCCAAATTACCGCAACAATTTCCATTTGGTCTAATTCCAATGAAGGGTCGTAAGCAACTGCTTTTGCCCAATGCTTGGTACCACCTTTGCTTCCGCCGCTGGGCAAAATTTCTTCGCCCCAAGCACCACCCGATGTAGCAGCACCCATTAAAACGTGGTGGTGAACAAAGTTGGGATCGTTTGTGCTTCCTACTTTTTGAGTTTCAACAATTTCACGGGCCAAGAAATAAATGGCCAAGTGGTACACTCCGGTAACATCGGCGAAGTTTTTAACGTAGGCATCGATGTTGATTTTGCCAGTGTTGGGGCCGGCACCAATGCTGGTGCGAAGACCAACACCCATGGTAGGAGCCAATTGAGAGGCATCGTTAACAATGGAAACGGCTTGACCAACGCTGGTTCCAACCATTTGTTCGTTGGCGGCAAAGTTTGGCGTTCCAGTGTAAGCCCATTTGGCTGAAAATTGGTCAACCATAGGGCCATTTGCCGCGTTGGTTAGGTTGTCAGAAACCTGCAAGGACATGCCCAGCAATTTGCCTTTGTTTCCATCTATTGCACCGGTAAAGGCAGGAGCACCCCAATCTCCGCAAGGGCCACACCAAGTAGCTGTAAACTTAACGAAAACAGAATTCTGCTTTTCTTGGATGTACACGCAAGATGCATCATCAACGGTCGCATCTGGATTGTAATTGACCGATGCGGGGTCGGTACAACCTTTAACGCCTGTGCCACCGCCATCGGTAATCAGGCTGGGCTCAGTACAAGAAGCCATTGCAGCGATTGCAGCAAAAAACAGGCCTTTAAATGTGGTGCTTGTATTCATGGGATTGTGGTGTTTATTAACAATTAGACATCGAAGTTAACATGGATGCTGCACATATGCAACCGTTTGTTTCAGTATTTGTGTGTTAATGCTTGAAATATAACATGTTTGTAGATTGAACAACTTTGAATTTAAATTTGTTTACGTTGGGAACAATATAAATTCCTTTCCATTTGAATGGCAAACAGAGAGCATACCCGTTTTTTAACGCTTTGTTTGCCTGCAAGATGATTTCAACCAAATTCCACACTCTTCACCTAAGTTTCGTTTCTTTGCACTGAATTATAGCTTAACCATGATTAGCAACGCATTTTTACAGATAAATGATCCCGTTTACCGTGCGAAAGAATCCTATTCTTGGCTTGATAAAAAGTTTCTGCCGGTCATCAACGACCCAAGAGACCTTCCCTTTGTACATCTAACCTTGGCCTTGGTCTTGATTTTTCCTGCTTTAGCCGTTTGGCTTTTCGTAGATTTTTCTTGGTGGATAGCGGCTGTTTATCTGTTTTTAAACTGGGCCGTTTTTCTGGGCCCCTTTATCTTAATGCTGCACAACACTTCGCATCGAAGTCTTTTTAAAAACAAGTTCAAACGGTTCAATTTCTTTATTCCTTGGTTGATTGGCCCCCTTTTTGGCGAAACTCCCGAAACCTACTATGGGCATCACATTGCCATGCACCACCCCGAAAACAACCTGGAGTCTGATTTGAGTTCCACCATGAAATACCGCCGCGACAGCAAATGGGGGTTTTTCCAGTATTTCTGCGAATTCTTTTTTATTGGCCTGGTGGAATTGGTTCATTACCTGTACGGCAAAAAACGCAGCCCCATCATGCGCCGAGTTATCATTGGCGAACTTTCTTTCCTTGCCCTTGGCATTGCTTTAAGCACCTTAAACTTTCAAGCAGGATTGGTGGTTTTTTGGCTGCCTTTGTTTTTTAGCCGATTGATGATGATGGCTGGAAACTGGGCTCAGCATGCCTTTGTGGACGCTCAAACCCCCGACAACTGCTACCGAAACAGCATTACCTGCATCAATAGCCCCTACAACAAAAAATGCTTTAACGATGGGTACCACATTGGCCACCACGTTCGTTCTAGCCGACACTGGACCCAAATGCCCGAAGACTTTTTAAACAACATTGAAACCTACGCCCGCGAAAAAGCAATCGTGTTCCGAAGCTTGGATTTTACCTCCGTATGGTTCTTGCTGATGTGGAAAAAATACAAAACCCTGGCCCGATTTTATGTGCAATTGGACCCAAACAATCCCTTGTCGGAAGCTGAAATCATTGCCCTTCTAAAGCAACGCACCCGGAAAATTGTGCAAAGAGAGTACGTTGAACAAATTGCGCTGGCGTGATTCGTTCGCGTTCCGTATTTTTACATTTCCTAAACCAAAGCGATTGCTCATTGGTTCTATCTATTGTTAACCTCTAAATTCCACAAACATGCCTTTTGAATTAGCTCCTTTACCCTATGCCGCAAATGCCTTAGAGCCACATGTTGACGCCCGAACCATGGAAATTCACCATGGAAAGCACCATGCAGCCTACACCAGCAATTTGAACGCAGCAATTCAAGGAACTGCCTTAGATGGAGAAAGCATTGAGGCTATTCTGGCAAAAATTTCGAGCAGTTCTGCCGCTGTTCGCAACAATGGAGGTGGATTTTACAACCACAATTTGTTCTGGAATTGCATGGCACCCGGAAAAGGAGGCAAGCCCTCTGGAGCGTTATCCACGGCCATTGATGCCGCTTTTGGAAGTTTTGATGCCTTCAAAGAAGAGTTCTCTAATGCCGCCAAAACCCGTTTTGGCTCCGGCTGGGCTTGGCTGATTGTGCACGACGGCAAATTGGTGGTGTGCAGCAGCCCCAACCAAGACAATCCCCTAATGGACGACGCTCCCGTGAAAGGAACGCCCATCTTAGGCTTAGATGTTTGGGAACATGCCTATTACCTCAATTACCAAAACCGCCGTCCCGATTACGTTTCCGCTTTTTGGAATGTGGTGAACTGGGACTTTGTGTCAGCCCAATTTCAGCAGGCTTTAAAATAACCCCATGACCACGGTCGAAAAAAGAACCAACAACGTTAAAATCGCCGTTCGGGTCCGTTTCCTCCCCGAGGATTCCAGGCCTGAGGAAGCCTATTTCCTTTTTGGCTACAGCATCAGCATCGAAAATCTGGGCAATACCCCCATTCAATTGCTGAAACGCCAATGGTTTATTTTCGACTCCATCGGTGAACACCGAGAGGTTTCTGGTCCCGGTGTGGTTGGGCAACAGCCTGTTATTGGTCCCGGTAAAAAATTTAACTATGAATCGGCCTGCAATTTGCGCTCTGAAATAGGGAAAATGCAGGGCATCTTTACCATGGAAGACCTGATCACGCAAACGGCCTTTCAGGTGGACGTTCCCGAATTTCATTTGGTTAGCCCCGGCAAAAAAAACTGAAATGATTCGGCCCGAAGACCTGGAAACCGAAGTGGTTTTTAGCTTCAGCCGAAGTTCTGGCCCAGGCGGGCAACATGTAAATAAAACCGAATCTAAAGTGCAGGCAAAGTGGAAGCCAGCCGAATCGGCCTTGCTTAACCCAGATCAATTGGAATTGCTGCTGCACACATGGAAAGGCAAACTGCTTGCCGACGGCAGTTTTATGGTGGATTCCGAAAAAACCCGTTCGCAGTGGCGAAACAAAAAAGACGCCTTAGCAAAACTACTGGCGTTCATTCAAACCGCTCTTACTCCGGTTGTTCCCCGCAAACCCAGCCGAATTTCTAGAGCAGCAAAAGAAAAACGCCGAAAAGAGAAGGAACACCGCTCTGAAATCAAAGCAGGAAGGCGGTTGTAGGCAAACCTGCCCCCTTTTTCTCTCCCCCAAGCTCCTTGCGGTTTAACCCGTTTCCTGTTTCCTTTTTTAGAACGGCAAACGGGCTTTTGCAAGTAGGCCGTCCGCCGTTGCCGGCTTGGCCCAGCAGGATTGCAGAGCGGTCATTCCTGGCTTTTTAGTGGGTAGTTATTAGTGGGTAGTGGGTAGTGGGTAGTGGGTAGTGGGTAGTGGGTAGTGGGTAGTGG
>CAILUT010000049.1 GCA_903837495.1 uncultured Flavobacteriales bacterium | reverse complement strand
TGCCTTTTACTTGACATTCCGTCGGGCGAACTTATCCCTGATGGGTTGCACCTCTGCAGAGCCCATTTCCGTTTCAGTTCGTAGCAAAGTTCAACGCATTAAACTATATTTACAAACTGTTGAAATTCCCAACCACTTTCAGTTGGGCCTGCTCAAGTTTTTCGATGATTTGGACGATGTTCATGGCCCGGCGGTTTGATTTTTAAGTGTTGGGGCGGGTTTGGTGCTTCGGTCAAGCTTTTTTAATCAAAGCTTGGCCAGCAAGCCCAATTCCCCTTTTCAATCTGTTTAAAGGTAGAAAATGAACCAAAAAAAACAGCATGGCTGCCGGTTTTTGTTGCAAGGATGCGCCCCAATGCTGGGGTTTTGTTTACTTTCAACGCAAATATCAGTTATGAAAAACCGCGCCTTTTTGCTCCTTGCCTTCCTTTGTTTTTCGATGCCGATGCTGGCTCAAGGAACCTTGCAGTTTAACCAGGTGCTTTTTTTGGAATCTTCGGCGGCCAACACCGTTTTGTTGGGTACGGTGCCGGCAGGCAAGGTTTGGAAAATTGAACATGTGGGCGGGGTTCCCATGTCTTGCTATTGCAATTTCTCATTTAACAACGGTCAAAATACCGCCTTTGGAGTAGGTGGCAGGTTGGTAGGAAATAATTATGAACGGTTTCAAAACGAGGGGATGGTTTTGCCGCCCATTTGGTTGCCCGCCGGCACTCCGGTTACGGCCTCAAATTGCGGTACTTGCTATGGTTGCCAAGGACAATGTTCAAACCCCTACCGCTATTTAAGCATTATCGAGTTCAACGTAATTCCTTAATCCCCCAAGGCCCCCACCCCGCCCGCGGCAGGGATTGAACAAGGTTGCCCGCAAGGGTGGCGGGGATTGGCCCGCGCGGCGCGGAGGCGACCTTGGGAGCCACCGCAAGCCCGCTGGGCCAACCCCCGGCAACCGCGGACAACCTGTGAAAGCCCGCAGCCGCCCCAATGCTTCCTGCCCTTTTCTGTTTTTTCTTTCCTTTTTTTTATTGGCCCATGAGCATGAGTTCGCCGATGACGGTGTAGCTGCTGTTGTTGACGGTGGCCGAGCTGCGCAGTTGGTAGTAGAAATAGGGGCTGCTGTTGCCGGTGAAATACAGGCCGAAGGGGCTTTGCCCAGGGCCTTGGCCGGCGCTGACGTTGGGCGGGGCGGCGTTGCTGCGCTGGTCGAGCGTGGTCCAGCTGCTGCCGTTGTTGCTGCCCTCGAACACCCAGCTGCTGGGCACGTGGTCGTTGCCCCAGCGCCTCCACATAACATAAGATTGCACCACTTGGGCGCTGGCAAATTGCACCCGTATCCAGGCGTTGCTGATGTCGTTCGAGTTGGAATGCCAGCAGCCGCTGATGTCGTCGAGGGAGTTGTCGAAGGCTTTGCTGGCGGGGCGCGGAGCGTCCAGCACCGAACTGGCGGCGAACTGGGTGCCCGGCAGATTTTGGCCTCCGCCCGCCTTTATTTGCGGCAAGACCACCGTTAGCTCGTTGCCATAGGTGGCAGGCAAACCCTGGGCCAGCACAAAACTGCGCACATAATAGGTTCGGCCGGGCAGCAGACCCTGTACGCTGTGCACGGCGCTGCCTAAGGTGGGCAGGGTGCTAATCTGGGCGTCGGAGGTGTCGGGGGCGGGCAGGGTGTCGTAGCAGATTCCTTTTAAAACCAAGGGGTTGCCTCCGTCGCTGATGAGGTTGTAGTGCAGGCGCATGCCTTGAGCCCAAAGGTTGTCGGCGCTGTCGGTTTGAATTTGCGGGGGGAATGGGCAGGGGCTGTGCCAGCCAAGGGCGGCGCCGCGGTAGAATTCCATGCAGTGCAGGTCGGTGTTGTAGATTTGAAGTCCTTCGGCGGGGTTTTGAATGGCGTTGCGCTGGCTGCTGCTTAGGCGTGGCGGCAGGAATCCGCGCAGGGTGTCGACAACCTCAAGGCTGGCCGAGGCATGGGGCGGGGTTTGGCCGGGTCCGCCGATTTTAACGCCTTGGGCCCGGGCAAGGGTCAGGGTTAGGAGGAGTGCGAGTGGAAGGGCGAGGGTTTTCATGGAAATAAATATAGGGAATTGTGGCGGGTTATGGCGCAGGGGCGGCGGGGGGCGGCGTAGAGACAGCACATGTGCTGACTCTACTTACGCCATATGCGGGCGATTTTTCCTACATTTGCGCCTTAGTTGAACAAAACAACCCTATAAATGAAGCCTTCATTTCCCTTTACCCCCTTTAAAGTAAAAGACATCAGCATGGCCGAATGGGGCCGCAACGAAATACGGTTGGCTGAAGCCGAGATGCCGGGCCTTATGGCCTTGCGTTCCGAATATGGAAACAGCAAGCCCCTTGCCGGCGCACGGATTGCCGGCTGCTTGCACATGACCATTCAAACCGCTGTTTTAATTGAAACCCTGGTTCACCTGGGTGCGGAGGTTACTTGGTCGTCGTGCAATATATTCTCAACCCAAGACCATGCTGCTGCTGCCATTGCCGCTGCCGGTGCTTCTGTGTATGCTTGGAAAGGCCTGAACGAAGAAGAATTCGATTGGTGCATTGAGCAAACCTTGTTCTTTGGTGAAGACAGAAAACCTTTGAACATGATTTTGGACGATGGGGGCGACCTAACCAACATGGTATTAGACCGCTATCCTGAATTGGTGGCCGGCATCAAAGGCCTATCGGAAGAGACAACCACCGGAGTGCACCGCTTGTACGAGCGCATGAAAAAAGGCACTCTGCCCATGCCTGCCATCAACGTAAACGACTCGGTAACCAAATCAAAATTCGACAACAAATACGGCTGCAAAGAATCCTTGGTTGATTCCATTCGCCGGGCCACCGATGTAATGATGGCCGGCAAAGTAGCTGTTGTTTGCGGCTACGGAGACGTGGGCAAAGGATCGGCCGCTTCGCTTCAAGGTGCTGGGGCTCGGGTAATTGTGACCGAAATTGACCCCATTTGTGCTTTGCAAGCCGCCATGGACGGTTTTGCCGTCAAACGCCTTTCAAGTGTAATTGGCGATGCCGACATCATTGTTACCGCCACCGGCAACAAAAACATTGTAACAGGCGAGCACTTCCTGAACATGAAAGACAAAGCCATTGTATGCAACATTGGGCATTTTGACAACGAAATTGACGTGGCTTGGTTGAACCAAAACTTTGGTCAAACCAAAGTAACCATTAAACCTCAGGTTGATCTATACAACATCAATGGAAAGGACCTTATTTTGTTGGCGGAAGGCCGACTGGTAAACTTGGGTTGTGCCACCGGCCACCCTTCGTTTGTTATGTCAAATTCGTTTACCAACCAAACCCTGGCTCAGTTGGAACTGTGGAAAAACCACCAAGCCTACGGAAATCAGGTGTACACCTTGCCCAAGCATTTGGACGAAAAGGTGGCTTGGCTTCACCTGGCCAAAATCGGAGTGGAATTGGAACAACTTTCGCAAGACCAAGCCGACTACATTGGGGTTGAAGTGAAAGGCCCCTTCAAGCCAGAGTACTACCGGTATTAAATCGTTTTTAGAAGGGGGCAACCCCTTCGTTTTTTGCTTCCTTTTACTTGGCAGCTTCAATCTGCGTACCTTTTCGGCATGGGAGTTTTGGGATTTGGATTTCTTGCATTAAGTATCCTAGCGTGTTTGTCGTGTTTTCGACAAAAAAGTAAAATCCCCATCTTATACTTATTTGAAAGAATGAGATAATTGCGCGGCGGAAAATTCAGGGTAACCTCCAAAAAACTACACCTTCAATACAAAGGCAAATGGCATACGCGTAAATGGTTAGCAGGCACTTTTCGGTTGACCGACAGGGATAAATTTGACATTCGAATTTTGTACCTTTGTTTTGGTGGATGAAACCTTAAAAATTCAACTTCATGATGTCATTTCAGGAAAGAGCCAAGTTAGGTTTGGATCAATTATCCAAGCAATTGCCAGTTACCTTGAAAAATGCACGGAGACAGGCCGAGAAATTAAAGGAGGAAAGCTTCTCAAAGAACAAGAAGAAAAGAGATTAAGGGATTACATTGACGAACAGCAGCTTTGGAAATCGGATATTGATTTCAGTCAATACCTTAGTGAAGGCGCAGAACAAAGAGTATATTTGAAGGACTCGGAGCATGTTCTAAAACTTAATGATTCCATTTATTACGCCACATGGAGAGATTATTTCCATAACTTAATCCTCCATAATTTTTTCTTTCCTGATACAGCATATAATTTATTGGGTTTCACAAGCGAAAACGATATTCTGTTCGCTGTGGTAGAACAGCCATTCGTTTCAATAACTCAGAACACTGATTTAAGGCAAGTGAAGGAATTCCTGACATCAAATGGATTTGATACCATTCGGAATAACGACTATTTCAATGCTGAATTGGGAATTATTTTGGAAGACTTGCATGACGAGAATGTATTAATGAAAAATGGAATACCATACTTCATCGACACTGTGTTTTATTTGACGGCAGCGTTTTGGGATTTGAACCGAGGCGAATCGAGATAGGAAACTACGAACAACAGCTTATCTTTTGTTTTGTGCGGCGCGACGTCCCGCGGGTGCGGGATTGAACGTTAAAAATACCGTTCCTGAGAGAAGGTGCTTTATGTTTTCCCCAATGGATTTTACGACATGCTAACGGAATTTGCCCATAAGCAAAAAAGAGTAGCGCGAATAGAAGCCCAGCTTCCCCAAGTACTACCGGTATTAAATCGTTTTTAGAAGGGGACAACCCCTTCTTTTTTTGCTGTTGCTTGACAACACGCCCTCAAACTGCGTACCTTTGGAGTATGCGGGCATTGGGAAATTGGTTTCTTGCATTAAGTATCCTAGCGTGTTTTTCGTGTTCGGGCGAACGGGGCTGTGCCGATTCCAACGCCTTGAATTATGATGCTGAGGCAAGCGAAGGCGCTGTGGATTGTGCGTATCCAGACCGGGCGTATGCCTTTCCGGTATTTTTCTTTACTTCTACCCAAAGTGCGGCTTCGGGCGCATTTTCCCTGCCCTTTTTTCAGACGCTAGACATGAACAATGCCCAGTTCATTCCCGTATCGGTGCATGGACAGGGCAGCGATCCTTTGTATTCGTCGGCGGCTCCGTCGATATTGGCGGCATATTCGGTGGGTTCTGTTCCCAACTTTTGTGTGGGTCCGAATTCGCCAAGCAATGTGGCGGGCGAGGTCGAGGTGCAGATCTCGGCCCAGCTGATGGAATCGGCAGATGTGGGATTGCAGGCAAAAGCCCTAAACCTTGGGGGCGACTCGGTGGCTTGGGAGTTGTTCGGGTATAGGTACAGAGGCCTTCCGGAAGGTGCTTTTGTGAATGTATATGCCTTGGTGGCAGAGACCTTAATGCTGCAAGCGGGGGCGGCCAACCAACCGGAGCGGCACTACAATGTATTGGCCGAGCATGCCGCTGCTTCGGGTTTGGGAAACGAAGTGTTGTTTTCGAGCAGCGGGAATCCGGCCTTTAAAACGCGGTTAAGCATGTTGCGCCCAACGGGGCCGCGGCGCTACCTGGCTGTGGTGTGGCTGGCCCAAGGGAACAACTACCGCCCGGCGAATGCGGTGTGGGTGAATCCATGACCTGCTCATTTTAGGTGGCTGGGCCAAAGCCCAAACCCTCCATTTCCTTTTTTAATTGCATAACGCATTGCGCCGCCTGCGGCAGGGATTGAACAAGGTTGCCCGCAAGGGTGGCGGGGATTGGCCCGCGAGGCGCGGAGGCGACCTTGGGAGCCCCCGCAAGCCCGCTGGGCCAACCCCCGGCAACCGCGGACAAACTGTGAAAGCCCGGCTGCCGCCCAACATCCTAAAATCTATACCAAACCCCATAGCGGTCAACCGCGCTTTTTCTACCTTTGCGCCATGGTTAGCGTTCAAAATCTGGCGGTGTATTTCGGGGGCACGGTGCTGTTCGAGGGTCTGAATTTTCAAGTGAATGCGGGCGATCGCATTGGCCTGGCAGGCCGAAACGGAGCTGGAAAATCGACTTTGATGAAAATTCTGTCTGGTTGGATCAACCCATCGGAAGGCGATGTAGCGCGGCCGCGCGAATTCAAAATTGGCTATTTGCCGCAGGAATTTGCCCATAAATCCACCAAATCCATTCGAGAAGAAACCGCCACGGCCTTTGCGGAAGTGCAGCGGCTGGCAGGGGAATTGGATCGGATAACCCATGAATTGCAAACCCGCACCGATTATGAATCGGACGCCTACTCACAACTGATTGAAGACCTGACCACAACCCAAGAGCGCTTTGATGTGCTGGAAGGCAGCCGCACGGACGAAAAACTGGAAAAAGTGCTGAAGGGACTGGGGTTTTCGGACGAAGACATGGAACGGCGTATGGCCGACTTTTCGGGCGGCTGGCAAATGCGCGTAGAACTCGCAAAACTGCTGCTGACCAAACCCGATTTGCTGCTGTTGGACGAACCGACAAACCACCTGGACATTGAATCGATTATTTGGCTGGAAGAATTTTTGAAAGGATATCCCGGTTCCATCATGATGATTAGCCACGACCGCCGGTTTTTAGATGCCCTAACCAACCGAACCTTAGAAATCACTGCCGGCAGGCTGGAAGACTACAAAGCTCCTTACTCTAAGTATTTGGAATTGAGGCAAGAACGTCGGGAGCAGCTGATAAACGCCAAGAAAAACCAAGACCGGGAAATTGCCCGGATGGAACGGAACATAGAGCGGTTTAAGGCCAAGGCTTCGAAGGCCAGCTTTGCACAGTCGCTGCAAAAAAAATTGGATCGAACCGAGCGCATCGAGGTGGATGAAGATGAGATTTTTGCCATGAAAATCCGCTTCCCCGAGCCGCCCCGCAGTGGAAAAGTGGTAGCAAAGGCCGAGAACCTATCGAAATCGTACGGAGACAAAAAAGTCATAGCTCCTTTTTCCTTTGAAATTGAATCGGGCGACCGGGTGGCCTTTGTGGGCAAAAACGGCATGGGCAAAACCACCTTGTCGCGCATAATTGCCAGGGATTTAGACTATGCCGGGGAATTGGAAACCGGACACAATGTAGCCTTGGGGTATTTTGCCCAGCACCAAACCGACCGCCTGCAAGGCGACCATACCTTGTTGAAAGAAATGGAATACGCCGCGGCCCAATCGGATGCCTTTACCCGAATTCGCGGGATTTTGGGCGCCTTTTTGTTTAGCGGAGAAGAGGTTGAAAAGAAAATTAAAGTGCTTTCGGGCGGAGAAAAAGCCCGGTTGTCGATGGCCAAATTGCTGCTGACTCCCCTGAACTTTTTGATTCTGGACGAACCCACCAACCACCTTGACATTGTATCGAAAGAAGTGTTGAAACAGGCCTTGATGCATTTTCCGGGAACCTTGGTGGTGGTGAGCCACGACCGTGAGTTTTTGCAAGGACTCACCAACAAAACCCTGGAGTTTACTCCCCGGGGAATTAAAACCCATTTGGGGGGCATTGATGAATTTTTGCGGAACAAGCAATTGGAATCGTTTACTGAGCTGGAGCGCGATAAAGCGAAAAAAGAAACGGCGGCCAAGCCCGTGGTTCAAGAGCCTAAGCCGGTGAACAAAGAAGTTCAGCAACAGGCAAAAAACCTGCAAAAGCAGGTAGAAAAAACCGAAAACCAGGTTCAAAAGCTAGAGGAAACCTTGGCGGGAATGGATGCCAAACTGCAAGACGGGGAGCAGTTTAAAAATTTGGGGGCCGAGTTTTTTGCCGAATACGAAGCCTGCCGAAAAAAACTGGACCAGGCCATGGCCGAATGGGAAAAAACCCTGGATGAATTGGCCAAGGTAAATGCCCAAGAATCGACTCCGTGAGCAAGCCCACCTTGTTTATGTTTTCGTTTGGGGGCGGAAATGCCGCCTCGTACCTGAAATTAATTGAGGCCTTAGAGGCCGAATTTCGCTGTGTTGCATTTGAAATGCCAGGAAAGGGGTCCAGAATAAAAGAGCCTTTGCTGCGGAATTTGCACCAAATCACCGAAGAGCATTACCAGCAAATGCAGGGACAGCTTGAGGGACCCTTTGCGTTTTATGGACATTCCATGGGCTGCTATGTGGCGCATTTGCTGATGCGGCGGCTGCGCGATGAGGGAAAGCCTATGCCCTATGGGGCGGTGTTGACCTCGAAGGTGGCACCGGTGCACCACTACGACAAAAAGCGCAGCATATTGACCGATGCCGAGTTCAGCGAAAAACTTCGGGAACTGCATGGAATGCCGGAGGGGATATTGAACAATCCGGAGCTGTTGGGCATCTTTTTGCCCATGGTAAGAAATGACTTTTACGCGATCGACACCTTTCGGCATCGGGTGGCTGAGCCTTATCCGGTTCCCTTGTCGGTAATGTGTGGAACCGAAGAACAGGTGCCCGATGAGCAATTGACGGATTGGCAGCATGAAAGTTCCTTGCCCATTCGGTTTGAACGCCGGCCTGGGCATCATTTTTGGATATTTGAGGAGTTGGAATGGTTGGCCAAGCACATTAAAACCCAATTGAAGCATGGTTAAGGAGGCCTTTAAAATAAAATGGGTTCGGGTTCGGGTTCAGGAGCAGCTGCCTTATTCGGAGTTGCGCGATTGCGTAGATCGGCTTGGTCTGCCTAAAGTCTGGTTGCAGGAGTCGGAACGGTTTGCACAGGTACCCGACCGCTTGCGCTATGTGGCTGGGCGCAGGTTGCGTTTGGAATACCTGCGCATGTATGGTTTCGATTTGGAATTGCATACCGCTTTTAAAGAAGACGCAAACGGAAGGCCGTATTTTCCGGAAGGTCCCGATTTCAACATCAGCCACAGCGGGGGCTGGATTGGCATGGCTACGCATGCCCGGCACCGGGTGGGTTTTGATGTAGAAAAACACCGAAGCATAGATCCGGCATTGTTTACTCGGCAATTTTCGCCGCTGGAAATGCAAGCGATATTGCATTCTGAATCAGAAAAAACAGCCTTTTTTGAAGCTTGGAGCAAAAAAGAATCGGTGATGAAAGCCGATGGGCGCGGCATGCGGATACCCTTGCACAGCATTGCATTGAATTTGGACGGAGCAAACTTGGACGGGCAGCAATGGCATTGTGTTGCGGTGAATCCTATGGGACATCCGGGCGGGAAATTTATTGAGCATTCGGCCAGTTTGTGCAGCGAGGTGGAAATTGAGGCTTGGGAGAGCGAAGTGGAGTTGTGGTGAATCGGCACAGGTTGTCGAGTTTTGGCATTGCCTAAAATTAACCTAAAACTAAATTTGGCTACTTTTGACGCATGAGAAAGGTTTCGCTATTATTTGGTTTCTTTTTTGCGTTGGGAGTTCAGGCTCAGCACCCCTTGCAATTTACAGCTACCGACCCAGGGGCTGCGCCCCGCGAACATGGGGTGGATTTTACGCACCTGTTGTTGGAGCTTTCGTTTGAGCCTCAAAACAAAAAAGTACTGGGTAAGGTAACCCATACCTTTAAGGCCAAGCGCCTGGGAGTTGACTCCATTTTTTTAGACGCTCCTGGCATTCGCGTTTCTGAACTTCGCCTGAACGGGAAAGCATACCCTTATGAACTCATGAACCAGGGCATTGTTTTAAGGTTTAACCCAAGTGCCGACACCGCCTTCGTACAAACCTTAGAAATTCAGTACACGGCCAACCCAAAACGAGGACTGTATTTTATAGGTTGGAATGACCCCAGCAACACAAACAGAAAGCAAATTTGGTCGCAAGGCCAAGGCATTGACAACAGGCATTGGATACCGATGTTTGACAGCCAAAACGACAAAGTGATATCTGAACTTCGGGTAACCTTCCCTGAGCCCTATTATGTCTTGTCGAACGGGGGTTTGGTGTCTCGAAAAAAAACCAAAGGCGGCCAAATAGAATGGCAGTACAAAATGCCTGCTCCCCATGCCAATTATTTAATCATGCTGGGCATTGGAGAGTACAAAGTATTGGAGAAAAAATCGGCATCGGGCGTTCCCATGAAGCTGCTGTATTATCCTGACCAAGCCGACCGAGCCGAGCCCACCTACCGGTATTCGGTGGAAATGTTTGATTTTTTTGAACAAGAAATTGGCATTCCGTATCCTTGGAAGACCTACAGCCAGATTCCGGTACAAGATTTTATGTATGGGGCCATGGAGAACACCTCGGCAACGGTGTTTGGCGACTTTTTTTGTGTGGATGAGCGGGGCTATTTAGACCGAAATTACGTGTCGGTAAATGCCCATGAGCTGGCCCATCAATGGTTTGGAGATTTAATAACGGCGCGTTCGGCCAAACACCATTGGCTGCAAGAATCGTTCGCTACCTTTTACAACTGGATGTACGAAAAAGAAGCCTTTGGGGCCGACCATTTTGATTGGAACCGGCACAATGCAGCCCAAAGCGCCTTGCAAGCCAGCCGAGAAGACCTGTTGCCCGTGGCTCATTCTGCGGCGGGAACGGTTCGGCACTACCCCAAGGGCGCCCATGTGTTGTACATGCTTCGAGAGGTTTGCGGCCGCGCCAACTACAACAAAGCCATACGCCGCTACCTGCGCAGTTTTGGCTTTAAAAATGTGGATTCGCAGGATTTGTTGAACAGCTTTCATGACGAGCTCGGCTTGGAATTGGATTGGTTTTGGAATCAATGGGTGTACAAGGGTGGGGAGCCTCATTTTCATGTGGTTACAGAAACAGTATCCAATGCGGCCGGAAAACCCGAGGCCCGGTTTATCATAAAGCAAGAACAAGAGCTGGGCGAGTTGTCGTCCATATTCCAAATGCCCATCAACTTGGCTGTGTACTTAAAAAACGGGCAAGTTGTTCGCTCTCGGCAATGGATTCGAAGCAAAAATGAGACCTTGACAGTGCCCTTGCCCGATGGTGCCGAAGTGGATTTTATGGTGGCCGATGAAAACCGGCAAATTTTGAGCAAGCAGACCTTTGAAGCCAGCCCTGAAGCCCTTCGAAATATGGCTCTGCATGCCAAAGGCCTGTTGGATCGGTATGCCGCACTTGAAAAATTGCGGGAGCTTTCATTGAACGATAAAAAGACGGTATTGCTGCAGGCATTAAATTCGCCCCATGAATTTCATGCCTTAAAACTGGAAGCGTTGCGGCAATTGCTGCCCAGCATAGAAACAGACTCGGAGGTGCTTTCGGCCTTCCGATCGGCCATAAAAAGCAGCGACATGGAGCTGCAAAAGGGAAGCACGCAATTGCTAATGACGGTATTGCCGAGTGCATCGATTGCGGGGTTGATGCCAGAAATTCAGGCCATATTTAACCAAGCAAATGCCAGCTATCAGTTGCTGGAAAACGCCCTAAACTTGGCCTGCCGTTGGCAGCCTGAACGGGCTGCAGAATGGTTGGCGGCCATTCCAGCCTTATCTGGAAATCGAGGAAAGAGCTTAGAAATTTGCCGATTGGAATTAACCGTAAAGCATCAACTTCCAACGGCCGATGCCGCTTTAAAATCCTTGGAAGAATATGCTTCACCCAGGTATGAGTTCATTACCCAAACCCAAGCTTGGGCTGCCTTATCTCGGCTAGACCATTTAAGTTCAGCCATGCTTGATTATGCCATTGCGGCGATGGAGAACAGCAACCAACGGCTGTCAGGACCGGTGCGCAGCAGCTTAAAAGAATTGTTGGCTGGGCACCGGCATCAGGACTTGTTGAATCGTTGGGTGGCCGAACACCCAGAACAAGCGCCTGGATTGCTTGCCAAGATTCGTTAATCGGTGGGGGGCAGTTCAAACCGATTTTCCAAAATTTGGTGGCTGTTCCTAGTTCCGGCCACCTATTTTTCTGCACGGTACATCTTTGGGTTCTACGACCACAACGAAAGCATGTACTTAATGTCGGCTTGGAGGCTGACTCAAGGGGCGGATTTGTATGCGGATTTTGCCTTTTTGCAGGCACCGGTATATCCCATGGTTTTGGCTCCGCTGGTTTTGGCATTTGGCGGGAGTCTGTCGTTGTTGATGATTGGCAAAGGGTTTGCATTGCTGATTTGGTTGGCCTGCGTTGTATTGTTGGTGGGGGCAGGGAAAAAGCGTGGTCTGCCATTGTACTTGAGTTTGGCCTTGAGTCTTTCGTTTATGATGGCCTATCCTCAGCTCAGGTCCTTTGCCGAAGCCTCGAATTATGGCCTGCCGGTGTTGTTTTTTTTGTTGGCGGCCTTTCGGGCCGAGCGGTATTTGCGTGGCGATGAAAGCCCTGGGCTGGCTTTTCAAACCGGATTGTTTTTGGGATTGGCCGTAGCCACCAAATCGTATTATGCCATTTGGGGAATTCCGGCGGTATTTATTTTTGCCCATAGCCCAAAAGGGAAACGGCTGTACCCGCTGTTGCTGGGTGGATTGTTGGGCAGCTTCCCGCTGTGGTTCTCCTTGGTTTTGCATGGTCCAGAAACTTGGTTTGGGAATGTGGAGTTTCACCGAATCACCACGGACTGGAAATGGGAATTTGGAGCCCCTCAGCTTAGCCTAGCCTCAAGACTGGAATTCATGGCCGATTGGATACTGCGTTGGGACAACCTGCCCACCGTGTTGCTTTGCTTGTATGTATTGATTGCACAGGCGCTTAAGAAAAATTGGGGCGGATTGGCATTTCGGTTTTTGGTATTGGCCTTACCTGCCGCAATGGTGGTTTCTATGCAGCCCTTGTTTACTCAGTATTTGCCCTTGTTGAGTGCCGCAGTTTTTGTAATGGTGGTGGTCGATTTTGCCAAAATAAATCTAAACTCAAACGTACAACTGGGAATAGGAGCCTTGCTTCTCGGCTCCATGCTGTTGCAGCCCAAACCCCTGTGGTGGGTATGGAAAACATCTCGACCTGTAACAACCATTCAAATAAACCCACAGTTCAGTCAAGATTCCGCCCTTAGCCTGAGTCCCCTTATAGCCCATGAACTGGGCATGCCGGGGCCTTCCGAATTGACCTGCGGACCCTTTTTGGTGCGAATTGCAGACCGCATTCAAGCAACAAAACGCAAAACCTATGGCGTGTGGACATTGCAAGAAATGGAAGCCATGATTCTAACCCAACGCTTCCCGGTGGTGGTAACCGGCCATGAACCTCTGCATGAGGCAGGGATAGAAGAACGGCTTCAGCAGGCCAACTACACGCCTATGGACGGTCCTTTATTCACGAAGGTTTGGCGCAGGGATGGCGGGCCCGGTAG
Source organism: uncultured Flavobacteriales bacterium (assembly GCA_903837495.1). Classification (GTDB taxonomy): domain Bacteria; phylum Bacteroidota; class Bacteroidia; order CAIKAF01; family CAIKAF01; genus CAIKAF01. Next base: position 2,106 of record CAILUT010000049.1, on the reverse strand, counting down.
GGGCAGGCGCAGAGGCCTGCCCCTACTGCGCCCGGCTGCCGCCCAAAACCAAAATCCTTAAAACCGAATTGAAAACAGCTGATTTTCAATGAATTCCTTATTCATAGCGACCTTGTTTCAAGGCAAAATACAAAAGAAATGAAGATGCAAATTCTAAACAATGCCATGTTCCGTGTTTTTTTTGGGGCGGCAGCCGGGCTTTCCGGGTTACTCCGCGGTTGCCGAAAGGCTGGCCCAGCTGGTTTGCGGGGGCTCCTAACGTCGCCTCCGCACCTAGCGGGCCAGGCTTCGGCACCCTTGCGGGGTAACTCCGTCAATCCCTGCCGCAGGCGGCTCAATGGCTATTCCCCTCTCAATCCAATTTGCCCCTTGAATTTTCAACCGCCTGAACGAAAAACCAGACCCAAGCAATTCATTTAAGGATTGTTAAGGCCTGGTTTAAAAAACACTTCTTTGAGTTGCGTATTTTTGCAATATGCAAACAAAAAAAATTGCCTTGATCTCGGTTTTGGGCTTCACAGCACTGCTCATGGGTGTTGGAATTTGGATGTGGAACAAACCCCACCGAAACGTGCAAGAAGAAGAACCCGCCTTTGTTGGCAAAACAGATGCCTTTTTGCAGTTCGTTCAATCGGCCAACGATTCGGTAAAGGCAAGCCTGCTGAATCAAGTTGTTGAGCTCCAAGGGCAAGTGGCCGAAATTGAACGCAGCGGAGATTCAACCGTTGCCCTTCGATTGCTGTCGGCCGAAGCCGATGTTTTGTGTTCCTTCATCGGAAAATCGGCCATTGAACTTCCGGAATTACGCCCCAATCAAGCCGTTCAACTGCGCGGCATTTTTACGGGCTACGAAGCAGGGTTGCCGGGGTTTGATATGTTGCCCACCATAACGTTAAACCGGTGTGCCCTTCATCAAACCGAATAAAATGAGCATGAGTAAAAAAGGCATGCCAACCTGGCTAAATCTAAGCGGGATTTTGGTTTTAACATCGGGATTTTGGGCCTGCAAGCACGATTTGCCTGAGCCACCGCCTGAAAATTGCCAGGAAGGAAAGGTGTATTATTCAAAAGACATTGCTCCTCTTTTGCTGTCGAACTGCGGAATGCCAGGTTGCCACGATGCGGCCACTTCTGCCGACGGCGTTAACCTGAGCAGCTATGAGGAGCTAATGAACAGCGGAATCTTGAATCCCAATGCTCCGTTTAACGGCGATTTTTGGGAGGTGCTGAACGAATCGGACCCCGACAAACGAATGCCCCCTTCCGGGCCTTTATCGGTTGCCCAACTCAACTTAATTCAACAATGGCTTTCAGAAGGAGCCCCGAACTCCATCTGCACCGAAGGCTGCGACACTTCCCAATTTACGTGGACCGGAGTGGTTCAACCCCTAATTCAATCAAAATGCCAAGGCTGCCACAATGCCTCGACTCAAAATGGAGGGATTAATTTGGCAAGCTATTCCTTGGTAAAAACACAGGCCTTGAACGGCATGCTGAATAAAGCCATTGCAGGCAGCGGGGGAGTGCAGTTGATGCCTCCTGGAAATCCCTTGCCTTCTTGTCAACTCAGTCAGATTCAATCTTGGATAGCCGCCGGCGCCCCTGAAAATTAATCCGTACCTTTAATTCACAGCCAAATCCCAATCCAATGAAAAACCTAATTGCCGCCCTTCTTACCTTATCGATTGCAACGTCCGGAATGGCTCAGAAATTTACCACAAAAACCGGACAGGTTTCGTTTTTTTCTGGCACAGCCTTGGAGGACATTTCAGCCGTAAACAAACAAGCTTTGTCGGCCGTTGATTTAAGCAAAGGCGAGGTTGCCTTTGTGGTTCAAATTCGAGGGTTTGAATTTGAAAAAGCGCTGATGCAAGAGCATTTCAATGAAAACTACATGCATTCCGACAAATTCCCCCGGGCCACATTCAACGGCAGCTTTCAAAAAGCGGCACCCTTGACCTGGCCGGGATCGCATCAAGTTGAGTTGCTGGGCAAACTTGAAATTCATGGGGTAAGCAAAGAAATTCGGGTTCCCGCCACCTTGGCTGTAAAAGGAGAAGAGGCCCAATTGAATTTGAAGTTCAGCATCAAATTGGCGGATTATGG
>CAILUT010000048.1 GCA_903837495.1 uncultured Flavobacteriales bacterium | reverse complement strand
GGCGTAGAGACAGCACATGTGCTGTCTCCCACAGTAAAGACCACACATGCGCTGTCCTTGATCAGGAGACCACACATGCGCTGTCCTTGATCAGGAGACCACACATGTGCTGTATTTACATACCCCCCTCCCGAGCCCATTTCGCCCGAGCCGCCTCAAGGGCCGCCACCAAGCCCGCCGGGTTTTTCCCGCCCGCATTGGCCAAAAAAGGCTGCCCGCCGCCGCCACCTTGTATGTGCACCGACAATTCTTTAATCCATTGCCGGGCATCCAAGCCCGACTCAACCAGCTGATCGGAAGCGAATACCGTTAGGTTGGCCTTTTCCGCCTCCTGCCCCCCCAACACCACAAACCAGGATTCCGGAGCACTGCGCAAAGCAAACAAGGCGTTGCGCAAAAAATCGCCCTTTAAATCGGTTTTAGCAATCAACACCTTATGTTCGCCATGGGTTTCAGCGGTTTTTAGCAGTTCAGCCCATTGCTGTTGCCCCTGTTGGGCCTCCAGCATTTCCAAGCGGGTTTTTAGGCGCGCCATTTCGCTTAGGCTCTCTTCCAAGGCCAACAAGGTTTTCGACGGAGCTTTCAACATGGCCCCGGCTTGCTTCCAGTCCTGGGCCGTTTGCCGAGCCTGTTCGTAGGCCGCCCTGCCGGTCAAGGCTTCAATGCGGCGAATGCCCGCCGCTACAGAACCCTCTGAAACAAGGCTGAACAAACCTATGGCTCCGGTGGCCTGCACGTGGGTGCCTCCGCACAATTCCACCGAAAAGGCCGGGTCAAATACAATCATGCGCACACGCTCTCCGTACTTTTCACCAAACAAGGCCATGGCTCCTGCCGCCAAGGCTTCCTGAAAAGGAAGGTCGCGGCGCTCTTGCAAGGCATGGTTGGCCCAAATGCGGCGGTTTACCTCGCCCTCTATTTCTTGCAGCTCTTCCTCGCTTATTTTTCCGGGGTGGGAAAAGTCAAAACGCAGGTAGTCGGGGTTCACCAAGGAGCCCCGTTGTTCTACGTGCGTACCCAAAACCTGCCGTAGGGCCGCATGCAACAGGTGCGTGGCGCTGTGGTTTCGGGCAGAGTCAAGCCGCAGCACAGTATCTACCTGTCCCTCAAATTCTTGGTTGGGGTTGTCGGGCAGGCGGTCCACCACATGCACAATCAATTGGTTTTCGCGCAGGGTGTTTAACACCTGCAGGCGTTCCCCGTCATGGCCTATCCATACGCCTTTGTCGCCCACCTGTCCGCCGCCCTCCGGATAAAACGGTGTGGTGTCGGTTACCAGTTGAAAGCGGCTTTGCCCTTTGTATTCTACCTTTCGGAATTTGATGGGGCGCCCCGTGGCTTGCAGTTGATCGTAGCCCACAAACTGCACCGGCACGTCGGGCTGCACCTGCTGCCAATCGTCGGCGGTGATTTTTCCGGCCGAACGGGAGCGTTCTTTTTGCTGTGCCAAGGCCGAAAGAAATCCGGCTTCATCTACCATGCCGCCTTTTTCGGCCGCAATCAAGGCGGTCAGGTCAAAGGGGAATCCGTAGGTGTCGTACAGCTCGAAGGCGGTTTGTCCGTCCAAGGTTTTGCCGGGTTGAAGCAGGGTTTCCAATCGGCCCAATCCGTTTTCAAGGGTGCGCAAAAAGGCCATTTCTTCTTCTTCCATCACTTTCGAAACAAAGGCCTGCTGCTGTTTTAGTTCGGGGAAGGCCTCGCCCAGCGAGCTTACCAACAGGGGCAGCAAGCGGTAAAAAGTGGGTTCTTTGAATCCCAAAAAGCTGAATCCGTAGCGGACAGCCCGGCGTAGGATTCGGCGAATCACGTATCCGGCTCCGGTGTTGGAGGGCAACTGACCGTCGGTAATGGCCAGGGCCACGGCCCGAATGTGGTCGGCCATGACGCGCATGGCGATGTCGGTGGTTTCGGCCTGTCCGTAGGGAATGCCCGAGGTGTCTGCCAACCACTGTATGTAGGGTTTAAACACATCGGTATCGTAGTTCGAGGTGGTTCCTTGCAGCACCATGCACAGGCGTTCAAAGCCCATTCCGGTGTCCACATGGGTGTTGGGCAGGGGCTTCAAGGATCCGTCGGCGGTGCGGTTAAACTGCATAAACACCAGGTTCCACACCTCAATCACTTGGGGGTGGTCGCGGTTCACCCATTCGCTGCCGGGCGTTCCGCTGTTGCGTTCTGATTCAGGACGGATGTCCACGTGTATTTCGGTGCAGGGGCCGCAGGGGCCGGTGTCGCCCATTTCCCAGAAATTGTCTTTTTTGTTGCCGGTAAGAATGCGGTCTTCGGGCAGAAATTTGCGCCACAGGTCGCGGGTTTCCAGGTCGGGGCTTAGGTTTTCCGCCGCGTCGCCTTCAAAGTAGGTAACATACAGTTGATGGGCGGGAATTTTATACACTTCGGTCAGCAGTTCCCAGGCCCATGAAACGGCTTCTTCTTTAAAGTAATCGCCGAACGACCAGTTGCCCAGCATTTCGAACATGGTGTGGTGGTAGGTGTCGCGGCCTACCTCTTCCAGGTCGTTGTGTTTTCCACTTACACGCAGGCATTTTTGGGTATCGGCCACCCGCGGAAATTTGGCGGGTTCATTTCCCACAAACCAATCTTTAAACGGGTTCATGCCCGCATTGGTAAACATTAGAGTAGGGTCGTCTTTCAGCACCATGGGGGCCGAAGGCAGGATTTCATGGGCTTTTTGCCGAAAAAAATCCAGAAAGGTTTGGCGTACGTCGCGGGCGTTCATGCTAAGAAATTGTAGGCAAATGTAGGAAATTAGGGCGGGGTTGGGGGCTTCATGCATCGGGGATTTTAAATTGGGGGGCCGTCCGTTTTTACTGGGCTTTTGGACGTGTTGGTTTTGGGCGGCAGCCGGGCTTTCCGGGCTACTCCGCGGTTGCCGAAAGGCTGGCCCAGCTGGTTTGCGGGGGCTCCTACCGTCGCCTCCGCACCTAGCGGGCCAGGCTTCGGCAGCCTTGCGGGGTAGCCCCGTCAATCCCTGCCGCAAGCACACCGAGCACGGCAGGGCTTGGCCTTTGGTCTCTTGAAACCAAAAGCATTCCCAGTCCCCAAAAAAGAAAACCCCTCTCCGCTGCCCAAAATCAATCCTTTTAAAAACACGTTCCAACAGGCAGCAAGCCCAATTTCAAACCCCACCTGCCTTTTACCCCAAGGCCAGCCAGTGCAAATCCCAGGGGGGTTAGGCCCCTTCAATAATTTGAAAACGCTTCGAAGCAGATGCCTATCTTTGCCCCAATGATTGAACCGCTAAGCGACGAATGGTTTATGGGCGAGGCCTTAAAAGAGGCCTTAAAAGCCTATGATTTGGACGAAGTGCCCGTTGGTTGCGTCGTTGTTTCCCGAAACCGGATTATTGCACGCGGGCACAACCTTACCGAGCGGCTGCTCGATGTAACCGCACATGCCGAAATGCAGGCCATTACCGCTGCCGCCAACTTCTTGGGCTCAAAATTTTTAGAAGGCTGCAGGGTGTATATTACCTTAGAACCCTGCATGATGTGTGCCGGGGCACTTCGATGGGCCCGGCCCGAAGCCATTATTTTCGGTGCCGCCGATTTGAAATACGGCTTTGATTCTACCGCTCAAGGGCACCTGCATCCGAAAACACAAATTCAAGGGGGCGTTTTAAACGAAGAATGTGGAAAACTATTGAGCCGCTTTTTTTCAGAAAAACGGCAGGGAAGCAAATAACCCGCAGGGCATAGAAAAGCCTAGCCTACCTGTACCGAATGCGGCAAACTGCCATAAGCAGGGCAATGATCGCCCGATTTGCACGAAGAGAAAAGCATTGCCACAACCAATAAGGTGCCGGCCAACAGAATTATTGAGCGTTTCATTCCCTGGATTTTTTTCAAAAGTAGCGGAAATTTATTGGCTCTAAAAGGCATAAATCGTTAAAATATCATTCGGTTATTAACAATAAGTGTTGTTTCTTTGATTTGAAACCAAGAAATGGGAATCCATCGAATTCAACTGCATGAAACTTGGCTTAGCCACCTTGAGGCTGAATTTCATCAGCCTTACATGGTTCAGTTAAGAAAAAATTTGGTTGAATCCGCTACCAATACAGGTTTTTTCCCCGAGTCCAAGCACCTGTTTCGAGCCTTAAATGAAACTCCATTGCCCAGAGTTAAGGTGGTAATCTTAGGCCAAGACCCCTACCATGGGCCACATCAAGCAGAAGGATTGGCTTTTTCGGTGCCGCGGGGCATTCCTGTTCCCCCCTCCTTAAAAAACATTTTTAAAGAACTGCACGAGGATCTGGGCATAGCCCCAGCCCCGCACGGCCACCTTTTAGAATGGGCCAACCGGGGTGTTTTGCTCCTAAACTCCGTTTTAACCGTTGCACCCGGACAAGCAGGCTCTCACCGAAACTTAGGTTGGGATGCTTTTACCGACGCGGTTTTGTCCACCGTTAGTCGAGAACAATCCGCTGTTGCCTTTTTGTTGTGGGGTAAATTTGCCCAGCAAAAAAGAGGGCTAATCAATGAAAAAAAACACCTCGCGTTGCTCGCACCCCACCCCTCTCCGCTCTCAGCGTATCAGGGCTTTTTCGGATGCCGTAATTTTTCGTTGGCGAACGCTTTTTTGCAAGACAACGGCCTTGAACCCATACCCTGGCAATTGAGCCCCTAATGTGCCGGCATATCCTTTTTCGTATTTTAATGGCTTTGGTGTTTTCAACGGCCGCTCTTATTCGACCCGTTTTTAAACGCTGGGTCGCTTTTTTACGAACCCATGCCTGGTGGCTGTATAGCCCCCAATTGCTCATGAGTGAAACCCGACGGCTGGGAGGCCTGCACAGCTTAAGGGGCGTGGACGAAGAATCCCTTTATGCTACCTGGTTTGCCTATGCCAACTCCGAAATACGGTATGTATTTGACCCCGGTTCTTGGTTTCAACTGTTTGTCGATGCAGGCCGATTCGGACTTGATTTGAACCAATCCAAACGCAGCCAATGGCAATTGGGAATGGGGGCAGGATTAACCTTTTTAACCCCAGCAGGTTCCTTCTCGGTCCTCTATGCCTTAGGAATTGTTCCCGGCGAAGCCGCCGGATTCGGGCAATCAAAAATTCACATCGGATACCAAGCCCGATGGTAGCAAACACTCAAAAACACCCGAACTTAGACCTGCTCTAAATCGTTTTCGGCAACCACTTGCTCTACTCCCGGTATCATTCTTTTTAACAGCTGCTCAATCCCCGCCTTTAATGTCAAGGTGGAACTCGGGCAACCCGCACAAGAACCACGCATGGCTACATACACAATCCCATCTTTAAACCCTCGGTACGCAATCTCTCCCCCATCCTGCTCTACCGCCGGGCGAATGTACTCGTCTAAAATTTCAGTAATTTTTGCGTCAATTTCCGATTCAGGCAAGGGCTCTTGACCTACCGGATGAATGGCCAACTTCTTAGGCGGCATTTTCGTGAGTACTGGATTTCCCGCTTCCAAAAAATCCCGAATATAGGTCCGAATTTCATTCATGTACTCGTACCATTCTATCCCTTCAACCTTCGTTAAGGTAACAAAATTGGAGGCTATATACACCGATTTAATGTACGAAAAACGAAACAAAGCCCCAATTAGATCGTCCGTTCCCGCCATTTCTGCCGAGGTGAATTCGGCGCTTTGATTTGGCAGCAAGGGCAGATTTACCACAAATTTCATCGTGGCCGGATTTGGTGTGGTTTCAGCGTAAACGTGCAAGGGGGTGCTCATAGTTTTGGGTGCTTTTGCGCTTGTATCTTAGCCTAAAATCAGGGCAAAGGTACAAAGAAATAAGGCCTTGAAGGGCTATCGTTTTAAATCGCAGGGCTAAACGTTGGCGGCCGCTTGCGGCAAGGATTGACGAGGCTACCCCGCAAGGGCCCAACCGGCAGCCGGCCCTTGACTGGCAGAGCGACCTTGGGAGCTCCTGCCAGGCCTGGGCCGGCCCGGTTTGGGTCTGCGGAGTAGCCCGGAAAGCCTGGCTGCCGCCCAAAAAAAACAGAGCTAAAGGGCAAAAATCAACCCATAAATGAACACATTTAGGCCCACTTGCCAACATTGCCGGCAATTCCCCCCCCACTATGGCCGCACAACAAGCAAGGTGCTTGTTTTCGCTTTTCCGTCCGCCAATATCAATTCGTAAAAATACGTCCCATCGCTTACCGTAGGAACCCAATCGTTTTGATAATCAGAATTGGAATACACTACAATGCCCCAGCGATTAAACACCGTAAGTTGGGCCGGCCCAAAAAATTCAAGGTACTGAAACGACAGCGCATCGTTTTCTCCATCTCCATTTGGAGTAACTACATTCGGAGAAGGCACATCCGGTGGAATTATCATGATCGTTTTGCAAACGGTGTCCCTACACCCATAATTGGTCTCCACCACCAAACAAACCTCCTGTTCTCCAATGCTGCCAAAGGCAAAAACAGCAGGGTTGCCGCTCACCGTCGCCCCACCCGGAAGAAGCCATTCTATGCTTTGCGGTTGCCCACCGCTGTAATTGGAGGAATCCAACAAAGGAACATCGGTATTAATGATGGCCACATCTGGCAGGACCATTAATGCACTGGGTAGCGGGTAGGTATGCAGGGTTGTGGTTACTGCCGCAGCCGTACAACCATTCAGCGATGCCGTGGCTTGGTACACCACCGTCAAGGTGTCGGTCCCCGTATTTTCCATGGTCGTGTCCACTTGATTTTGACCTTGAAATCCACCTCCCGTCCAATTTACGTCCACCCCATCTGGGCAGGCATCAAACAAAAAGCTGCCGGTTTCCCCGCTGCATATTTCAATCAGATTGGTTGAAACCGAAATTTCTGGAGTAGGCTTAATCGATATGATTTTCGAGCTGAACCCTTGAATGCCATTGTTGCATTGGTCGCGCACCACAGGGGCAGGAACCGGCAAGTTGGGATTTTCTACGCAAAAGTCTGGACAATTTGGGCGGGTTGCCGTTACCTCTTTGTTTACCAGCGGAGTTTGACAACCCACATTTGGATTTCCCATAGATTCAACCCCTTGCAACCAGGGGTGCACAATGGTGTAGGGCGGAACGCCGTACCGGCCAAAGACCCTAATCTTAACTTCGCAATCGTCCGAACACTGCTCGCTCGGACTCAATATCCACCCCGAACTGGCAGTTTCAATTGTGCGGCCTTCAATATATACAGAGAAAGGCCATGGGGAATTCATGTCGTAATAGATAAAACTGTAATTGCAGCCCGGACCACCTATGGTGCGCCCAATGTGCATCTTCACCCAAAAGGTTTGGGTGGTACAGGCCGAAGGCAAACAACACGTCAAAGGACTCCGGTAATCCTGATTCGCAAGATAAGCTGTTCCCGGTGAGTTTCCCGTGGGTGGTGCTACGGTTAATTGGGGGGTATTCCCGCAGCTAGAACTAAAAAACATCGCTCCATTGGCCATCGTTGCTCCCGAAAAAGGACTCGCATAATAGCTGCCCGTCACAAAAGCTCCGGTAATGGCAATCATGGCCGGAACCGTTACCAATATGCTGTCCACATAAAAATTTGGCATGTCGCACGAGGGCATAAATCCGCCCCCAAAAACGGCGGTCGGACCCGTTACCAAAGGGTCAATCTCAATAGGGAAAACCCGGGCAGGCGATGCAATCCAATCTTTCGGCAACACGGTAGTTAGAGCCAGCCGATTCCCCTCAAGCTGAAATTCGTAGGTCGCCGTGGCAACATTTCCTTGGGCATCTTTTAGCCATGCCGGATAAATCAATCCAATAACTTCTTGATCCTTTTCTATCCGCAACAATCCACGCAGGCCCTCGTCTTCAATAACCTTAGCCCCATTGGGGAGGTCCAACTCCTCTTCAAACGTCCATTCTGAAACATGCTCCTGAATGCTCGAAAGCAGCACGCTGGTTTTAAGGGCATTATGCTTAAATTCGGTTTTTCGCCTTAGGCCCGAAGCGATTTGCTGTTCAAACGTCCCCGCTTCAACTCCTGTTTGGTACGGCGGAAGGTCTAGCCCCAAAACCCGTACCGCTCGGTATTGAATCTGGCCTACCTGACCCCAGCCGTTTCCTGTGTTTAAACGAACAGGGTAGGCTTGCTTTTCTGCCGAATAAACTCCGCCTTCCATTTTTGAAGGAAGCGGGTTAATCTCTGCCCAACTCCCGCCCACCGTTCGATAATTGATGGCAGTGCGCGAGGTTTGACCAATTATCCTGCCGTCATTCAGCGTGTACGTGCGCCGAAATGCATCTGTTAGAGCTTTGCTTTGCACCTCGCTTTCTTGCCAAGGCGCCAAAGTGGTGGTTGGATTTGCTTCGTTAAGCGAAACAGAGGGCAATTGGGCCTGAGCCCCTAAAAAGGCTAAGCTAAGTCCAAAAATGAAAATCCGGCGGGTTGGTAACATTAGGTTAAAGCTATAAAAAACAAAGGGTTTCCACAAAAAAATAGTGCACACGCTAGCTAAGACAATGGCTTAATCGGTTTTGCTGCCTGAAGGTTCGGCTCATCTGGCTTCGCTTCAAATATAAAAGGGCGGCCTCTACCCGAAGCCGCCCTTTATTTCGTTTTATGAATCCTAGCTTAATGCTGAATCAAAAGACGCTGATTCAACGATTTTTGATCGCCCTGTATCTCTAAAATATAGACACCGTTGGGCAAAGCACCCAAATGAAGTGCGGTTTCATTCACGGCAGCATCAAAATGCTTGCGCAGCACCGTTTGACCCGTCATGTTGATCAAACGCAAACTTCTCATGCCGTTTGCTTGAATTTGCACGTTTTGATTGGCAGGGTTCGGCGAAATGCGCACCCAGTCAGCGTTCGATTCCAAACTCTGGATAGAACTGATGGTAACATCTACACAACTTGAATCGCTGTTTCCACAATCGTTGTAAGCATACATGCAAATGGTTTTAGGCCCTAAGGTCGTGTACGTGTATTGGTATGGAAAAACAGGGTTGTAAGCTGTATCCAAACCAACAAAAATCACCACAACGCTGTCGGCACCACTCACGTTGTTTGGAATGGTTACCACGGGTCCATTCACCGAGGGCAACAAGTCAGCAACAACGTCGGCACATACAGTAACGTCCACACAAATCGTATCGGCCATACAGCCGTTGTTGGCAGTTAAACATACACAATACGTACCGCTGGCGGCAAATGTGTGAGCGTAATTAATGCCTTGGCCCGTGCTGTTGTTGGGGCAAAACAACCATTGTGCACCCGGAGAAACAGTAGAGGTGTTCGTAACGTTTACCGTTAAGCCGCTGATGCTTTGAGTAAAACTAAGATTCAACGCATCAGGAACCTGATAACTTCCTGGAGTGGCTGTTCCTTGTACGATTGGATTGGACGAATTAACCCGGAATTTGTAGCCGTTCCCTCCAGGCAATACTTGAGGTAGGGTTGCAGTAATGTTCCCGCTTCCAGTTCCCGATTGAGTTCCAATGATGTTCCCAGCAAAAACACCTGATGCATCTGACATTTCTAGGGCAAAATTGTTGTTCCCTTGAAAGTTGCCGCCCGATACCGTGTAAGGAACGGTGATGCTCATGCCTGGACACAATACGTTGCCTGTGGTTAAGTCGCCCGTAGCTAAGTTCGGAGTAACAACCGGGGCCGACAATGACACGTCGTCAATTCCCAAAGAAAGCAAGGTGCCTGGTTGTCCGTTGTTGTTTACAAACCTCCAACCAATCATTAAATTGGATTGGTTGTCAAAAATATTTGAGGCAATTGTGGTTTGAGTCCACGAGGGCTGGTTGGCCAAACTTAAACCTTGCCATTGGGTCCAAGTAGAACCTCCGTTGGTGCTGTAATACAATTCTCCAAAGGCATTATTGGGCGATCCCCCGGCAATCCACCAAAATTTAAGCGTAACGCCACTCAATCCAGAAGTGTTTATGGCTGTGGTCCGGGCAAAATAATTCCCGGGAAAATAACAGTTTTGATCTGCCGCACAATAGTGGGCATTGTCCATAGGCGTAATGCCCAGTTGAGATTGGGAAGATGAAATGTGCATGTACTTGCCATTCGCACTGCTGATGGTATTTGGCTGAGCCCCAGTATTGGGAATGTTTAAGGTGTTAAAACAAGTTCCGCTGATGGGCGTAAACTGCCCGCCCGTGTATTTGTTGTTGATCAACCAATTGTTGTCAAAGGTGGTGCCGCTGTTTACGTTGTTGGTATTCATAACCACCATCGGATTGTTGCCCTCAAAATTCTCGAAGTAGATTTGCTGGGCAGCAAGTTGGGAAACGCTAAGCGAACCCATAAGAAATAAGCCAAGGATAAAATTTTGACGCATAAGGTGTAATTTTTAAGGTAAATGTATGAAATTGCTCTTGTTTCGCAAACGTTGAGGTGCATGAGTTCGGAAATTTTTCGAAATGGCCTGGAAAAGCACCCGTCTTTGGCGGGGTTGGCCCCTTCGTCGGGGGCGCAGGGCTTCAACCTGTCCAATACCATTTGTCCCCAACGCAGGGGGGGTCGGCATCGAATATCCTATCCCCCGACATTTCTGTTAAAATCCTTGCTGTTTTTTGAAAAGCCAAGCCCATTTCGGTTTGGAATGGGGGGCCGCAGGCAAGGGCTACAGGCGGGCTCAGCGGCATGCCTTGCTCCCTTAAATTGGCTTAGACCGGCCTTTGTACCACATGCCTAAAAAAACCGATGTTTTAACCCCGCCTGCACGCCTTTGCCAGAAAGGCTTTCCTTTAATTTTCTGTTTTTAAACGTGTATTAAACGTTTCCCAAACGGATAATCAGATACAGCCTTCGCACCTTTGTACTGATGGGCCGTCTCCCCCTAGGGCCCCGAATCGGTAGCGCCATTTTTGGGCTGAATGAGCTATTCTCCAAACCACTGCCACGAATCCAACCCAACCTTTTATCCCACGAAAGAGCAAACACCGGGGTAAGCCCCCAACCAAGGGCCAAAACACCGCACACAATCCTCATTAAAAACGCATTGCAAACGGCCAGGAGGCGCGGCAGGGATTGACGAGGCTACCCCGCAAGGGTGCCGAAGCCTGGCCCGCTAGGTGCGGAGGCGACGTTAGGAGCCCCCGCAAACCAGCTGGGCCAGACTTTCGGCAACCGCGGAGTAGCCCGGAAAGCCCGGCTGCCGCCCAGAATCAATAATCTTTAAAACGGGGCTGAAATCTGGGTGACGCGGAGACGCAAAATGTTGCCCCACCTACTTAAGTTGTAAAACCAATTTTAGATTTATTAGCCTGGGCGTCAGGTAATTCGGCACGGCGTACCGGCGGCCCGACACATCGCGGATCCACAAATACGAAATGGTGTTGTTGATGTCGAGCAGGTTGAAAAATTCCATAGAAGCCCAAAACGTCCGAATGTGGCTTTGATTTACCTTGGGGCGGTTGGCTTCTAAAAAAACAAAGCTGAAACCAATGTCAACGCGGCGGTAGAAGGGACTCCTAAGCGTGTCGGCAGCGCGGATGTCGCTGGGCGGCCCAAAAGGAAGCTGGCTGCCAAACAATAAATTTAAATGCACCCGAAAACGCTCCAAGCCCGGCAATTCATCCTGGAAAAAGATGCCCACATTCAACAGCTGATCGGTAGGCCGGGGAATAAAACCGTAATCAACGGGATTCCCGCCAGGGCCAATAACCTGGTCGCCAACAATGTCTTCCATAGTGTTTAAGATGCCCAATGAAACGTAGGAATCCAATCCCGGAATAAACTCCCCGTTCAATTTTACGTCCAATCCCGTGGCATAGCCCTGAGCCAGGTTGTTGGCAAAATAGCGGATGCGTACATTGTCGATTTTGTACGGATTCAGATCAAAAAGCGGTTTGTAGTAGGCCTCTGCAGTAAGCTTGAACGGCCGGCCCCACCATTTAAACTGATAATCCATTCCTACCACTGCATGCCAGGATTGCTGTGCCCGAACCCCCTGTTGAAGTGCGCCGTCCAAATCGCGCAATTCGCGGTAAAAGGGCGCTTGATAATACAAACCGCCCGAAACGCGGAACAAGAATCGGCTTTTCCAGTTGGGCCTTAGGCCAAGCTGAACCCGGGGGCTCAGCAACAGCTGAGCGTTGTAATCCCACCAATGAGCGCGGAGTCCGGCGCTGAACAGCAAGCTGGACGAGTCGGGAAGCATAAATTTGCTGCGGCTTTGAACAAAGCCCTGAATGCGTTGGCTTTCTAAGACCGAGTTGGTGTTTCGGACCTCGTCCAATTCCATGGAATTTAGGTCGGCCGGACCGGTGAAGGGGAGCAAGTAGCCCGAAGAATCCAGCAGACTCCATTCGCTGAGTCGGTCTTTGATGGACTCGCGGCGGTATTCGGCCCCCCAAAGCCCCACCCATTCCAAGCGTTTTTTGTTGATGCGGTGTTCGCCCGAATAGCCTGCCGCCCACACATTCCCTTCCATTCGGTTGCGGGCATGGTTTAAAAATGTGCCATAGCCTGTGGTATTGACCACCTCGCCAAAATTGGGACTGCCCAAATCGTTTTCAATTTCACCCAGAAAATACTGGCCTTGCACGTCAAAATTCTCTTCCTCGACCGTTCGGAACGCGTTGGCATACACCCGGTGTTCCGAGTTCTGGGGCGTCCATTTTACAGCAAAGGCTCCGCTGCCCACCTGAAACCGGGTGGACTCTTGCCCGTCGAAGTACACATTCAGCTGTTTGGCTTCTTGAATGTGCCCAAATTGGGTTTGCCGGTTGTCGGGAATGACCCGGTAATTGTTGTCAGAAAAGGAACCGAAAAAGCTGAATTCCCAGTTTTCGTGGGGGTCGTAGGCAACAAAGGCTTGGAGGTCTTGAAAAACGGGCTGGTAATCGCCGCGGGTATCTAGGCCCGACAGCAAATAGTTGTTGCTTTTGTAGCGGTAGCCAATGTTGTATTTTAAGCGGTTGTGAAAAATGGCGTCTTCCACGTGCAGGCTGCCGCCCAGAAAGCCCAAGGCGGCATCGGCACGGAACAGGGTGGGTTTGCGGTAAGCCACGTTGAGCACCGAGCTCATTTTATCGCCAAAGCGGGCTTCAAAGCCACCGGCCGAGAACTCGATGGATTCCACCATGTCGGGATTCACAAAGCTAAGTCCTTCTTGTTGGCCGCTGCGCGCCAAAAACGGGCGGTACACCTCCATGCCGTTCACATAGGTCAGATTTTCGTCGTAGTTGCCGCCGCGAACCGAATAGCCCGACGACAATTCGTTGCCGGCAGCCACCCCAATGCCTTGCTGCCGAATCAGGGCCACCAGCGCATCGCCAGGAACCGGCATGGCCTGAACATCTTGAACCTGAATTTCAACAACGCTTAAATCTTCCTTGCGCCGCTCTTCCAACCGGTATTCTTTCAAACTCAGCAGACTCAATTGAACGTCTTTGCGTTTGGTTTCGCCAGACTTCAGGGCAATCCGAAAAGATTCAGAGCGGTAATTGTAGGCCTTGACGCTTACCCGTTGCGGCAGATTCGACTGCATTTCAATGCGGTAAAAGCCCTCCTCGTTCACAGCCACATACGCTCCATTTTCCAACACCACAGTGGCCAAGGCAATTGGCCTGTTTAGGCTGTCGGTTACCACGCCTTGCAGCCAGCCCGTTTGGGAGTGCAGTGCCGCCCCCAAAAGCCAAAGTGCAGCTGCCGCCGAATAAAACCGCAAAAAATAAAACCGCATGCTAGGCATCAACGCCAAAAGTAAGGAATATTGCTTGGGAGCCGCCTATTCTGTGTTGGGTTAATAAATCTAAAACGGGAGCGCAAATCAAATCTCTGAATTATATTTGCAAAAAAACAACCATGAAAAAAATCAGCATGTTGGCCGTAGCGTTTTTTATGACCGCGGCAGTATCGGTAGCTCAGACCTATGAGTACAAAATTTTGACCGCCATTGAATCGATTGTGCCCATGGGATTGGGTCGCAGCCGACTGATTGAGCAGAACGAGAATGTAGATGCAAGTCAGTTTACCACGGCCCGTACCGATGGCAAAAAAAGCGATCAGGGTAAAATTGAGCGGGGCGAATTGAAAATCGACAATTTCAACGAAACCAAGTTGTTGAACTTTTACAGCGGCGTGGGCATCAATTTTCAGAACATTGCCAGCAACGACGCGTTGATGTCGTCAAAGCTAACCCAAATGGCCGCTGAAGGTTGGGATTTGGCGTTTGTGTTGAGCGGAGTTGAGAGCAAAGCTGGGCAAGACGACAACGACGGTATTTTCATAACTCGGTTCGTGTTTAAGCGAATTAAAAAATAAAAAAAGAAAGGCGCCTTCGGGCGCTTTTTTTTTGCCCTTATGGGCCGTCTGAAAGAGGTTTTTGGGGCGGGGGGCGGCAGCCGGGCTTTCCGCGCTACTCCGCGGTTGCCGAAAGTCTGGCCCAGCTGGTTTGCGGGGGCTCCTTCCGTCGCCTCCGCACCTAGCGGGCCAGGCTTAGGCACCCTTGCGGGGTAGCCGCGTCAATCCCTGCCGCGGGCGGCCAAAAAAAAGCGGGCTTCAAATAAAAAACGAAGAATGGGGTTCAGATATCCGCTGCAAAGGCCCATGAAACAGGGGCGTTCAAAACGAGCGGCCCACAACCCAACGTTTAAAAACGGCCCAAAGTTTGGATTTTCTGCCTCCGATTTGTAGGTTTAAAATGGAGTTGTTCGGCGAACTGCCACAATAGACAATGGCAGCAAACCCCACAAGCATACAAACAACTGTACTCAAAAAGACACTTTAAAATGGACATCCTATTCAAAACCTTTATAGACCACTTTTCAACAAACCAAGAGCTAAGCGAAACTACAAAGGCGGAAATATGTGCTCATTTGACAATTTTAAATTTGGACAAAAAACACGTACTTATTAAAGAAAACCAACGACACGACTTCGCTTATTTTGTCATAAAAG
The DNA here is from genome assembly GCA_903837495.1 of uncultured Flavobacteriales bacterium. Classification (GTDB taxonomy): domain Bacteria; phylum Bacteroidota; class Bacteroidia; order CAIKAF01; family CAIKAF01; genus CAIKAF01. Next base: position 737 of record CAILUT010000048.1, on the reverse strand, counting down.
GTGCCGTGAGAAGCTACTATCTGAAAGAGGGTATAGAGGTGAATACTTGGTTTGCGTTGGAGAATGACATGGTTGGTTCCTTGCACAATTTTAAGGACAAACCATCAAGAGAAACTATGGAATTGGTTGAAAATAGCACTCTGATTTCATTCAATTTAAAACACATAAAACCACGAATGCACACAAATATTCAAATAGCTAATTTCATCAATGAGATCCTAGAAGACTATGCTCTATTTCTAGAAGACAAGATTTACTTTTCACAAATGATGAGTTCAAAAGATAAATACCTTATTCTACTAGACAAAGAGCCACAACTTTTTCAACGTATTCCTTTAACATACATAGCATCATATCTTGGAATATCAAGAGAAACACTCAGCCGATTGAGGGCAAAATGATTTTGTGACATTCGTCAAATGAAAGCTCTTTTTAGCATCGCATTTTTACTGTCTAAAAATGATGGAAAGATGAATGCAACCACTCAGAACAAAAGGCTTTTGTCAATAGACCTTGCTAGAGGGCTAGCCGTGTTTTTTATGATAGCTGTTCACACATTAGAAGTGTTTGCAAGTCCAGAAGTTATAAACTCGGTATTTGGACAAATCATAGAATTTTTTGGCGGGCCGCCCGCCGCACCCGTTTTTATGACTTTGATGGGGTATTCAATAATCTATTCTACGAAATCAGGATTGAAAATAAGGAGAGTGAAATGATTTAGCAAAAGGGTTTCTTCC
>CAILUT010000047.1 GCA_903837495.1 uncultured Flavobacteriales bacterium | reverse complement strand
TCGTGCATTCGTGGCTTTTTAGTGGGTAGTTATTAGTGGGTAGTGGGTAGTGGGTAGTTCTTTGGTTCCATTCTCCTAAGCTCCCCGCCGCTCACCTTCCTTTCGCCAATCTAACCCCAAAAACATCCCATTCGTGCATTCGTGGCTAAGCTACCCGCCGCTTACCTTCCTTGCGCCAATCTAACCCCAAAAACATCCCATTCGTGCATTCGTGGCTAAGCTCCCCGCGGCTAACCTTCCTACCCGCCGCTCACCTTTCTTGCGCCAATCTAACCTCAAAAACATACCATTCGTGCCTCAAAACCTAAACCCCACATTTCCAACCAAAACACCTCTGTACAACGCTATGTACCCTGCAGAAAACCACCCCAGCCCAACCCAAAGCCCACAACCCACAAAAATTCAAGCAATCCCCTACCTTTGTAAAAAAAATCCATGCTTTACATTCAGGCGGAGCCAGATTCAGTGCGGTGGTTGTACGGAATTTTTTCGGTTTTAATTTTGCTTGTTCTTTCTTTAGACTTAGGCCTTTTCAACCGAAAAGCCCATGCCATTTCTGTACGCGAAGCCAGCATTTGGACAGCGGTTTGGATTGGCTTAGCCATGGCCTTTTCAGGCCTTATTTACCTTTGGACCCGCGACAGCCACGGCCTTGAAAAATGGACCCAATTTCAAACCGCATATTGGATCGAAAAAGCATTATCCATGGACAACCTTTTCGTGTTCATGCTGATTTTCAACTACTTCAAAGTCCCCGACCGACTGCAGCACAAGGTGCTGTTTTGGGGAGTCATCGGCGCTTTGGGCATGCGCGCCTTGTTTATTTACGCCGGAGTAGAACTGGTTCGGCTTTCCTTCATCCACATTCCTATGCCCTGGCTTGGCAATTCTGCTGAGCTTGAAGTAAATGTATTGCTGTTTCTTTTTGGCGGATTTTTGCTGTTCGCCGGCCTCAACTCCTTGCTCAGCAGTTCAAACGACAGCCAAGAATTCGCAGGCAAGGGAATTTTAGACCGCATTTCAAGCGTGCTCCCAATAGGCGGCGATGTGTCTTCAGGGCGCTTTTTTCTGTACCAGGGCAAATGGCTGGCCACTCCCCTATTTTTGGTGCTGCTCGCGGTCGAATTCACCGACCTTCTGTTCGCAGTCGATTCCGTTCCGGCCATATTCTCGGTGGCCCCCAACGACCCATTTATTCTATACACCTCCAACATTTTCGCCATTTTAGGCCTGCGCTCCTTGTATTTTGTACTTCAGGGCTTTTCAAACCTGTTCAGCTACCTAAAAAAAGGACTGGGCTTCATTTTGATTTTTATAGGCTGCAAAATGCTTGTCGCCCCTCTGTTTCATATTCCCTCAGGCCTTTCATTGCTTGTATTGGCGGTCATTTTGCTCCTTTCTATTTTAATTTCTGTAGTAAAAAAGAAGAAATAAGAGTTTTAGGGGGCGGGATATCCGGCTTTCGCGGGTAGTCCGCAGTCAGTGGCCTGCGGTACAGCCGCCTTGCGCGGGCTCCCAAGGTCGCCTGCGCGGCTGGCGTACCGCCGGGCCACCGCCTTTGCGGGCAACCCTGCTCAATCCGGCCCGCAGCCACTCAAAACCAATACGGTGTAAAAGGAGGTTTACTTCAACATCCAGGAGCCCCCAACCGCCACCACATTGGGCAAAGAAAGGTAATCCTGTTTGGTGGCCTGCCCAATCCCACCGGTTGGCACAAACCGAACCGACTGAAAAACCGACGCATAAGCGCTCAAGGCCGCCGCCCCTCCAAACAAATGAGCCGGAAAAAATTTGAGTACCCCCAGGTCCCGCTCCTGCGATTGCAGTATCTCGCTGGGGCTAACTGCTCCGGGCAAATAAGGGAGCCTGGTGTTTTTCATAGCCAATACCAAGGCCTCGGTTTGACCTGGACTCACCAAAAATTCAGCTCCTGCTTTGGCCGCCGCTTCGGCTTGAGCCGGTTGACAAACCGTCCCTGCCCCCACACAAAGTTGCGCCCCATACTGTGTCTTCACGTAGCGGATCAAATCCAGCGCCCCTTGGGTACGCAGGGTAATTTCAATGGAGGCATAGCCTTGTTCCAGCAGCCGCCGGCAAGCGGAATCTGCTTGTTCTTCGGTGTGCAATACCGCAACGGGCACTACAGAATAAGGCTGTAAAAGGGCTAAAATTCCGTTTTGCATCTGCGTTAAATTAAAAAACTACCGCCCAATTCGGCATGAGACACCTGGGTTTTGGGTTTGGCGAACAATTCCCGGCCGCAGCCCTGAAATATGCGTTCTATCGCGACAGGCTGCCTTGATTCAAAATCCGTTTCCAACACTTCAAGCCGGCCAGCCACAGCATCTAAGCGCAGAAGGTCGCCGGTGCGCACTTTGGCAATGTTTCCGCCCTTTTCGGCTTCGGGCCATATATGAATGGCCGCTGGCACTTTGCCCGAGGCGCCCGACATTCGGCCGTCGGTTGCCAAGGCCACATTGTAGCCCCTCTTCTGCAATACCGCTAAGGAAGGCGTAAGCTTATGCAGCTCGGGCATGCCATTGCTGCCCGGCCCTTGAAAGGGCAAAACAGCAATAAAATCTTGATTCAGTTCGTTTGCCTTAAAGGCCTTCAAAAAAGCTTCTTGGCTTTGAAACACAATGGCAGGAGCTTCTATTGCCCAATGTTCTGGCTCTACCGCCGAAATTTTTATGACCGAGCGGCCCAGGTTTCCTTGAAGCAACCGAATGCCGCCCGTTGCTTGAAAGGGCGATTCGGCCGAGCGCAGCACGCTCTCGTTGTACGATTTTTCTGCCGCTTTTCTCCAAACAATGCCCTGATTCTCTACCCCCGATTCTCGGCAAAAAGCAGACAAGCCCGGCCCCAAAATGGTATTCACTTCTTCGTGCATTAAGCCTTGCTTTAGCAAAGACTGCATAATAAAAGGCACTCCCCCAGCGGCATGAAAGTGATTTACATCGGCAACTCCATTGGGATAAACCCTAGCCATTAAGGGAATGACCTCTGAAAGCGCAGAGAAATCGGTCCAGTCGATTATAATACCCGCCGCGCGGGCTATGGCAATTAGGTGAATGGTGTGGTTGGTAGAACCGCCGGTGGCCAACAAACCTATGACGGCATTCACGATGGCCTTTTCATCTAAAACATAGGCCAAAGAACGCTCTTTTCGGTGGTTTAATGTGTTCTCCACGAGCTGCTGAACGGCGAACCGGCTCAACAACTCCCGGTGTGCGGTACCCGGATTCACAAAGCTGCTGCCCGGCAATTGCAAACCCATCATTTCCAAGAGCATCTGATTGCTGTTTGCCGTTCCGTAAAAGGTACAGGTTCCGGGCGAATGGTAGCTGTCGGATTCCCCTTTCAGCAAGGCCGCCCGATCAATTTTTCCTTCGGCGTAGTCTTGCCGAATTTTGGCCTTTTCTTCGTTTGAAATTCCGGTGGGCATGGGTCCTCCGGGCACAAACAGGGTAGGCAAATGCCCAAAGGGCAAGGCGCCCATCAGCATTCCGGGCACAATTTTATCGCAAATCCCCAGCAGCAGGGTTCCATCAAACATATTGTGCGAAAGGGCCACCGCCGTTCCCATGGCAATGGCGTCTCGGCTAAACAAAGACAATTCCATGCCTTCGGCTCCTTGGGTTATTCCGTCGCACATGGCAGGAACTCCGCCAGCAACTTGAGCTACCGCTCCAGCTTCTAGAGCCCAGGCGCGTAATTTTTCAGGGTAGCTTTCGTAGGGTTTATGGGCCGACAGCATATCGTTGTAGGCTGTTACTATGGCTAAGTTGGGTTGTACTTCGGCGCGCAGGCGTTCTTTTTCTTGGGGCGAACAGCCGGCAAATCCATGGGCCAAATTGCCGCAGCCCATTCCGGCACGGGTTGCTTCGCTTCGAAATGCGCTATCCATCTGCTCCAAGTAAGCTTCGCGCCGTTCTCGGCTCCGTTCTTGTATGCGCTGGGTAACCGTAGCTATGGTAGAATTCATAGGTTTAGACTTAAGGTGTAAAATAAACGGCCCAATTTGGAAGGTGTTCAAGCACCCGAGCCACCGGCAGCCGCTCTTTCGATGCATGCAAGCAGACCGCTTTTTTCTCGGCGCCGGCAAACAGCAAATACGTTTTTATGGCCTTTTTAAATACAGACACTCCCACCGACATGCGTTGGTGTGGAGGCTTGGGCGAAAGGGTTAAAAGCAATGCAGGTGAATCTGGAACCAAACCCAATTCAGATTGGGCATCGTTTGGAAACAAAGAAGCGGTATGCCCATCTTGGCCCATGCCCAGCAAACATAAAAAAGGAATATCGTTAAGCGAAGCATAGTCTTGTGCGGTTTGGGCCATGTTGGCATCTAGGTTGTCTAAATTAGCTACCATGCTGTGCAAAACAGCTCCTTTTTCAAATGCGGGACCAAAAGCTTCGCGAAGCATGCGTTCGTTGCTTTGTGCATCTTGTATTTTCACCATGCGTTCGTCCACCAAATAAAGGCGAATGTGGTTCCAAGGCAGGTCTTGTTTTGCCAGCCATTCATAAAAGGGACTGGGCGTGCTTCCGCCGGAAAGCAGCCAGGCCACCTTGCCGTGAGAAGAAACCAAGGAATGGGTATTGTTTACCCAATCTTGTCCTAGGGCCTGAATCAATTCGGGCAAGTTGGACTTTTCAATCCACAGCATATCCCTTGGTATTCCAAATGTGGTCTTCGAGCATAACATCTTGCCCGGGCCCCCAGGTTCCGGCCTCGTAAAGCTCCACAGGCATTTGCACCTCTTTCCAACTTTTAGAAATGGTTTCAATCCACATCCATGAAGCTTCCAATTCGTCTTGGCGCATAAACAGGGTTTGGTTTCCACGCACCACGTCCATAATCAGGCGCTCGTACGCTTCGGGGAACCGTTCCTTAAAGTTATCTACGAAATCGAGTTTAAGGGCAATGGGTTTGTATCGGTATCCGCCGGGCCCAGGAATCTTGGTCATTTGAACCAGCTCAATGCGTTCGTCGGGTTGCAAACGAACAATCAACTTATTGGCAGGTATTTCCTTGCCCGAAGGAAAAATATTGTGGGCCACCGGCCTAAAATTGATCACAATTTCCGAATAGCGTTTGGGCATTCGTTTCCCTGTTCTAAGGTAAAATGGAACCCCTTTCCACCTCCAATTGTCAACGAAGGTGGTTAAGGCCACAAAGGTTTCGGTTTTTGAATCAAATTTTTCAATGTCTTCAAGGTACGAAGAAACCGACTGCCCTGCAATTTTACCGCGGGTGTATTGGCCTTTTACCGACTGGGTTTTGATGCTTTTTTTGGAAAAGGGCCTTAGGGCGTACAGCACCTTGAGTTTTTCGTTCCGAACAAAATCGGCTTCCAACAGATGTGGGGGTTCCATGGCGACCAAGCACAAAAGCTGAAGCAGGTGGTTTTGCACCATGTCGAGCAAGGCCCCACTTTGGTCGTAGTAGCCGGCCCGGCTTTGAACGCCCAAACTTTCGGCTACGGTGATTTGTACGTTTTCTATGTGCTGGCTGTTCCAGGCTTGCTCAAACAGGTGGTTGGCAAACCGCAACACCATTAGATTCTGAACGGTTTCTTTTCCCAGATAATGGTCAATTCGATACACCTGATTTTCTTGAAACGCTGCCCCAACCTGCCGATTGATTTCTTGGGCGGTGGCCAAGCTATTCCCCAAGGGTTTTTCAAGCACAACCTTACTTCGCTCATCAATCAATCCATTTTCTTTTAATGCAGATGCAATGGCCCCAAAGGCCGAAGATGGGGTAGAAAAGTAAAAAATGTTGGGCGCCTTTTGGTTGGGTTTCAAGGCTGTTATTAAATTCGAGTACGCCTCTGGGCTAAAATCAGATACCTGCACAAGTTGAATCCGCTCCAAAAAGATCTTGGCCAAGTCGCTCTTCCCAAATTCCTTCCCCGATTCCGAAATAAATTCAAGAACGGATGTTTTAAATTCCGACAAAGACCTTTCTCGGCGGCAAATGGCAAAGATTCGAAAATCGGGGGTTATTTGTCCATCGTACAGGCGATGAAACAAGGCGGGGTAAATTTTCCGAAGGGCAAGGTCCCCATCGCCTCCAAAAATGATAAAATTAAACGGATTGAACGTCTCTTTCTTTGTCTTCCTCATGGATTCCTTTGTTCATGGTGTTTATCCATGTCCAAAATACGGTAAATTGTCCGATTTAAATTCGGGTTAAGTGCCGAATTTGTCAACAGTCTTTCATTAAAATGGGCGGGTTATCCGGCTTTCGCTGGGTAGTCCGCAGCTTGTGGCCAGCGGTACAGCCGCCTTGCGCGGGCTCCCAAGGTCGCCTGCGCGGCTGGCGTACCCGCAGGCCACAATCTTTGCGGGCTACCCTGCTCAATCCGGCCCGCAGCCTCGTTTCTTTCGCCTTACTGCACCCAAATTTCTTCCTCAACTGCATTAAACCAAGCTTCTTTCCAATAATAGCTGCCTAAGGTTTCTAAGCCATAGTCCATGGCATGCAAGTCCATTTTTGACCGCATCACCGAAAACGAGAAATAGTCGTTCAATGAAACCAAAGGGCGGTGGCTGCATTGCAAGTCTATACTTAGAGGCTGTTCCAGCCCAGGCCCAAAACAAATAGAAACCTGGGCCTCTTTAGCCCCCAATTTTACCAAATCCACAGCCAATTTTCGAGCATTGGCTCCAGCCAAACGATCAATATGACTCATGTCTTTCCCATACCAGGCTCCCCCGCCAATCGGAATCCTAGGCCCATAATAATCCATCACCAACTTACGGCCCGTTTGACCATTGTCTCCGTCGCTGCCTCCATTCAACAAAGGACCGTTTGGGTTTATTTGCACCTGAACATCGGCCAAATTGCCCGTCCACCTTTTGTCTTTTCTTTTTAAGGCGTTCCATGTTGATTCCAACACCGCATAAACCGCAGCCGTCATGTCTAAAAATCGAGCCGTGGGATGCTGTTGCAGGGTTACCAAAATAGTATCCAGCTCCCATTCGCTTCCCTGTTCCCGCATCACAACCAACAGCTTTCCATCGGGTCCATGGCCTTGCAAACACCCTGATTTCAATTCGCGAACCAAAGCTTCCCTAAAATGCCAAACCAAAAATTGTTCGGGAGGCAAATAGTGTGTTTCTGCATCATACCCCGCATACCCAATAACAATGCACTGATCGTTTGAAAAGGCCGTCCACTTTTCCGGATTCCCAGCAATCCAACATACCTGATCCAGAATTTTGTACTTTCTTACATCTATGTGGTTGTCGGGCCTGTACCCAATTTCTACACCCAAGTCAATGATGATTTCCTTCACAGGAAGACGAGCCGGCCTTCGGGTTACGGCTCCTCCGGTTAATACAATTACATCCGACCAAACCGAAACCTCAATTTGGGCGTAGGCATCCGAATCAATCCGGTACAATTCCCGAATGAGCCTGTCGGCAATCAAGTCGCAAAATTTGTCGGGGTGGCCATTTAATACAGCTTCAGCGTAGCGTTTCATTGGGGCAGGGGCGTTAATTGGTAATAAGGCAGATTGACATTTTGAACAAATTGGGTGCTGCCCCCTGAACTTATAACAAAAAACAGGGGCAGTTCTTTCAAATTGATGCAGGAAAAGGGCGTGGGCAAATACCCGTCGGTTACAACCAGCGCCTTGCTGCCCCGAATGGAATTAAAATGGGTAACAACGCAATCTAAATTTGTTCCCTGGCTGGTTTGGGTTTTCAGCTCTTTGCCGTTCCAAAAAGCAGGCACCACCGAATCAGAAAAGGCATACAATTCTATCGGATATCTAGATTTAAGGCCTCTAAGTAAGGCGGCCAAAGCCTGAATTTCCTGATTCATGGAGGCACTTACATCTAAGTAAACCACCAGCGTTTTATGCTGAGGCTTTATATTTGAAGGATGTTGGTATAAGGGCAAACAATTGCCAAATAAAAAACGGAAATAGGCCGATCTGTCGGCCGGGTTTAACATGGGATGATTTACAAAGCCCTCGCCCTGGTATTGGGGCTTGTCGGCCAGGGTAAGCCATGAGATTAATTTGCCTTCCATCGCCTTTTTCCATCGCAGGTTGGCAGGACTGTTCCTTTTAATGCTTAGGCCGGTCAGCTCTGTTCCAATACCCGGCAATGAGTATTTATTCCATATACCTACCCCATTGATACGCTGCAAAATGGAATCCAAGATCTTTTTGTTTTTGTCGGAAACAAGCTGATCAAAATCATGCCCACCCAAAAATTCAATTCCTTTTAAATCAAGAGATGCACCCAACAGAAATTCCAGCAATTCATGAACTTCATCGGCCGATATTTCGCCCCGATACACTTGACCATGCACGGTTCTCAACTCTGGAGCAATACTGGTATACGCAGCCGGCCTAAGCAAGGCCATCGCCCCATCGGTACTGTAATACCGGCAAAAGAAGTCGGAATACTCCGTTCCAAAAAAACGGTGTATGATGCTGTTTATGATGGAATCTAAGGCAAGATTCAGCAAAGGGGTGTTGACCTTATACCGAAGGGTGTGGTTCAGCAATACATGTAAAAATTCGTGCAAGAACAAGGTTCTTAAATCCATTTCGGTAAGCACATGCTGCTCTAAAAAGTCGGAATTTATAGAAAGCACAGGACGGCGCCGAATCGACACCGATAAGGTGGGCGTTCGTTTTGAAAATTGCACCTTCGAAATCGACAAAAGGGCTTCGCAGGCAAAAGGATTTTCGGCGGCCAAATCAGACAATACAGCCTGAACTCGTTCAAGGTTCCAACGCATAAAATTGGGGAATGTTAAGTTTCAAAAGGTAAATACGGCGGTTCAGCCTTTGTTCGGTAAAAATAAAATCGCCCTGAGGCCGGTAAGAAAAGGCGTTGCAGCGGGCCAGAATAAGCGCATGCAACAAGGAAAACGGGGCGGAATCACGTTTCCCAATTTCTGGCGCAGGCAAAACCAAAAAAGGTTCTGAGGGCAGCGGTGCCGCCCGATAAATATCTTCCCAATGGGTCAAACCCCATTCCCGTTTAAACTTCTTTAGTAAGAAGCCCCGAATGTCTGGGCAAGGACAGGGCAATTGAAATTGAATACGTTCCTGATGCAATAGGCAATCTAAACCCGGATTTTCAAGGTAGGCCGACCGAATCGGTTCAATGCGCATTCTAGACCTGGGGCCACCCGAATTGTGAAAGGCCCCTAAACCATGCAAGGCTTCCATCAACGCTGAGCATTTACAAAATCAGCAGCGCGCAAGTAACAAGCCTGCAAATGAAGTTCAGCCTGCTCTGGGTTAAAAGCTTGTTTGATGTTGACCAAGCCATGCAAAAACAATTGCTTGGCTCGGGCTGCCCGTTCTGGGTCTTTGCCCTCTATGTCTGAAATTACTTTTAAACAAGGAGCCCAAGCCGGGTTGGCCCCATTCCGGTTGCTGGGAAGCTCTTTCCATTCTAGGTCGCCCTCTACATGCATCACAGGCATGGCATAGCGCAAAACATCTTGCATGGCATCTTCGGTCAAAACCGATTGAAACTGAAAGGCTGGAAAAAGAGCGAAGCAAAATAAAGCTCGGTGCAGTTCGTTTGTTTCTTTGCCCAACCAGCGCATCAAGGCCAAGCTACGCTGGTCTTTGCTGACGGTTAAATCAAGAATACGGGAAGCCTTATCTTCGGGCAAATCGGTCAACAAAAATTCGGCATACCACCTTTCGGCCGGATCGGAAATTTGAGCTAGCCGCCAAGCTGTGGAATGAGCGGCTTCTAAGGTTTGTTCGGTAAAATCAGCTCGGTAAGCACGCTGAGGGAATCCATATTTTAAGGCTAAAAACAGGGCCGTTTGGAGGGTTTCCGTTTGGGGCTCATTTTGCAACTCGCACAATACCACATGCAAGGCAAGGGCATTCCGTTGCAGCATTTTCATGCGCCGGGGCGACAAGCGAAAACCTTCGCGGTGCAGCAAACCCGAAACACGCTGAAAATAATCCTGCATTTGAGTAATAGCCTTGGCGTGTTCAAACTTGAGGGCCGCCCGTTGAATAAACGAGGGCAAAGATTCGCCCGAAACGCATTCCAACGCATCGGAACCTAAAATTTTGTTTTGAGTGGATTCTGAGAAATCCGACCAATCGGGAACCGGCAGAAGAAAGGCAAACCGATCGGCCAGCGCAGGGTCCAAGGGTTCGCAGCCATCGTATTGGTCGTCGGGGTCCTCGGTCGATTGAATGGGATTCATAGCTGCCCAGCGGTAACGAAGTTCAGTTAGGGGAATTCCTTGAATGCAGCGTTCGTGCAACAGGCTAAAGAATTTATTTTGAACCTCGGGCTTGCAGCGGTTTACTTCATCGATCAACACCGATTCGGCCTTCCAAATTGAGGAGGGGGACGAAAGGTAGCGAATGGAATGCCCATCGGAGTCGGGAATAGGGAAACCCAGCAAGTCATCAAACGAAAGTAAACTGGCGTTGTAATGCCGATGGCTTAGGCCCAAGGCCTGAGACAGCCGATTCAAAAGAAAGGTTTTTCCAGTTCCGGCCTTGCCAATGAGCAGCAAAGGATCTCCCGACACCAAGGATGCCAAGATAGCGGGCTCAAGATGTTCATAGCCGAAAAGGCCAAGCTGGCTTAAAAATCCAGCCTCATGCTGGGTGAAATGTGTTTTGTTCATGGTTGCCTGTTTTAGGCACCCTGAAGCAAAAATGGAAATGGGGATTGAAACGGATTTTGGCGTTCAGGCCCACATCAAAGTGCCACCGTGGTGTTTCGACTCGGTTGGCATCCATTTAAGGATTCAAGATGTTAATGCAAATGTATGGGCAGGGATTGAATTTGTCAAGGCCCAAATCAAAAAAAATCAAAAATGAAACCCCAATTTACCAAGTATAACAAAAATACATGCACGCTTTTTTGTGGGGGGCAACCACCTCCAGAAATAAATACCACCGATTTCTAAGCCATAGTCTAAGACTAGGTTGTGGTCAAACCAAAGGCTGTCTATGCTAATTTTATTTGGTGTAAAATTTGTCTTTTGTCCATTTTAATGGGTTGTTGATGATGTATTTGGAAATCCGTAGGTAGGATTGTTCGTCCCGTATGATGTGTTCGTAATAGTTGCGTTGCCAAAATTGCCCCATTGTTTCGTTTTTGAATTTATAAATATCCAAACATCGATTAGAAATCATGGATTTATACGCACCCACAATGCCACCAACCGTGGTAGGGGCGACCCTCGCGGTCGCCCCAGAATCGACCATCGCCGCCGCCCCCGAATCGACCATCGCCGCCGCCGCCGCCGAATCGACCGCCGCCTCCGCCGTTGAATCACCCACAATGCCACCAACCGTGGTAAGGGCGCCCCTCGCGGTCGCCCCCGAATCGACCATCGCCGCCGCCGCCGCCGCCGCCGAATCGACCACAATGCCACCAACCGTGGTAAGGGCGCCCCTCGCGGTCGCCCCCGAATCGACCATCGCCGCCGCCGCCCCCGAATCGACCATAATGCCACCAACCGTGGTAAGGGCGCCCCTCGCGGTCGCCCCCGAATCGACCATCGCGGTCGCCCTTGAATCGACCCCCGCCGCCGCCGCCCAATCGGGTCTTGCGGTGGGACCATCTGTTTGCATGGGATTCGATTTTGGTGGGGGGGCGGGGGGGGCGGGGGCAGGGGCAGGGGTGAACCCTGCCCCTACGGGATTGTTCAATATAATAATCCCGTGCATGTGATCGGGCATTATTTGAAATGCATCCAATTCAACATTGGAAAACCGTTCCGACAATTTTAACCATTCGGCGTAGGCAATTTTTCCAAATTCATTCAATTCCATTTTCCCATTTACAACAACCCCAAACCGAGGAACTCTGTGGTGGCAACAAATGGTTATAAAATACAATCCAGCCCGGGAATAATCGTAACCTTTTAAACGGATAGAAACTCGGTTGTGCCGATCTTTTCGATAAACCGATTTGGGTTTGATTTTTGGGGTCGTATTCATTGAATGTTATGAACAAATTTTAGGCTGTGAATTGGTGTATCTATTTCGGTGCATAGTTTTGAAGCATTTGAAGGTTGATAAATAAAAAAGTGAAATCACAATCTCAGCTCAGTCCATAATAAAAAAGGGGAGGGAAAGGAATTTTGGCGTTCAGGCCCACATCAAAGTGCCACCGTGGTCTTTCGACTCGGTTGGCATCCATTTAAGGATTCAAGATGTTATTGCAAATGTATGGGCAGAGATTGAATTTGTCAAGGCCCAAATCAAAAAACGAGAATGGAACGCCAAGGTTGATTCCTTTTCATAGGTGGTTGAGCCTGGAGCATACGCAAACCAAATTTTAAAATGGAAAAGGACTCGGCCCCTTCATTTGCAGGCAACCTATTGTCCAGATAATCGGTTCATAGGGGAGGTAAAAGAAACGAGAGGCGGCCGGATAGAGCAAGGTTGCCCGCAAGGGGCCGGGGCCGGGGTACGCCAGCCGCGCAGGCGACCTTGGGAGCCAGCGCAAGGCGGCTGTACCCAAGCCCTGGCAACGCGGACTACCTGCGATAGCCGGATTGCCGCCCCAAAATAATTAAGGAATAATGCTGAATTCGATGACCGAAATCAGGCCGATGCCCGATCCGGCGGCGAGCGTAGTGCCTGCGGGAAGCCAGAATGGGAAGCTGCTGTTGACCATGGAGCTGGACCAGGCTTCTGCGTTGTTGCCGCTTGTGTTGCCGAAGGCGGAATGGCCGACTGGGAAGGCGCTGCCGTTCACCAGCATGTTGAATGCGGTGGGGAAGGTCGAGGTTACTTTTACCGTGGTGGGCAAAAACGATTCCACTTTCCATACTTTGTTGGCTGGAACGGTTTGCGGTGCATTGTTGATCAGCAAGGTCTGGGAAAAGGCCAAGGACTGGGATTGAAGGCCAGCGCTGGCGAAAAGAATAAAAATAAAAATGGGGAGTGTACGCATAAAAAAAGGTGCCACCAAAGGTAGCACCTTTCCTGCGTTATCGCAAGGCAATTATTTGGATTCTTCCTCGGTGCTTGAATCGGTGGATTCAGAGGCATCGGAGTCGGAAGCAGTCTCGGAGGACTCAGCGACGGGCGTTTCCACGACCTCAGCAGCGGGTGTTTCCACGACCTCAGCGGCAGGCGTTTCCACAAGCTCAGCAGCAGGAGTTTCCTGTACTTCAGCTATGGGCTCTGCTACCGCGGGAGCGGCAACGCCTTCCACTTTTTTGGCACCGCGGCGCGTACGGCGTTTGCCGCCGGCTGCTGCTTTGGCAGTAGTGAGAAGGTTCTCATTGTAATCGACCAATTCGATTAAAGCCATTTCAGCATTATCGCCAAGGCGGTTCCCGATTTTAATAATGCGGGTGTACCCACCGGGTCGGTCAGCAATTTTGATGGCCACATCGCGGAACAATTCCGTTACCGCAATTTTATTGCGGAGATAGGAAAAGACCTGACGTCGCTCATGCGTGCTGTCGGTTTTGGCTTTTGTCAAAATAGGCTCAACGAACTTACGAAGTTCTTTGGCTTTGGCCACCGTTGTTTTAATGCGTTTGTGCATGATTAGGCTGTTTGCCATGTTCATCAGCATCGCGCTGCGGTGGGCGGACTTGCGTCCTAAGTGGTTGTCTTTCTTACCGTGTCTCATAGGGGCACAAAAATGGACAAAAGTCCGTTACAAATCAATCCTTATCCAATTTATATTTGGCTACGTTCATTCCGAACTGTAGTCCTTTGTCTTTCACTAGGTCTTCCAATTCGACCAAAGACTTGCGTCCGAAGTTACGAAACTTCAACAAATCGGTTTTATTGAAAGAGACCAGTTCGCCAATGGTTTCAACATCGGCGGCTTTGAGGCAGTTGAGGGCCCGCACCGACAGATCGAGATCGGTCAGTTTGGTTTTCAGCAGCTGCCGCATGTGCATAGACTCTTCATCAAACTCCTCAGAGCTTACTTTTTCTTCCAAGTCAACGGTAATTTTATCGTCGCTGAAAAGGGCAAAGTGTTGAATCAGAATTTTTGCAGCTTCTTTAAGGGCTTCTTTGGGGTCGATAGAACCATCGGTTTCGACCTCAATTAGAAGTTTTTCAAAGTCGGTTTTTTGTTCCACCCGGAAGTTTTCAATGTTGTATTTAACATTGACGATGGGGGTAAAGATTGAGTCAATGCAAACCACATCGATTCCGTTGTGGAGTTCTTTGTTTTCGTCGGCGGGGCGATATCCACGTCCACCGTCGATGGTAATTTCCATATTGACCTTCACCTTGGGGTCTAAGTTGCAGATCACCAAATCGGGATTAAGCACTTGGAAAGCCGAGGTAAATTTGCCGATGTTGCCAGCGGTAAAAGGGCCGCCACCGGAAAGACTGACCATCACTTTTTCAGAGGTAACAGAATCAATTTGCCGAGACAACCGAACCCTTTTCAGGTTAAGAATCATTTCGGTAACATCTTCTACTACGCCTGGAACCGTGGAGAACTCATGGTTTACTCCGTCGATTTTGATGCTCGTAATAGCGAAGCCTTCAAGAGATGAGAGCAGGATGCGACGTAGAGAATTGCCGATGGTAATGCCATAGCCGGGCTCCAGGGGGCGAAATTCGAACTTCCCTTTTCGGTTGTCCGACTCTATCATAATGACCTTATCTGGTCGTTGAAAATCAAGAATTGCCATAGGTAACTGGAACTTAAGAATTAATTATTTGGAGTACAATTCCACGATGAGTTGTTCCTTGATGTTTTCAGGGATTTGGGCTCGGTGGGGTGAAGAAATGAAAACACCTACCATGGCTTGCGCGTCGAAGCTCAGCCAATCCAGGCGATTAGAAGAAGAACCTAGGGCGTTTGAAATGACGCTCAAACTTTTAGAACGTTCGCGGACCCCAATTTTATCGCCTGGTTTAAGCGTCATGGAGGGAATGTTCACAATATCGCCATTCACGGTAATGTGTTTATGGCTCACCAATTGCCGTGCACCATCGCGGGTATTGGCTAGGTTAAGGCGAAAAACCACATTGTCGAGCCGGCTTTCGCAAAGCATGAGTAGGTTTTCGCCGGTAATGCCTTTAAGGCTGCTGGCCCGCTCAAACATTTTACGGAATTGACGCTCCAAAATGCCATAGGTGTACTTTGCCTTTTGCTTTTCTTGAAGCTGAATGGCGTATTCCGATTGCTTTTTCCTTCTTTTTGAAGGACCATGCATTCCCGGAGGGTAGTTCTTACGTTGCAGCGATTTGGATTCGCCGAAAATGGGTTCGCGAAAGCGACGCGCGATTTTTGCTTTTGGACCTCTATATCTTGCCATGATGCTATTTGCTAAACGATACTAAAAATTAAACTCGACGACGTTTTGGAGGACGGCAGCCGTTGTGTGGTAAGGGTGTAATATCTACGATTTCAGTTACCTCAATTCCGGCATTGTGTACGGTACGGATAGCCGATTCACGACCGCCACCTGGACCTTTAACAAAAACCTTAACCCGACGCAGACCCAAGTCATGAGCCTCTTTTGAACAATCGCCAGCGGCAAGTTGAGCGGCATAAGGGGTATTCTTTTTAGAACCTCTAAATCCCATTTTACCAGCACTGCTCCAGGAAATAACCTGTCCTTGATTGTTGGTCAAAGAAATAATGATGTTGTTGAAGGTAGCATTGATGTGGCATTGCCCTACCGACTCTACCTTAACCTTCTTTTTTTGTGTTTTCTGTTTCGCCATGACTCAATTCGTTAACAATTATTTGGTGACCTTCTTCTTGTTGGCAACCGTCTTTTTCTTGCCTTTGCGGGTACGGCAATTGTTTTTGGTTTTTTGACCGCGGCATGGAAGCCCATTCCGATGCCGAATCCCCCGATAGCATCCGATGTCCATTAGACGTTTGATGTTCAATTGAACTTCAGAACGAAGGGCACCTTCTACTTTAAATTCAGCGTTAATCAGGTTCCGAATGGAGCCGAGCTCATCGTCGGACCAGTCTTGAACCTTTTTATCGAGGTTGATACCGGCTGAGTTCAAAATCCGTTGAGCCGATTTGCGGCCAATTCCGAAAATGTAAGTCAGGCCAATTTCGCCTCGCTTGTTCCTTGGAAGATCTATACCAGAAATCCTTGCCATAGCATGTTTGATTTACCGGAGGGGATTAACCCTGCCGTTGTTTAAATTTTGGGTTTTTCTTGTTGATTACGTACAACCGACCCTTCCGGCGTACGATTTTGCAGTCTACACTGCGTTTCTTAATAGATGCTTTAACTTTCATAGCAACGTTTATTTATATCTGTATGTTATGCGGCCTTTAGACAAGTCGTAAGGCGACATTTGCACCCTAACTTTATCACCGGGCAGTATTCGGATGTAATTCATTCGCATTTTACCAGAAATATGTGAAATAATCACATGTCCATTTTCCAGTTCCACGCGAAACATTGCATTCGACAATGCTTCGATAATAACTCCGTCTTGTTCTATAGACGATTGTTTAGCCATAATTAATCTACGAACGTAAGGTTCGAATTTTTACGAATATTAGTTTCAATTTCAGCGTAGCTGCTGAGTAAATTATAGGTATTGATACCAACAGCTACGTTGTGTTCAAAATGCGCTGAGGGCTTTCCGTCTCGGGCTACAATGGTCCAACCGTCGTCCAATTGATTCACCTCTTTTTTACCAAGGTTAATCATGGGTTCAATGGCCAAAACCATTCCATTTCTCAACACAGGCCCAGAGAACTTTTTCCCATAGTTGGGAACTTCGGGAGCTTCGTGTAGGTTCTCCCCTACACCATGCCCAACCAATTCGCGAACCACACCAAATCCAAAAGATTCGGCATATTGTTGAACCGTTTGAGAAATTGCCCCAACCCGATTCCCTTGAACGGCCTTTTCAACCCCAAGAAATGCAGCTTTTTTGGTTACCCTAAGAAGCTGAAGGATTTCAGAAGAAACCTCACCAACTGCAAAGGTATAAGCAAAATCGCCATGGAACCCGTTTTGATAGACACCCACATCAACAGAGACGATGTCTCCATCAACAATGGCCGTCTTTCCTGGGAAACCATGAACAACTTGTTCATTGACAGAAAAACAAATGGAGTATGGAAACCCATTGTAATTCTTAAAGGAAGGAACTGCACCGCTGTCCCGAATAAACCCTTCAACCAGGTTGTCAACTTGAAGACCTGTTACTCCAGGTTTCAGGAAAGTGGCTACGGCCGCTAGCGTTTTTTCAACAAGCAAAGAACTCAATCTGCACAACTCAATCTGCTCGGGCGATTTTATGGGAATACCCATAGAATCACACGGTAGGATTGTAGCCGGCAGCCATTCGCCCACGTATCCGTCCCCCTTTCATTAAACCGTCAAGTTGACGGTTTTTAAGGTAAACATCAATTTGGGCTAAAGTATCTAAGACAACCCCTACTAAAATCAGCAGGGAAGTGCCTCCAAAAAATTGTGCAAATGAGGGATTTACATTTCCCTTGGTAGCAAAAGCGGGCAATATAGCCACTACAGCAAGAAAGATAGAACCAGGCAGGGTAATGTGTGAAATAACATAGTCGATGTATTCGGCGGTCTTTTTTCCAGGCTTTACTCCAGGAATAAAACTTCCTTCGCGTTTCAACGCATCGGCCATTTGTTGGGGGTTGATGATGATAGCCGTGTAGAAATACGTAAACAGGACGATCATTAAACCAAACACCAAATTGTACCAAAATCCGGTGTAATCAGAGAAAGCCAGAACAAAGGCATTGCCTTCAGCGGCAAAACCGGCCAACACGATGGGAACAAACATAATGGCTTGAGCGAAAATGATAGGCATAACTCCGCTGGAATTAACCTTAATCGGTAGATACGAACGCGCACCGCCATACATCCGATTTCCGGCAACCCGTTTAGCCGCATGAACAGGAATTTTGCGCACACCCTGAACAAGCAAGACCGAAAGAATCACCACTGCCAACAAAATAACCATTTCAAGAAGGAAAAGGACCAAACCGCCACCATCGGGGGCTATTTTTGAAAGAAACTCATCGCGCAACCCACGAGGTAAGGTCGCAATAATGCCAATCATAATGATGAGGGAGGTACCGTTTCCGATTCCCCGATCGGTAATCCGTTCACCCAACCACATCACGAAAATGGTTCCAGCAACAAGAATGGTAACGGCCAGAATCCACCAAGAAGTAGTGTTCAAATGTGCATTTGCTGGAACGTAGGTAGAAAGATAACTGGGGGCCTGAGCTAAAGTAATGAGCACCGTCAGGCCGCGTGTAATTTGATTCATGCGGTTTCGACCGCTTTCATCTTTCTGCAGTTTTTGAAAATAAGGGACGGCAACACCCATCAGCTGAACAATGATGCTGGCGGAGATGTAAGGCATGATCCCTAATGCGAAAATCGAAGCTTTTGCAAAAGCACCGCCGGTTAAGACATTGATTAAGTCAAGGATATTGGCTCCCTGCTGTTCGCTTACCGCCCTAGACAGGGCATCGGTATCGATTCCAGGAAGAACAATAAAGGAACCCAAACGGTACACCGCTACCAATAAGAGGGTAGTTAGGATTCGTTCCTTGAGTTCCTGGATTTTCCAGATATCTTTTAACTTCTGAATCAAGCCTTTCATGGGTAGTATATCAGATCTCGACAATAGAACCGCCGGCCTTTTGAATGGCATCGGCAGCAGATTTTGAAAACTTATGAACTTGTACGTTCACCGTGGTAGAAATTTGACCGCGGCCAAGAACCTTAACCAAATCGTTTTTAGAAATCAAGCCATTGGCCCGCAACGTTTCCAAATTAATTTCGGTTAAGCCTTTTTCGGTGGCCAAGAATTGCAACACATCCAAATTAAGAGGTTTGTATTCAACTCGGTTAAAGTTTTTAAACCCGAATTTAGGCAAACGGCGTTGGATGGGCATTTGACCGCCTTCGAAACCAATTTTCTTAGAATAGCCCGACCTCGATTTGGCGCCTTTGTGTCCACGGGCAGATGTACCACCACGGGCAGAGCCTTCGCCCCGACCTAGCCTTTTGCTATTGTGAACGGCACCGGAAGCAGGTTTTAAATTAGAAAGATTCATAATCAAGCAGTTTTTTCAACAACAACAAGGTGAGAAACTTTGTTAATCATCCCCTCAATTTGAGGAGTAAGATTGTGTTGCACAGATTGATTCAACCGGCGCAGGCCCAAAGCTTTTAAGGTTAATTTTTGACGTTCTGGCCGATTGATGGCCGAGCGGACTAGTTTTACAGATACAGTAGTTGACATGGCTTAACCGTTAAAAACATTGGACAATGGAAGACCACGCTCGCTAGAAACCGTAAACGCATCGCGCAAACTAGCAAGACCTTCAATGGTGGCTTTAACAACGTTGTGTGGATTTGAACTGCCCTTGCTTTTGCATAGGACGTCGCGCACACCCACCGATTCTAAGACCGCACGCATAGCTCCACCTGCAATAACGCCGGTTCCGGACGCTGCTGGTTTCATGAGCACCAAGGCAGAACCGTATTTAGCAATCACTTCATGCGGAATGGTTCCTTTGTACACAGGCACTTTAATGAGGTTCTTTTTGGCATCATCAACGGCTTTTGCGATGGCCTCGGTAACCTCATTGGCTTTTCCTAAACCATACCCAACAACCCCATTTTCATTCCCTACCACCACAATGGCAGAAAACGAGAAGTGGCGTCCGCCCTTGTTCACCTTTGTAACCCGATTGATGGCTACCAACCGGTCTTTCAATTCAATTTCGGTGGCCTTTACTCTTTTAAGACTTGATTGTGACATAATGCAATTAGAATTTTAAACCACCTTCACGAGCTCCTTCTGCAAGAGCTTTAACCCGACCATGATACAAATAACCACTCCGATCGAATTGAACATTCTCAATTCCGATAACAGCAGCACGCTGAGCGATGGTTTTGCCCACCACTTCGGCTTGTGCCACTTTGGTTGTCGTTTTATCGAAACCTTTCTCAGAAGTGGAAGCCGAGGCTAGGGTTGAACCTGTTAAATCGTCGACCAGCTGAGCATAAATTTCCTTGTTGCTTCTGTACACAGAAAGCCGAGGTCTTGTAGCTGAACCCACCACAGTTTTGCGTATGCGGTAGTGGATTTTCTTCCTTCGTATTTGTTTATCTTGTGCCATAATCGAATTATCGTTGATGCATTATTTCTTACCCGCAGACTTACCGGCTTTTCTACGCACAGCTTCACCTTGAAAACGAATGCCTTTTCCTTTGTACGGTTCGGGCTTGCGGAAGCTTCGGATTTTAGCGGCAACTTGACCAATGAGTTGTTTGTCGTAGGATTTCAACATAACTAGGGGGGCCTTACCTTTATCGGTTCTCGTTTCTACTGCGATTTCGGCTGGCAATTCAAACACAATGTTGTGCGAAAAGCCCACAGAAATATCCAGCAATTGGCCGCGAGCTTCAGCCCGGTAACCAACACCCACCAATTCCATGTTAATAGAATATCCTTCAGAAACACCTTTAACCATGTTAAAGATCAAAGCCCGGTACAAACCATGAAGGGCACGATGCCGTGGATTGTCGGTGGGGCGGCTCAACGTAAGAACTCCCTCCGTGATATCAATAACGATATCTGGGTGAACCGCTTGCTTCATCTCACCCAATGGGCCTTTTACCACAACCTGATTGCCCTTGGCAACCTCGACACTAACATTGGCCGGAATTTGAATAGGAGCTTTACCTACGCGTGACATAATTCTATTCTTTAGTATATCTTACACAAAACCTCTCCGCCCAAATTATGGGAACGGGCATCTTTATCGGTCATCAACCCTTTTGAGGTAGAAACTATTGCAATACCTAAGCCATTCAAAACGCGTGGCAGCTCTTCGGTAGCGGCGTATTGCCGTAAACCGGGGCGAGAAACGCGAGACAAATGCTTAATGGCAGAAGCCTTGGTAATGGGGTGGTATTTAAGGGCAATTTTAATTACACCTTGAGGAGCTACATCTTCAAACTTATACGAAAGAATGTACCCTTGAGTAAACAAAATCTCAGTAATGCCCTTCTTCACATTGGAAGCGGGAATCTCAACAACACGGTGGCGGGCTTTGATGCCGTTGCGCACCCGGGTTAAAAAATCTGCAATAGGATCCATGTTTTTACCAGCTAGCTTTAGTTACACCAGGAATTTTACCTTCATTGGCCATTTTACGGAACAGCACGCGCGAGATTCCAAATTGACGCATAAAACCGCGCGGACGTCCAGTCAGTTGACAGCGGTTGTGCAGACGCACTTTCGAGGAGTTTCTTGGCAACAGAGCCAAACCTTGATAGTCTCCTGCCTCTTTCAAAACTAGACGCTTAGCGGCAAATTTTGCCGTCATCTTTTCACGTTTGCGCTCACGCGCTTTCATTGATTCCTTAGCCATAGAAGCTTAATTCTGGGAATGTTTAATATTATCAAAAGGAAGACCAAAGGCCAGCAACAAAGCATAACCTTCGCGATCGGTAGGAGCGGTAGTCACAAAAGTGATGTCCATTCCGTTGATTTTAGACACTTTATCAATGTCAATTTCAGGAAAAATCAATTGCTCAGTAATTCCTAAATTAAGATTGCCGCGCCCATCAAAGCCGGTAGAAGGAACGCCTTTAAAATCGCGAACCCTAGGCAAGGAAATGGCTACAAACCGATCTAAGAATTCATACATACGAATACCACGTAGGGTTACTTTCGTACCAATTGGCATCCCTTTTCTCAATTTGAAATTGGAGATGTCTTTTTTCGATTTGGTAGAGATTGCTTTTTGACCGGCAATCAGAGAAAGTTCCTGCACAGCGATATCGACCATACGTTTATCGCCAACGGCTGCACCCAGTCCTTGACTGAGAACAATTTTTGTGAGGCGAGGAACCTGCATAATGGATTTATAGGCTTGCTCCTTAAATAGGGCAGGTACTATTTCCTCTTTATACTTTGTGAAAAGACGTGGAGTACTCATTACTTAATTTCTTCAGCGGTTTTTTTAGCGTAGCGGACAAGTTTGGTGCCGGACTCATTAAGTTTACGACCCACCCGAGTAACTACATCGCCCACCTTCAATTTCACATTTGAAATGTGAAGAGAGCCTTCTTTTTCAATGATTTTGCCTTCGGGTTGTTGGGGGCTGGGTTTGGTATGGCGTTTAACCATATTCACACCTTCAACAATAACACGGTGGGTTTCCCTATTAATGGATTTAATGGCACCTGAAGCGCCTTTATGGTTCCCAGAAATCACCACAACAGTGTCTCCGGTTTTTAATTTCAATTTGGTTTGCATAGGGCAATAATTAAAGCACCTCAGGGGCTAATGAAACAATTTTCATAAACTGCTTTTCACGCAGTTCACGTGCTACCGGTCCAAAAATACGCGTACCCCGCATTTCGCCCTGGGCATTTAGAAGCACAACAGCATTGTCGTCAAAACGAATGTAAGAACCGTCCATGCGTTTCACTTCCTTTTTGGTGCGAACAACTACCGCTTTCGAAACGATCCCTTTCTTGATGTTTCCAGAAGGCAGGGCATCTTTAATGGAAACAACTATCGTATCACCGATAGAGGCGTAACGCCGTTTTGTTCCACCTAAAACCCGGATGCATAGAACCTCTTTGGCTCCACTGTTGTCGGCAACTCTCAATCTTGATTCCTGCTGTATCATACTTCAATTACTTAGCTCGTTCAACAATTTGAACCAAACGCCAATTTTTAGTCTTGCTCAATGGACGTGTTTCCATTATAGAAACGGTGTCGCCTATGTTGCACTCGTTGCGCTCATCGTGCGCATGAAATTTGGAAGTTAGTTTTACAAACTTTCCGTACTTCGGGTGTTTTACCCGACGTTCAACAGAAACGATGATGGACTTCTCCATTTTGTTGCTAACAACAACTCCTGTTTTTTCTTTTCTTGTATTCCGTTCAGTCATAACCGGCGGTCGATTATTGTTTTATTCAGCCCCCAATTTAGGGATTGCAAAGGTGCAGTTTTATTTTTAAAATTCCAAGTTGGTCATCAAGTTTTATTTGCAAAAAAGTACCGCCAGCAGAAAATGCGGGCGGTACTTTGCATTTAAAACCTTCAAATCATTAAATAGGGTTGCGTTGACTTTGCTCTGTTTGCAACCTGGCAACCAATTTCCGTTGAACCTCAATGGATTTTGGATTATCAAGATTAACCACAGCATGGTTCATTTTTAATTTCAGCAATTGAGTTTTTTCAAGGCGAACCTTGTCGTTCAGCTCAACATCAGAAAGCGCACGGATGTCTATATTTTTCATGATCAATGATTAGGCCTCGTAATCGTTACGGGTAATAAATTTGGTTTTAACCGGCAGTTTTTGGGCGGCCAATCTAAGGGCTTCTTGAGCCACTTCCAGGGGTACTCCGTCCACTTCAAACAAGATATGTCCAGGCTTAACTACGGCAGCCCAATATTCTGGGTTGCCCTTACCTTTACCCATACGTACTTCTGCGGGCTTTTTGGTGATGGGTTTATCGGGAAAAATCCGGATCCACACTTGACCTTCCCGTTTCATGTAGCGGTTAAGGGCAACGCGGGCGGCCTCAATCTGACGCGAGGTCATCCACACCGTGTCGAGCGATTTAAGTCCGAAGGAACCGAAGGCAATAGTATGGCCACGCTGAGCGATTCCCTTCATTCTGCCCTTCTGGACCTTCCTGTATTTGGTACGTTTAGGTTGTAACATAACTTAATTCTCTATTCTGTATCACTTAAATGCGTTTCCGCTTAGAGCGTGGAGCCGAAACACCGGTAGGAGATTTCGGACCTTGTTTTTGAACCCCAATATTGGGAGATAAATCTCGGCGGCCGTAAACTTCGCCCAACATAATCCATACCTTAACTCCGATGCGACCATAGGTGGTATGGGCTTCTGAATTGGCATAATCAATGTCAGCTCGGAAGGTGTGCAATGGAATACGCCCTTTTTTGTAGGAATCTCCCCGGGCAATTTCAACTCCACCCAACCGTCCAGCCACGGCAATTTTAATGCCTTCGGCTTGCATGCTCATGGTTGAAGCAATGGCCATTTTTAAGGCCCGGCGGTAATTTACTCGGCCTTCCAACTGCTTGGCAATGTTATCGGCCACCAACCGAGCATCCAATTCTGGACGCTTGATTTCGGCAATGTTAACACCTACCTCTTTTTTGGTCAGCTTTTTCAACTCTTCTTTCAACCGCTCTACTTCTTGACCTTGCTTTCCAATAATGATTCCAGGGCGAGCAGTATGGATGGTTACGGTTACCATTTTCAAGGTACGCTCAATAACAATTTTAGAAATACCGGCACTGGAAAGACGAGCTCGGATGTAATTCCGAATTTTATGGTCTTCTACCAATTTATCCGTGTAATTTTTACCGCCATACCAGTTGGATTCCCATCCGCGGATGTACCCTAACCTGTTGCCGATTGGATTGGTCTTTTGTCCCATGTTCGTTATGCGTTAACTGAAATTGAAGAAGATTCTGTGTTTTGATTTGGTGCCACAGCCAAAGTTACGTGGTTGCTCCGCTTCCGTATTTTGTGGGCTCTTCCCTGGGGAGCAGGTTGCACCCGCTTCAGGGTTTTAGACTGATCCACAAAAACCTCGCTCACAACCAAGCCGGACTCTTCGGCCCGCAAACCGCTTTTCTGTTCAAAATTAGAAATAGCAGATTTCAATAGTTTTGACATTGGTAAGGCGGCTGCCTTTGAGGTAAATTGAAGCACATCTAAGGCTTTATTTGCATCCATACCCCGTATCAAATCTGCGACCAAGCGCATTTTGCGAGGCGAAGTAGGATAATCCATCAAACGTGCAAAATAGCGTGTTTTGTTGGCTTCCTTTCTGGCTTCTGAGGCCAATTTTTTGCGATTTCCCATAAGGCAATTTCTCTATCGTATTATTTCTTACCCTTGTCTTTTCGTTGACCCGAATGGCCTCTCCAAGTCCGGGTTGGGCTAAATTCACCCAACTTATGACCAACCATGTTTTCTGTTACAAAAACAGGAATGTGTTTATTTCCGTTGTGCACCGCGATGGTATGCCCAACAAAATCTGGAATAATCATTGACCGCCTAGACCAGGTTTTAATGACAGATTTTTTGCCCGCATTGTTCATATCCACAGCCCGTTTTTCGAGCTTGAAATCAACAAAAGGACCTTTTTTAAGTGAACGTGCCATGTGAATTACTTACGTTTTTCAAGAATGTATTTAGAAGAATGTTTTTTCTTGCTTCTGGTTTTAAACCCTTTAGCAATCATACCGTTGCGGCTTCTTGGGTGGCCTCCACTGGCACGACCTTCACCACCACCCATTGGGTGATCGACGGGGTTCATGGCCACACCTCGAACGCGAGGACGGCGACCCAACCAACGCTTGCGTCCTGCCTTTCCATGCACATTAAGGCTGTGGTCTGGATTGGATACCGTTCCAATAACGGCTTGACAGGCAACCAATATCATGCGTTGCTCTCCGCTTGGCATTTTTAATACCGCATACTTCCCATCGCGAGCAGACAGCTGAGCACTTGCTCCAGCGCTGCGGCATAGAGCAGCGCCGCGACCGGGCTGCATTTCAATGTTGTGAATGGTTGTACCCAAGGGAATCTCAGACAAGGGAAGTGCATTCCCAATCTCAGGATTCGAACCCGGTCCTGAATGCAAGGTCGTTCCAACCTCCAATCCGTGCGGTGCAATGATGTAGCGCTTTTCTCCGTCGGCATATACCACCAAAGCGATGCGTGCCGTACGGTTTGGATCGTACTCAATGGTTTTAACCACACCCGGAACACCCGGTTTGTTTCGTTTAAAATCAATAACGCGGTATTTGCGTTTGTGTCCCCCCCCTACTTGGCGAATGGTCATCTTACCGCTACCATTTCTACCTCCAGACCGGTGGTTGGGTTTGGTCAACGATTTCTCTGGAGTATCGGTAGTGATGGTAGCGAAATCGCTAATCACTTTAAACCGAGTGCCAGGGGTAATTGGATTGAATTTTCTTAGGCCCATAACTTAGATATTTGCAAAAAGATCGATGTTCTGACCTTCTTTCAATGTAACAACAGCTTTTTTGAAGGCGTTCTTCCGGCCTTTCAACACATTCTTTTTGGTGTAGCGCGTAACCTTTTTACCAATGTAATTCATGGTGTGCACTTTGGTAACCTCGACGCCATACAAAGATTGAATGGCAGTGCGAATCAATGCTTTATCGGCTTTTGGATCCACTAAAAAGCCATACCGATTGAATTTCTCGCCGGCGGTGGTTATCTTTTCAGTAACCAAGGGTTTAATGATGATGCTCATGATTAGGCGCTTAATAGTTTTTCTAAAACGGGAATGCTTTGTTCTTCAACAAAAACACGTTCCGCATCCATAATTTCGTACGTGTTCAACTCCGCAGCACTAATTACATTCGCTCCGGGAAGATTCCTAGCGCTCAAAAATGCATTGCTGTGCGTTTCCTGAACCACCAACAGAATCTTTTTGTCCTTGGCTGAGAAGGAAGACAAGAACGTTAGGAACTCTTTGGTTTTGGGCATTTCGAAATTCATGCCTTCCACCACAGTAAAGGCATTGTTTTGCGTTTTGTAAGCAAGAGCAGAACGGCGAGCCAAACGTTTAAGTTTTTTGTTCAACTTAAACGAATAATCGCGCGGTTCAGGGCCAAAAATTCGACCACCCCCGCGGTACAATGGGTTTTTAATGCTTCCCTTCCGAGAGCCACCTGTACCTTTTTGTTTGTGCAATTTGCGGGTACTGCCATGCACTTCATTGCGTTGCTTTGTTTTATGGGTACCCTGTCTAGAGTTTGCCATAAACTGCTTCACATCTAAATAAATAGCATGGTCATTGGGTTCGCAACCAAATACCGCATCGTCTAGGTTAACCTTGCGACCGGTGTCTTTACCGTCTAGTGAAAAAACTGAGATTTCCATTTCGTAGATTATTTTTCAATGGTTACAATAGAACCTTTGCTGCCTGGGCAGCAACCGCTAACAACCAATAAATTCTTTTCAGGGATAACTTGAAGAATGCGTAGGTTAAGAGCTTTCACACGAGCGTTGCCCGTTTGCCCAGCCATACGCATGCCTTTAAATACACGGCTAGGAAAAGAAGATGCACCCAATGAACCTGGGTGGCGTTGCCGGTTGTGTTGACCGTGCGTACGACCACCAACCCCACTAAATCCGTGCCGCTTCACTACGCCTTGAAAGCCTTTCCCTTTCGAGTTGGCTACCACATCAACGAAATCTCCAATTTCGAACAAATTCACATCAATCTGCTCACCCAAACTCACTTCATTCACAAAATACCGAAACTCCCGAAAAACGGAAGCCGATTCCTTGCCAACTTTTTTTAAGTGACCTTGTTGGGCCTTGTTCATGTTTTTTACTTTGCGTTCGCCATAAGCCAACTGAACGGCAGAATAACCGTCGCGTTCAACAGTTTTAACTTGGCTAACAACACAAGGACCCGCTTCGATCACCGTACAGGGAATGGCTTTGCCATTCGCGTCGAAGATGCTGGTCATCCCAATTTTTTTTCCAATGATTCCGGACATATGATTCTTGATTTAAGCGCTGCAGCGGAACGCCGAATCCGTTCTTGCAGCTCATCGTTTAATTTGAAACTATACTTTGATCTCTACCTCTACTCCACTGGGCAATTCCAGCTTCATCAAGGCATCAATGGTTTTTGAAGAGGTACTGTAAATGTCCATCAATCGCTTGTATGAACACAACTGAAACTGCTCACGGCTCTTCTTGTTGACGTGAGGCGAGCGAAGAACCGTATAAATACGCTTGTGGGTAGGCAACGGAATAGGACCATTCACCACTGCACCGGTACTCTTAACCGTCTTCACGATTTTTTCGGCCGACTTATCAACCAAGTTGTAGTCGTACGATTTAAGCTTGATGCGAATTTTTTGACTCATAACTCTATTCCTTGTTATTCTTCACCCAGTTTTTGGGATTGCAAAGGTGCAAAATTTTGTTTATAATTCCAATAGTTGGCCCTTAAATAAATGGGATTAATGCATTAATTCTTTTTCCCCTTCACTTTGGTTACCACATCGTCCTGAATGTTCCGAGGGGCTGGATCGTAATGGCTAAATTCCATCGTTGAGCTAGCTCTGCCAGAAGAGATCGTACGCAATGAGGTTACATACCCGAACATTTCGCTTAATGGAACCTTGGCTTTAATCACTTTCGCAATGCCTCGGCTATCCATGCCATCGATTTGCCCGCGGCGGCGGTTCAAGTCGCCCACCACATCGCCCATGTTTTCTTCAGGGGTTACCACCTCTACTTTCATGATGGGTTCAAGCAAAATAGGCTTTGCATTCGGCATCGCCTCACGATACGCAATTTTAGCGCACAATTCAAACGACAGCGAATCGGAGTCAACAGCGTGGTAAGAGCCGTCCAACAAAGTAACCCGCAATGAGGTTACAGGGAAACCGGCAAGTACTCCGTTTTGCATGGAAGATTCAAAGCCTTTTTGAACGGAAGGGATGTATTCACGTGGAATATTTCCACCTTTAACTTCGTCCACAAATTCCAAACCCGGCTGCCCATCTGGACGCGGTTCCAAGGAAAATTGTATGTCGGCAAATTTACCGCGACCGCCCGTTTGTTTTTTATACACTTCGCGGTGGTTTACTTTTCCGGTGATGGCTTCTTTGTAGGCTACCTGGGGAGCTCCTTGGTTGCACTCTACTTTAAATTCCCGCTTAAGCCGGTCTAAAATAATCTCTAAGTGCAACTCACCCATTCCTTCAATAATGGTTTGGTTGCTGTCCACGTCGGTATGCACCTTGAAGGTAGGATCTTCTTCCGCTAATTTAAATAAGGCAATGCCCAAACGGTCCACATCGGCTTGTGTTTTGGGCTCAATGGCCACGCCAATAACCGGATCGGGAAAGCTCATGGCCTCAAGGGTAATAGGCTTTTTCTCGTCGCAAAGCGTATCGCCGGTGCGAATGTCTTTAAAGCCAACCCCGGCCCCAATGTCTCCTGCCTCAATAAAATCGATGGGATTTTGCTTGTTTGAGTGCATTTGAAAAATCCGAGAAATGCGCTCTTTGTTGCCGGTACGAACGTTCATCACGTAGCTACCTGCATCCAATCGACCGCTGTACATTCGGAAAAAGCAAAGACGACCTACAAAGGGATCTGTGGCAATTTTAAAGGCCAATGCAGCCATTGGCTCTGAGGCATCAGGCCTGCGCGATTCTTCTTCCTCGGTATCGGGATTGATGCCGACAACGGCCTCAATATCCATCGGAGAAGGCAAATATCGGATTACGCCATCCAACATGGTTTGTACGCCTTTGTTTTTAAAGGCGGAACCGCACATAATGGGTACAATATCTATGGCCAAAGTAGCCCGGCGTATGGCCGTGTGAATTTCTTCTTCGGTAATGGTAGATGGGTCTTCAAAGAATTTCTCCATCAACCGATCGTCGTAATCGGCCACCGTTTCCAACAGGTAATTCCTCCAATATGCAACATCAGCAGCCAAATCGGCTGGAATATCTACAATGGCATATTTAGCTCCCTCAGAAGCATCGTCCCAAATAATGCCTTGCTGCGTGATTAAATCAACCACTCCAGTGAAAGAATCTTCTGCTCCAATAGGAACTTGAAGAGGAACAGGTTTGGCACCCAAGCGGGATTTAATCTGCTCCACCACCGAAAAGAAATCGGCACCTGCACGGTCCATTTTATTCACAAAACCGATGCGGGGAACTTCGTATTTATTCATCTGACGCCAAACGGTTTCAGACTGAGGTTCTACCCCACCAACGGCACAAAACAAAGCCACTGCACCATCAAGAACCCGCAACGAACGTTCTACTTCAACGGTGAAGTCAACGTGCCCGGGCGTATCAATGATGTTGATTTGATATTGTTTGGTTTCTCCAGAAATGGCCTGACCTTGTTGGGTAGGAAAATTCCAAAAACATGTGGTTGCAGCCGAAGTAATGGTTATACCGCGCTCCTGCTCCTGGATCATCCAATCCATGGTTGCAGCACCGTCGTGAACCTCACCAATCTTGTGCGTCTTTCCTGTATAGTATAGAATGCGCTCAGAAGTGGTGGTTTTACCGGCATCAATGTGCGCAGAAATACCAATGTTGCGGGTGAATCTTAAATCACGTGCCATAATTGTTCGGTGCGAAAATGGTTCTTAATTAAAAACGGAAGTGAGAGAATGCCTTATTGGCTTCAGCCATCCGGTGGGTATCTTCTTTCTTTTTATAGGCTCCGCCTTCGTTGTTAAAGGCAGCCATCACTTCGTTGGCCAATTTCTGAGCCATCGATTTATCGTTGCGTTTGCGGGCGGCCAATATCATCCATTTCATGCCCAAGGACAAACGGCGGGAAGGCCGAATCTCTTGTGGAATTTGAAAGGTGGCTCCACCTACTCGACGCGAGCGGACTTCAACTGCCGGAGTTACATTTTCCAAGGCTTTTTTAAATATATCCAGCGGAGAAGGCTCGTCGGCCATGCGTTTGCTGATAATTTCAATAGACTCGTAGAAAATTTCGTACGAAGTTTGTTTTTTGCCACTCAGCATCAAGTTGTTTACAAACTTGGTTACCAAGGTATCCTTGAACTTAGGGTCCGGTAGGATAATCCGCTTTTTTGGTTTAGATTTTCTCATTATTGAAAAGGTCTATTCAGCAAGGTTTATTAGCTTTTTTTGACTTTAGGACGCTTGGTGCCGTATTTACTGCGGCGTTGGTTTCGTCCTTCTACACCGGCCGTATCAAGGGCTCCACGCACGATGTGGTAGCGAACTCCAGGCAAATCCTTTACTCTGCCACCGCGCACCAACACAATGCTGTGTTCCTGCAAATTGTGGCCTTCTCCAGGGATGTAGGCGTTTACCTCTCGTTGATTGGTCAACCGTACCCGCGCTACTTTCCGTAGGGCCGAGTTCGGTTTTTTGGGAGTGGTGGTGTACACACGCACGCAAACGCCACGGCGCTGCGGGCACGAATCCAATGCGATGGACTTACTTTTCTTCACTACTTGGGTGCGTCCTTTCCGCACAAGCTGTTGGATTGTTGGCATATCAATACTTTATGGATTAAAGCCTACCCTACATTTAGGGATTGCAAAGGTGCTGTATATTTTTCAATTATCCAACACAGGCTTTGGTTTTTTCTCAAGGAATTTCGTTTCATTCCAAGGCAAAACACCCTACCTTTGTCAAAAAAGTATGCGCATTTTCATTTCGGGAGCCACCGCCGGCATCGGTCATCATTTGGCTTTGCTGTCGATTCAACAAGGGCATGATTTGGTTTTTACTGGCAGCAGCCAAACTGGAATTCAAGACGCAGAACAAGCATTTAAAGCCCGTTCAAGGCATTCGGTTAAAGGTTTTGCGGTTGATTTTACCGATCTAAACCAAACCACCGATTTCATTTCTCAGGCCTTTGATGCCCAATCCCTGCCCGATGTTTTGGTGTTTAATGCCGGGCAATATGCCGAGGGGCCTTTGCATCAGGAAGGACTTGGACACATTCAACGGCAGCTAAGGCTGCACTTTTTGCACATCACCGAATGCCTAGAAGCATGGCTTCCGATCATGAAAGAACGGAAAGCGGGTCATATAATAGGAGTAAATTCCATTTTAGCCCTTGAGCCCCGGCGTTCGGCTCCAGGGTATTGCATGTCGAAACAAGCACTGCATCAGTATTTCCGTGCACTTCAGCCTGAATTGCTGCCCTTTGGCATTCGGGTTAGCCAGGTGCTGCCCTCTTCCACGGCCTCTCGTTCCTGGCAAGGCAGCGGAGTCAATGAAAGCGATTTGCTGAACACCGATGAAGTAGCACAATGGATAGCCCAATTTTGGTCCAGCACTTCAAATCTGCTTCCCAGCGAGCTGATTCTGAGGCCCATGAGCTCCATGTATTGACCTTAGATTCCACTCTTTTTTTTGTTTTTTTGGGCGGGTTATCGGGCTTTCGCAGGTAGTCCGCCGTGAAAAGCCGTGTGCCCAGCGGCTTTACGCGGGCTCCTAAAGTCGCCTGCGCAGCACGCGGGCACAAGGGCTTTTCCCGTACGGGCTACCCTTGCTCAATCCCGCCCGCGGCGGCTATGAACTAAAAATCCCCCTACGCTCAAACATGCCTAAGGAAGAAAAAAATAAAAACACCCAGCCAAGAATTCCTACCATAGCAATCCGGCGCCCATTTTTTTATGGGCAGATTTAAAGCAGGCCGCCCGCGGGCGGGATTGAACCGGGTTGCCCGCAAAGCGGACGGGGCCTGGCCCGCGAGGCGCGGAGGCGACTTTAGGAGCCCCCGCAAGCCCGCTGGGCCAGCCCCCGGCCGCTGCGGACAACCGGTGAAAGCCCGATAACCCGCCCCAACAAATCCACTTAAAAACCATGCAAAACCAGCAATTCGCATTACTTTTAATCCATGAATTTCCATGTTTTTTTTGATTTAGACAACACCCTTTGGGATTTTAAAGGGAATTCGAGGGACACCCTGTTGGAGCTGTTTGCGTATTTTAGGCTAAATTCAATAATCCCTGATGCTGAATCGTTTATAGAAATTTATGAGGGATTTAATGCCGAATGCTGGGCTGCCTATCAGCGCAACGAAATGCGAAAGGATTTTTTGCGGCATCAGCGCTTTTTTTTGACTTTAGCGCATTTTGGATTTAAAAACCGAACGCTGGCCAAGAAACTGGGCGGGGAATATGTGGCACGTTCGCCCCTGAAAACCAAGCTGTTGCCGCATGCACGGGAAGTGGTTCAGGGGCTTTCCGCAGAATTTCCACTGCATATCATTACCAATGGATTTCAGGAAGTGCAGGCGGTAAAGCTTAGGGAATCGGGCTTGGCGCCTTATTTTAAAGAAATCATTACCTCAGAAAAAGCCGGCCACAAAAAGCCATCGCCCCGAATTTTTCAGTTGGCATTAAAGCGGGCAGGAGCCTTGGCCGGGCAAAGTTGGATGGTTGGCGATGATTATCAGGCAGATGCCCTGGGCGGTTTGCAATCGGGACTTCGGCCCATTTGGCTTGAAAGCTCGGAATCGGAGCTTGTGCAGCCGGGGATTCAGCGGGTTGGCAGCCTATTGGAAGTGCCGGCCTTGATATTGGGGCGGCCCTTGTCTGATTTTAAACAAAGCTAAGGGCCTTTAACATTTTGCAATTCCGTTGGGCTATGTATCTTTGAGGACCAACACGATTCACCCCAACCCCAAGCAAGGCCAGATGAGCCTGAAAGAAAAACAACCGGAAGACCTGAAATTGTACTACACCATTGGTGAGGTCAGTTCCATGTTGGGCGTGAATGCCTCGCTGATTCGATTTTGGGAAAAGGAATTTCCAGCATTAAATCTAAAGAAAAACAAGAAAGGGAATCGCTTGTTTACCAAAGTTGACATTCAACACTTGAAAGAAATATACCACTGGGTAAAAGAGCAAGGATATACGTTGGAGGGGGCAAGGAAAAAAATGTTGGCCGAGAAGAAAATGAAAAGCGGAAATGGGCGTTCTGGTTTAGAATCAGAGCGGTGGAATACCATACAGGCTTTGTTGAACGAATTAGATTCGCTGTTAAAACGATGAGAATGATTGCCTCGGTGCTTCGGAAAATTGGACCTATTGTAGTTGTATGGATGGCTGCGCTGAGTGCCTATGCTGACCAAACAGACCCCATTGAAATGCCAAAATCCGACGATCCTGTATTGGCGATGATGGATAGCCTCGATGTGCTGAATTACTTTAAAAACTACCGAAAGGTGAATGAAGGCTCGTCTCAGCGAAACTTGCAGTTTGCTCCAGATTCGGTTCCTGAGTTTTCGGACAAAGTGTACCGGGAACGCCTTAAAAAATTAGACCAAGCCAGTCCTTTTAAATTGGATTACAACCCTTATGTAAAGGGGTATCTTGAATTGTATGCCAATCGGAGGCGGGGAACGGTGAGCCGAATGTTGGGACTTGCCAGCACCTACTTCCCAATGTTTGAAGAAAAATTGGCCAAAAACAACATGCCCTTAGAATTGAAGTATTTGGCCATTGTTGAATCGGCCCTGAATCCTTCGGCCAAATCGAGGGCGGGAGCCATGGGCTTGTGGCAGTTTATGTATGGAACCGGAAAATTGATGGGTCTAGAAATCAACAGCTATGTAGATGAACGTTGTGACCCAGATAAAGCCACCGATGCAGCGATTGCCTACTTAAAATATCTGTACAAGTATTTTGGAAACGACTGGCATTTGGCTTTGGCGGGCTACAACGCTGGGCCTGGCAATGTAAATAAAGCCATTCGAAGGTCGGGCGGAAAGCGGGATTATTGGGAATTGCGTCCGTATTTACCGAAAGAAACGAACGGGTATGTTCCGGCCTTTATTGCGGTCAACTACATTATGAATCACCACAGAGACCACAACATCAAACCGATTCAGGCAAAATACCACCGCTATGAAATTGACAGCATTTACGTTCGGCAAGAAATGACCTTCAAGCAAATTTCGGAGGTGCTGGGCATTGAAATCGCCGAACTGGAAGTACTGAATCCCATGTACATCACCGGGTTTATTCCTGCAAAATGGAAACCCCTGCCGGTGTACCTTCCCAAAAGCTATATTGGCGATTTTATTGTGAACGAGCCCCTGCTTTACCGGTATGTAACCGGCGGCTGGGCCGAACCCCCGATCGACAGCAATAAGGTGCAGCAAGGGTATTTTGCGCAGTACCATAAGGTTGGCAGAACTGAGTCGCTCGAATTCCTTTCGTTGAAATACAAAGTAGAGGTAGATACTTTGGTGGCTTGGAATCAGTTGGGCGAAAAAAATCGCCTGTTTTTGGGGCAAAACCTAGTGATTTATACAAAAGACGCTGCGTTGGTCGAGCCCAAACCCAAACCCGAACCGAAGATAGAAACTCCAACCCAAGCACCGGCTCAGTACCATACCGTACGTTCAGGCGAAACCCTGTGGGCCGTTGCGCGCAAGTACAACACCACACCCGAAGCCATAAAAGCCAAGAATGGACTGAAGAGCGATGGACTTCAAGTGGGGCAGCGGCTAAAAATAAAATGAGGCTTCATCTGCTTTTATTCCCGCTTGTTTTTTTGTCCTGTGGTGGGGGCGATTCGAATTACCGCCCCAAAGCCATTGGCCCAGAAGGCGATTTAATGTTGGTTGTAACCGACGAATATTGGCGTGAACACCCCTTAGGCGATACCCTTCGAACTTTTTTTCAACAGGAATATCCGGGATTGCCGCAGGTGGAACCCCTTTGGAAAATCAGCCGAATTTCTCCCTCCGATTTTCAAGGCAACCTACGCTGGCAAAAAAATGTACTGATTGCCGTTGTTTCTGAAAAAATACCCGCCGGTCAACCCAGCCTAGAATTTGCAGAAGATGCCTTTGCTCGCCCTCAATTGGTAATACGCTTGAGTGCCAACCACCCCAACGAATGGCTGGCCGCGTTCCGGGCTCGGCGTGCTGAAATCCTAGCCCGCTTAAAAGAAAAAGACGCCCGGGTGATTGCCCAATCCATTCAAGAGAAAAACAGCTGCCGTTCCTGTGCCGACACCTTGAAAAATCGGATGGGGGTGCAGCTGCCCATACCCTCTGTATTTAGTTCGGTGTTAAATAATGCAGAAATTTCGGCTTTCCAATACCGGGCAGAACGGGTTGAAAAAGGAAACACCCACCTGATTGAAAAGGTTATTTGGGTGAGTTCGGTGAAATACAATTCTGAAACCCAATTTTCCATCCAGTATTTAACCTGGCTGTCGGACCAAATTACCCAAAATGCGTTTAAGGGAGAAAACCCCGGCAGTGGGGTTGTTGTTGAGTCCAGAATGCCCTGCGATTCCACCATTCTTACCCTAAATGGGCGTTACGCCATGGAAATGCGGGGGCTGTGGCGCATGAGCAACGAATTTAAGGGCGGACCATTTTTGCTGTACGCTACCTTAGACGAAGCAAACCAACGGATATGGCTGTCGGGGGCGTTTGTTTTTGCCGCCGGGCTCGATAAACGCTCGCATATTATCGAATTGGAAGGGATTTTGCGGTCCTTAAACCTGCTTGAAAAATCAGGAAGCTAGTACCCATCTTCCTCAAATTCATCCCCCCACTTAGCACATTCCCTCATTCGTGCACTTCCGCATTCGTGCACTCCCTCATTCGTTCGTTTGTGCTTTCATACATTCTTATGTTCGAGCATTCGCCCATTCGTGCACTCCTTCATTCGTGCATTCGTGCGTTTGTGTATTAGCGCATTCGTGCATTCGTGGCTAAAAACCCTGGCTAAAAACCCTGGCTAAAAACCCTGGCTAAAGCCCCGAGGCAAAAACCCTGAAAATCTTATCTCGAAGCCCGCTTGCGGTCGTTTTCGTCCAGCAGGATTTTACGCAAACGCATGCTTTTAGGGGTAATTTCCACGTATTCGTCTTCCTGAATGTACTCCAGGTTTTCTTCCAAGGAAAAGCGAATGGGCGGAGCCAACTGCACTTTGTCGTCGGTGCCGCTGGCACGAACGTTGCTCAATTTTTTGGTTTTGGTCAGATTCACAACCAAATCGTTGTCGCGGGAATGTTGTCCTACCACCTGACCCAGATAAATTTCTTCACCGGGCGCAATAAAAAAGCGGCCACGGTCTTGCAGTTTATCTAAGGCATAAGCAATGGCGGTGCCGGTTTCAAGGGCTATAAGAGAGCCGTTTTGGCGTTCAGGCACATTGCCTTTGATGGGCTGATAGCTTTCGAAACGGTGTGTAACCACAGCCTCGCCTGCGGTGGCATTCATCAATGCGGTGCGCAGGCCCATTAAGGCTTTGGAGGGGATTTCGAATTCCAGGTGAATTAAATCGCCTTTGGGCTCCATAATGTGCAGTTCGCCTTTGCGGAGTGTAACCTGTTCAATGGCTTTTCCGCTGTATTCTTCGGGCACATCAATGGTTAAAATCTCAACGGGTTCGCATTTTTTCCCATCGATTTCTTTAATGATTACCCGGGGTTGCCCTACCTGCAGTTCATAGCCTTCGCGGCGCATGGTTTCAATCAAGATTGAAAGGTGCAAGATGCCCCGACCAAACACCATAAAAGTATCTTGAGAGTCGGTTTCCATTACTTTCAGAGCCAGGTTTTTTTCGGTCTCTTTCATTAGCCTGTCGCGCAAATGCCGCGAGGTAACGAACTGCCCTTCGCGTCCGTAGAATGGACTGTTGTTGATGGTAAACACCATGCTCATGGTGGGTTCATCAATGTGCATAGGCGGCATGGCTTCTGGAGCATCAAAATCGGCAATGGTATCGCCAATTTCGAATGAATCCAAGCCAACCACGGCACAAATATCGCCGGCTTCAACGCGTTCTGTTTTGGCCTTTCCTAAGCCTTCAAAAATAAAAATCTCTTTAATCCGACCTGCGGTCATCGAGCCGTCGCGGCGCGCCAACTGAATGGGTTGGTTTACCGACAAACTGCCTCGGGTTACTCTGCCCACCGCAATTCGGCCTGTATATTTGGAATAATCAATGCTGGTAATTTGCAGCTGCAAATTGCCCTCGGGTGGATTTGGAGCGGGAATTTCTTCTAAAATCGAATCCAACAAGTAAGAAATGTCTGAATTGGGGGTTTTGTAATCGGGCCCCATCCAGTTCTGCTTGGCCGATCCGTACACCGTTCTGAAGTTCAATTGATCTTCGGTCGCCTCTAAGTTAAACATCAATTCAAACACCGACTCTTGAACCTCGTCGGGGCGGCAGTTTTCTTTGTCTACCTTATTCACCACCACGATGGGTTTTTTTCCTAAGGTTAGCGCCTTTCCCAACACATATCGGGTTTGAGGCATGGGGCCTTCAAAGGCATCGACCAGCAGCAAAACGCCATCGGCCATATTGAGAACGCGTTCAACCTCACCCCCAAAATCGGCGTGGCCGGGAGTATCAATCAGGTTTATTTTTACTCCTTTGTACAGAACAGAAACGTTCTTGGAAAGAATGGTAATTCCACGTTCTCGCTCCAAATCGTTGTTGTCCAGAATCAAATCGCCGGTCGACTCGTTGGTTCGGAACAAACTGCAGTAGTGAAGAATTTTGTCTACTAGGGTGGTTTTGCCATGATCGACGTGGGCGATAATGGCAACGTTGCGGATAGCTGTCATACGTGCCGCGAAGATAGGACTTTGTATTGAAGTTATCATTCCCTTTTAGTGAACTTTACGTAAAGGCTTGCCGAAAAGGCCCATCGGGCTGTAAAATCGTCTGATTTTTTAAAAATTGTATGCCAACCTGTCGGCAAATGCCGTCGAAATTCGACAGAAAGGCCGATTTAGGACCTTGGCTTTCTTTTTGATGGGTAGCATTTAAATTGCAAGACCTATGAGTAACCGCCCCCCAACGCCCCAAGGAAATGAAGCCTTAGAAACCTATTGTCAAAACTTCAATGAACTGGCCTCAAAAGGAAAAATGGATCCCGTCATTGGCCGAGAAGAAGAAATTCGGCGGGTGCTGCATATATTGACCCGCCGCACCAAAAACAACCCGGTACTGATTGGAGAGCCAGGGGTAGGAAAAACCGCCATAGCAGAAGGTTTAGCCCACCGAATCATCAATGGAGACGTACCTGAAAACCTGAAAAGCAAAAAAATTTATTCGCTCGACTTAGGCCAACTGTTGGCCGGAGCCTCTTATCAAGGCGAATTCGAAGAACGGCTGAAAAATGTAATAAAAGCGGTTCAAAATTCGGCCGGCGAAATCATTTTATTCATCGATGAAATCCACATGCTGGTAGGCGCGGGACGCAATTCAGGAGCCATGGATGCCGGAAACATTCTAAAGCCCGCTTTGGCAAGAGGCGAACTACGCACCATAGGCGCTACCACCTTGAAGGAATATCAGCGGTATTTTGAACAAGACAAGGCCTTGGAACGCCGATTCCAAAAAGTGTTGGTAGAAGAACCCGGTACCGAAGATGCCATCTCCATTTTGCGTGGAATCAAAGAAAAATACGAAGCACACCATAAGGTGCGCATTAAAGACGATGCCGTTATTGCATCGGTCGAATTAAGCCAACGCTACATCAGCGACCGGTTTCTGCCCGACAAAGCCATTGACTTGATGGACGAAGCGGCCGCTAAATTGCGCCTTGAAATCAACTCAAAACCCGAAGAACTGGAACGGGTAGAACGGCGATTGATGCAGCTGCAAATTGAAAGAGCCGCCATTAAACGCGAGGGCGACACCACAAAAATCAAACAGATTAGCGAAGAAATCAGCCAACTGGAAACCCAGAAGAAAGAACTGGAAGGCCGTTGGCAAGCCGAAAAAGCCATTGTAGAGCGGATTCAAAAAGCCAAAACCGAATTGGAATCCCTAAAAAATCAGGCCGAACAGGCAGAACGCGCCGGCGATTATGGCAAAGTAGCCGAAATCCGTTACGGACGCATGGCCGAGCTGAACCAAAACCTGAAAGACGCCCAACAGGCTTTAAAAGAAAAGCAAGGCGCCGAAGCCATGATCAAAGAAGAGGTTGATGCCGAAGACATTGCTGAAGTGGTGAGCCGCTGGACCGGAATTCCGATTCAACGCATGCTGCAAACCGAACGGCAACGGCTGCTAAACCTTGAAGCCGAATTGGGCAAACGCGTGGTAGGACAAACCGAAGCCGTAGAAGCCGTTTCAGATGCAGTACGCCGCAATCGGGCTGGACTCCAAGACCCCAATCGCCCCATCGGTTCCTTCATTTTTATGGGTTCAACCGGCATCGGTAAAACCGAATTGGCCAAAGCCTTGGCCGAGGTCATGTTCGACAGCGAAAATGCCATAACCCGAATCGACATGAGCGAATACCAAGAAAAACACGCGGTTTCGCGCCTGGTGGGCTCGCCTCCCGGATACGTAGGGTACGAAGAAGGCGGACAACTTACCGAGGCCGTTCGAAACCGCCCCTACTCCGTTTTGCTGTTCGATGAAATGGAAAAAGCCCACCCAGATGTATTCAATGTTCTGCTGCAAGTGCTCGACGACGGCCACCTAACCGATTCTAAGGGACGAAAGGTGAATTTTAAAAACACCCTGATCATTTTCACCTCAAACCTGGGCTCCAATGCCATTCAGGAAAAAATGGAAGCAGCCCTGCCCGGCCAAGAAGAACAGGCCCTGCAATCGGCCAAACTAGCCGTATTCGAGCTGTTGCGCAAGTCCATACGGCCTGAATTTCTGAACCGAATCGACGAAACCATTATGTTCTTGCCTCTCAACAGGTCTAAAATTCAGCAAATTGTAGGCATTCAGCTTAAAAAGATGGTGAAAAATATGGAGGAGCAGAATGGAATCAAGATTGAAATTTCGCAAAAAGCCTTGGAATGGCTCTCGGAACTGGGTTACGACCCGGCCTTTGGCGCTCGCCCCTTGAAGCGGGTCATTCAACGCAAACTGCTTAATGAACTGGCTACCTTGATTTTAGAAGATAAAATTGATAAAAATAAGACAGTAACCATCGATTGTGTAGAGCGCTGCATTGAGTTTTTTCAAGACAATCGGCCGCTGATTAAGGGAGAAAAAAACCGGGTTCAGGATTGATTTTTGGGGGGGCGCTAATCCGGTGCTCCCCTTTAGCCCCCTTTGCGGGGCCGCTGCCTGCCCGGCTTTGCGGGGTCCCTCCTGCCGTCGGGCCTCCGCAGCTCGGGCATTCAGGGGCCCCGCATGCGGCGGCTGCCGGCTCGCCCCGGGCGCCGGGCCCCATCAAATCTTAAATGTTAACGAAGGTTAATTCTGCCGCCCAAAATCAACCATAGTTGAGGCAAGGTGTTCTGTATAAAACTCAAGTAGTTTTCATAGTAGGTTGGTTTGAAGAGCAGGGTTCCCCCGAACCCTGCTTTTCGTTTTTAGGCAGCCCAAAAAGCAATGCAGTTCATTTCGTTTCTATTGGTGAGTAGGTTTAAAAAGCCTCAGGAAATGCGTTCAGCAAAAATAACCGCAATGCAAACAAGGAATTAATCCCCCTTATTTCGGCTTTTCACTTCGGCCATTAAATCCTCTAAAACATCAAAATTGATCTGTTGTATCGTTCTCCAGCTTGATTGCTGAAAATTTAGAATGGCATCAACCTTGCGGTTTATAATTTTGATTTCTAATTCTGCCTTAAGGTTGATTTTCAAATCTTGCTCAGCGCGTTTTCTATCTTTTTTTTCTTGTCGGTTCTGACTCATCATAATAATGGGAGCCTGAATAGCAGCTAAGCAAGACAATATTAAATTGAGAAGAATGAATGGGAATGGATCGAAGACAGCAGCAGAAAAAAGCCAAATATTGGCGGCAATCCAAATCAAAATAAAGGAAAAAAAAGCTAGAATAAAGGTCCAACTACCACCAAAAGAAGCCACGTAATCTGCAGTCCGTTCACCAAAAGTCACCTTAGATGCATTAGGCCCTTTCGATTCCAAACCAGGTTTTTTTCTTTGATTGGATTCAGGCCTATGCTCCGAGTTGTTCCAACTGCAAAGTTCTCTTTCCACTTCACTAAATAAAGAATCCAAACATTTATGTCGAAAAAAAGCCAATTCAGATTTAGAGATATAGCAATCGGGGGTAAACTCAGGAATTTCACTCTTGATTGCATCAAACACTTCAGCCCTGATGGTTTTAGCCAAAACTTCTTGATTTAGAGGAATTGGCATATTGGAAACTTTGCTGACCTGCATAAAGAAAGTTTTTAATGAAGTAAATTGAGTTTAAAACCGCCCCAACAAAAACACCACCTCTTGTTTTTTGAATTCGGGTGGATTGCGTTTCCAATTCGCGATGGACTGGGTGCGTAAGGTTTGATTTTCGGTATGCAAGTCAACCGCCAAACAAAGCATAAGGGTTGGTGCAACAAAGCGAAGCAGGTCGTTTAAAACAGCCGCTGCCCGGTACGGAGTTTCAATAAACAAATGAGTTTCGCCCGAGCTTTCGATGATCGGGCTCATTTTTTGAAGCTGTTTTTTTCGTT
The DNA here is from genome assembly GCA_903837495.1 of uncultured Flavobacteriales bacterium. GTDB lineage: Bacteria > Bacteroidota > Bacteroidia > CAIKAF01 > CAIKAF01 > CAIKAF01. The sequence continues at coordinate 97,007 of CAILUT010000047.1, read as the reverse complement.
CCTCGGGACTTTTTTCCAAGTACCCCAGAAACTTAAATCGCTGACCATTTAAGCCTGAAGACATGAGGGCCAGCATTAGGCTGCTTGGACCGGTTAAAGGCCGAACGGACACCGAAGCCTGATGGGCCATCGCCACAATCCGACTTCCTGGGTCGGCAATGGCTGGCAATCCCGCATCGGTAATCAAACCTATATCAAGTCCTTGTTTCCAAGTTTCCAAAATTTGCTGTTGAAAATACGGGTCTAGGCGGCCGTGTTCCAACACCCAATGGTCCGGAAAGCGTTCTCCGCTCAATTGTGCGGCAATGGGAAGGCAGGCTCCAGGGGTTTCTACAATCCAATGCCGAACGTGCGCCACCAAGGCGGCCTCTTTGGGGTGCAAGCCCGAGCTGAGTGGCCCTAGCAGATTGGGAACGAGCCACAAATTCCCTTTAGCGTTGTTCATCGATGGAATCTAAAAAGGCTTCTGCAGCCCGTTCAAGCAAGGTGTACACCCGTTCAAATCCGTGCTGTCCGCCAAAATAAGGGTCGGGCACTTCAAGGTCTTTTTCAGGCCATGCTTGGTTCAAAAACAAGCCTACTTTTTTTTCCATTGCCGGATCGCTGGCCATAGACAGAACATCGCGGTAATTGCTTTTATCCATAACAAAAATCCGATCAAATGCATCGAAATCAGCAGGCCGCATCGGCCGGCTTCGAATCCGCTGAATGGAATGGCCCCTCTTTTTCATTTCATCTTGCGCCCGCAGGTCTGGAGCTTCTCCTTGGTGCCCTGCATAGGTACCCGCTGAATCCACGCTCAACTCAATGCCGCGGGTGGCCGCCAAATCCCTCAAAATGCCTTCAGCCATGGGCGATCGGCATATATTTCCTAAGCAAACCATGAGCACACGCATATTCAAAGGTAATCAGGGTAATTAAAATTCGTTTAACCTTGTAAGGCAAAAAACCCCCAGCGAAAATTATCGCTTTGCCTTTGCCGCCTCAACAAAACCCAAAAACAAAGGATGGGGTTCTTCTACCCTGCTTTTGTATTCGGGGTGAAATTGAGTGCCTACAAACCATGGGTGGTCTAGAACTTCCACAATTTCAACCAGACCCAGTTCCGGATGCCGGCCGGTTGCCTGCATTCCATTCGATTCTAAAACGTCTAAATAATCGTTGTTGAATTCAAGCCGGTGGCGGTGGCGTTCTGCGATTTGCAGCGTACCATAGGCCTTGGCGGCCTTAGAACCGGGCGTTAATGTGCAGGGGTAGCTGCCCAAACGCATGGTTCCCCCCTTTCGCATGTCGGCGCTTTGGCCCTGCAAATAATGAATCACAGGCTGGGGAGTTTGGCTGGAAAATTCGGCCGAATGTGCCTCAGACAAACCACAGGCATTGCGGGCAAATTCAACCACGGCACATTGCATGCCCAAACAGATGCCAAAGAAGGGAATGCGGTGTTCTCGGGCAAATTGAATGGCTCGAATTTTTCCATCAATGCCTCGGTCTCCAAATCCCGGTGCAACCAAAACACCTTGGATGCCCGCAAATTGATCTTGAAATTCGGCAGCATTTAAATCGTCTAAGGATTCGCTGTGCAACCAATGTATGTTGACCTTGCAATCTTGGGCAGCACCAGCATGAATTAAGGCCTCGTGAATGGACTTATACGCGTCTTTCAGCTCAACATACTTGCCAACAAGGGCAACATCTACTTGTTGAGTGGCGGTTTTTAATCGGGATAGAAAGGACGTCCAACTGCGCAAATCGGGACTGCTTGTATCGGGGAGTCCCAAACGGTTCAACACCACCAAATCCAACTTTTCTTCTTGCATCAACAAGGGTACGTCGTAAATGCTTTCGGCATCAATGGATTGAATCACGGCTTCTTTGGGCAGGTTGCAAAACAGGGCAATTTTCTTTCGGATGTCCTCATTCAAAGGATGTTCGGTTCTACCTACCACCACATCGGGCTGAACCCCATGTTCCAGCAATGTTTTTACGCTGTTCTGGGTAGGCTTGGTTTTCAACTCGCCCGCTGCCTTTAAATAGGGTATTAAGGTCAAATGAATTACCATGGAATTTCCCATCCCAAGGTTGTACCTCAACTGCCGAACGGCCTCGATGTAGGGCAAAGATTCAATGTCGCCTACGGTTCCTCCTATTTCAGTAATGACCAAATCGTAGTTTCCGGTTTCGCCTAGGGCCTGAATTCGCCGTTGTATTTCGTCGGTAATGTGGGGAATAACCTGAACGGTTTTCCCCAAATAATCCCCTCTACGCTCCTTTTCAATCACCGTTTGATAAATCCGCCCGGTGGTAATGTTGTTGGCTTGCGAGGTATCGACCGACAAAAATCGTTCGTAATGCCCCAAGTCTAAGTCGGTTTCGGCCCCGTCTTCCGTCACATAGCATTCCCCGTGTTCGTAGGGATTCATGGTGCCTGGGTCAAGGTTTATGTAGGGATCCAACTTTTGAATGGTTACTCGAAACCCCCTGGCCTTTAACAACTTACCCAATGAGGCGCTGATAATCCCCTTGCCCAACGACGAGGTAACCCCACCCGTTACAAAAATGTACTTTGTTGTTTGCATTTTCAAGTTAACGTATGGGAAACAAAAGTAAGCAATTTAGCCTGTGCAGCTGTGATTGAATCAAACAAACTGAATTGGGCTCGAAAAAGAGTATTTCAGTTGCCCAGCTTGATCCATAAAGGCAACAGAAAAAACCAAAAGCCGTATTAGGAGGCTACTCCCCGCTTTCCGGGATGCAAGGCATACACCAAAGCCAGCAGCAACAGAAGGGCCAGGAGTTGATGCGCCAAAGCAAGACCGAGGTTTACCCCGCTCATTACCGTTAAAACACCCAGCAAGAACTGCAGCAAAATCAACCAAGGCATGGCCCCGATGCCAGGGTGCCTCCAGTGCAATTTATGTGCCTTCCATGCCGTGAATAAAACACAGAAAACCAACACATAGGCAAAACTTCGGTGCACAAATTGAATCCAACTTTCGTTGGTCCAAAGCCAAGTCCATTCAAAGCCAAGCACAGAGGGCATAAATTGATGTTCGGACCACATTGGCCAGTGGTTAGAGGCATGACCGGCGTCTTTTCCGGCGGTAAAGGCTCCCAGTGCAATTTGAACAATCAGCAACAGGGTAGAAGCCAGCAACCAAGAATTCAGTTCAGGAGGCCGATAGGCTACTACCTTTGCTCGAATGCTCAGCGCAAGCCACCAAATCCAGGCAATGCAAGTAAAGGCCGTACTTAAATGAAGAGCAAGACGGTAATGGCTGACTCTTGGTTCGTTGGCCAAGCCGCTGTACACCATGTACCAACCAAAGAAGGCCTGCAAGGCCCCCAACAGAAAGATGCCCAAGAGGTGGCGGCGAATGCCGGGTTTAAAATAGCCTTTTCGCCAAAACACCAGAAAGGGGACTACAAATACCAGCCCGATTAAACGGCCCCATTGCCGGTGAATCCATTCCCACCAAAATATAGATTTAAAATCCGACAGACTCATGCCCATGTTTTTGTGAAGATACTCTGGACTTTCCTTATACTTCTGGAACAACAGCGTCCAATCCGTTGAATTTAAAGGAGGTACGGCACCCATGATGGGGTCCCAGGTCGTAATGCTTAAGCCCGATTCGGTTAATCGGGTAATTCCACCGATGGCGACCATGATAAAAATCATCAGCATACCGGCATACAACCAGTTTAAAACAGGGGATTTCCCAAAGGGGTGGACAAGGTTCATAGGTTTGTCTTTTTAACCAGTATTTTCCATTCCAACATATCGTTCATGGCATAGCGTATTCCTTCGCGTCCCAAGCCTGAATCTTTCACTCCGCCATAAGGCATGTGGTCAAAACGCAAGGTTGGGGGGGCATTCACAATCAAACCGCCCAGTTCCAAGGTTTGAAAAGCTTGGTCTATTTCCCGGTGGTTTTCAGTATAAATAGAGGCCTGCAAGCCAAAGCGGCTTTGATTTATCCGATCCAAAACATCCTTAAAATTAGAATAGGGTTCAAGAACAACAACCGGGCCGAACACCTCTTCGTCCATCACTTTGGCTCCAATGGGTACCTGTGTTAAGATGCAGGGCGGCAATAAAGTGCCTTGGCGCTGACCGCGGAGCAGAACCTGAGCTCCCGCTGCAACGGCCTGATCAATCCACGCATCCACCCGTTCTGCATTTTCGGCATCAATCATGGAAGAAACCTGGGTGCGCAAAGAATCTGGAGGCCCCAATTTTAGTGCACTAGCCCCTTTGCACATGGCATCGGCGAAGGCCTTAAAATGACCTTCCCAAACAAAAAAGCGCTGCGGATGAATGCAGATTTGGCCGCTGTAGGCAAAAGAAGCCCCAAGCAAGGCATCAAAATGCTCTGTCCATGCGGCAGATTCGGCAATTAAAACTGCGGCATTTCCCCCCAATTCCAAAACCACTTTTTTATTTCCTGCTCTTTTTTTCATGGCCCAACCCACGGAATCGCTGCCGGTAAAGCTCAACATTTTGATTCGGTTGTCGGTCAGCAAAGCTTCGCCAATTTCGCGGGTACAGGGAAGAATAGAAACCGCACCGGGAGGTAAACCGCCGACCTCATCAAAAATTCGAGCCAAGTTTAAGGTGGAAAGAGGCGTTGCGCTGGCTGGCTTTAAAACAATGGGGCAACCGGCAGCAATGGCAGGTGCCAATTTATGAACCGCCAAATTTAGCGGAAAGTTAAAGGGGGCAATCCCTGCAATAGGGCCTAAAGGGAAAGGTTGAATGTAGCCTTGGAATCCACGACCACGTTCGGTTCTGTCCATGGGCATAATTTCGCCGGTAAGACGCAGGGCTTCTTCGGCGGCGATGCAGAAGGTTTCAGCGGCACGTTCTATTTCATGAATGGCCTCGCGTAGGGGCTTCGCGGCTTCTAAGCTGAGCAGGGTGGCATGCGCATCTTTGTTGGCTAACAAACGTTGGGCAACGCTACGTAGAAATTGCGCACGTTCAAAGGCTGCCCAAGAAAACATGCTGTGTTTTGCTAAAACTGCCCCTTGGATGGCTGACTCAATTTCAGCGGCCCCTGCAGTAGAAACCTGAGCCAACAGCCTTCCGTCGTAAGGAGCTGAAACCTGTAGGCTGGTTTGGGTTTTAAGCCAAGTACCATTTAAAAAAAGAGGATAGAAATGGGTGTTAGACATGGCTGCTCAAAGGTAGAAAAAGGAAACGTTGTAGTAAAAGAACAATGGGCAACCGGATTGGTTTGAATTCCAAAAAAAAGACGGTTGGCAGGTAAAATGCCCAGGAAAAGAGTGGTAAAAAACAAGGAGGAAAACCCAACATGGATACTCTGGGAAATTGCAAAGAGAAAATGGCCAAACGGACGATTGGCCTCCGGCAGGGATTGAACAAGGTAGCCCGCCAAGCGTCCGGTGCCTGGCCCGCGTGGCGCGGAGGCGACTTTAGGAGCCACCGCAAGCCCGCTGGGCCAGCCACCGGCCGCTGCGGACTACCTGTGAAAGCCCGGCAGCCGGCAGAAAAAAATCAATCAAAATGGCCTTACACCGGCGGATTCATAGCCCAATTCAGGGCATCGGCAATGGCTCCATGCCCACCCTGAAAGGCACTGCGGAACTTGACCGCGGCGCTGACCTGTGGATCTGCATCCGAAGGACAGGCTGAAAATCCAACCTGTTGAAGGCATTCCAGATCGTTTAACCCATCGCCCACATACAGCACATTGGCCAAGCTGAGATTGGGGTAGGCCAGCAACTCCTCGGTTAAAGCTGAAAACTTGTGGTAGCAAGAGAAGCGGATGGCGTGCACACCCAGACTCTGAAGGTGGTGTCGAACAAAATTCGAATGACCTCCTGACAAGATAAGCACCGGAACGTGCTGACTAACAATGGATTGCAAGGCCCTCGCATCTAAAGCGTGAAAGGGACAGGGTTGGGAAGCGCTGGGAAGAAAAAGGGTGTTTCGAGGAATCAGAACCCCATCCACATCAAGGCAAAGAAATTTCATGGTCAAAAAAAAACCCCGACGAATCGGGGTTTGGAAAGATGGGTGAAAAGTTAATTTTTAAACACGTTGATTTTGCCGTTCAGTTCCAAATCTCTGTTTCCTTTTAGGGTCCAGAAATAGGTGCCGTTGGAAAGTTCGGCTCCTGAGGGGGTAAGCCCTTCGAAGCAAGCAGAGCACCCAATATCGGGGCTGCTGGTTTTGTTTTCGGTGGTGTAAACAGCCAGGCCCCAACGGTTGTAAATGGTGAGAACGTAATCGTAGCAGTAGTTAAAACCTTGCTTAAGTTCTTCAAAATCCAATTTATCGTTGTTGGCAACCGTGGGATCCAAGATTAAGACATTGGGAAGCTCATTCAGAACAATGGGTCCAACCACATCAATGTTCATGGTGGTGTCGATTCGGCAGCCGTTGGTGTCTGTAACTTCTAGGGTTGCTTCTTGGGAACCTGGGGCGGGATACACGAAAAAGAGGGTATCGGGTCCAAGAATCACCGTGTCGCCGGCAGCACCTGGGAGCGTCCATTTGGCGTACAAATTGCCAGAACCGCCGGTGGAGGCGTTGTAGAGCAAAACCTCATTAAAGCAAATGGGCATGTAATCGATCAGCGGTTGAATTCCTGGGAATACATCAAACTGCAGTTCGAGGGAATCGCGGCAGCCGCTGGAGGATTCTAAGGCCAAGGAAAGCGTATGTTGTCCTGAGGTTAAGAACACAAAATTGGGGATAAAAGAGGTGGAGGTTTGGTTGCCACTGGGGCCGTTGGCTTCCCAATCAATGATGTTTAGAACATCGGGGGCATCCACGGTGGAATTATTAACCAGAACAATGGGTTGCCCAATGCAAACGTCTTCCACCACCACATCGGCAATGGGGCTGGGCAACACCGTAATGTTGCGCGTAGCACTTCGTACGCAGCCTTCGTCAGAAACAGCGGTTACCTTGACCGTAATGGTTCCCGACTGAGTGAACTGGTGTGTATTGTTTTGAATGCCCGTAGTGGTATCGGTTTGTCCTGAGTTGTAGAAATCCCATCGCAACGAATCGACGGTAGAACTAAACCCAGGGGGATTGTTCATGTTCGCATTCACGTTGAGGTTGGCTTGATCAAACTGACAAATTTGGGTAGGGTTTAAGGTCAGCGAAATGGAGGGATTGGGATTGAGCCTGAGAATGAGAACCGTGTCGTGTTCGCAGCCTCCGGCACTTATAACCTTAAAAGGGACGGAATATTGTCCTGCAATTGGATTAGGGAAAAGGACATCGCCGGTGCTGCTGATTGTTTCAAAAACTCCGTTGTTGTCGTAGTCAAATTGATAGGAAGAGATTCCGCCTGAAGGGGTAGAGATGGAACCCGTAATTGGGATTTGAGTACCTGCGCAAACGGGCGAGGTGAAGGAAGCCATGGCAGTGGGCAGATCCACAACTTGCACACAGATGGTATCGCTGCAGGTAAGCCCAGAGGTATCGGCCAAGGTAACGATAATGCAGGTGTCGTTCATGAGCGCTAGAAGGGTATCGGAACCAACTTGGCCTGGAGGGCCAGTTAGACCGGTTGACCAGGTCATGGTAGAAAGCGAACCGGCGTTGATTACGATGTTATCCATTCCCCAGTTGTCGCAGCAGGTTCCAGAGGAGAATTGTTGAATCCAACGGAAACGGGTTGAGATGGTTTGAGCGGCGGGAGGAATGGGGATGGCCACTGTATTCCAAACGGTGTAAGGGGTTTGTCCGTTGGCGACTCCGTTTGTGGTGTTGGGGTTTTGGGGGAGTTGAAAGCCACCGGGTGAGAAATAGGTAATGGGCACCCAAGTACCGCCGCTGTTGATGGAATATTGCAGTTCGAACCCTTCGTTGGCTTGGTCGGGACCTTCACAAGGGGAAGAGCCTCCTTGTGGGGACATCACGAATTCAAAGTCAATGGTCCCACCGCCAGAAACATCCAAATCAACCGTTTCAATCATGGGCGTCCCGGATGAGGTAGCTGCCCAATAATATGAGGTGTTGTCGGGGGAGGGACCACAAGGGGCAGTAAATTGAGCTTGCCCGGTGAACGACCAACCTGGAGGCATGGTGCCTGTATTGAAATCAAAACTATAAGAACCCACGTTTTGGATGGCGCCGGTAGCAATAAAAATGGCGTTTTCGCCTTTGCAAAGGGGGTTTTGGACCGCTGATACGTCCACATTGCACACTTGAGCCGAGAGGGCTCCAGTATGCAATCCAAACATGGTACAAGCTGCCCAAATGAGATGACGGTGTAGCCTCTTCATTCGGTGGAAATTTTGGTATTACTGGATAACCAAGTTTTGCAATTCGTACCGAGTGTAATCGGAGTAATTAACTTGATTCATGTATTTTTGAAAAACGGACAGTTTGCCATCTTCGGGGCGTTGAAAATTGCAATCGGCCTCGATGGTTTGCCCAGCGGGAATGGTGATGGAGAAATCGTATTCGGAGTTGGAGCAAGTGCGGCATTGGTTGTCGTAAAAGCAGGCCAAGCGATACGAGACAGAAACCGGTTGGGCTGTTTTGTTGACGATTTTCAACAGGGTATATTGAAGATCCAGGCCGGCAGCCGTATTGGGGCACACCACATCGGTTTTTTCGAAGATATCTACTTTAGCATGGCCATGGACTAGATTCCAGGAAGATTGAGCCGTTAGGGTCAGGGGAAAAGCTAGGACTAAGGTAAATCCAGCAAAAGCAGAAAGGGTTTTGAAAAAATTGTTCATGTTTTTTTTCTTTAGGGTACTAAGGTAAGAAAAGGAGTTTAAAAAATCAAAACTTAGAATGTTAATCGCAAATAAGACCGCCCTGGGTTTAAAATGCTGCACGATAAAAAAAAGAGGCGTGGCGGGGCTTGGTTTTAGATGAAATGGGCGGTAACAGAATCGGTGCAGTTTTTCAGGTCGCTGGGCTTTCCTTGAAAAAGGACACAACCGCCTTCAGGTCCGCCTCCGGGTCCTAGGTCAATAATCCAATCGGCCATTTTCATCACTTCGGTATGGTGTTCAACAACCACAATGCTGTGTCCGATTTCGATTAGAGCCTGAAAAGAGGCCATTAATTTTTTCACATCGTGAAAGTGGAGACCTGTAGTGGGTTCATCAAAAATGAACATGGTTTTACCTGTGGTGCTGCCTTTCGACAGAAAGCTAGCCAGTTTAACCCGCTGCGCTTCTCCTCCGCTTAGGGTTGAGCTGGATTGTCCCAATTTAACATAACCTAGACCGACGCGTTGCAGGGGGCTCAACTTTTTCACGATTCGATCGCCTTGTGGGGTACCGGCAAAAAAGAGCATGGCTTCATCGACGGTCATTTCAAGCACATCGTGGATGTTTTTGTCTTTGAATTTGGATTGGAGCAGATCGTCTTTAAACCGTTGGCCTTGGCAATCGTCGCAGCGCAAGGATATATCGGCCATAAATTGCATTTCAACGGTAACTCTGCCTTCGCCTTCGCAGGTTTCGCAGCGTCCGCCTGGCACATTAAAGCTGAAGGCGGCCGATTTAAATCCCATGGTTTTAGACATGGGCAAATCGGCGAACAAAGACCGTATTTCATCGTAGGCCTTCAAATAGGTAACGGGGTTTGAGCGGCTGGATTTACCGATGGGATTTTGGTCAATAAGTTCAACCGATTGCAGGGAAGCAATGTCTCCAAAAATAGAATCGTGCTGACCTGGTTTTTCGGCAGATTGTCCAAGTTGCCTTGCCAAAGCGGGGTATAAAATTTTCTTAATTAAGGAGGTTTTTCCGCTGCCGCTTACCCCTGTTACAATGGTTAGTACTTCGAGGGGGATCTTCACATCAACCTGTTTCAGGTTATTGGCCCGGCACCCTGCCAATCCAATAAAGCGTTTCCAAGGTCTGGATTTAAAAAACACGCCAATGGACTCCTCGTTTCGAAGATATTGAGCTGTGAGGCTGTTCGACTTTTTCTTCAGTTGGGGGAAGGTTCCTGAGAATACGACTTCTCCCCCCAGGTAGCCGGCTTCGGGTCCCATATCGATCAAATGGTCGGCAGCCTTCATAAAATCGGCATCGTGTTCAACCACAATGCAGGTATTCCCTTCGTTTCTTAATTGTTGAATAACGGCAATGAGGCGCTGGGTGTCTCTGGGGTGTAGGCCAATGCTGGGTTCGTCTAAGATGTACATCGAACCCACCAAGCTGCTTCCCAGTGAGGTGGCTAGATTGATGCGCTGAGACTCCCCACCTGACAAGGTATTTGACACCCGATTTAGGGTTAAATAGCCTAGGCCTACGTCTTCTAGGTAACCTATTCTGCGTTTGAGTTCCAACAGGATTCGACCGGCCACTTTGGTTTGGTACTCGTCCAGAATCAAATTTTCAAAGAACAATTTAAGTTCTGAAACGGTTAGCAGGACCAAATCCATGATGTTTTTTCCGTGTACCTGCACATAGGCGGCATCTTTTCGAAGTCGAGTCCCCCGGCAATCTCCGCATTCGGTGTAACCTCGGTACCTAGATTGCAAAACGCGGTATTGAATTTTATAGAGGTTTTCTTGAACCATCTTAAAAAAGTCATCAATGCCAGAAACCAATGTCGATCCTTTCCAAAGCAGGTTTTTATGTTCTGGAGAGAGCGACTTGTAGGGTGTATGTACGGGGAAGCCCTCGGCCAGGGCGGCCTTCATAAAATAGGTATTCCATTCCGAGAGTTTTTCGCCCTTCCAGCAGGCCACGGCGCCTTCGTACACCGACAAGGACGGATTTGGAATCACCAGGTCTTCATCGATTCCTAAAACGCGTCCAAAGCCTTCGCAGCGTTTGCAGGCTCCAAAAGGATTGTTAAAGCTAAACAGATTTAAACTAGGCGACTCAAAAAGCAGGCCGTCCAGTTCTAGCTTATCGTTCCATTCGTTTTTTTGTTCTGCTTTTTCATTTTTCAACACATAGGTATAGGCTGTACCTTTTCCCTCCAGAAATGCATTTTCGGTATATTCTGCAACCTGCTGCAGGGCATCTTCGCCATCTGCACGCATCCTTCCAATGAACAATTCAGGCAAGGGATTTGGAGCCTGATCTAAATCGAGTTCATTTAACTTAATCAGCTGTCCCATTACCACAGCCCTAGAAAAGCCTTGTTGCATTTTCAAGGAAAGCGTCTCGGCCCAAGTTCTCCCTTGTACGCTAGGCCAAGGCGAGGCAATCCAGAATTCGTCGCTCGATTCGAGTTCCTTGAAATGGGCTACAACGTCGGCTACGTTGTTTCGCTTTACTGCTTGCCCTGAAACCGGCGAAATGGTTTGTCCTATGCGGGCAAACAGCAATTTAAGGTAATCGTAAATTTCGGTCGAGGTACCCACTGTGGAGCGGGGATTGCGGGAAATCACCTTTTGCTGAATCGCAATAGCTGGAGATATTCCTTGTATCCAGTCAACATCGGGCTTATCAAAGCGCCCCAGAAATTGTCGGGCATACGAAGACAAGCTTTCTACATACCTTCTTTGGCCTTCGGCGAAAAGGGTTTCAAAAGCCAAGCTTGTTTTTCCTGAACCGGAGACCCCTGTTATAACAATGAGTTTATCGCGTGGAATGGCTAGATCCACATTCTTTAGGTTGTGGACCCGGGCTCCCTTAATCAGAATATACTCTTGTGGATTTAAGGATTCTACATCAACGTTCAGGGCCATTCCAGCAAAATTAGGGGCAATTCAAAAAGAAACCATTGACACTCGAAATGGTTTAGACCCGGTTGCAAACAGCCGGTTTAAACCAAAACAAACCATGGGTGCAAAGATAGTGGATTCCCAACGCGTTCTACAGGCGGCGAACAATACCTTCCATGCCATTTATTTCAATGCGGTCTCCATCTTTCAGTGCAGAACAAATTCCAGAGATTCCCACCACAGCTGGAAGGCCATATTCCCTTGCCACCACCGCTCCATGGGAAAGGGGGCTACCCATTTCGGTTACCATTCCCTTCACTACTCCATAATATGGAGTCCAGCCAATGTCGGTAAAGCCAGACACCAATATGTCTTCGGCTTCAAGTTTAGCCGCATCGGCGGGAGTTTTAACCAGCCTAACCCGGCCTGTTGCGATACCCGGACTAACAGGCACCCCCAGCCATTCGTTTTCGTTGGTCGAAATGGACTTTGACGCAAAAAGAGGGAATGGTTTTCCGATCAGTACATCGGAAAAATTAAGCTTGCTGCAGAGCTCGTAAGCTTCCTTTCGACGCTCAACCTGCTTCTTCAGCGATTGCCCAGATTTTGAGGCGGCCTGTATTTCTTTGGTCAGCAAAAAGAAAACGTCTTCTTCCTTATCAATAATTCCTTGGTTGCTCGCCCATGTTCCCCATTGCCTAAATCCGGTTTTCAATCGACTTAAAAGTTTAATGCTCATTGCCTTAGACTTCTCCCTATTGATTACACTTTGCCTAGCCTGCCTTAAAAAATAATTCAGCACAAGCCCCTTTGGCTGATGTGCGGCCCACCCGGAATCAGATTCCTTGGTTGAAAAGGTTTTATTTGAGTCTCCCCGGTCGGGTATGGCCATCAGTTGCAGCAGCAAATGAGCCAGCGATTCCAAATCCTGGGCCCAAGAAGGGGTAGAAAGTTCAGCTTCTCGAATGCCGCGGTGCCCATGCCTCAGAATAAATTCATGCCAGGCCTGTTGAAGATCGGCCGGTGCTTTTTCCTGCAGCCAATGCAGAAGTTCATCGGCCGACCCATCGAAGCTGTTTGAAGGCACCTGTTTTTTTATCTGTTCCGCTAGGTTTTGCAGTTTTGAAAGGGGGTCTGCACTTTCTACGGAACCAATTCCGGTCAACCAAGTGTTGGCCAATCCTTGTGCCGATTGCCGATCTAGCTTTAGTTTGGCCATAATGGTACGAACCAGAGCGGTGTAATTTGAGCCTGAACTGCTTGATGTGGCGAAATGATGGCAAAAGCCTAAATCCATGACACGCCTGGCCTCTTCGAGCTGTTCCACTAAAATGGGTACTTCCATGGACCAGTTGGGGGCGGGTTGGGCGCACATGGTTTCCAGTTGTTTTAGTCGGGACTTGGCTGAAATCAGATAGCGAAGCTGACCGACAAAGTTCAAAACAGCTTTAAATTTATTTACCTGCAGAGGAATTGGCTCCAATCCCAGCGAGCGCCCCACAATAGACAATTCAATGTTGTCGCGTTGATTTAACGCTGTAAATCGGCAAAAGTCGTACAGGTTGGTTAAATTAAAAAACAGGCGGTAATAATAGGTTTGAACATACCTTCTTTCTGCCTGCGGATTGGGCTTAGGCACTCCCGATCTCGATGCGAAATCGATGAGTCCGGCATCAATGCTAGCCCCAAAAATCTCGGCGGTGAGCGGCGTAACAGCTCCGGGCATCATTTCCCCAATGTTTCCAAGGGTAAAAAGGGAATTGAGGGCTTCTCCATCGGTTAATTGAGCGTCCAATTCATGGGGATTGACCACATCTAGGGTGGTAATTGGCCTCATTTGAAGCCAAAAAAGGGTTCCCTGGGCATCAATGGCCCATTCCAAATCGGCCGGCATTCCTAAAAGTTGTTCTGCCTGTTTTGCCCCCTTCCAAAGTTCTTCAATAAAAGGAAGAAAGGCATCGGGAAGTCCATGGCCATCGGGGGGCACTCCCTGTTTTTCGCCCCAACAAGGTAGGTGTACAGAATATCCGTTCACTTCTCCACCAACCAAGGCCTCGGCATCTCCAGCTACGCAAGAAAGCAGCATGCGGTCCTGTAACTTTGAAACTGGATCTACCGTAAACAAAACTCCGCTCCAAATGGGTTCAACCATGGTTTGAATAACAAGGGGTAAAACCCCCTCATCTTCCATTTTTATTCCGCCCTTTTGGGCATACAATTCCACTCTGCTGTGGTTGGCCTGGGCAGTGATTTGGATGGCGGCCTGCCGAACCGCTTCTGGCTTGGGCAGTACGCGCAAGATGGAATGGTATTGCCCGGCAAAAGAATGTACAGCTCCATCTTCGGCAAGGCCGCTGGAGCGAACAGCAAGGGGTGCAGTTGGCATTCCGGCAAGCCAGTCCATCACCTGCACATCGGTTTCCTCTTCCAGCTTCCACCCAAAAAAAGGAGGCACCCTAAATCCGGCTTCTTTCAGTTTCACCAAGCCATTAAACTTGCCGCCAGCCAATGGCTGAGCCCTATTGCTATTAAAAAACACGCCTTACTTGTTTAATTTAAAACCCCGTTCCAAAATTCCGAAATAGCGATCCCCTTTCCAATCGAACCAACCATAGCCTTCTTCAATTCTATATACCGAATCCATGGTAAAAGGAAACAAACCCAGGGTTTTAAAATCGATGCGGTCTGCATGTGCATCGTGCAAGCCTTTCAAATCAAAACTTCCTGAAGTCGATGCGATTGGCGAATCTGGGCCATTTACCAAGCAAACTGCCTCTTGGTTTGGCCGAGAAATATAGCCAGCACGCAGGGTGGGTAGCCCCTTGAAATGAATCAGGGACAAATTAAACCCTTGGCCCCGGTCATTAAACCCGGTGAACCAAGAATGCGAATCCCATTGATGCCAGTTGCGTTCGCCTCGACTGTGGTCGCGGGCACCGACGCCTTCTAATGCATATTGAATGCCAGCCCATGCCAATTCGCCTTTCCACCTTCCTGCCTGTTCGATGTGCTCTGTCTTCATGGATTTCAATGCCTTAAAGGAATGTGAATTCCAGGACATAGAAGCCAAGGCTTTGGCAATTTGATTTTTATCTCTGAGGCTAGCAAAGTCAAAAATGGGGGTTATTGGGCTAAAAAGCAGAGAAGCATGCAGTTTCTGTGCCGGAAAATCCACGTTAATTTGCCAAGAACCCGATGGTTGTGGAACAAAAGAAAGCCCCTCGACGCCCAAATAAATACCGGGCAAAAGGGCGGCGGTTCCTTCGATGACCAAGGGAGTTAAATCGGGCATGTATAAACCAAACCAATATTCACAAAATCCATTTTTTCTGAGGGCCAGTCGGCTAACCAAAGCAGTCCCGCTCGAATTTCTCAAATAAAAGTAAAAGCTATCGGTTCCAGAGTCCTGAATAGGAACTTGGGGCAACTCCCCCTGGGGAAATGCCTGCCCATGTTCGCGCCCCAACATCAAATTGCTGGCAATCCATCGTTTTAACATGCCGCAATATACATAGGTCTGCTTATATTTGCCCCATGTTTCCATACCGCTTATTTGGATTTTTTGGGATTGTGATGCTGTTTGCCTGCGGCACCGTTATGAACCCACGAATGAGCAGGCCTACGGTTCAGTATTATTTGGGCGACGAAAACACCGCGGTGCTGACAGCCGATTCTGCTGTACAGGCAAATTCATGGGTGCTGATAGCGCAGCAAACTGGAAATCGCCGCTTTGCTAGGCTGGTAAAGGGCTCCCCTTCTTTGGTCTCGCTTGATTCATTGTTCAAAGACAGTGCTTGGGTAAAAGTCCCCTATGGCAGCATTTGGTCGGGTAGGTTAAATCGCTTAGAGCGAAGAGCCGGACACGGAAAAAAAGACCGGCTGTTGCCCAAGTTAAATCCTGGGAATCTGCATGTTTTTGGTTTCGCCGAAAAACGTTTTAAGTGGGCCTTAGGCCTCAATCAAACCGTTTCCTTGCAAGAAGGGCGCTTTCGTTTTTCCAACTACAAAGAAGTGAATATGGGCATTGAATGGGACGTGGAATCGCAGATCATTCGGGTTAAGGTTAAAAACAAGACCGACGAACCGATTCGCATTTGGGAACCCAACGTACGGGAACGCTTTCAGGTAGAGGCGCTGGGCCGGGGGAAAAATCGAATCCACGTCTTTTGGGCCGACTCGACCTTTCAAACCAACTATTTAAGCGTTCAGGAGCTGCAACCCAAAAAAGAAACCATTGTGTTGGAAATGCCCTTGGATAAACTACTGGGGGCTAGCCCCGCCGGCCGCTGGGTCAAAAAAAACGAAGCCGAACGACCGGACGTAGTAAAAGGCGACAGAATAATACCCGAATTGTTGATTTGGGTTAACCTGAATTACCGAGGCAAATCTAGGGTAAGCCCTATGCTTCGGATTCCACTCTCGCCCACTGTATTCCCCGCCCCTTTGGCCCAATAAACCGGACTCAACGTCCTACGAATTGCAAGCAATTTCATGAATGTATTAACTATTGAACACGTATCTCGTTCCTTTGGCGAACGCAACATCTTAAACGACATCAACTTTGGGTTGGCAAAAGGAGAGAAAAAAGCCCTTATAGCCAAGAACGGAGCTGGAAAATCGACCCTAATGAAAATTATGGCCGGCTTGGAAACTCCAGATAAAGGACAAGTTGTGGTGCGCGACGGCATTCGGGTGGGATTTTTGCACCAAGAACCCAATTTTGACCCAGAAGCTAGCCTAGTAGAAGTCATGCTGCCGCGAAATGGCCTTTATTTTGAAGTCATTTCCCGATACCGAGAAGCGATGCTCGATGGCGAAACCCAATCCTTGGCCAAGGCCGCCACCGACATGGACAACCTTCAAGCTTGGGAAATAGAAGCACGCATGCAAGAAGCTGCATCTAAATTGGGACTTCCGGACCTGCGCGTAAAAGTAAACAGCCTATCGGGTGGGCAAAAACGCCGCTTGGCTCTGGCCGGAATGCTATTGGAGCAACCCGACCTGCTTCTGCTCGACGAACCGACCAACCACTTAGATATTCCAATGATTGAATGGTTGGAAGACACCCTGTCTTCCTCTTCCTTAACTTTATTGGTGGTTACCCACGACCGGTACTTTTTAGACGCCGTTTGCAGCGGCATCTTAGAACTAGACCAAGGCAAACTATTTTCCTATCAAGGCGATTACGCCAATTTCTTAGAAAAAAAAACAGAACGGCACCTGGCTGAAGACAGCGAAGCGGCAAAAAATAGAAATAAATTTGCCACCGAATTGGAATGGGTCAGGCGCATGCCAAAAGCCAGAAGCACCAAGTCTAAAAGCCGCTTAAATGCCTTTGAATCGCTAAAAGAAAAAGCCCGATTCCGCCGCAACGATTCTCAACTGGAATTGCAAGTGCCCATGAAACGATTGGGCAGTAAAATTCTTGAAGCCATTAAAATCAGTAAAACCTTTGGAGATAAAAAACTCTTTGAGGGCTTTTCTTACAGCTTCCGAAAAGGAGAACGCATTGCCATTGTGGGCGACAACGGAACAGGGAAAACAACCATGCTGAAAATTCTAACCGGACAGATTCCAACCGATACCGGAAAGGTGATTGTAGGCGAAACTGTTGAATTTGGGTACTTCTCGCAAGACAGTGCAGAACTTCCAGGAGATAAACGCATTATTGAATATGTAAAAGAAACGGCCGAATACTTTGACAACCAACGGAAAGGAAGGGTAACGGCTTCGCAGCTGCTTACCCGCTTTGATTTTCCGCCTTCGGTTCAATACACCTATATTTCAAAATTAAGCGGGGGCGAACGAAGGCGGCTGGCCCTTTTGTACATGCTGCTGCGCCAACCCAATTTCTTGATTCTGGACGAACCAACCAACGACCTAGATGTGCTGACGTTGCAAAAATTGGAGGAATACCTGGACGATTTCGCCGGGTGCATTATTATGGTATCGCACGACCGCTTTTTTGTTGACCGCATCGCAGACCAATTGCTCATTTTGGACGGAAATGGAAATGCCTCCATATTTGGAGGCTCTTTCACCGCATTTCGAGAACAACTCTTAGCCGAGCCATCCCCCTCGGCTGCTCAATCAAAGGGGTTAGAAAACGAAAAAGAAAACCCGATTCAAAAAACAAAAGCCAAACTCAGCTACCAGCAAAAACGGGCCCTTGAATTGCTGCCTAGCGATATAGAACAACTGGAACAGAAAAAAAAGGGGCTGGAAGAACAACTCAGCAATCCCACGGCTTCTTACAACGAACTGAAGCAGTGGAGTGAAGCCCTGGCAACCTTGAATGCAGAATTGGAAGAGAAAATACTCCACTGGATGGAGCTCGACGAGTTGGCCTCAGGAATTGCCGATGGAGCCTAAAGACAAAAGTTAACTAACCACAGATTTAAAATCAGAGGTGGTATGAAATACGATTTCAGGGTAATCTTGCCTGGCCATGTTTAATAGAAACCCTGAGGGAGCCAGAAAAACAGGGTTGTTGTCTTTGTCAAGACCTATGTTATCGGCTTTTCTGCGCAAAAATTCTTGCAGCCTACTGGGCTGGTCGGTGGTCATCCAACAGGCTTTGTGAAAGGCCATGGCCTGAAATCGGCAGGCGGCTTTGTATTCGTGCTCCAACCGATACTGAATGACTTCAAATTGAAGCTCGCCGACGGTTCCTATCACTTTTCGATTGCCTGGTTGCAATCTAAAGAGTTGAGCCACCCCTTCATCGGTTAATTGCTCTATTCCCTTTTCAAGCTGTTTGCTTTTCAAGGGGTCTAAATTTATTAACTCCTTAAAAATTTCAGGCGAAAAGCTGGGGATACCTTTGTAGTAATAAGAGCCTCCTGAGGTCAGGGTGTCGCCTATTTTGAAATTCCCTGAATCGTACAATCCAATTACATCGCCCGGAAAGGCCTGGTCAATAATTTCTTTGTCTTGAGCCATAAAGCTGGTGGGATTGCTAAACCGCATCTGTTTTTGCTGCCGGACGTGGGTGTAAAACTCATGCCGGTTAAAGGTGCCTGAAACAATGCGTAAGAAAGCAATTCGGTCCCGATGCCTCGGGTCTAAATTGGCGTGGATTTTAAAAATAAATCCGCTAAAAGATTCATTTTGGCTTTCTACAAACCCCTCGGTCGATTCCCTGCCCCTAGGTGTTGGCGCCAATTCAATAAAAGAATCCAACAATTCCTGAACTCCAAAATTATTCACGGCCGAGCCAAAAAACACGGGAGCCAAGGCCCCTGAGAGGTAACGCTCAACCGAAAAAGGATCGTACACCCCTAGAATCAAATCTAAATCTTCCCTTAACTGAGCTGCATCTCGCTCGCCCAATTCAACATCCAAAGCCGGGTCCTGCAAATCTGAAAAGGAACGAAGATCATCCGATATTCCAGTTTTATTGGGACTAAACAGATTCAATTGCCGGCGCAGGATGTTGTAAACACCCTTAAATCGGTTGCCCATGTTGATGGGCCAAGAAAGAGGCTGAACCTTGATGCTGAGCTTTGTTTCCAGTTCATCTAGCAGGTCAAAAGGGTCTTTGCCCTCCCGGTCCATTTTATTGATAAAGACAATGACCGGTGTATCGCGCATTCGGCACACTTCCATTAACCGTTCTGTTTGGGCTTCGACTCCGTTCGCCGCATCAATAACCAAAATAACGCTGTCCACAGCGGTTAAGGTGCGGTAGGTATCCTCGGCAAAATCCTTGTGGCCGGGGGTATCCAACAGGTTTATTTTAATGGATTTGTATTCAAATCCCATTACCGAAGTGGCAACCGAAATGCCGCGCTGCTTCTCGATTTCCATGAAATCGGAGGTGGCGGTTTTGGTGATTTTATTTGATTTAACAGCTCCCGCCGTTTGTATGGCTCCTCCAAAAAGCAGCAATTTCTCGGTGAGCGTTGTTTTCCCGGCATCCGGGTGAGAAATAACGGCAAAAGTCCTTCTGCGCAACAATTCTTCTTTCAATTTCATGCTAAAATGGGATTGCTGTTGTTGATTTGTGCCTAGAACCCGCTGAACGCACATTCAGATTGGAATTGGGGTAACTTTTGAAATTTCCAAGGCCCATTATAGGATGGGGTTTCAATTCAATCATGGTCAATAGTAAGGGGGGATGTTTGAACAATCGGCCCTTGGGGTTAAAAAACATAGCCGCAAAATTACCCTATTTTTTGGCAAGTTGATGATGTTTGTTGCTGCCTACATTTTATCTGAATTTAATGGGGCGGTGCGGGGAATAATCCACTTAATATGCCGGCCCAATGATCAAAGAGCGAGCGGACCAAATAAAAATAAATTTAAAAGGCTGGGGTTTCAAATGGAATTTAGAGATAGAACAGCGGGGGCAAGAACGGTTCAAGCCTAGCAAAGCAATCAAACGTATGTGCGGCCCTGCCCCGGATGGAATAAGGTAGCTAAAGCCTGCAGGGCCATAAGCCCACCGACCGAGGAGGCGACCTTGGGAGCCACCGCAGGGCGCTGTGGGCTATGGCCTTGCAGGTTTTACTACCTATGACAGCCGGAAATGGCAGCCTAAATTTACCCGCATCAAAAAGAAAAAAGGAAATAAAAACCACCTAATGTCAACCCTAAAAGCGCCCCTTCTTAACAACAAATTAAATTCCATTTTAAGTTTACTGCCGGGTAATTTGTAGTTTTGGTGCAAACCCCCTGTATGCGTACCCTTTTGCTCTTTGCTTTTGTTGTTTCCCTTTTTTCATTGGTCAATACGAGCCAAGCTCAAACCCTTCAATTTAGTCAGGTCTTGTTGGTGTCCACAACTCAAACGGTGCCGGCCAATAAGGTTTGGAAGGTGGAGGGTTTTATGCCCTCGCAGTCGTTGATTGCGCCATGGGGAAGCACGGTGAACTTTTCAATCACTGTAAACAACAGCCAAATTTTTGTAGCGGGGGCGTTTCATAGCCACACCACGAATGGATCGGGGGGGGTTGCCCAAACGGGCTACACTGCAAGCCTGGATTTCCAACCGCTCTGGCTCCCTGCCGGAACAACCTTAGCCGCTGGAACCAATGTATTTGGTGTTTCTGTAATTGAGTTCAACGTCGTTCCCTAAAACCCCATATTATCCCTGCTTATATGCGTACATTTTTGATTATTGCTCTTTGGTTTTCCCTTGTTTCTATAAACAAGACGGTCCAAGCCCAAACCCTTCAATTTAGTCAGGTCTTGTTGGTGTCCACAACCCAAACGGTGCCGGCCAATAAGGTTTGGAAGGTGGAGGGTGTTATGCCGGTATACAACGGCAATGCCATTAATCAAATAAGCATCAATTCCACCAGCATTGTCGTCTCAACCTTTGGCTACACTTTATCTGGCAACGCCTTTCCTTTATGGCTTCCCGCTGGCACAACTTTAGCCGCAGGTTCAAATGTATTCCAGGTTTCCGTGATTGAGTTTACCGTAGTGCCTTAATATAAACCTTGCTTATCCTTATTTATATGCGTGCATTTTTGCTCTTTTCTTTTGTTGTTTCCCTTTTTTCATTGGCCAAAACGAGCCAAGCCCAAACCCTTCAATTTAGTCAGGTCTTGTTGGTGTCCACAACTCAAACGGTGCCGGCAAACAAAGTTTGGAAGGTGGAGGGTGTGATGCCGGTGGCCAATTGCAGCGGTCAGGGAGGCAGCTGTTATAGCATGGTAAGCATTAACGGCAACAGCGTTCCATTTGGTAGCTGGTCTGGATTGGTCTTTTATCCTTGTGTGGATAATCCGCTCTGGCTCCCTGCCGGTACAATCTTAGCTGCAGGTTCAAATGTATTCCGGGTTTCCGTGATTGAGTTTACCGTTGTTCCTTAAATCCTGTTTTGCAAAAAAGAGCAAAAAGCGGCCCCTTCTCCCTTTTTCAAAACATGCACAACCATTTTTAAATTCGGGTGTTTTTCCTGCATACTTTTGTGGAACTGAAAGCATCAAATGAGTTTAGACATAAATAAAAATTCGGCCATCGTTGTTGGAGCGGGGGTCAGTGGACTGGCTATGGGCATCAGACTGGCAAAAAAAGGCTATTCTGTTCAGATTTGGGAACAAAATTCCTTTGTTGGGGGAAAACTCTCCGAACACTGGGAACAAGGATACCGATTTGATGCCGGCCCCAGCCTATTCACCCTGCCAGAATTGCTGGAAGAACTCCTTGAATTGGCCGGCCATAGCGATTTAATGCCTGAGTTGATTCGCCTTGACCCGGTTTGCCGGTATTTTTGGAACGATGGAACCCGCTTTGATGCCCCTGCAAACCCAGAATCATTCGCAGAGCAAGCCGCAAAAACCTTTCAGGTACATAAAAATGCGGTGCGTCAACAACTAAGCCGCTCGAACGAAATCTATGGCATCTCGGCCCCCGTTTTTTTATACCGATCTATGCACCGCCTTTCAACCTATCTAAACACAGATTTTTTGAAGGGTATGCTAAAAATTCACCGCCTCGATGTGCTTAAAACCCTACACGCTGTACACCGAAGCAGACTAAAAAACCCCAAGCTCGTACAACTTTTTGATCGCTATGCTACTTACAACGGAAGCAACCCCTACAAAGCTCCGGCTACCCTACAAGCCATTCCTTCGTTGGAGTATTTTAAAGGCGCGTGGCTTCCCAAAGAGGGCATGATAGCCATAACCAAAGCATTGGAACAATCGGCCATTCGACTCGGAGTAAAAATAGAACTGAACCGATCTGCAACCGCTATCCACCACAACCAGGGCAAAGCGAATGCCGCAGAATGGAGTGGAGGAACTGAAAGGGCAGGAATCGTTGTTTCTGCCATCGACGTACAGCGGTTTTATCCTTTATTGAATCCAGCCCTTGAACTGCCCGAACGGATAAAAGCCGCCGAGCGATCTACCTCGGCCTTGGTATTTAATTGGGGCATGTCAGCTCAATTCCCAGAGCTAGATGTACACAACATCTTTTTTGCTGACGATTACCAAGCTGAATTTAAGGCTCTAAGTATTCCTGGAAACGGCATTACGCCCGACCCAACCATTTATCTGTTCATTTCCTCAAAACGCATACCCGGTGATGCGCCCCAACAAAGCGAAAACTGGTTTACCATGGTTAATGCTCCCGGAATTGGCACCTTGACGCAAGAACAAATTGACCAAGCCCGGGAGCGCATACGTCAAAAATTGAGTCGAATTTTAGGGAAAGACGTTCTTGAACATGTGCAGGCCGAATGGATATTGCAACCCGCCGACATAGCCCGCCGAACCGGATCGCCCGATGGAGCCCTTTACGGCCCCTCTTCCAATTCAACTTGGTCGGCTTTTAATAGGCATGCCAATGAATCCGCATCCATCAATGGCCTATATTTTACCGGCGGCAGCGTACATCCCGGCGGCGGGATCCCCCTTTGCTTGCTTTCGGCCAAAATTGCGTGCAGTCAAATTCCTTCCGCATCATGAAAACGACCCTGTTTCTGTTTAAACCTCTTTTCTGGACGGTTGCTGTTTTTTGCGTAGGCCTTTTGGGGTTAATCCTTCCAACAACCCGGCCCCTTTTTAATGAAATCACCCCCCTAAATTTGCTGTTTTCGGCCTTGATGGTTTTTTTGTCGCTAAAAGAATCAAACTTGACGCCCTTTCTGAAAGGGTTCGCTCTGGTTTCCATTTTGGGCTGGACCGCAGAATGCATAGGCGTACATACCGGCTGGCTTTTTGGCCAATATTCATACGGAAGCATTCTAGGCTGGGGCCCCATGAAAATCCCCCTGCTGATTGGACTAAATTGGGCCATTTTAAGCTATTCCATTTACCAATGGATAGGGTTTTTAAACGGCTGGAGAAGCTGGATTGCCGGAGCTAGCATTATGACCGCATTTGATGCGCTGTTAGAACCCGTAGCCACTCATTTGGGCTATTGGAATTGGGCAGAAAACAGCATCCCCTGGACCAATTACCTAACGTGGTGGTTGCTCAGCATCCCCTGCATGGCAATATGGGATTACCTAACAAAAGGGCAATACAATCAAACCGCCGCATGGTTGTTTTGGATTCAAGTCCTATTTTTCGGCATCTTAAACATTGTATTGTAATGCCCTTAATTCTTGGGAAATTGAAAATAATGGTGCATATTTGAGCATCGAAAACCGAATTGAAATTCAAAAAAGAGCAATGTTGAATCTGAAACCATCCTCTATCCTGCTTGGCACAGTAGCCTTTTTCGCCGTTGGTACGGCTTCCGCTCAGTGCGACCACAAAGCCACTCAAAAGGCTGATTTTGCTTACATCAGCAACAACTTTCCAGAAGCCATTAACCTGTACAACAAAGCAGCTGGCCGCATAGGAAAAGACAAAGCAGCAAAATCATGCATCAATTACATGGTGGCAAAGTGCTACCTGAAAATGAACGATTACAAGCGCGCCGAAAGCCAGCTTAAAAAGGTAACCAAAATGGATTTGCAAAACGGGCCGGCTCACTACGAGTACGCTTTGGTGCTTAAAAATTCAGGCCGGTACGAAGAGGCAAAAGCCATGTTCGAAAAGTATAAAAGCATTGACCCAAACGACCCACGTGCCGAAATTGGTGTGAAAAGCTGCGAACTTTCTATTCAGTGGATCCAAAAACCAACCTGCTACCAAGTTGAAAATGTGAAGGCTTGGAACTCCAAAGACATGGACTTCTCCCCCTTCATTGCCTCCAAAAAACAAGATCTAATCATCTTTACCTCAAACCGAAAATTCAAAGGAAAAGGCGCCAAAGAATGGGATACCCACGGTGGCCTTTCTGAAGACCTTTGGACGGTTGATTTTGATAAAAAAACCAAGGTGTGGAGCGAACCCAAACGCATGGACCTGCTCTCAACTGAATACTCAGAAGGGTCCGGAACCATGGACAACCGATACACCTATCTGTACTTCACCCGGTGCTATGCCGATAAAAAAAATGGCTCAGGATGCCGAATCTACCGCACCCGTGCAAAAGGAAAAGAATGGATCGAACCCGAAAATGTGTCCTTAGCCAACGACACCTTCGTTACAGCCCACCCAACCATCACCGGCGACGGCAAATACATGATTTTTTCATCCAATATGACAGGCACAAACGGTGGAATGGACCTTTGGATTGCTGAATACCAACGAAAAGCAAAAACCTTCGTAAATCCAAAAAACCTAGGGCCCGAAATCAATACCCTTGACAACGAAGTATATCCCCACTTAAAATTAGACGGCACCCTTTACTTCTCTTCCAACCGCCCAGAAGGAATGGGAGGCCTTGATATCTACAAAGCCTCAAAATTGGACGGAAATACCTGGGGAAAAGTAGAAAACATGCAATACCCCATCAACTCCCAACGCGATGACTTTGGTATTATGTTTGAAAGAGGCGTGGAGAAAGGATACCTTTCCTCCAACCGCGACGGTTCTAAAGGCCTTGATGATATCTGGGCATTCCAAATCCCGCCCAGCAACATTATGCTAAGCGGTACCGTTCGCGACAAAGACACCAAAGAACCCTTGGCCGAAGCAACCGTGGAATTAAAAGACCCCCAAGGGGAAACCATCAAAATCACCACCGATAAAATGGGTTACTACAAAAAACAAATCCCATTCGGTACCACCTACGACATGCAGGCCAGCAAAGAAAAATACTACAACGACGTGAATCGGGCTTCCTCTATGGGCCTAGACCCACTAAAAACCTGCAAAGACACCAATATGGTGGCCGATTTCAATTTGAAAACAACCAAAGTGAATTTGGAATTTGAAATCCAATTCGTCTTCGACCGCGAAATTGTGCTGCCTCAATACATGGATACCGTTAAAAACCTCCAAACCATCTTGGAAGACAACCCAAAAACAGTGGTTGAAATTGGAGCCCATACCGATGCCCGAGGCAACGACGATTACAACCAACGCCTTTCTGACCGACGTGCAAACGAAATTGTTCGACTGCTTGTTGAAGCGGGCATCCCCAAAGCCAGATTAACCCCCAAAGGATACGGCGAAACCGAACCCCGGAAACTCTTGAAAAACATGAAAGGACTGAAATCAGGATACATCTTCACTAAAGATACCGTACTGACAGAACCCTACATCAACGAACTAAAGAAAACGGAAGGCGAACAAGTTTTTGAAGATGCCCATACCATCAACCGCCGAGTTTCTTTGAAAATCGTTTCAGAAGACTTTAAGGCAAGTCCAGCCAAACAAGAAGAAGAAGATTAATTCCCACAACGGCCCCTCGGGGCCGTTTTTTTTTGCCTTACAAATTGCTGACCTTTGCGCTATGGATTCTAATGCCTACCACCAAAGGGGAGTTTCTTCCAACAAAGCCGAAGTACACCAAGCCATTCAACGCCTCGACAAAGGCCTTTTCCCAAATGCCTTTTGCAAAGTACTTCCCGATTATCTAGCACATAGCCCCGAACATGGCATCGCAATGCATGCCGATACCGCCGGAACGAAGTCGGTGCTGGCTTACATGTATTACATGGAAACCGGCGACAGCTCCGTTTGGAAAGGTATTGCCCAAGATGCCTTGGTCATGAACCTAGACGACATGGCCTGCGCTGGCCTTAGCTCCGGCTACATCGTCTCTTCGTTGATTACCCGAAACAAACACTTGATCCCCGGCGAAATCCTAAAATACCTCATTGATGGAACCGCCGACCTGCTGGAAGAATGGCAGAACATGGGCATCGAGATCTACCACGCCGGTGGCGAAACCGCCGATGCCGGCGATGTGGTTCGAACCATTGACGTTGGCTTTACCGTAACCGGCCGATTGCTTCGCTCCTCCGTTGTTTCAATCAACGTGCCTGCAAATTGCCTGGTCGTTGGCCTAGGCTCCTACGGACAAGCCAGCTTTGAAACCGAATACAACAGCGGCATTGGTTGCAATGGCCTTACCTCGGCCCGCCACGACCTGCTGGCACCCAACTATGCCAAACAATTCCCCGAAACCTTCGCCCCTCAATCCCCAGCCCATTTAACCTACTGCGGAAACCTCCAACTTACCGACATAGAACCCCAAACCGGAATGCCCATTGGCAAACTGCTGCTCTCGCCTACCCGCCCCTTTTTTCCCCTTATCCATAAATTCCTCCCTTTGGTTAAAAACGAACTGTATGGCATGGTTCACCTAACCGGTGGAGCCCACTCAAAAGCCCTAAAATTCCTAAATGGAATTCGAGTCATAAAAGACAAGCCCCTGCCCGTTCCTCCCATATTCAACCTAATCCAGGCCATAAGCGGTACCTCCGACACCGAAATGCACACTGTTTTTAACATGGGAACCCGCCTAGAGATTTACTGCTCTGAAGCTGCTGCGAAAACCATTCTGGCCGCCGCAGCTGAATTCAACATTCCCGCAGACATAGTAGGCTTTACCGAAGCCGCCGCCCAATCTGAAATTCGAATTCGCCGACCCGATAAACCCGAAATATCCCTATTGACATGAGGCTGTTGGACCGCATTGCCCCTCTGGAAGAAAACGTGAAAGAACTGGAAATTAAATTGTCGGATCCCGAGCTGGCTTCCAACGTCAAACAATTTATTGCCGTTCAACGCGAATATGCCCGACTAAAAGAAATTGCAGAAGCCGGAAACCAATACCGATCTACCTTGGCCAATCTGCATTCCGCAAAATCCATGCTGCTCGACGAAACCGACGAGGAAATGAGAAGCCTAGCGCGCGAAGAAATTCAAACCCTAGAATCCCAAATCCCCAGCATGGAAGAAAAACTCCGCATGCTCTTGGTTCCCAAAGACCCCGAAGACCATAGAAATGCCATTCTCGAAGTTCGAGGAGGCACCGGTGGAGACGAAGCCGCCATTTTTGCTGGAGACCTTTACCGCATGTATGCCCGCTTTTGCGAAGAACGCGGATTCAATATGGAATTGGTTGAAGCTACCCACGGAACCGCCGGTGGCTACAAAGAAATCATCGTCAATGTAATGGGCCCCGATGCCTACGGAACCCTGAAATTTGAATCGGGCGTACACCGCGTTCAGCGCGTCCCCGCTACCGAAACCCAAGGCCGAATCCATACCTCGGCCGCCAGCGTCGTCGTGCTGCCCGAAGCCGATGAACTCGACCTCCACATCAATCCCAACGACATCCGAAAAGACACCTTCTGCTCCTCCGGCGCCGGTGGACAATCCGTAAATACAACCTATTCCGCCGTTCGACTTACCCACATTCCCTCTGGAATTGTGGTCAGTTGCCAAGACGAACGATCTCAACTCCGCAACTTCGACAAAGCCATGCAGGTGCTACGCAGCCGACTCTACGAAATGATGAACCGAGAACGCATGGCAAACATCGCCGGAAAACGAAAATCCATGGTCTCTACCGGCGACCGCTCCGCCAAAATCCGAACCTACAATTTCCCCCAATCCCGAATTACCGACCACCGCATTAATTTTTCAATGTACGATTTACCCTCGGTTATGAATGGCAACCTTTGGCCCATGATTTCCGCCCTTCAAACCGCTGAAAATGCCCACGAATTTCAAGACGAATCACATGGATAACCGCAGCATTCTTCTCCAATCCATGCACGAAAAAAAATCCTGCCTCTGCGTAGGTTTGGACGTTGAATTTGACCTGCTGCCTGAAGAAGTAAAACACGCCGAAGATCCGGTTTTTGAATTCAACCGGCAAACAATCCAAGCTACGCTCCCCTTCACCGTTGCCTATAAACTCAATACCGCATTCTACGAATGCCTTGGCCCAAAAGGCTGGGAAACCCTCGAAAAAACCATCCGATTTATTGGCGACAAAGCCCTAACCATTGCCGATGCCAAACGCGGAGATATCGGAAACACCGCAAAAGCCTACGCCAAAGCCTTTTTTCAAAACATGAACGCCGATGCCGTTACCGTATCGCCATACATGGGAAACGACAGCCTTCTGCCTTTTTTGGAGTATAAAAACAAATGGACAATTGCCCTTGGCCTTACCTCAAATCCAGGCGCCGCCAACATTCAAATGCAAAAACTCAGCTCAGGACACCCTCTTTATGAAACCGCCATGGCCAACATGGCCGACATGGCTAGCCCCAACCAACTCATGTTCGTGGTAGGCGCGACCCGACCCGCAGAACTAAAAGCCCTGCAACAACGCTTTCCCGAGTATTTTTTCCTAATCCCTGGCGTGGGTGCCCAAGGCGGAAGCGTTCCCGAGGTATTGCAAGCCATGGGCCCAAATCCAAAAGCACTTATTAACGCAAGCCGAAGCATTATTTATGCCGGTTCAGGACCAGATTTTGCCCAAAAAGCAGGGCTTTCGGCCCAAAATTTGCAAAAAGAAATGGAAGCTTATTTCTAAATTACGTACATTTGAACATGAGGTTACCTTTAATGATGTTTGGATTTTTCCTTGGCGTTTCTTCCCTTTTAGCCCAAGATTCCCCAAAAGAAAAACTCGGAAAACCACACAAAGACGACTACTTTTGGCACTTTCAAGATCGAACCCTTGGGGGCTTGCAAGTTCGCGACAGCATTTCGGGCAGCACAAACCGAGTCAATTATCAAATTCGAGTCGGATACCTGCCCGAAGCCAAAGAATGGGGCCTGGATATTCGCCTTGAGGGAGCTGAAAGAACGGTCTTTCGCTTTACCGAAGAACAGGCCGATTCGCTCGTTATGATTTCCTCAACCAAGTTTACTTGGGAAATGACCGCCTTTATTCTGCGCTACCTCAAAGGCTCTGAACACTACGTTGCGTACCTGATCGATGCCGACAAAGGCCTGTTCTCGCGCAGTGCCCGCATTCCCAGCAGCTGGCGCTTTGAACCCGAATTCTTCGACCACCGCGCCTTTACCTTGATCCTGCCCGACGGAGAAGTGCCTTTGGTTTTAGATAAGTAGGGGGGCTATTCCGGCTTTCCGCTGTATTCGCTTCCCCCAACCCAGGTTTTACTGCCTGCCAGCAGTGGCTCCTCGCGTCGCCCTGCCAGCAGGGTAAAACCAGGGCTGGGCCGCAGCTCATGCCGCTGCAATCCGGGCCCCAAGCCAACTCCAACAATTAAGCCCCGCTTTTACTTATCTTTGTGCAAAATCTTGAATTATGTACGTCGGCTTTAAACACCTGCACCTTACCCTGTCTTATTTCCTGCTGTTCCTGCTGCTCGCAGTAATTGTGGTCGCCTTCCTTCGCCGCAGCTCAAATATCCCCTACGCCGGTGCGTTTAAAAAAGTAGTGCTTGCCGGACTCATTTCTGCCCACCTTCAACTGCTGTTCGGATTGTACCTCTGGTTTTCAGGCCCCTGGTGGCCCATTCAAATGGGCGATTCTGCCCTGCGATTCAAGGCACTTGAACACCCCCTAACCATGCTCATTGCCATTGTGCTCATAACCATTGGCTACTCCAAAGCCAAACGCGCCCAAACCGAATCCAAAGCCTATAAAGCCCTGTTTGGCTTTTGGCTGGCCGGCCTTTTGCTCATCTTACTTCGCCTTCCCTACGATGCCTACTTCTCCTTTTCTCATTAATCTTGTGCCCAACCCAACCGAATGATTGAAGGCAAAAGCGCGTCCAGCGAACGGGCGCTCCTTGTTGGTTTAATCCACCGAGAGCAGCCCCGAGATAAAATGGAAGAATACCTGGCTGAATTGGCATTTCTGGTTGAAACGGCCGGGGCAATCTGCGTGGAACGAGCCCACCAAAAACTGGATCGCCCCCACCCCGCCTATTTTATCGGACCTGGCAAATTGGAAGAAATTCGCCTGCGTGCCGCCGAACTCAACATCGACTTAGTCGTATTTGACGACGAACTCTCCCCTTCTCAACTCAAAAACATCGAAAAAGAATTCAACCCCAAAGAATTTGAAAACAACGTCAAAATCATGGACCGCACCAACCTGATTCTTGACATTTTTGCCCAGCGGGCCCGAACCGCTCACGCAAAAACCCAAGTTGAACTGGCCCAATACCAATACCTTTTGCCCCGGCTTACCCGAATGTGGACCCACCTAGAACGGCAAAAAGGAGGCATTGGACTGCGCGGACCTGGCGAAACCGAAATCGAAACCGACCGACGCATCATCCGCGATAAAATTGCGCTGTTGAAAACCCGCCTCGGTACCATCGACAAGCAAATGCAAACCCAACGCAAAAACCGAGGCGAATTGGTTCGCGTTGCCCTTGTAGGTTATACCAACGTAGGCAAAAGCACCCTGATGAACCTCCTCTCAAAATCCGAGGTTTTTGCCGAAAACAAACTCTTTGCTACCCTCGACACCACCGTCCGAAAAGTTGTCGTTGAAAACCTGCCCTTCCTGCTCTCCGATACCGTTGGTTTTATAAGAAAACTCCCCACCCAACTGGTCGAGTCGTTTAAATCTACCCTTGACGAAGTACGGGAATCGGACCTGCTGCTGCACGTGGTCGATGTTTCCCACCCCCAATTTGAAGACCATGTTCAAGTGGTTCAGCGTACCCTAAACGAAATCGGAGCCGGCGAAAAACCCACCCTGATGGTTTTCAATAAAGTGGACGCATACCGCCCCGCCGATGTGGACCCACACGACCTAACTCATATACCCGTAGGCCCTCAAAACCTCGAGGAACTTCAACGCATTTGGCTGGCCCAAGGTGCCGATGAAGCCATTTTTGTTAGCGCTACCCAACGCCTAAATCTAGACGAATTCCGCGCTACCCTTTACCGCCGAATTTCTCAAATTCACCGAGAACGGTATCCTTACAACAATTTTTTGTACTAATGCTGCACCCGGCTCACCTGCCCGCCTTGCATGAATTGTGCCACCGCAGCCTGGTCGAAGGCCGAGCTGCCGATAAGGTTATGGCCGAGATTCTAAAGGCCGACCCTCGACGCGGCAGCCGCGACCGAGGCAGCATCGCATCCTACGGCTACGATTTGATTCGCTGGTGGCGCACCCTTAGCTATCTTGCCGCTGTACCCGCATCGGCCTTCGACCTGTATACGCTGCACAAACGCTTAGCCGCTTTAATGCTCTGGAAAAACGAACCCCTACCCCACTGGAGGGAATTCCTAAGCCTGAAAACCAACGAGGTTCAACAGCGCATTCTTGACCTACCCATGCAACCCTTTGCCGTTCAAGAAAGCTATCCCGATGACCTACACGCGTTGGTCGCTATGGAATTGGGCGATTCCTGGCAACAAATAGGCCGCGAACTCAACATCCCTGCTGCCGTTCACCTGCGTTGGAATACCCTAAAAGGACCGTATCAACCCGATGTACTTCCCGAACACCAGCCCTTTGGACCCGAACGTCCACAAGCCCTTTTGCTAAACGATCGGAAAAACCTGTTTTCTTTGCCCGCATTTAAAGAAGGATACATCGAAGTGCAAGATGCAGGCTCCCAAGCCATCGCTCCCTTTTTGCAAGCCGAACCCGGTCAGCGCGTCGTCGATGCCTGCGCCGGGGCCGGAGGCAAAAGCCTCCACCTTTCAGCTTTAATGCAAAACAAAGGCAAAATTATTGCCCTTGATGTGCATACCTATAAATTAGATGAATTGCGGCGGCGAGCCCGCCGCGCTTCTGCCTTTAATGTAGAAGCACGCGAAATCAACAAAACCAGCATTAACCGCCTGCGCGGCAGCGCCGACCGACTGCTGCTCGATGTGCCCTGCTCCGGACTGGGTGTTCTTAAACGAAATCCCGATGCCAAATGGCGGCTTAAGCCCGATTCCATTTTACAGGTACGTAAAACCCAGTTGGAAATTCTGGAAAGCTACGCCGACATCCTAAAAAGCGGAGGAAAATTGGTCTATGCCACCTGCAGCATCCTGCCCTCTGAAAACCAAAATCAAATTGAACATTTTCTAAGCACGCACCCCAACTTTGAATGGGAAGACGACCTCCACATTCAACCCGGCAACACCGATGGGTTTTACATGGCCCGCTTGCGAAAAAAATAGAAATCCAGCCCTTAAGACTTCGCC
This sequence comes from uncultured Flavobacteriales bacterium, assembly GCA_903837495.1. GTDB lineage: Bacteria > Bacteroidota > Bacteroidia > CAIKAF01 > CAIKAF01 > CAIKAF01. The sequence continues at coordinate 64,477 of CAILUT010000047.1, read as the reverse complement.
GCCGGCGGAGCCATCTCCCAACCACAAGCCTGGCAGGTTCTCAATTCCTTACTTCCATAAAACCGATCAAATACCGCCTTGAAATCCTGCTCAATGTTGGTCAAAGGAAAATAGGCCTCGTACAACAAATGGTTGCACTCCTCACAAAACCACAATAACCCATCTTTTTCATGAACATGCCTGCGCCGTTCAATAACCAAACCCAACGAACCTTCTGTTCGAGCCGGAGAATGCGGCACACGCGCCGGCAATAAAAATACATCTCCCGCCTTTAAAGGAATGCCCACCTTTTTACCCTCCTCCTGTATCCATACCGTAATTTCTCCCTCCAATTGATAGAAAAACTCCTCCCCTTCGTTGTAATGAAAATCCTTCCGAGCATTAGGACCGCCCACAGCCATCACTATAAACTCTGCATTTTGCCAAATTTGCTTGTTCGCCACAGGGGGCTTTAACAAATGACGGTGTTCGTCCAACCAAGCTTGCAATGGAAAAGGTCGCTGTATGCCCATAACGGATTTTTCAGCAAGATAAATAAAAGCACCCGTCTTTGCCCCGTTTCAATCTGGATTGTACAAGGTTACCGGCAATATTTGCCCATTGTAAAACCGATGCCCCTCCAACAAAAAGCGGGCAATGTACCCACCCATTTCTGTCGAACTAAGGGGGGCTGTATAACCGGGAAACGCGGTCGATAGCATATCGGTCCCCACTGCTCCCAAGGCCAAGCAATTCACCCGAACACCCCGCTCAGCCCATTCTTCTGCCCAACATTCCGTCAAATTGGCCAGAGCCGCTTTGCTTGCACTGTACCCCGACAAACCCTGATATTTTCGACTGCCCTGAAATCCGCCCATGCTGCCAATGTTCAGCACATGCGATCCGGCAGCCAAAAAAGGCAGTATCCCCTGGGTCAAACGCATGGCACCCAGCACATTTACCAACCACATTTGCTGCATCTCTTCCACAGAAATCTGATCTGCCGGTCGGTTCAGCAACAAACCTGCATTGTTCACCAGCCCTTTAATAGAAAAGTTTTTTCCCTGCAACCATTCCAAAACCCGCCCGGGATTGTCAGCCGTCGAAGTCAAGTCAAAACCCATTCGAAAATCCAATTCCCCAAAAGCCTGCATGCCTGTCTCGGCCGAACGCGACAAGCTCAATACCGCCTTGTTTTGAGCCAGTAAGGCCTTCCGAATTTCTAGGCCTATTCCTCGCGTGGCTCCCGTAACCAGAAACAACTCTTGCACCTTAGATTCGTTGGTTCAAGGTTAATCCGTGTTTTTCTGCCGTTTCTTGGGCCAAAACATAACCGGCATCTGCATGCCGAATCACCCCCATTCCCGGATCGTTGTGCAACACCCGCTTTAATCGTGCTTCGGCCGCTTCGGTTCCATCGGCCACAATCACCATGCCCGAATGAATGGAATAACCCATTCCTACTCCACCCCCGTGATGCAAACTCACCCAAGATGCCCCGCCGGCGGTATTCACCAAGGCATTCAATATCGGCCAATCGGCCACGGCATCTGAACCGTCCAGCATGCCTTCGGTTTCGCGGTTGGGCGAGGCCACCGAACCTGTATCCAAATGGTCCCGGCCAATCACAATGGGCGCCGAAACCAATCCTTCCCGTACCATTCGGTTGAATTCCAAGCCCGCACGCTGCCGTTCTCCCTGCCCCAACCAACAAATGCGGGCGGGCAATCCCTGAAAAGCGATGCGTTCTTTGGCCATCTGCAGCCACCGGTGCAAAGAGGCATTCTCGGGGAACAACCGCAACAAGGCTTGGTCCAACGCATGAATATCGGCCGGATCGCCGCTCAAGGCTACAAAACGGAAAGGACCTTTCCCCTCGCAAAACAAGGGCCGAATAAAGGCTGGTACAAAACCTGGGAAAGCAAAGGCATTTTTTACGCCCCTGCGGTCATAGGCCTGACCCCGCAAATTGTTTCCATAATCAAAGGTTACACTGCCCCTGGCTTGCAACTCCAACATCAACTGTACATGGTGGGCTATGCTGTCCAAACTCTTTTCTACATAGGCGTCCGGATTCAGTTCCCTTAGTGCATTGGCCTCGGAGGTACTCATGTCCTCTGGAAAATATCCCACCAATGGATCGTGGGCCGAGGTCTGGTCGGTCAGGGTATCGGGCACAATGTTTCGGTCCACCAGGCGTTGCAGCAATTCTATGGCATTGCACAGCACTCCAATGCTTAGGGCCAAACCTTGCCGCTTGCATTCCAGCGCTCGATCAATGGCTTGGTCCACGTCCAAATATTTCTCATCTAGGTAGCGGGTTTCCAAGCGTTTATCGATTCTCCACTCTTCCATTTCGGCAGCCAGGCACACCCCTTCGTTCATGGTAATGGCTAGGGGTTGAGCTCCGCCCATGCCCCCCAAACCGGCGGTTACATTCAATGTGCCTTTTAACGAACCCCCAAAATGCTGCCGAGCGCACTCGGCATAGGTTTCGTAGGTGCCTTGAACAATGCCTTGCGAGCCGATGTAAATCCAACTTCCTGCGGTCATTTGCCCATACATCATCAGGCCTTTTTTCTCCAGTTCATCAAAATGCTTCCAGTTGGCCCAGTTGGGCACCAGCATCGAGTTCGAAATCAAAACACGGGGCGCATCGGCATGGGTTGGCAAAATTCCAATGGGCTTGCCGCTTTGAATCAGCAGGGTTTCTGTATCGCCCAACTCTTTCAGGGACTTCACAATAGCGTAAAAGGCCTCCACATTTCGAGCGGCTTTGCCTCGGCCGCCGTACACAATCAAATCTTCGGGGCGCTCGGCTACGTCTGGATTCAGGTTGTTCAGCAGCATGCGCAAGGCCGCTTCTTGCACCCAACCCTTGCAGCTCAGGGTAGTTCCGGTGGGAGTAGGCCACAAGGCCATATCTAATTTTTGCTGGGCATCGGTAGGGTTCATGGCTCAGATTTTTTGATTTTTCCTGTTTTCACATTGAATCCGTAGGGGCAATGTTTGCAGCCGCTTTTGCAACAATAACCGCGTTTCAGGTGGTATTGTTCGGTAAAGACCAAATACCCTTCCGGGCTTTTGTAAAAATCACCGGGTTCCAGCGGGGTTTTGCCCCATTCGTTGGGCGAAGAACTGCACATGGCTCAAAGGTACTGATTGCTCCGCAAGTATTCCCTGAAATTCAATTCAGCAAGCACGAGAAAAGGGGAATTTGGGCGCCATTTCCGGCTGTCCGCTGTAGTCGGCTTGCCCAGCCGGGCTGGCCCTGGGCCTGCGTGGGCTCCCAAGGTCGCCTCCGCGGCCTTGGGCCAGCTGCCGGCCGGTCTGCTCCGCCTGCCGCTGCCATCCGGGGCGCTCTCGTTGCATGCACTGATTTACAATACCTAAAGCAACTCAATTAAATTTGCAGAGGCCCTAAAAAAAGAAAGGAGGCCAAAGCCTCCTTTCAAAATTACATAAATAACCAAACTCCAATCCCTACTCGTTTAAGTGGTCATGTATAATGTCAATAATTGCGTTTGAATCCTCATTCGGTCTTGCCGTATGGCTCGAATGCTGGGAGCAGGAAGACCTTGTTCCACATCAAGGTGGCTAAGGTGAAAGGGTTGAGCACACACAAACAACCCCAACAGGTTGGCAATGAACAGAAAAAGTTGGCGTATGGCTGGCATAAATATGTACTGTTCAAAATTAAGCAAATCTAAGTGGTCCGATTCCACAAATGGATAAACGCATGGAAAATCGAAATGAATGAGCCAAACAAGCGGCGTTTTACCTGCCAAGGGCCAGGGCTTCTGCGCAGCGAATCCCATCAATGGCTGCGGAAACAATTCCGCCGGCATAACCTCCGCCTTCTCCACAGGGAAACAGACCCAGCGCTTCTGGGTGTTGCAAGGTAATGGGGTCGCGGGGAATTCGAACGGGGCTGGAGGTGCGGCTTTCTACTCCTACCAAAACGGCATCGGGATGCAAAAAGCCCTTCATTTTTCGGTGAAAATCTTGAAATCCCAATCTAAGCCGTTCGGCCACAAATCGAGGCAAGGCCTCATTCAAATCGACGGACTGAACGCCCGGACGGTAGGAAGTAATCAATTCTCCCTGGCTGGTTTTCCGGTCTATAAAATCCTGCAGGCGTTGCGCCGGTGCCACCTGATTTCCGCCTCCTGCTTGGGCTGCTTGGCGTTCAACCTGAGTTTGAAAGGCCAAGGTGTGCAGTCCGTCCGGATCGGTTTGAGCAACATCCGCCAGCTGAATTTCGGTTACCATGCCCGAATTGGCAAAGGGGTTGTTGCGTTTGCTGGGCGACCAGCCGTTGGTAACCACCAAATCTTGTTGGGTGGAACAGGGCGCTATAATTCCCCCGGGGCACATGCAAAAGCTGTACACCCCTCGGCCTTTCACCTGACTCACCAATTGATAGCTGGCGGGGGGCAAGGCATACTGAAGTTGGCAACCGTGGTATTGAAGTTGGTCAATGTAGCTTTGTGGATGTTCTACCCGAAGGCCCAATGCAAAAGGCTTGGATTCAAGAGTCAACCCGCTTTGAACCAGCAAGCGGAACACATCTGAGGCCGAATGCCCGGTAGCTAAAATCACCTTTGAAATCGAAAGGGAATCGGTATAATTCAGTTGAAGACCTTTCATATTACCGGCTTCAACGCGGATGTCGGTTACTTGGCTGTTAAAGCGTACTTCTCCGCCGCAATCCAAAATAAAAGCTCGAATATCTGCAATGATGCTGGGCAGCTTATTGGTTCCAATGTGGGGTCGGCTGTCGATGGCGATGGATTCTGGTGCTCCGAAATAAATAAGCCAGTCTAAAATCCGGTTAACGCTGCCACGTTTGCTGCTGCGGGTGTACAATTTGCCATCGGAATAGGTTCCGGCTCCCCCTTCACCAAAGCAATAATTGGATTCGGGATTAACCCGCCCATGCCGGGTAATATCAACCAGGTCGCGGCGGCGGGCACGCACGTCGGTTCCCCGTTCTAAAACAATGGGTTTAAAGCCCAGTTCAATTAAGCGTAGGGCTGCAAAATAACCGGCAGGCCCTGCTCCGATTACAGCCACCTCTGGGCATTCCCGCACCAATTTGTGTTGGGGCTGTTGCCGTTCAGCTGGGGGCAGCCTTTCGCGTTCCGAGAGTTGAATTTGAAGGCGATACCGCACTCGGCCATGCCGGGCATCTAAGGTTTGGTGCAGCACCCGATAATCAAAATCGGCATGCCCCAGTTCGCGCTCCAAATCCCGACGCAAGGCGGCATGCTCCATGCGGTCGGGCGAACAAATCCATTCTAGATTCCGAAGGCTCATTACTCGAACAAAAAGCTAATGTACACCGCGCGGGTGCGCATGGCATCAATGCTTTGGTTGTAAAAATTAGATTCTGGGTAATTCAAATCCAACAAACCCCAAGACACTTTTAATTGAGGTGAAAACTTAAAAAAGGGCGTATAAAAGTCCATGCCAATGCCTGCCTCGGTAATCAAATCGTGGGGCCTTAATTTTATGGGATAGGAGGCACCGTCTTCGGCACCAACCTTGCTAGCCATATCGAAGGTGTATTTAAATCCACCAATTAAATACATTCTGAAATTGGTAAGCCGCACCGACTTGAATTTTATATAAACGGGGAATTCAGCGAGGGTAGATTCAAACTGGAACACATCGATGCCGCTGGGTCGGTCAAATTCAAGATACCGACTTGCTAGAGTCAAGGTAGGCGTAAACCTCAGATCTAAAAGCTCGGTAAGACGCATGTTGGATTCTATACCCATCGAGAAACCAGGCTGCCAAACCGAACGTACCCCATAAACGGTATCGGGAAGCAGCTCCCGCAAATCGCCTCTTGGCCTAATGGCCAAGCCTGCATGCGAGATACCTAAATTAATGCCAAAATGAAATTTCCGGCGGTCGTATTTGGGCATATTTTCTGTTTTCACGGCTTTCTGGCTTCGTCGGCGTTGTTGTGCCTGAGCTTGACCTGCAAGCAGCAATACCATGAGCATAAAAAAGCCTCTTTGAACCATAATATGGAAGGGAAACGGCCTCAAGGCTGAATTATTTTTCGGCAATATACAGGGTAGCTACGCCCAAAGTCATGCGGTGTTGTCGGACATTTTTAAAGCCAACCTGCCGCAGTTCATTCAAAAAATCTTCTCCGTCGGGAAAAGCGGCGACACTTTGGGGCAAATACGTATAAGCTGTCGGGTCTTTGCTAACCAATCGTCCTATTTTAGGCAATATATGGCGAAAATAGAAAAGAAAAAGGGCGGCCAATACCCCCTGAGTGGGGCGGCTAAACTCCAAAACATAGGTTTTTCCATTCGGGCTTAGCGTACGGTAAAATTCAGACAGTCCAGCCTGTAGGTTTTCAAAATTACGCACTCCAAAGGCGCAAGTAATGGCTTGAAAAGAGCCTTCGTTAAAGGGTAGGTTTTCGGCATCACCAACCTGCATTTGAATGCGGCTATGAAAAGCGCTTTTTTCGACCTTTTGTTTTCCTAATTCCAACATGCCGGGCGAAATATCCAAGCCTACCAAACTTTTTTGAACTGCCGGGGCGGCGGCCAGAATCAAATCGCCGGTACCGGTTGCTACATCAAGCAGGGATTCGGGACTTTGACGCTGTATTTCGCGAACGACTCTAGCCCTCCAAATGCGGTCTATTCCCATGCTCAGGGTGCGGTTCAGCAGATCGTACTTCCCTGAAATGGAATCGAACATCTGAGTTACCTGTTCCTTTTTGCTCTTACTTGAGGTATATGGCGTAACGCTCATGCCTTGCTTTTGCTTGCAAAGGTAGGCAATAATGGTAGATTGAACGGATGAACTGGAATTAGCCCAGCATAATGTGCGCTTCTCGGTATTTGTAGTTGTTCGTATCGACCCTTCGGCTTACAGCTACGGCAACGGTGAGCACCCCTACCCTGCCAATAAACATGCTTAAGATAATTACAATGCGGCTGCCCGAGCTCAGGTCACCCGTAATTCCAGTACTTAGCCCAACGGTGGCAACCGCAGAAATTTGCTCAAACAGCAACTGCACAAAAGGGACATGGGGTTCAAGTATGCTAAGGGCGAACACGCCGACGAAAATGACTGAAACGGAAAACAAAAAAATGGAAGATGCTTTGTTCACCAAATCATAGCCAATGGTTCTGCGGTAAATTTGAACGTATTTTTTTCCGCGAATGGTAGCCAGGGCCGATAAAAAAACAACGGCAAACGTACTGGTTTTAATGCCGCCACCGGTACCTCCACTGGATGCTCCGATAAACATCAAAACCATAAACATCAGCAAGGTTGGAACGCCAAGAATGGAAACATCAATGCTGTTGAATCCGGCGGTGCGGGTGCTCATGCTTTGAAAGATAGAAGCAATGGTTTGTTCAAACCAATTCATTTGAAGAAATCCCCCTTCGGAATGTTGGGCTGGATTAAAAGATTCAAGGGCAGCAAAACCGATGGCACCAACACCCAATAAAATTAAAGAAGTGTACAAAGAAAGGCGGGTACTGGTTTCGAGGCGGCGCCAGGGGGTACGCATGCGCATGCGCAGGGCCTCAGGAGCAAACAAATCGTTGAGCACTGTAACGCCAATTCCACCAAAAAAAATGAGTCCTGCAATACCAAAATGCATCACATAGCTGTTGCGTACACCCTGCTCAAACAGGCCGTTGGTAAAGGTGCTAAATCCGGCATTGTTAAAGGCCGAAACAGAATGGAAAACAGAATGGAAAATCCGAGAACCGGTACTTGAAAACACCACAGAACTGTCCCAGGTCATATAAATATACAGGGCACCTGCGGCTTCCAGCAGAAAGGTGAACAGAAAGATGCGTTTAATCAGGCTTCGGGAATCGCTCAGGGTATCAAAACTCATCACATCTCGAATCATGAGGTTGTGCTTCAATCCGATTCCGCCTTTTAAGAAAGCTCCAAAAAAACTAGCAAACGAAATGATGTTGAGTCCTCCAAGTTGAATCAAAACCAGAATAACCAGTTGGCCTTTCCATGTGAAATAGGTGGCGGTATCGACAACGATAAGACCTGTAACGCAGGATGCGCTTACCGAAGTAAAAAGGGCGTCCATAAAAGGCATGGAACCTGGACCGGTGGTCATGTTGGGCAGCATCAGAAACAGGGTTCCGATGCCCATCAACAAGATAAAACTCGATATAAATAAATGAGAGGGATTGATTTTCAATTGACCTAAGCGTTGAGAGAGCCTGCCCAATTCGACCAAGATTATCAGAAAGAGCAAAAATTGACTTATAGCAAACCTCCAATGTGCGATATCGATTGGCGACAAATCGGGCAACAGGAATGCGACCATTGGCATACCCAAGCTGGCCCGCAAAAAAACATCTATTAAAATTACGCTTAGAATTCCTGCTTCGAACGCGTTTGATTTAAGGTATTTTGAAGGTTCGAAGTCAAAAAACCACCGAACCAAAAAGCTAACAACAAAAAACAAGAGGGCTGCTCGAATCCAGTACTGATAAGAAGGCAAATCGATTAGGGTTTGAGGGAAACCGTGCACCCAAATTAGCATGGCAGCCATAGCAAAGGCGACCGTAACCCGAAGAAAGCGAAGAACAGCGGTTGCTTTGCCTTTTGAGGAGTAAATGCGAACATTGATGCGTTCGCGGATGGAGCGAATTAACTTAGCCAAGGGCATAATGGTGTTCAATTACCCGTTTAATTCGCTGAACTGCGTCTTCTAAAATGGACCAATCGGCGGCATAGGAAAGTCGAACGCAACCTGGGGCACCGAATGCATCGCCGGGCACCATAGCCACTCCAGCCTCTTCGAGCATCAGGCTGCAAAAATCTTGGGCATCTTTTACCGATTTACCCGCCCAGTTCCAGGTCAGGCATTCAGAAATATCGGGGAACAAATAAAATGCCCCGGGGGGAACGGTCAACACAAAACCGGGAATGTCTTTAACGGCTGCTGCCATTTTATCTCGGCGGATTTTAAACGCATCTACCATGTATTGAATGGAGGCGGGGTTGGCCAACAAGCCAGCAATGGCAGCTTTTTGAGCGATGGAGGACGGTGCCGATGTTAGTTGGCCCTGAATTTTCAGGCAGGCATCCACAACATCAACGGGGCCTGCCAGGTAGCCCAAACGCCAACCTGTCATAGCAAAGCCCTTAGACATTCCGTTTACGATCACCGTGCGGTGGAACATACCTGGAAAAGTTGCGATGCTGAGGTGGGGTTGGTCAAAGGCAATATGCTCATAAATTTCATCTGAAACTACAAGAATAGACGGATGCTTTGACAATACGGCTGTCCATTCCAACAGTTCTGAGCTGCACATCATAGCCCCTGTAGGATTGCAAGGAGAGCTGAAAATAAGCATTTTAGTTTTGGGCCCAATGGCCTGTTCGAGTTGGGCTGCGGAAACCTTGAAATCTTGTTCGTGTCCGGCTTTAAGTTCTACGGCGATGCCCCCTGCCAAGCGAATAATTTCTCGGTAGCTTACCCAATAAGGTGCGGGCACTAAAACTTCATCGCCGGGATTTAGAACAGCCAGGCACAAGTTTGCAATGCTTTGCTTGGCGCCGTTCGAGGCGATGATTTGTTTGGGGCTGTAGTCGAGACCTTGGTCGCGCTTAAGCTTCAGGGCAATGGCATCCAGCAAATCGGCGTACCCTTGAACGGGCGTGTAATGGGAATGGTTGTCTTGAATGGCAGAAATTCCGGCTTCTTTTATAAAATCGGGCGTGTCAAAATCAGGTTCCCCCAGCGAAAGACTAATAATGTCTTTCCCTTGAGCCTTTAGCTCACGGCTTTTACGGGCCATGGCCAAGGTTTCTGATTCATTCATGGTTTCCACCCGCTTTGCCACAAAGTTCCTATCCATGTATGTTGATTGTTATTTTGGTTAGAGCAAAGGTTATAAAAAACATTGGATATGGTTTTATTGTTTCTTGGGTAGAATAAAGCGGAACAACGGAAACTGGGGTTAAACTTTGGTTTACCTGTATTACCTTTGCATCATACTTTGTTACGCAACGCATAGAAAGCCATATGGAAGCAGCCGATTTATTTATAGAAATTGTCAAGTATTCAATGCCCGCCATTGTTGCTTTTATAACCATATATATGATAATGAAGCAGTTTTTAGAGCATCAGCTCCGGAAAGAAAGCATGGATATTCGGCGGTTGAACCAACAGACTTTAACCCCGTTGCGCTTGCAAGCCTATGAGCGTTTGGTGCTGTTGATGGAGCGGGTTCACCCTGCGCATTTGGCGATGCGCTTGAATGGCAGCAAGGCTACGGCTGGGGAGCTGCATTTGGATTTAATTGGATCGATAAAACAAGAATACGACCACAACCTTACCCAACAAATTTATGTTTCGAGGGGCTTGTGGGAAGCCATAAAAAAAGCGAAAGAGGAGAGCATTAAAATGGTTAATGTTGCGGCATCGCAGGTTTCACCTCAATCGCCCTCCATAGATTTGGTTCGAAAAATATTGGAAGTAGTGATGGAATTTGAGCATATTCCTGCCCAAGCTGCCATTGACGCTATTAAACGAGAAAGCCGTACCTTGTATTGATGAAAAAAAACAGAAGGTATTTGCTGTTGTTGCCTCTGCTCATATTGGGCTTGTATTCGTGTGCAGAAGAGCAATATACCCCAACGCCCTATGCTTTAGATTTGCCTTCGCATTTTTCTGAACCCAAAATACCGTTTGACAATCCGTTGACCGTAGAGGGTGTTGCTTTGGGCCGCAAGTTGTTTTACGACCCCATTTTATCGGGCGATTTTACCCAATCCTGTTCCAGTTGCCATCAGCAGTCGCTTTCCTTTGCTGAAGCAACGGCGGTTAGTACAGGAATTACGGGGGCTCAAGGCAATAGAAATGCCATGCCATTAATCAATTTGGCTTACCACAATCGGTTGTTTTGGGACGGCAGGGCTTTTTCGTTGGAGGAACAGCTGTTGGAACCGGTTCCCAACGCCATCGAGATGAACTTGCCTTGGATAGTGGCCATGGACAGATTAAATCAACACGCTGATTATCCTAGCCTTTTTAAACAAGCGTTTGGTTCTGAGCATATTGATTCAACGCAGGTAACCAAAGCCTTGGCTCAATTTTTACGGACTTTGATTTCAGGCAATTCGCGGTTTGACCAATACATACTTGGTCAGGCAGCCTTGACCCCCAAAGAATTGCATGGCATGAATTTGTACACCACCGAAGCGGCCGATTGCTTTCATTGCCACCCTTTTGAGGAGCGGTTTCAGTTTACCACCTTTAGTTTTATGAACAATGGCTTGGATAAAGAAGGAGAATTTCAAGACTCAGGTTTGGGCGGCATTGTGGCGAACCCCAATTTAATTGGGGCATTTAAGGTTCCAACCTTGCGAAATATTGCCCAAACGGCTCCTTATATGCACGACGGCCGCTTTGCTACCTTGCAGGAAGTGATTGACCACTATGATATGGGGGGGCAGCCTTCAGCGACCATAGACCCTTTGATGAAGCATGTTGGCACAGGGCTCAATTTGAGTGCCCAAGAAAAAGAAGCCTTGATTGCCTTTTTATTGGCCTTAACCGATACCGAGTTTTTAAGCAATCCTGCCTTTTCGGCCCCTTAAAGATTTGGGGTTCGGATTTTATCAAGCAAAGCATTCAGTGTTTGAGCTTCGATTGCATTTAAAGGAAGGGTAGCACGAAGAAGTTGATTCATACCCTGATTGAGGTCTTGAAGCATAGATTGAGCCGAGTTGGTAATGGATATGCTGTATTCTCTTTTGTCGTGGAGGGTTCTATTGACGTTTACGAATTTCTTTTCTTTAAGTCGGCCAACAATTAAAGTTAGATTGGATTTTGGGGCAATCATGCGGCTTAGAATGTCTTTTTGGCTCATGGCATTGGGATGGCTGCCATTGAGGATGCGTAGAACATTAAATTGTTCGGGCGACAAGCCATAGGGCCTTAAAACCGCACTTATTTGACTTTGCAACCAATTGGCTGTAAAGAGCAGGTTAATGGTTGCCTTGGCTTGTTCGCTAACAAAGGCTTTTTGTTTAATTTCTTCTTCAATGCTAGCCATAGTGGGCCAAAAATAGAGAATAAAAAAGGGACTGAAGCAAAGGGCAACATGCAGGGCTTAAAAAGAACGAGGGGCCCGCGCCCCTGACGGGCACGGAAAGCCCACAGGCGCAGGGCTTAGTGCCGGCCGGAGCGAGGAGGCGACCAGGGGGAGCCACCGCAGCCCGCAGCCGGCACAGCCCTGGGCCGAGGACTTGAAGGGACGGCAGGAAAAGGCGCCAAAAAAAATCAAAAAATATACGCACCTTTGCACGCTGGTGTTTTGCTTACGGGCAAAATGAAAAGGGAATTGTGTAAAAGCACAAGCTGTCCCCGCAACTGTAATTTCCGATAAGCGTCGGTATGCTGAGCCACTGTTTCGATGAAATGGGAAGGCCGCCGACAGGGAAAGAGCCAGGAGACCTGCCAGCCTAACCGATCGTGCGCCGGGGGGTGTGCATTTAAGGACTTTTACGTATGCAAACATGGGTAAGGCCATTGGTTTGGCTTTATGTACTTTCCTTTTTTAGCCTGAGCGCGCAGAGCGACAGCAGTAAGAAATATGTCATATTGCTGGGACGCTATGAGTTCTCGGAAGCCATAGGTTTTGCACTTGGAATGCCTGGGGCTCAGCGTATTGATTCAGAGCGCATGCGGTCTTTAGGGCATTGGGATGCGGCATCGGTGCTGAGTTTCCAGACGGGTGCACAGGTGCGGAGTTATGGCCCGGGGAGTTTGAGCAGTGTTTCTTTTCGGGGTTTAGGTGCTGGGCGAACCGCATTGATTTGGGAGGGGATGCCCTTAAATTATTTATCGGCCGGGCAGGCAGACTTTTCGATACTTCCGAGCGCTGCATTGCAAAACATGCAGGTTTTGGAAGGGGGCGAGGCCGGGCGTTGGGGCAGTGGAGGCATCGGGGGTTTGGTATTGGTTGAAACCTCGGCCGCCTTTTTAAGGGAATCGAGCTGGGCGGTTGAGTGGGGATTGCAGGCCCGAAGTTTTGGTGGGATAGCTGGGCGTTGGGGGTTTCATCGGGAAGGAAGGAAAAGCCGCGGTTATGTGTATTTTTCGCAACAATGGGCGCAGAACAACTTTGAATTTCAGGACTTTTCGGTGGTTGGATTTCCGGCTGTGGAGCAGCGCAACAACCGGTATTTTAAGAACGATGTGGTAGCTGGTTATGCTCTAAAGGTGAGAAAAATGGTGGCTGCCTGGCATGCCTGGATAAGTCAGGCACAGCGTGAAATTCCAGCGGCCATGGGAAGTCAGCACCAAGAAGCGCGGCAAAGCGATTTATCAATAAGGCTGGTTCAGCGGCTGGATTGGGAACCGGTAGCGAATGTAAGAATCATGGCGAATTTGGGCTTGGTAACAGATTCATTGGTGTACCGGCAACAGGGGCTGGAATCGGAATTTAGATCGCTGGCTGGCCACCTTCGTTTGGAAGCGAGATGGAGAGCATTGAGGTGGATGAATGCCCTGCTGGGTTATGAACAAAGCGCAGCCTGGGCCAGCCAAACAAATTATCCCGCGGGATTGGCCCCCCAGCATTTTTTTTCGCCCTACGCCCTGCTTGAGATGAATCCGGGTAAATGGAAGATACACTACAGCCTTCGGCTACCGATGTCGGTCGAGCAGGTATTGAAGCCCGTGGGCAGTTTGTATGTGGGTTATGGCTTTGCAAAAAAACATTGGCGCATTCAACCGGGGATTGCCTACCGAGAGCACTACCGTTGGCCTAGCCTGAACGATTTGTATTGGAATCCGGGGGGGAATGCCCAGCTAAAGCCAGAGACCGGATACACCCTAGATGCCCAGTTGGAAATGGTTTGGAAAAGAGAGAACCAGCAGATTTCATGGACAAGCAAAGCCTATATGGGCGCATTGAAAAACTACCTGCTTTGGCTGCCCATGGGAAATGTATGGCAAGCCAGCCAGCGGCCTGAAGCCGTTCAGCATGGGGTATCGAACCGGGTAGAATGGAAAGGAATTGGAGGCATGGCCGAGTTTAATGGATGGCTTCAGCACAACTGGCAGTATGCAGGCGAAGGGGCTGGGGCGAATCGCTGGGCTTATGTTCCAGCCCATCAGGCTCAGGGGGGAATGCAAATGGAAAGTGGACTGGGCAAGGGGCCATCTGCCCGGTTTCGAATGGGGGGAATGTTGATGGGGCAATACACCTCAGAACGGTTTACCAGCGAAGATCAAGTACAAGCCTTAGGGGAATATGTATTGGTGGATTTGGGAATTCAAGCCCGGATAAAGCTTGCAGAGGGAAATGAATTTAAGTTTGGCCTGAGCTGCCACAACCTATTTGATGAGCGCTATGAAACCGTATTTCGCCGTCCGCAACCGGGACGGCACTTTTCTTTGAACCTCACTTTTACTCTTCAATCAAAACCATGAACATCAAAACCATGAACATCAAAACCATGAACATCAAAACCATGAACACTAGAACAAAATGGAAGGCACTGCAAAGCGGGCTATGGATGGCTGTACTACTTTCGGGCTTTTGGGGCTGTATTGCCGGCGAGAATCCGGATTTAGAAAATCTGCCTTACGAACAGGGCTACGTGATAGGCAACGAGGGGGCCTTTGGCAGTTCAAATGCGAGCATTGGTTTTCGTTCTCTGACGGGCGGCATCTACCAAGCAGATGTGGTGGGCGCCGTAAATCAGGGCTTAATTACCGGGGATGTACTGCAAAGTTTATTTGCAAACGACAGCCTCTTGTTTGCCGTACTAAACAATTCAAATCGGATTCTGCTGTTGGACCGGTACCGAATGGAGTACAAGGGAGAGATTGGCAATTTGGCTTTGCCCAGGTATCTGGTGCAGGGGCAGCAGGCTTTGTATTTGAGCGAATGGGTGAACTTTTCGGTGAATGGAAGGGTGCACAAAATCAATTCAGAAACGGCTCAATTGGAAGGCAGCGTAGAGGTGGGAGCCTTGCCCGAACACCTATTGGCCTACCAAGGGAAAATATACGTGCCGAATTCGTATGAAAATACGGTTTCGGTATTAACAGAGGTTCCCTTTGCAAAGGCAGCCGACTACATTGTTGGGGACTATCCTCAGGCCTGCTTGGCTTTAAACGGGTCGGTTTGGGTTTTGAACGGAGGCAAACCTGACTGGACAGGCGCCTTTAGTTATGGCAGTTGGATGAAATTGGATGAACAGGGGCAGGTGGTAACCGAAATAAGTTTAAACCAAGCTCAAGTAAATCCGAACCGAGTTGTTGCTTCGCCCGATGGACGGTTTGCCTATTTTATTTTTGGAGGAGATGTTTGGTTTTTAGACGCCTATTTGGAAACCGTAGGGGTTTTGATTTCGGGGGCCAACGCCTATGGATTGGGAGTAGATAGCCGGAATGGAGATGTATTGGTTGGGGAATCCGGTGATTTTTCGAGTGCATCGGATGTGGCCATTTACAATGCCCAGGGTCAGCTGCAAAACCGCTTTAAGGCAGGGATTGCCCCCAGCAGTTTTGCAGTAAATCCCTAAAGCCATAGGAATCCTACCTAAAAGCATGCTAAAGGATAAACGTACTTTTCTTACCTTTGAACCAATTAAAAAAACGCTATGCGTATTCAAATGACACCTTCACAGCAATTGGCTGTTTCATTGATTGTATTGGCGGTAGTAAGCCGATTGCTTCCTCACCCCTGGAATGTATCGCCGATGGCCGGCATTGCCTTGTTTGGCATGGTTGCATTCGGCAACCGAATGGCAGCCGTTGGAGTGGCGGTTGCAGCTTGGTTTATGAGTGATTTGCTGGTTAATGTATTTATCCAACCTAGTTATGCTGAGGGCCTGTCCTATTTTTGGGGCGGAACGGCCCTGGGTGTGTATTTGGGTTTAGCTTGGATGTTGTGGATGGGCAGCACTTTAGCAGGCTCGAAGGTATCTGGCATGCGGGTTTTTGGCTTTAGTTTGGCCTCTTCGCTTGGTTTTTATGTAATTTCAAACAGCTTGGTATGGTTGAGTTCGGGATTTTATCCGATGAATTTGGCTGGTTGGGGATTGGCATTGACTGCCGGCATTCCCTTCTATCAGGCAGGAGATTTGAGCAGCTCGTTTTTCTTGAATCAGGTGGTTGGTGATTTGTTGTACTCCGGGGCATTGTTTGGGGCTTGGTCGGCCGCCCGCCGTTGGGTTCCCTATTTTGCCTGATTTTGATGGCTTGGGGCTTATTGCTTAGGTCCTTTTATTCAAAATAAAGATGAATGTACAGCCCAAATTTAGTTGGTGGGAGAAAGAGGGATTGAACCGCCCTGCCGATTTTGCAGTGGTGGGGGCGGGAATTACGGGACTTTCGGCAGCCTATTTTCTTAAACTGCATAATCCTAAGGCCCGAGTTTTGGTTTTAGAAAAGGGTGCAAGGCCCGAAGGAGCTACGGTTCGAAGTGCGGGGTTTGCCTGTTTTGGTTCGGCCAGTGAACTTTTGTTGGATGTGGAATCAATGGGAGCGGATGAGGCCTTTGGCTTGGCGGGGCAGCGCTACCGGGGCTTGCAGATGTTAAGGGAGATCCATGGAGACATGGCCTTAGAATATGAGGCATGCGGAGGGTTTGAGGTGTTTTTTGGAGATGAAAAAGGGAAAGCAGAAGAAATTCGGGATCAACTGGAACACGTAAACCGGCAGCTGAATGAGCGCGGGGAGATTGATGGTGTGGTGTTTTCGGAACTAGAGCGGCATGAAACAGAGGCTCTGGGCTTTAAAGACCTACACATGGCGATAAAAAACAAGTTTGAAGGTGGATTGCAGCCCCAAAAACTATGGAACTCATTGTTGGTTAAATGCTTGGGATTAGGGGTTGAGTATCGAAGCGGAGTTGAGGTAAAACAGGTCGAATCGGGGCGTTTGCTGGGTTTAGACTTTGAATTGCCATGCAGAAAGATATTGGTGGCGAACAATGCCTTTGCCCATGCTTGGTTGCCGGAGCAGGTAAAAGCGGCTCGGGCTCAGGTTTGGGTTTCAGAGGTGTTGGCTAGGCCCTTTGCAGAGGGAACCTTTCATCATAAGGAGGGGTACAATTATTTTCGAGGCCATGCAGGGCGCTTGATTTTGGGTGGCGGAAGGCATATAGCCCTTGAAGAAGAAACCACATTTTCCACGGAAAATTCAGAACAAATTAAACAGTACCTGATGGGGGAATTGTTGCCCAAGTTGTTTAGAAACAATCCACCAAAAATGGTAGAAAGCTGGGCAGGCACCATGGGAATTGGTATCAGCAAAAAGCCAAGAATAGGTTTATGGAAGCCAGGCGTGTGGACAGCGATTCGGATGGGCGGAATGGGAATAGCCTTAGGCACATTGGCTGGGAAAATGGGAGCTGACCTAATGGTTGAAAATTAAAAAGAGGGCGTCCACTCACGAAGGGCATCATCGAATTGCGCGAAAAGTGCCTCTGTCGATTGAAAAACAAAGGAGGCCCTCAATGCAAGCAAATTTCTACCTTTGATGCAACAATTTTTGCATGAAAAAATTTGCTATAGTAGGTTGTGGGCATATAGGTCAGCGCCATGCACACATGATTCGGTCAACGGCCGGAGCTGAATTGGTTGCCTTGGTAGATGTAAGGACAGAGCTTAAGGAAAGTTTGGAGGCCGAATTTAAGGTTCCCTTTTATGAATCGGAGGAAGCCCTGTATGCCTCGGGGATTGAAATAGATGTAGTGAACATTTGCACTCCCAATGGCTTGCATGCTGAGCAAAGTTTAAAAGCCTTGCAGCGTCAATGCCACGTGGTTTGCGAGAAACCCATGGGGCTAACCAAAGCCGAATGCGAAGAGGTCTTGTTTCAATCGCTCCAATCGCAGCGGCTGGTATTCTGTGTAATGCAAAACCGCTATAGTCCCCCCAGTGCTTGGTTAAAAGAATTGGTTCAATCGGGGAAATTGGGGAAGATTTACATGGTTCAAATCAATTGCTATTGGAACCGAGATGAGCGTTATTATACCGGAAAAACATGGAAGGGAAAGCAAGAATTGGATGGAGGCACCTTGTTCACCCAGTTTAGTCACTTTATTGACATCATGTTTTGGCTTTTTGGAGATATCACTGATATTCAAGCTCGATTCAACGATTTTAACCATGCAGATTTAACCGATTTTGAGGATTCTGGTTTTGTAAACTTCTCGTTTTTGAAGGGCGGGATGGGCAGCATCAACTATTCAACGGCGGTTTGGAATTCGAATATGGAAAGCAGCTTAACCATAGTTGCGGAGCATGGGGCGGTAAAGGTAGGCGGGCAATACATGGACAAAGTAGAATATTGCCATGTAAAAGACTACAGCATGCCCGAGTTGCCGCCAAGCAGTCCGCCCAACGATTATGGGCACTACAAAGGGAGTGCTGCCAACCACCATTTTGTAATACAAAACGTATTGGACACCTTAGAAGGGCGCACCATGGCAACAACGAATGCCTTGGAGGGGTTGAAGGTGGTGGATATTATTGAGCGTATTTATGCGTGCAGGGTCCTGTAAAGGTTTCATGCGGTAGCGATAAGCGAGGTTTCTAAGCAATGCCTGAACAGCAGAAAATCAGATGGATTCCATTCAAATTCGATTAAGGTTGGCAAGGCCGGAAGATGGTCCAGATATTTGGCGCTGGAGGAACGACCCCTTAAGTCGGCAATATTCGTTCAATTCGGACCCCATTCCGTTGGAGCCGCATTTGGTTTGGTGGGCAGCTTCGTTGGCGAATCTGAAGCGGCGCACCTACATCTTAGAGAATGAATTGGGCGAAGGCTTGGGAAGTTTAAGAAAAGATGAATTGGAGACAGGGGAAATAGAACTGTCGTGGATGATTGCGCCCGAGCACCGAGGCAAGGGGTATGGAACGATTTTGTTGAGGTTAGGCTTGGCGGGAGAGACCGCTCGATGCATAGCATTGATAAAGCCAGAAAATATAGCCTCATGCCGAATGGTTGAGAAATTGGGATTTTCAAAGCGGGAAGTAGGTGTATATGAATGGATTGGAGCCTGAATTTGATTTGAACAGATTGGATGTTCAGAAGGCGGAGCAATGCATGCCTAGGTTTAGAAGAGGAATGCTGTAATATCTGGGGCAATTTCTGTGGCTATTCCCTTTTAGGTGAACTAAACTTTTCTCTATCTTTGGCACGGGCAAGTCTTGTACGACCAGCTCCCTTTGAACTCCCCTAGGTCAGGAATGAAGCAAGGGTAGAAGGTTGTAGCGGTGCGATGCAAGTAACTTGCCCTTTTTTAATTCTTCGATATGAAATTTTTTATTGACACGGCCAACCTGGCACAAATTCGCGAAGCTCAAGACATGGGCATATTGGATGGAGTAACCACCAATCCATCGTTGATGGCCAAGGAGGGGATTACGGGGGAAGCGGCGGTGGTTGCTCATTATAAAGCCATTTGCGAAATTGTAGATGGGGATGTGAGTGCCGAAGTGATTTCAACGGATGTAGAAGGCATGATAAGGGAGGGAGAGGCTTTAGCGGCCTTGCATCCTCAAATTGTGGTGAAAGTTCCTATGACCAAAGAGGGCATTAAAGCCATTCGGTATTTTAGCAACAAAGGGGTAAAAACGAATTGCACCTTGGTGTTTTCGGCGGGCCAAGCCTTGTTGGCAGCCAAAGCCGGCGCCACCTATGTATCTCCTTTTTTAGGTAGATTGGATGACATATCGATCGATGGCATTCAATTGATAGAACAAATAGTATCCATTTATTCCATTTTTGGGTTTCCAACCATGGTATTGGCGGCCAGCATTCGGCATCCGCTGCATATTGTGAAGTGCGCCGAATTGGGCGCCGATGTAGTTACTTGCCCCTTGAATGCCATAACAGCTTTGTTGAACCATCCGTTGACGGATTTAGGTTTAGAGAAATTTTTGGCTGACTACCGAAAAGCCAACGGGTAATGTTGGTGCGTTTAGAAGACATACTACTTTTAGATTTAGTAAAGGGCTTAGCGGCCCTTTTTTTGTGCTTGGGGATTTGGTGGTATTTCAACCTGAAACGGATCTCCTTTTCAAAAAGAGTTGCTTGGATTTCCTTGTTTTTTATTCAGTTGAGTTTAGGCTTGGGGACGTATTGGTATCAGACAAAAAAATACGCAGATTCAGAGGGCGGTGATGCTGCGGCCTTGTTTTTAAATGCCAGCAAATTGTTGGATGTAAAGAGCAAAAGTCCGGTTGATTTTTGGTGGCTGATAGGTACCGGAAAACCCAAGACAACTGTGGGAGAACTGGCGGTGATGCACATGAAAATATGGAGCAAGAGCAACCACTACGGGTTGGGAAATGAAAAACAGCGCATGGTCAGGGCTGCCGCCCTATTGCTTTGGGCAAGTGGCAGAAGTTATTTCTTTGTTTTTTGGATTTTTGCCTTCCTTTCTTGGATGGGCATTCAAGGGGTGGCAATTGCCTTAAGGGTTGCATTCGGAAATGCGGGAATAAACCTGATATGGCTGGCGCTGTTGTTGTCGCCCTCTACCCTACTATGGACCGCATTGCCGGGGAAAGAAAGCATTTTGCTGTTTGGGATAGGGAGTATTTTTTGGGGAATTTCAAAGGCGAAAAGCCAAAAGGGGTTGGCCTTAGCTGGGGTTTTGCTTGGAATATACTTGCTTTTTGAATTTCGTGTATTTCTATTGCTGTGCGCCCTCCCTGTGCTGGGATTTTTTACCGCCGTTCGAATTTGGCCTAAAAAGTCGGTGGGAGTTTCGGTCTTCCTTGGTATTGGAATTCCATTGATTGCCCTTTTTCTGCTGCAGATATGGGCATGGAAACATCAGCCATCGGTATTGAGGTCAAGCTATCAGACTCAAGCGGAATACGAACGAAAGAACGGGGAATCGTACGCCCGTCAGGTGCAGCAGACAGGGTTAAACATCCTTGAAAAATTAAAATTTAAACGGTTGGATTTGGAGGTAGAGGCCGGGCAAAAAAAACCGGCTACGGGAGTTCCTCTAATTCCTTTTGAAGGGAGTTTAACAGATTTGATGGTACACAGTCCTTGCTATATTTTTCGAGGCATGACCGGATATGAGTGGTTTGGCTTAAATTGGAAATATTGGATTTGGGGTTTGGAACGTATTTGCTTTTTGGGGGCTTGGGTTTTGCTGCTGTGGGTATTTATTCGAGCAAAGCAACCCGAGGTTCTTTTGGGTGGAATGCTGATATGGACGCTTAGTCTTGGTTTTTTGATGGGCATTTTAATGCCCGTTTTAGGCAATATTTCACGCTACATGGCCGTCCTTCATTTGCCCTTAATAGGTTTAGGTATTGGCCACGCAGCCACCTATTTACGGCTTCGGAAATTCCCAAAAAAGGGAGAGCCCTGAGTGGAAAATACAGATTGTGAACAGGTTAATGTAGATAAGTTGTAAGGTGTTGCAGGCGAGAGCTGAATCTCAATGCCGAATTTTGTTGCATGAGGTCAATCCTGTTTCGGATTCTATTTTGTTTGGTGCTGGCTTGGGCGAACCATGCCGTAGTTGCTGCGGTACCGTTTACTGCGACAGGAAAAGAATTCGTATCCTATTTTTTGCCGCATGTGCGCCGGGTAAATCTCGATGTTTTATTTCAGCGGGCACATTTGTTGAACATTCAAAAAAAACTGAGCAAAGGAGCTGGTTTGTACATCCATGAGATTGATTTTCTTGCCAAAATGGCCCAGAGGTATAAGCTGCCGGCGGATACGCCGGCAATGGCTGATTTTAGGCAAACGGTGATGGACCGCATTGTGCTTGCCCTAGAACGCTGCGACATTGTACCCGAGAAATTGGTATTGGCCCAAGCCATTGTGGAAAGCGGTTGGGGAAAATCAGCTGCGGCACGCAAAACCAACAATTATTTTGGATTAACGCAAAGGCGGCCAAACGGATTGGTGGTAACCCAATCTGAAACAACCACCTATTATTTAAAATCGTATGCCTCCCTGTACGATGGGATTAAAGACTATATGCGAACCATAAACACCTTCCCCTCTTACAAGAAATTCAGACTGATGCGGGCCGACATGCGAAGGAAAGGGCAAAAACCGGATGCGGAACAACTAGCTCAGGGCTTGATTCGATGGTCAGAGCGGCGTGAGCTGTACACGGAAAAACTCCGAATGGTCATCCGTCAATATCTTCCGAAAGACATTGAAGTTCGATTGCTTCGGGATCCTCAGTATTCGGCCTTGCAATAGATTTTTGGGGATTAGAATTACGCGGAACAATAGGCCTTGAATTGGGGGCTGTTTTGCTTTTAAAAGGCAAATCCGCAGCGCATTCCAAGTTTAATGAGCGTATATGGAAATAAATGGCAGAAATCGACGTGAAATTTTGCGGTAGGGCTTGGTCATTAAAATCCGACCCACTACTTTTAAACGGCCTTTCAGAAAATTATTATTGCATACCCTGTTTCGTTTTTCTTGTGTTGTTTGCTTTTGGTTCGCCTTGAATTTAATTCAAGCCCAGGTGGGTATTAACCAAACGGGAAACCCTCCTCACCCTGCTGCCATGCTAGATGTAGAGAGCAACTCAAAAGGTTTTTTGCCTCCCAGATTAAACACAGGGCAACGCGATTCGATTCAAAATCCTGCATTTGGCCTAATGGTTTTCAATACGGATGTAAATTGCATGCAGTACTACCGCCCTTCAGGATGGTATTCAATGTGTCCAAAGCCACCTTTGGTTTTAACGTCCTTGGTGAGTGGAGTTACAGGAACTCAGGCTCAGTCGGGAGGAACGGTTACCGACGATGGGGGCACTTTGGTTACAGCTAGGGGAGTTTGTTGGGATACGACAGCCAGCCCAACCTTAAGCGATTCCTTTACGGTAGATGGAGTTGGCATGGGGGGATTCAGCAGCACCCTGGGTCCGCTGCAAAATGGCAGCAACTACTTTGTTCGGGCCTATGCAACAAATTCAGAGGGAACGGGATATGGAAACGAACTTAGTTTTACCACTCCCAATCCCCCCACCGTTGGCACAGACAGTGCAACAAACATTGGGGGAAATTCAGCAGTATCGGGGGGGAATGTTAGCCAAGACGGCGGGGCTCCGGTTTTGGCTCGGGGCATTTGTTATTCAACCTCAGCGAATCCTACAACCTTAAATTCAACCGTGCTATCCGGTTCAGGAACGGGACAATATACATCGACCCTACAAAATCTACAAAACAATACCACCTATTATATTCGGGCATACGCCAGCAATACAGCAGGAACAAGCTATGGTTCGGAAATCACGTTTACCACCAAGAAATTGGGAGAAGCGAGCAACAGCCCGGCCTTGAATTGCCAGCAAATCATTTCTCAAGGTCAGAGCGTTGGGACGGGGATTTATTGGTTGGATCCAGACACGACTGGGCCGATGCTGCCCTTTCAGTGTTATTGCGACATGACAACCGATGGAGGGGGCTGGACCTTGGTATTGAATTATTTTCACAGCGCCGGAAGCAATCCGAGCTTGTTGGTATTGAGCAATCGATTGCCGATTCAAAATGCAACCTCGCTTGGCAGCAATGAGAGCACCCATCCAACGGCTTGGGGGCATGTTTCAAACAGTTTGGCGAATCTGCTTTCGTTTTCGTCGGTTCGATTTTATGGCCGCACATCTGGACATGGACGAATTGTACATTTCAAAACAACCTTGAACTCCGTTGGCTCGTACATGAAATCTGGAAATGGTTCATTTACGGGCTTGAATGCCTCGTTTACGCCTTTAAGCGGACATACTGCGAATATACCTGCCCAGAACGATGCGTATTTTAACGATCAAGGAAACTTAGCAGCGACGGAATTCCCATTTTACAGAAGCGGCCAAAACCATTGGGGAATTCAAGGCCAAGGCAACCGATGGGAGGTTGATGATTTTCCGAGCGGACCAGGGAACCACACCATTCATCAGGTTTGGATTAAATAGCCTGTGGCTTGGAAATCTTCAAGGGGGGACAGGAGGTTGAAAATTACAAGACCATGTTTTGAAACAACTGCTGTAAGGTCTGCTGCTCGTGGTCCCAACAATGAAGGGCGGCGGCCTTTTTGGCCTTGAAGCACAAATCCGTGTGCAGGGTTGTTGATTCCAAAACGGGGAGAATGGCTTGGGCGATCAGCTTTGGCTCTACGGCCTCGCATAAAACGCCAGCTCCGGTTTCATGAATTAGGGCTTGGAGTTCGGGCAGGTTTGAAGCCAAGACCGGAATTCCTGCCATCCAATAGTCGAACACCTTATTGGGGAGAGAAAACAGGTAGTTTCCACTTCTGTTTTTATCCAGAGAAAGACCAAGTTGGCATGAGGCGGCCAATTGCATCATTTGCTCGTACGGCATGCGGTGAAAAAGACTTACTCTATTTTGCAGCCCTTCAGATTCAATGAACTTGGGTAAAAGGGGGAACACATCGCCGGCACCAACAAGAATCAAATGAACCTGATCGGGTAAAAAATGTAGAGCCCGAATGGCCTCTTCGGCACCCCGATCGATGTTAATTCCGTTTCCTTGCAAAACGATGCAGAATTTAGCTTGAGCTGCTGCCGGCAATAGAGAGGGATTGGCCTGAATTGAAACTAGATTGGGGACATTTCGTAAAACCATAAAAGGAAAACCGTGCGCTTCCTTCAGTTTCTGAGCTATGGAAGCATTAACGGTCAATCTGCCGGCCGTTTTTGGAACCAAAAAAGCCTCGAGTTTCTTCCAAATCCATTTTTTAAATGGCTGATTAAGCAATTCAGGGACTTCGGTAAACCATTCGTGGCTGTCGTACACCAATGCAGCTCCATGTATTTTTGCCGCCAACCAGGCAGGGAACAAGGTATCTAAGTCATTGGCATAAATTACATCGGAAGGCAATTTACGAAGGGCCCAAAACAACTTCCATTGCCATTCGGCATAAAACAAAACGCCCTTTTGTTGCCTTGTTATTAAGCGATTCTGGGTGTAGGGCCGCTCTTGCAATTGAGTAGAAAAAGGTCTTTTAAGACCGGTTACAACAAGGTCATACCCTTGCTGTTGCATCCAGGTACAGACCTTTCTTACGCGTTGGTCGGTTTCTAAATCGGTAATAACGGCTACCGAAATCCGAAGGGGTTTCATGGGTCGAAGGTAAATAAAGAGGGGCAAACCGACCTAAAATCAAACCAAGGCAATGGCTTAGGGCCAGAAAATGTACATAAAGCCGCACAAGATTGACTACTTTAGAGCCGATTCATTGCTTTGGTATGCCTGATTTGCATGTGGTATCGTTTGACCGGCCTTGGCCTCCAAGCTACGGAGGAATTGTAGATGTTTTCTGGAAAATAGCTGCCCTTGAAAAGCGGGGAGTGCAAATTCGCTTGCATTATTTTGATTACGGCAAGCAATCGGAAGCAGCAAACCCATGGGATCGAGTTGAAGCAATTCGGTACAAAAGAGAAATTGGATGGAAAAGCCAACTGAGCTTTAGCCCTTACATCGTACAAAGCCGAAAAACCAAGGCCTTGTGGGAGGCATTAAACAAAGACAATGCCCCTATTTTATTTGAAGGTCAGCATTGTACTGCCTGGTTAAAAGAATTGAGGAAAGCATGGCCAAAGCGGGGATTGTTCGTTCGATGCCATAACATAGAGTACGCCTATTACCATCGAATCGCCAAGGCCAGTTCTGGGTGGAAAGCCATTTATTTTAAGCTAGAAGCCCAGCGATTGAAAAAACAAGAAAAAGAGCTAGGTTTTGCTAGCGCTTTATTTCCGCTGTCAGAAAAAGAGCTTCCCTATTTTCAACAACGGTCAGAAAATGTACAGTTGGTTATGCCCTTTTTTCGGGATTCGGAGCAACTTCAAGAAATTCCGAAAAATGCGACAGAAAATAAGCCCTATGTTCTTATGCAAGGCAATTTTACTCAGCCGAACCAAGCTAGAAAGCTACAGGATTTTTTAGCGGATTTTTCTGGTTTTGAATATGAACTGATTGCAGCAGGTCAAGGATTGGAGCACATAGCGCAAACGGAAGGGAAATCCATAAAATGCATTTTCAATCCCAGCGAAGGGTTGCTCACAGAATTAAACATAGGTGCTGAGGCGCATGTATTGTGTGGCGAATACATGGGTGGCGTACCCTTGCGGATTTTAAATGCCTTGGCCAGTGGCAAGCCCGTTTGGGTAAATAGGGAATTGGCTGTTGGAACGGGATTGGAGCCTTGGATACATGTTTACTCGAAGGCTTCTGAAATAAAAGACCGCTTAAAGACCGGCAGCAAAATGGATTTGGCGAATTTTAAAGCTCGGTATTCAAACCGCGAATCTGCTCGTATATTGATTCAAGCTATGGGGATTGATTAAACCCCGAAAGAGATTCACTGAATCCGGTTCTTAGTTCTTGTAAATCAAACGGAGGTTCAAGCCTTTCCCTAAATTTCTATCTTCGCCTTATGAGTGCAAGTCCAGATTTTTTTAAGAGCCGCGTATTGGGGCATCCTGCGGGATTGTTTGTGTTGTTTTTTACCGAAATGTGGGAACGGTTTTCCTTTTATGGAATGCGGGTTCTGCTCATTAATTTTTTGACCATGGCGGCCATTGGCTCGAATCCTGGCTGGGAGTGGTCCAGCAAACAGGCGGGGGCCTTATTTGGCACGTATGCAGGCCTGTTGTATTTAAGTCCGATTGTAGGTGGAATTTTGGCAGACCGCATATTGGGCTACCGATTGGCGGTTTTAATTGGGGCGCTTATAATGACGGTAGGTCATGCGAGCATGGCCTTAGAAACAGAAGCATCGTTGTACATCGGGCTTGGGTTGTTGGTGATGGGAACGGGTTTTTTCAAACCCAACATGATTAGTTTTATATCGCAGATGTACAAAGATTTGCCGGAAAAGAAAGACGGGGCTTACACCATATTTTACATGGGTGTAAATGCGGGGGCTTTTTTCGGGATGCTAATCTGCGGCTATTTGGCCGAAAATGTAGGATGGAGTTGGGGATTTGGATTGGCAGGTATTTTCATGTTGCTGGGTTCCTTGCAGTTTTGGTTGGCCAAGCCCTTGTTTGGGACCTTGGGCGACCGCCCCAAAAAGGAAACGGAACAATCCAACATCCAAAATTCAGAACCGATAGACTCGGAGCCCCGGAATCCATTTACCGTGGTAGATGGAATTTTGATTTTTATCGCTGCCAGCATTGGTTTAACCTACCTTCTGAATGACCCTTTGAGCTCTATTGCCAAGGTGAATTTAATTCCAGAGGCTCTATCGATTGGACCATTGAGTGGCCCGGTTGTACTTGCCTTAATGGGTTTGGCGGCCCTTTTAACGGTAGTGGTGAGCCGGTTGATTCGCTACAGCACCCCCGTTCGAAACCGGATGATTGCCGTGGTTATTTTTGCCTTTTTCACGGTATTCTTCTGGATGTCCTTTGAGCAAGGCGCCACGTCGCTGGTGCTTTTTGCGCGCGATTTCACCCAGCGCACCTTGACCGATTCTGCTGCGGTGGCCTACCGAATTGTAAACGCCCTATTGACCACCG
The DNA here is from genome assembly GCA_903837495.1 of uncultured Flavobacteriales bacterium. Classification (GTDB taxonomy): domain Bacteria; phylum Bacteroidota; class Bacteroidia; order CAIKAF01; family CAIKAF01; genus CAIKAF01. Next base: position 36,965 of record CAILUT010000047.1, on the reverse strand, counting down.
TTCCACTTGGAATCATCACTTGGGTATTGATTAAATTGATGCGAGAAACCCGAAACAGCATCCCCAAGGCCAACCTAATCATGGGTTTTAGTTTTGTCGTCGTTTGGGGTATTGTAGGCTGGATGGTGTACAACGACAGCCAACAGTTGGCTTATCGAATATCTATGCCCTTGATGGAACAAAGCAACAAAGAGGGTGAGGTTGAATGGCTACCAAGAACCGAAAGCCAAACCCAGTTTGGGTTAAGCCGAGACACCTCAATCATGCTAAAATCTTCGGAGGAGCTGATGGCCAGCCAGGTTGTTTATTTGCACAAGGAAAAAGGGAATTGGGTCTTAATGGATTCCAAAACCGAATCAAAGGTGAGGGAAGCATACCAGCAAAGAGGGAAAGAAAGTGCCTTAATTCCTGCCAGGGTGATAGAACCCGTTTCAAATTTGGTGGAGATCACCACAAGTTGGTTTTCCATTTTAAACTCCTTTTTCATTATTGCTTTTGCCTCGTTGTTTACCAAATGGTGGGACAGCAAATACAATCCGAGTGTGGCTCAAAAATATGGATTGGGGCTTATCGTCATGGGATTGGGCTTTGGCTGTTTGGCCATTGGGTCGGCAGTTATACCCCAAGGAGCCGCACCGGGCTTTGTAAAGGTGAGCATGGTTTGGCTGGTGGTTGCATACTTGTTCCATACATTGGGTGAGCTGTGTGTTTCGCCAGTGGGCCTAAGCAATGTTTCAAAACTGGTTCCACCGCGCATGATTGCCTTTATGTTTGGAATGTGGTATTTGGCCATTGCGATAGGCAACAAATTGGCAGCTACGCTGGGCGGACAAATCGAACACATATCGGCCAATTACAGCTTAAGCACCTTCTTTTTGATTTTCACCCTTGTTCCTGTTGCGGCTGGAATTTTGGTGGCATCGCTAAACCCCTTGTTGAAACGATTGATGTATGGAAAATCAACCTAATGCCCACCGCCCTTTGCTTCCATTTTCAATCATCAAATAGATTAAAACTGGAATAAGTCTTTCTATCTTTGTAAAAAACAGCATCCCTTGAGCCCCTATCTGGTAATCATACCCACTTACAATGAAATTGAGAACATTGAGCGTATGGTTCATACCGTTATGGCTCTGCCCTCGAATTTTGACGTACTGATTGTTGACGATGGTTCGCCGGACGGAACAGCACAGGTGGTTGAGGGGCTTAAATCCAGCTATGCTGGACGCCTGCATTTGCTAAACCGCAGCAAAAAGGAGGGCCTAGGCAAGGCTTATTTGGCCGCCTTTGAATGGGGCTTAAGCAGAGATTATGAGTTCCTTTTCGAAATGGATTGCGACTTTTCGCACAACCCAGCCGACTTAGAAAGATTGCTTGTTGCTGCCCAAGCAGGTGCCCACATCGCCATCGGGTCAAGGTATGTAACGGGAGTGAATGTGGTCAATTGGCCGATGGGGCGGGTGATGTTGTCGTACTATGCTTCGGCCTATGTACGGGCCATCACTGGAATGTCGGTGCGCGATGCGACAGCAGGCTTTGTATGCTACCGACGCGAATTTTTGCAGGCATTGAACTTGGATAAGATTCGGTTCAAAGGATATGCTTTTCAAATTGAAATGAAATACATCGCCTTCAGATTAGGCTTTACAGTAAAAGAGGTCCCAATTATTTTTACAGATAGGCAGGAGGGCACCTCGAAAATTTCAAAAAAAATAATCAAAGAAGCCATTTGGGGCGTTATATCTTTGCGGTTAACGGGCGTAAAGCGCTATTTAAAAAAATAAACCCATGTGGATAATCGGTGCTGAAGTATTTCGAGTTCATGGCCGAGAAAAGGCCGATGTTCGAATCCTTGGCGGAAAGATTCATTCCATAGTAGCTTGGGGCAAAAGCCAAGCAGAACCAGGAGAAGAAGTAATTCATGCAAAGGGGAAATGGCTGATGCCCGGAGCCATTGACGATCAGGTGCATTTTAGAGAACCGGGCTTAACCCACAAAGCCGATTTGCTTTCAGAAAGCCGTGCGGCGGTAGCGGGGGGAATCACCTCGTTCATGGAAATGCCAAACACAAAGCCGGCAGCCACTACCCAAGCCTTATTGGCCGACAAGTACGCTTTGGCCGAAGGACGCTTGCCCGCCAACTATTCGTTTTTCATGGGTACCAGCAACGACAACCTTGATGAAATCCTTAAAACAGATTTAAGCCAGGTATGTGGACTGAAAATATTCATGGGCTCCTCGACCGGAGGAATGTTGGTAGATAAAGACAGTATTTTGAGAGAGGTGTTTCGGCAGTTTCCGGGAATTATTGCGTTGCATTGCGAATCGGAAGGCCACATTCGCAGGAACACAGAACTTGCAAGGCAACGCTTTGGCGAACACGTGCCCATGGAATACCATGCCGTCATACGGGACGCAGAGGCCTGTTATGCGTCTTCGTCCAGAGCTGTAGATTTGGCCACCCAGTACAATACGCGCATCCACATTTTGCATATTTCTACAGAAAAAGAACTCGGCCTGTTTCGTCCAGGTCCGTTGGAAAACAAAAGAATCACCTCCGAAGCCTGCATCCACCACCTGTGGTTTAGTCAAGAAGATTACAAAGAAAAAGGCAGCTTTATAAAGTGGAATCCTGCGGTAAAAACTATTCAAGACAGAGCAGCCATTCGGCAGGCATTGCTGGACGGTCGAATTGACGTAATAGCCACCGACCACGCACCGCATACCCTGGAAGAAAAACAGCAGGCCTATTTTGATTGCCCCAGCGGTGGGCCGTTGGTGCAGCACAGCGTTCAGGCTATGTTGGAATTGAGCTTGCAGGGTTGGATTAGTCCAGAACAGGTTGTGGATAAAATGGCCCACCAGGTGGCCCGATTGTTTAAAATCAAAAACAGGGGGTTTATTGAAACTGGATATCAGGCCGACTTAATTTTGGTTGACCCCAACCACCCTGAAACGGTAAAAAAAGAAACGTTGCTGTACAAATGCGGTTGGAGTCCGATGGAAGGACAAACCTTTCAACACCGCATTGAAACAACATGGGTGAATGGGGAGAAGGTATGGGATCAAGGGCAGTTGATGGACGTTCGGCCAGGAATGCGCATGGAATTTGACCGGGTTTAAAAAGGCATTGCGCTCTGTTTTTAAACCCTAAATTTTCGGATTCAAAGGTTTAAAATCCCTAAAATGTGAGCGAAATTCCGCCTATTTTCTGTCCAAACCCCGAATTTCCTGTAAATTTGAAATCAAAATAAAGAATAGAAACCATGTATCCAGAAGAAATAGTTGCCCCTTGTCGGGCAGAATTGGTGAACCATGGGTTTGCCTCTTTAGAAACCGCCGAGCAGGTTCGAGAAGCGATAGAAAAAACCGAGGGAGTTCATGTCGTGATTGTTAATTCCGTTTGTGGATGTGCCGCCAGAGGTGCCCGCCCCGGCGTTATACATAGTTTGCAAAACGAAAAACGCCCTTCGGCGATGAGTACCGTATTTGCCGGAGTCGATTCCGAGGCGGTTCAGACGGCCCGCGAATACTTTCTTCCCTACCCTCCATCCTCGCCCAGCATTGCCCTTTTTAAAAACGGTGAGTTGGTGCATTTTGTAGAGCGCCACCAAATAGAAGGCAGCAACGAAAGCATGTTGGCTGAACATTTGAAGGCGGTGTACAACCATTTTTGTTGAGGTTTAAGGCTCCCAAGCACAATCCCAAACCCTTCCATATTTGGTAGGGCGTGTCCGTTTTCCCCTAGAGGAAAAAATCCACTGTGCTAACGATTGGCACCCCTTAATTTTTATCGCACATAAATTTCACCGTGGTTTGAACAGCTCGGCGAAGTGGCAGAAGTATAGTTGCCTTGATTTCGCCATTGCATACGCACGGGCAAGCCACCGCAATCCGAATGGCCTGTACACCATGGACTAACGTTGCTGCAGCTGTGGTAAAACCACGGACCGTGCAACCCTACGCTGGGGCTTGATTCAACCGTACAGCTGCTTCCTCCCGTACTGCTCCCTGAAGCCTGAAGATACCCATTGCTGTTGTAATCGATGTTGGGAATCCCGCCTTGCAAGGCCTGATAGGTACTGAAACTAACCCTATCGCCCCCATTGTATATATTGAAATTGTTTCGAACCACATCCAGAATACTGCCGCTTGAAGAACCGACTTTCCAAAGCATTTGCCCTTGACTGCCAAGTAAATTCCAAAAATTGGTTCCCGTCCATTGGTCGAAAGCATCTAAGTTGGCAGAGACCAGCCCTCCATTGGCACTTATTAAGGTGTTTTTAGCAACCGATAATCCTACATTAGGATGCCCTGAAACGTTGCCATTGGTGAGAACAATAAGCGTCCAGCCGCCCCCACTTGTGGTCATATCGCAATAGAACTGGTCTGCGCTCGCTCCTCCTTGACCATCTGGGTCCAACAAATACAATCCACTTGTCGCATTGGGATTGTTCTGCTTGATATGCCAACAGCTCTGCGGAGATTGGTTGCTAATGCTGACCTGTTGCGTACTGGAATCAACACAACCATTTGCATCGGTTACCACCAAACTTACATTAAAACTTCCTGTTTGTGTCCAGCTTACTGAAGGGTTGGAACTATTGCTGGTGGAGGGGCTGCCGCTTTGAAAAGTCCATGAATAGGTTAGGCCTTGGGTAACTACCGGCGTAAAGGAAATGGATTGGTTGGATATTCCTTGGTTTGGGCCAGAAAAGCTGGGGTCGGGCAAAGCTGTACATTGGCACCGAATATCGAACCAAATACCCGTTGTAGCCATTTGCAAGCAATTGGTTGTAATGTTAAACACAATCAATCCATCGGCGGGATTCTGAATCGAATTCCGCTGGCTCGTTGTTAACCGCGGTGGCAAAAACCCCTTGGTGGTATCGTCCACATCTAAAATAGCCGAGGAATCCGGCATTCCAGGATTACTTCCAATTCGAACACCTTGAGCCCAAATCGCTTGAACCGATAAAAACAGAATTAGGGAAAAAAGCAAGCGCATAGCGTAAAGTTATATGGGATAAAATTAAGCCAACTTTCGGTAGATTGCGGAAAGAACTCCAAATTTAACCCTGGCTAAGCAAAGTGGGGAGTCTCTTGCAAGAGACTGCAATTAAAAACCTTTACAGCTCACATAAGGACTTAGAATGCCTGCAAAAATTCAACTGGGTAAAAAACATGCCTTTTGTGGCCGGCACCCGAAGTTCAAAAATCAAGGGCAAAACCGGGCATTCCAACGCTGATTTTCTGAATTCAGCTCCAGCAAATAGCAGCCCAAAGGCAAACTGCCTACATCAATGGTTAGGCCTTTACCCGACTCCTTTCCTTGCAAGAGCAACCGTCCGGAAAAATCGAAAATGCGGTACCTTACCTCCGCCTCTGGGCCTGAAATTTGCAAATTGGAACCCGAAGGATTCCGGACAATCGACCAAGCCAATTCTTTGGCCGACCCAAAGCCATTGACGGGAATTTCAACGGTTAATGTTGACAGATCAGAAGTGTCGGAACAACCATCGAGGCTCGCAATACAACGGAAGCGGTATCCGTTCCAGGCTGAATCTACCGAAGCCAAGCTAAGGTTGGATGTATTGGAACCGCCAACAGTTCCCGTATCCAAGAGCATTTCCCAGAGGTTGCCCCGGTTTATTTGCCATTGATACACCGCATTGCTTCCCTGAACTTGGGCTGTAAATCCAACCGAAGTTCCTACAAGCACCAAGCTATCTTGTGGCTGAACAACCCATTGAGGCAAAGGAAAAACAGAAAGCGTTGCCGTATCGCTAAGGTTCGAGCAGCCATTGGCATCGGTGCCAGAAGCCCAATAAGCGGCAGGCGATTGCACGTACCGGCTGAAAGCCTGAAGGCCATCGTTCCAAACATAATTTATGCCGCCTTGAAGGCTAAGTTCTAGGCTGTCGCCCAAACATATAGAAACAGGACCACTTGGACTCAAGGTCAACACTGGCAAAGGAAAAACAGCGATGGTTAAAGCTCCCGAAGTACCGCTGCAGCCATTGGCGTCTGTACCTTGAAGGGTAAACGTTCCGGAGCTTGAAACCACAATCGAGTCGCCAATGAGACCAGAACTCCACAAATATGAATTTGCCCCCGAAGCCAACAAAACCACTTGACCGCCCGAGCAAAATGCGGTGGGCCCTGAGGCCGAAATCTGCGGAGACGGCAAGTTAAACACTTGGGTAATTACACTTTGAGATGTATCTACGCAACCCGTTCCTAGGGCGGCTTGAACCGACCAAGTTCCTGCTTGAGAAACCGAAATGCTGCTGTTGGTGCTGCCGTTGTTCCATAGGTAGGTGGTTCCACCCGAAGCCTGCAATACCACCGAATCACCTTGGCAAAAAGCCAAGGGCCCAGACGGAACTATTTGAGCGGTAGGAGCCGCAACCAACTGGGTTGAAACCGTGGTTGAAGTGTCTGAACAGCCAAAGCTATTGCTGGCAATAACCGAAAAGACCCCGGTTTGTTGAACCACCTGTTGAGCCGAAATGCTCCCGTTGTTCCATAGGTAAGCATCGCCGCCTTGGGCCAGCAAAATCACACTGTCGCTCGGGCAAAACTGCAAAGAGCCTTGAACTTGAATTTGAGCCACCGGAACAGGATGCAAGGTTGCTGTCAATGGGTTGGAAACCGATTGACAGCCTTGAGCATCGGTGCCCGTTGCACTTAAGGTTCCTGCTTGAGAAACCAGTATGTTGCTGCCCGTTTGTCCATTGCTCCACAAATAGGTTTGAGCGCCTTGGGCATTCATGCCCACCGACTGCCCCGGACAAAAAGCCAAAGGCCCCAGTGCTTGGATGGAAACCTGGGGCAAAGGATTGACCGTGATGGAAACAACGTTGCTTGAATCTTGACAACCTTGGTTGGAAGAAGCCACTGCAAAATACGTTCCCGCGGTATTCACCGAAATGGATGCCCCTGTTTGACCCGTACTCCACAAATAAGAACTACCACCTGTGGCCGAAAGCTGTACCGAGGCACCTTGGCAGAACATGGTGGGTCCCGATGCAGAAATTTGAGCGTTTGGAAGCGGGAAAACGGTTACCTGAACGGAAGGGCTTAGGGCAGAACATCCGTTCGTATCGGTTACGGTGGCCTGGAAAAAGCCACTTTGAGAAACCGTGAGCGTATCGTTGGTTGAAGCATTTGACCACAATACAATGGGGCCACCTAGGGCCAACAATTGAACCGAACCGCCAGAACAAAAAGAGGTAGGCCCTAGATTTTGAACTTGAGCAATGGGATTGGGGAACACCTGAGTGGTAAAAACTGCCGAGGTATCTTTGCAGCCATTGGCATTGGTAGCAATGACCGAAAACGCGCTAGACGTTTGAACCTGAATGGCTGCCGAGGTGGATCCTGTATTCCAAAGGTAGGAAGTACCCCCCGAAGCCGTTAGGGTTACCGAACCGCCGGGACAAAATTGAAGGGGGCCAGAAGCAGAAACCGTTGCCGTTGGCCTAGGGTTTACTGTTACATTGATGGTTGCCGAAGTATCGGGGCAGCCATGCTGGTCAAATCCAACCACATAATAAACCCCTGTATTTTTAACGTAGGTATTGCTGCCCGTTTTTCCGTTGCTCCACACGTACGATTGCGAGCCAGTTGCCAGCAGCTGAGAACTATCGCCCTGGCAAATGGAAATGGGAGATTGGTTTCCGGTGTAGGGTTGAACAAAAATGCGGCCCTTCATGCCAAAACTGGCGTGCGGGGTACAGACATAATAGTAAATACCTAAGTTGGGAAGATTAACCAATCCGCCCCCAAAGGCAGTTTGGAATCCGCCGTTCCAGGCATTTCCGTTGGCGGTGTAGGTAGCTTGAGAGACCTCTCTTGCGTCATGGCTTCCCCCAATTTGAAACTGCACGGGGTCTCCTTGAATAATGCTGATGGAATCGGGATTGTACACCAAACCAGCGCTGTTTACCACGCGGGTAATTGGAGTATAGGGCGTAGAAGAAAGGATGGTATTGTTGCTTAAAACGGTTGCATTGTACAGGCGTTTGACCTCGCAGGAATTCAGGGGGCGATTCCACATTCCAGCATCGTCCAGCTGACCGTTGAAAAAATACCCAAAAGGAGGCATATTGCTGTGTGGGAAAAAGCCGAAATTTAGGGTGTGGGTAGAAGAGCTAAGGCTTCCGCTTTGGGCCGCATTTATAACCGTATCTTGGTTGTGCAACAGAAGCGTTCTATTTCCATCGTAAATCAGGCATAAAAACGCCCATTGATTTAAGGCTAAATTGGCGGCAGGACCAGTGGCGGAATACGAATAATACGTATTGTTGATGCGGGTTTCTACTTGCAATTGCCCGGTAGCATTTACTCGGATGGACCAATGCCTAGGGTTGGGGTCAAAAGATTTATTTACAATATACTGTTCACTGGGGCCAAAGGACTGGGGGCGCACCCAAATGCTCATGGTCATTTGACCGGGGTTTAAGGCTTGGGCATTGGAAACCGTGATTCGGTCGTTGTTGCCGTCGTAAGAATACGCCGAAAACGCATTGCCAAATCGGTTGTTGCTTAAGGTGGCACCGTTCACAGAGCCATTAAAACCGTTTCCGCTGGCGTCTTGAGCATTTCCATTGAAGCCCCACCATCCTACCAAACCGGCGGGATTTACATAGGCGGGAACTTGAGCATGGATGCGTTGCGCAAAAAACAAAAGGAAAAAAGCGAAAAAACCGCCTAATATAAAAGGGAAATGCTTCATAAATTTAGGACCTAAGGTGAGCTATACGCCAAAGAGGAAAAGGGGAAATACAGGTTTTAAAACTGCATTATAAACGAATTAAAGGCAAATTGGTTTAGAGCCAAGGGCGAAATGCCAGCGCAATGGGGGCCTTGTTTTGAGGGGGCCGCGCTCCGGATGGAGTCGGAAAGCCCACAGCCCTGCCGCGGCTGCCGGCCGCAGCGAGGAGGCGACGCGAGGAGCCACCGCAGCGCGCAGCCGGCAGCGTGGCAGGGCGAGGACTTGGAGCGACAGCCGGAAAAAGCGCCCAAAAAATTCCTTAAAGAAATTACTCTTTGATGAAGCGAATTGAACTTCCGCCCACAGAAATTTGGTAGCTGCCGGGGGGTAAAAATCCAATGTTTAGCGGAGTAGAACTGGAATTCAGCATGCCCTGACCTAGAATTTGGCCCTGCACATTGCTGAGCGTGTAGGGCACGGAACTCCCTTTGCCACTTTGCCAAACCGCAATGAAATCTTGGGCAGGATTTGGGAAAACCCTCAAATCTGAACTTCCCTGGTTCGCAAAACTCGAATTCGGAACAACCGTTAGGGAAGCCTGTTGGCTGTTGGTAGAGCAAGCCACATTGCTGATTTGGCAACGGAAGGTGTAGCCCGAATTTGCCAAAGTTAAATTACTGATGCTCAGTTGATTTGTTGTTGTTCCCGCGTATTGACCTCCGTTGCTTAGATTCTGAAATCCAGAGCCGGTATTGCCCTGCCATTGGAAGGCATCGTTGGGGTCTTGAGCGCTCACAGAGAACGTGGCTGTGTTGCCAACCGACTCCTGAACATTGCCGGGTTGTTGCAGAACAACGGGGGGATTTAAAACAGAAATTGCAATTGCATTCGAGCTGTCGGAACAGCCATTCTGATCGGTTCCAAACACGGAATAATTCCCGGAAGTGCTGGCCCAAATGTTGGCCGAACTGAAGCCATTGTTCCATTGGTAAAGAATGCCCCCGGTGGCAGCAATTTCAACGCTATCGCCTTGACATAAGGTCGTATTTCCTAAGGCAGCAACAGAAATGGTTGGCAGCGGATTGGCCGTAACCTGAATAAAAGTACTGTCGGTGCAGCCATTGCCGTCGGTTACGGTTAAGCTGTACAATCCCGACTGGTTCACGGTGATTGAATCGGCGGTTTGCCCGTTGCTCCATGAATTGATAAGGCCGATTGCCCCATTTAGGCTCACCGAACCGCCTTGGCAAAATACGGTGGGCCCGCCGGGAATTATTTGAGCCGTTGGGTTTGGATTGATGGCAACCATAACGGTATTGGAAGAATCGCTGCAGCCATTTTGGTCGGTCCCCCAAACGGTTACCGGCCCAGCAAGGTTGATGTTTTGGGTTTGGCCTGGGCAACCACATGGCCACACATAAGTGCTGCCGCCTTGAGCGGTAAATGGAACAGAGGCGCCTTGGCAAATGCTGGTAGGTCCGTTTGGAGTAATGGTAACCACAGGCAATGGGTTTACAATAACTTGCAGGGTTTGCGAGGTATCAAAGCACCCATTTTGGTCGGTTCCTACAACATAGTATCCGCCCGATTGCTGAACATCGAGGGAGTCACCCAGCACATTGGAAGACCAGAGGTAGGTTTGGGCACCAAACGCCAACAGAGTAACCTGAGCTCCTTGGCAAAAGGTTAAAGGCCCGTTTGAAGAAATACTGATGGAAGGCAGCGGATTCACCCCAACCTGAACCGAGGTCGAATCTAAACATCCGTTTTGGTCTGTGCCAACAACCTGATACGTTCCGGCAGTTGACACTGCAATGGAATCCATGTTTTGACCGGTATTCCAGCTGTAGGTGTTGGCCCCTGAGGCCACTAAGCTTACTGAACCGCCTTGACAAAAAACCGTTGGCCCGTTGGGGCTTAGAGTTAATGTAGGGGAAGGGTTTACGGCAACCACAATCGGGCCGGCGCTGGCAGTACAACCAAACGGGTCGGTACCAACAACCGTGTAAGAACCAGATTGGGTTGCCACGATGGAATCTCCGCTTTGATTGTTGTTCCATAGGTAGCTGTTGGCTCCGGTGGCTTTTAGGACTACAGAACCGCCTTGGCAAAAAGTAGTGGCAGATTGGGCCGAAGCCGAAATCGAGAAGCCTGAACAGCTGGTTCCGGAAGCCGAGAAATTGTCAATGGCAAAACTTGGGCGGGCACCGGCACCGATGGAATCTTTGGCAATAAAACGAAGCTGAACCACCGATTGGTTGTTGCAGACTGCGGGCAGGGTAATGCTTCTGGTTTGTACATTGACTCCTGAATTGCCTGCAACTTGAACCGTTAAATTATTGTGGTAAGAAGTTCCGGAAATGTTGGTAAAGGGGCCGGATGTACCTACTCGATATTGCAAACCAACCACCAAAGTGCGTTCATTGTTGTCGCGGATGGTCATAATAGAATACCCCACGTTGATGCTGGCAAAGCCGGTGGTTACCAAAGCCGTTGCCAAACCATGGTTGGTGCTCCCGCTGTTCAAAAAGCCTAATTTTTGAGAAAAATCGTACACGTTGTTGGTTATACTTGCTGCCGTTCCACTGCCTGCAAGAACGCGGTCGCCAGTAGGCGCCGCAGTTTGGAAAGCTCCACTCAAGGTGCCTTGGCTCCAGCCCACCCAGCCCGTAGGATAGGTAGGTGCCAGCATGGAATTGAAACTTTCTGAGTACGGCAAAGTTCGGGGAGCTGGATTTGTTTGGGCATGCATCAGGCTCAAGGTCAAACACAAAAGGCTAAGGCTTAATTTAAAGGAATTCATGCGGCTTGGTTTTTGAAGAGGAAAGGTAAAAACAAATGTACCGCATTGTTTGCATTAAATTAAATATAACAGAATAATAACCGACCTTTTGAAACTAAAATGAAAGGGATAAGATGCACCCCTTTAGCCTAAAAATCCATAAATCGAGCCATCAAGGGCTTTGCTTTTGTAATTTTAACCCGCATGGCAAGAATACGGTCAGATGTTTTGATTTCGGGGGGTGGAATTGCAGGGTTGGTCTTGGCCAATGCCCTGCAGCAAGAAGGCTTGAAAGTGGTTGTGCTGGAGGCCTCTGAATATCCGCGCCACCGGGTTTGCGGCGAATTTATCAGCACCGAGGTTCTGCCGTATTTGCATTCCCTAGATTTGCCCATAGACCGTCTGAGTCCGGTGCGCATCAACACCTTTGAATTGAGCAGTACGGGAAACCGCCACCTTAAAACAGGCCTAGACATGGAGGCCTTGGGCATTAGCCGCTTCGCCTTAGACCTGTTTTTAAAAGAACAGGCCGAAAAAAAGGGGGCAAAGATCATCGAAAATGCGGAGGTTTTGCGGCAGCATTCGGAAGATCAACTCAACCTTATTGTGGATAAATCGGGGCAGGAATACAGTGCCCCATGGTTTGTTTCGGCCCATGGGAAACGGTCTAGGCTTGACACGCATTTTAATCGACCGTTTTTGGCCGACACCCAGTTGTACAGCGGCATTAAAATGCATTTTGAAGGAAATTGGGCACAGAATACCGTGGCCCTGCATAATTTTAAGGGGGGCTACGCTGGAATTTCGGCAGTAGAGGGCGGCCGCATCAACGTATGCTATTTGGTAAAAACTCCGGAATTGCAGGCCGCCGGGGGGCTGCAGCCTTTTCAAGAAAAGGTCATGCACAAAAACCAGGCTTTGCTGTCCTTTTTTAAAACCCACAAACCCGTATTTGAACAGCCCTTGGCCATAAGTGGAATTCGGTTTGGAAAAAAACAGCCGGTTCAAGATTCCATTCCCTTTGTGGGCGATGCCAGCGGACTGGTGGCGCCCTTATTTGGAAATGGCATGGCCTTGGCTGTGCGCACTGCCCATTTGCTGCATGGGGCCATGCGCAGCGTTGATTTTAAATACGAAAATAAAAACCAAGCCTTGAACGCTTACCAAGCAGCCTGGAACATCGAGGTTAAGGGAAGGTTGAGCTTGAGCCGCTTTGTTCAAAACATGTTTGGCCGACAGGGAATTTCAGACCTGGCTTTATTGGGTGCCCAGGCTCTGCCCTTTGCCCTGCGCTATGTATTGGCTCAATCACACGGAAAACCCATTTTGCCCCATGCCTGATTTTTCAAGACGCAGCACCGAAGCCGAATGGATGGACGGCCCCGTAGAGGAACAGGCGCTGCTTCAAAACCTAAATGAAATCCACCGCTTAAATAAAGGAATGGGGATTTACAAGCGCTGGGCCAAACTGCTGAACAAACAGCTGGAATCAAAAGGAGGAAAACGCATTGCAGAATTGGGCTGCGGACGTGGTTTAGGATTGATAGAACTGAAGCAGATGTTCAAAGATCGGCAACTGGAATGGCTGGGCATCGATTGGAATTCAAAACCGATAAACCAAGCCTCGCAAAGCCAAGAATCGGGAATTGCCTGGATGGAAGGCGATGCATTGCAGGTATTAAGGGATTTAGACAAGCCCGTAGATTGGGCCATAGGAACCCTTTTTTTGCATCACATAGATGCCCAGGCTTTGCCCAACTTTTTAGCTCAACTTAAACCCGTGGTGCATCGAGGATTGATTTTCGAGGATTTAGAACGGAGCCCTTTTTCGTATTATGGATTCCGCATTTTGTCGAAGCTCTTAGGCTTATCGGCCATGTCGAAGCACGACGGTGCCTTGTCTGTTTTGCGTTCCTTTCGCAAAAGGGAATTGGAATCTGTATTTTTGCAGGCCGGTTGGGGCAAAGTCGCATTTTATTCCTCCTTTCCTGGCCGTTTTTTCATTTGCGCCTACCATGACTGAAGCCGTTCGAATTGTTCAGGTTGCCACAGAACTTCCCGCTCACCGCGAAGAGGCTTCTACCATATTGACTTACCTTGAACAATGGATGCAGGGGCAATCGGAACGCGACAAAGAAAAAGCCAGGCGTATTTTTCGAAATTCGGGGGTTCAAGCTCGGCACTCCATTATTCCTATTGAAGAGGTATTTTCCTTGAAATCGTTTGCCCAACGCAACGATGTTTTTATCCGCGAAATGATTCCCTTGGCCGAAAAAGTCCTGAAAAAGGCTTTGGAAGCGGCGGCATGGCTGCCCACTCAGGTGGATTACCTCATCACTACCTCTTGTACGGGGATTATGATTCCATCGCTGGACGCCTATCTGGTAAACCGTTTAAAAATGAGGGGCGACGTTCTTCGGCTGCCCGTTACAGAAATGGGATGTGCCGGTGGAACCTCGGGGCTTAGCTACGCCTACGAATTGATGAAGTCCAAGCCCGGAAAACGAGCGGCCGTGCTTTCGTTCGAATCGCCCACCTCCACCTTCCAACCTCACGATTTTAGCTTTACCAACATTGTATCGGCAGCCATTTTTGGCGACGGATTGGCCTGCACCCTACTCAGCTCTGCCCCCGAAGATGTTCAAGAAAATCAAGCCGAAATTGCCGATGCCCGCATGTACCATTTTTTTGATGAAGAACGCATGATGGGATTTGACCTGCGCGAAAACGGCCTGCATATTGTGCTGGATCCTGGCGTACCTTTAAAAATTGAAGCGCATTTCCCCCACATTATTCCCCCCTTTTTGGCGGACCTTGGCTGGACTTTGCAAGAGATTGACCATTTTGTGTTTCATCCGGGCGGCAAAAAAATCATTGAAATGGTCGAATCTTTGGTTCAGCCCATGGGCAAAGACCTTAGGCACACCCGACATGTACTCAGCAGCATCGGAAACATGTCGTCGGCAACGGTCATGTTTGTCCTTAAGGCTTGCCTGGACCAAGGTTGCCGTTCTGGGCAAAAAGGAATAATGTTGAGTTTTGGACCGGGCTTTTCGGCCCAGCAACTGGCTTTAGAATGGAAATAGGTTCGCAGTTTACAGGCCAAAGCATGGCCTTGGTTTTGGGCGGCTCCAGCGGATTGGGATTGGCCAGCGTAAAAAAACTGGCCAGCCACGGCATTCCTGTGCTTGCTTGGTTTCGGGAGCGGCGCGCACGAGAAGAAACCCTGTTGGCCGAATTTCAATCCCAGTACCCAAGCTTGATCCTGCCCTTCAATGGCGACATCACCAAAGCCGAAGTCCGGAATCAAGTATGGAACAGCTGCCAAGCTGCCGGCATTCAATTTCATGTTCTGCTGCACAGCATTGCCCGCGGAAGCCCCGGAACCCTGAATCCCAATACCCACCAAAAGCCGCTGACCGCCCTAGACTTCAACCTGACTTACGACGCAATGGCCCTAAATTGGTTTTATGTGCTCCAAGAATTAATTCAAAACAAGCTGCCCGCAAAAAACATGTGCAATTTGGCCTTTAGCAGCCGCGGCGGACATCGGGTGCTGCCCGGTTACGCAGCCATCGGAATGGCCAAATCGGCATTGGAAACCCTTGGAAAATACATGGCTGTAGAATTTGCAGCCTCAGGCATCAGAACCAATGTTTTGGAAATCGGAATCACCGACACCCCAGCCCTAAGCGTCTTGCCCAACAGCAAAATCCTTCTTGAACATGTAGCTCAAAACCACCCCCTTGGCCGAGGCACCCAAGCCGAAGACGCCGCAAATGTTGTATATTTGATGTGCCAACCAGAAGCCCGTTGGATCAACGGTGCCGTTATTCCTGTAGATGGAGGAGAATCGCTCATATAATCAACCCAGTTCAGATACCTTACCCAAGGAGTTGGTGCATGCCATCTTGGACAAGGTCCCCCAAAAACCCCCCTTTCGGTTTATCGATGGGCTAACGGATATTTCAGAAGATTTTGTGCGTGGTTACTACCGATTCAAAGAAAATGAATTGTTTTACCAAGGGCATTTTCCAGGATTCCCCGTAACCCCCGGAGTCATTTTAACCGAAACCATGGCCCAAATCGGACTGGTTACCCTCGGCATTTTTTGCCTGGGCATGCACAAAGGCGAAAATCCCCCGGTTAAAATCTTCTTTACTTCGTCCGAGGTGAAATTTCAAAAAATGGTGCTGCCGGGCGACTTGGTTTGGGTTGAATCTAAAAAGCTGTTCTTTCGGCTCCGAAAATTGCAGTGCGAGGTAACCATGAAAAATCAAGAAGGCCAGGTGGTTTGCTCGGGCACCCTTTCAGGCATGATGGTTCCCGACCAAACAGCATGAAACGGGTAGCCATAACTGGTTTGGGCGTAGTAGCTCCCAACGCAGTGGGCGTTCCCGACTTTAAACAGGCCATCCGTTCCGGCCGTTCTGGCCTTCGATTCGACCCCGAATTGGCCGAAAAAGGATTCAATTGCCAAGTTTCCGGACGGCCACAAGTAGCTTCGGATGTGCTGCAAAATCGGTTTGACGAGCTGACCTTGCGCTTTATGAAAAGCTCAGGAATGCTGTACGGGGCATTGTCGGCTTTAGAAGCCTGGCAAGACGCAGGTTTTCAGGTTAATTCCCGGCAAGATGCAGCCCCCTTAGCCCATGCAGGAACCGTGTTCGGAACAGGACTTGCAGGAGTTGAACCCCTGCGCGATGCCATTTATAAGCTTGACCAAGGCGAAGTGCGCCGGCTCGGAAGCCGAGTGGTGGAGCAAACCATGGCCTCGGGAATAAGCGCTTGGGTGGCTGGTTTATTGGGATTAGGAAACCACTGCTACACCAATTCTTCGGCCTGTGCCACAGGCACCGAGGCGCTGTATCTGGCCGCCGAGCGCATTCAATACGGCAAGGCAAGCATTATGATTGCCGGCAGCTGCGACGCGGAAGGCCCTTATATGTGGGGCGGATTTGACTCGATGAAGGTGCTAAACCGAAGCAGCAACCACGAGCCGCACAAAGCTTCAAGTCCCATGTCGGCAAACGCCGCCGGTTTCGTCCCCGGAGCTGGCGCCGCGGCCCTGGTGCTTGAAGAATACGAACATGCCAAGGCCCGCGGGGCGCATATTTATGCCGAATACCTTGGCGGGGCGGTAAATGCCGGTGGGCAAAGGCAAGGCGGCAGCATGACAGCACCAAACCCAAATGCCGTGGTGCTTTGCATACAACAAGCCCTGGCTGACGCACAGGTGCAGGCAAACCAAGTAAATCTTATTTCAGGCCACCTAACCGCCACCAAAGGCGACGTTTTAGAAATTCAAAACTGGACCCGCGCACTGAACCGCAGCGGCAGCAATTTCCCCACAATCAACAGCACCAAATCAATGATCGGGCATTGCCTGGGCGCAGCAGGTTCCATCGAATTGGTCGCCCTTGTTCTCGAAATTGATGGGCAGTTTGCCCACCCCTCGCTCAACACCGAAAGCATACATCCCAGCATTTTAAACCTCATCGACCAAAGCTGCATACCCTCTAAAACCATAGAATTCGGCGGAGAACTGCGGGTTGCTGGCAAAGCGGGATTCGGATTTGGCGATGTAAATGCCGTGGTTTTTCTAGGCAAAAACAGGGATTAGATTGGGGCGGCAGCCGGGCTTTCACAGGTAGTCCGCAGTCCATGCTGGGCCGGGCCAGGGGCAAAAGTAGCTCCTCGCGTCGCTCTTTTGCTCCCAGCCCGGCAGCCAGCATGGCCTTTGCGGGCTACCTTGTTCAATCCCTGCCGCAATCCTCCCAATTAAAAAGCCTCACTCTAAAAAATAGACCTTTAAACGGGTTCCATTGGAACTGCCCATGCCAATCCAGCCCAGCCAAAACGCAATTGCCCAGCCTCAACACCAAAATACATCACCTCGCTAAACACCTCCTCGGCCTTGACCGGAATTTCAATCCGAACTACATCTGCCGATTCAGAATAGTAATAGGCACCCCACTGATCCCATTCCCGATTCAAAATTAAGGTCCAAACCGATGCGCCCGGAATGCAAAACAACCCGTATTTCCCGGCCGGCAAAACCTTGCCTGCAAGCCGCAACCCTTTATCCAGCTCAATCCAAGTAGCCTCGTTCGCCCCCATACGCCACACTTCTCCATAAGGCACCAAATCGCCCCAAATGCGGCGCCCTTTTACGGAAGGAGCACCGTACTGCACCGACACCGTTGCACCCGAAACTTTGCCTCGAACATAGGTCAACGGTGAGGTACGTTGCTCCTTGATTTGCTGACGCGCCTGAACAATCGGAGCCTTCGCCGTATTGGGACCCGAATCCCCACAAGAAAGCAATAGGACTGCGAAAAAAAACAAGAACAGAAAAGGCATTGTTATCTTTGAGTGCATTCTACTTACCCTTAGTACCCCGAAGATAAACAAGCCAGTGATTATTCCGCAGTTTGAGAGCGATTCGCCCCAATTTTCGTGGCAAGACCAACACTGGGAATGGCTACCCAACCGAAGCCTGTGGCATCCCGATTCGGGCAGCCTTTTTTTATCGGACTTTCACCTGGGCAAGGCCGAGGCGTTTCAACGGGCAGGCATCAACTTACCCCAAAAAAAAAGCCAAGGCCAAATCGATGGATTTTTCGCATTGTTGCAAGAAAAGAAAATTAAAGAAGTCTTCATTCTGGGCGACCTGCTGCATGGCCCCACCACCTTAGAAACCCAGCATTTCTTATCGCTGCTTCAGTCCCTAAACCACATCCATTTTCATTGGATATTGGGCAACCACGATGCCCATTCTGCCCATAGGTTTGGACAAGATATCGCCCATTTTAAACAGGCTAAAAACCTAAATTGGAACGGCATACTCCTGTGCCACGAACCCCAAGAATGCACGGATGCTCCGTACATCTGCGGACACATTCACCCGGGAATCTACCTGCCATTGGGAGCCAAACAAAGAGCTCGGGTAGCCTGCGGTATGCTTTCAAAAAACCAACTTGTATTGCCAGCCTTTGGCAGCCTGACCGGCCTTCACATTCAAAAGCCATCAACCGGCATTACATATTACATTTTCGAAGCAAATCAGGTACTAAAATGCGGATTCAAATACAGCTAAAGGGAGGCTACTCCCTTTGGCATTTTACCCGAAATCAAGCTAATCCACTGATTAAATACAACTTAAGCCAATAAAGAATAAAACAGCTTTTTTATTCAAGCTGTGTTTATTGGGGTAATTTTGTTTACTTTGCAGTCGAAAAACTAAAATCTATTCTTATGTCCGAAATTGCTGCAAGAGTTAAAGCCATCATCGTTGACAAACTCGGTGTGGAAGAAGCTGAAGTAAAAACCGAGGCTAAATTCACCGACGATTTGGGTGCCGATAGCCTAGATACAGTGGAGCTAATCATGGAATTCGAGAAAGAATTCAACATCACTATTCCTGACGAGCAAGCTGAAAAAATCAGCACAGTTGGAGAGGCCATTTCGTATATCGAAAGCAACGCCAACTAAAATTATTGCGTATGGCAGGACGGAGAGTCGTTGTTACGGGTTTAGGAGCCTTAACCCCTATTGGAAATAATTTAGGGGAATATTGGGAAGGATTGACATCCGGTCGAAGCGGTGCGGCCCCCATAACTCGGTTCGATGCCTCAAAATTTAAAACCCGGTTCGCCTGCGAACTTAAAGGATTCGATGCCTTGCAGTTTCTTGACCGCAAAGAAGCCCGCAAGCTGGATCCTTTTGTTCAATACGCCATGGTTTGTGCAACCGAGGCCGTTGAAGATGCAGGCCTTGCCGAATTGGGTGCTGTCGATCCCGACAGGGCAGGGGTAATTTGGGCCTCCGGAATTGGTGGCCTTGATACCCTAATTCAGGAGATTTCTGAATTTGCCCTTGGCGATGGTACGCCCCGATTCAACCCATTCTTTATCCCAAAGGTCATTATCGATATTGCCGCAGGGCACATCTCGATTAAATTTGGATTTCGAGGCCCTAATTTTGCAACGGTTTCAGCCTGTGCCTCCAGCACCCATTCCATGATCGACGCTTTCCATTGCATCCGCGACGGCAAAGCCGATGTCATTGTTACCGGTGGCTCTGAAGCCGCAGTAAACGTAGCCGGCATCGGAGGCTTTAACGCCATGCACGCTCTTTCTACCCGAAACGATGACCCCAGTTCCGCCTCAAGGCCCTTCGACAAAGACCGAGATGGTTTTGTGTTGGGCGAAGGAGCCGGAGCTTTGGTTTTAGAAGAATTGGAACATGCAAAGGCCCGAGGCGCACACATTTACGCAGAACTGGCCGGCGGAGCTTTTTCGGCCGATGCCCACCACATCACCGCCCCACACCCCGAAGGGTTGGGCGCCAGCGGTGTTATGAAACTGGCATTGGAAGACGCCGGAATGAATTCCGACCAAATAGATTACATCAATGTGCACGGAACTTCGACTCCATTGGGAGACATTGCCGAGGTGCTCGCCATAAAAAAGGTGTTCGGCAACCACGCCTATAAACTCAATATTAGCTCCACCAAATCCATGACCGGACACCTACTCGGTGCCGCCGGTGCCATAGAAACCATCGCTTGCGTATTGGCCGTTAAAAATGGAAAGGTGCCCCCCACCATCAATCATTTTACCGATGACCCGGAAATTGACCCCAATCTTAACCTGACCTTTCATACAGCTCAGGAAAGAAGCATTGGAGCCGCCTTATGCAACACCTTTGGTTTTGGCGGACATAATGCCTCGGTCATTGTCAAAAAATTTGTCTGACCCTCTTCGATTATGGAGTGGCCTTGGTTTATTTTTCGGAGGCGCCCCTCTGCCGTTTCTACCCCTAATCTGAGCCCCGCCTCAAAACAAAAACTGATTTCCATTTTAGGCTTCAAACCCCGAACCTACGCGCATTACGCCCAAGCCTTAACCCACAGTTCTGCCATTTACATGAAAGGCTCTGAGCACCTTGTTCACAACGAACGCTTAGAGTTTTTAGGCGATTCGGTGTTGGATTTGGTGATGGCCGAGTATTTGTTTGAACACCACCCCAATAAAATGGAAGGCGAAATGACCCGAATGCGCTCGGCCATGGTAAACCGAGCTACCCTAAACCGAATTTCGGATCAACTCGGCCTGTCCAACTTGGTCATCGGAAAGTTCAACTTTAACCGCCTTCCCGAAGATGTGAAAGGCAACACCCTAGAAGCCCTGCTGGGAGCCATTTTTTTGGATAGAGGCTTCAGCAAAACGCGAAAATTCATCCGAAAACGCTTAATAAAAGGGCACATGTTTGGCTCGGTACCGGGTTCAGAGATTTTTGATTACAAAAGCGCCCTGCTGATTCATTGCCAACGCGAACGGGTTTCAATGGCATTTGAACTGCTTGAAGAACACCTTTCTTCCAGCGGCAACGAATATACAATGGGAGTTCGGGTCGATGGAACCCTGGTTGGAAAAGGCAGAGCCAGCTCAAAAAGGAAGGCACAACAGGTTTCAGCAAAAATGGCCTGCCACCACTTGGGAGTGAAGGCCAACTCGCCCGTTTAACAAAAATGCCCGAAAAGCGGGCCTATTTCTGTACTACTTTTGCGCGCAGGTACTCCCGATTCAATCGGGCAATATTCTCAATAGAAATCCCTTTCGGACATTCCACCTCACAGGCTCCGGTGTTGGTGCAATTGCCAAACCCCTCTTTGTCCATTTGTTCAACCATACGAATGGCGCGCTCTTCGCGTTCGGGCTGCCCTTGGGGCAGCAAAGAAAGTTGGCTTACTTTTGCCCCAACAAACAGCATGGCCGAAGCATTTTTACAGGTCGCTACGCAAGCACCACAACCAATGCAGGTTGCGGCATCAAAGGCCATATCGGCATTTTGTTTGGGAATCGGCAGGGAGTTGGCGTCGGGAGCAGAGCCTGTATTCACAGAAATATAACCCCCGGCCTGAATAACGCGGTCAAAAGCAGAGCGATCTACCATCAAATCTTTAATCACCGGGAAAGCAGACGCCCTCCATGGTTCAATCACAATGGTGTCTCCGTCGTTAAAATGCCGCATGTGCAACTGGCAAGTTGTAGTTCCTGTCATTGGCCCATGAGCTCGCCCGTTAATGAACATAGAGCACATCCCACAAATGCCTTCCCGGCAATCGTGATCAAAGGCCACAGGTTCGTCTCCTTCATCTACCAATTGCTGGTTTAACACATCCATCATTTCGAGGAATGACATTTCCGGATTCACCTCGTTCAAGGTATAATCCACCATTTTACCGTTGGCCTTTGGGCCTTTCTGCCTCCAGATTTTAAGGTTCAATCGCATGTTTTTGGACGACATAAGCGTATTATTTATAAGAACGGGTACTGGGTTTTACATTTTCAAAATTCAGGTCTTCTTTGTGCAGAATGGGGGAATTTCCCTGCCCATATTCCCAGGCTGCCACATAGGCGAAGTCCGTATCGTCCCTTAAAGCCTCTCCGTCTTCGGTTTGATACTCTTCCCGAAAGTGTCCACCACAGCTTTCGTTGCGGTTTAAAGCGTCGTAACACATCAATTCGCCCAATTCTAAGAAATCGGCTACGCGAATGGCTTTTTCCAATTCGGGATTCATTTCGGAGGCCGAGCCCGGCACGCGCACCTGAGCATAAAATTCCGTGCGCAGCGCCTGAATTTCAGAAATAGCTTGCTTTAATCCTTCTTCGCTGCGGGCCATCCCGCATTTATCCCACATAATTTTGCCAAGGGCCTTGTGAAAGAAATCGACCGATTTGCTGCCCTTGATGTTCATGATGCGGCTGATTTGCTCTTGAACAGCCCCCTCTGCTTCATCAAAAGCAGGATGTTGGGTTGATATGTTTCCTGTTTGAATGTCGTCGGCCAAATAGTCCCCTAAGGTGTAAGGAACCACAAAATAACCATCGGCCAGTCCCTGCATCAAGGCCGAAGCGCCCAAACGGTTGGCTCCATGGTCCGAGAAATTGGCTTCGCCCAACACAAACAAACCGGGCAGATTGCTCATCAAATTGTAATCCACCCAAAGGCCACCCATGGTGTAGTGCACCGCCGGATAGATGCGCATGGGGGTTTCGTATGGATTATCGCCCGTGATTTTCGCATACATCTCGAACAAGTTCCCGTACTTCGATGCCACCACTTGAGTTCCCAGTTCGGTAATGCGTTGCACGGAGGGCTGGCTTTCGCCCATTTTGTTGGCTTCCAAGGTACCGTACCGCTGAATGGCCGAAGCATAATCCAAGTAAACGGCCATTTTCGACTGCCCTACGCCGTAACCGGCATCGCAGCGTTCTTTTGCTGCCCGCGAGGCCACATCTCTGGGAACCAGGTTTCCGAAAGCCGGATACCGGCGCTCCAAGTAATAATCGCGTTCCTCTTCAGGTATATCTACGGGGCGGCGTTGGTCGTTTTGTTTTTGAGGCACCCAAATGCGGCCATCGTTCCGCAGGGATTCCGACATTAAGGTCAGCTTAGATTGGTAATCGCCCGACACAGGAATGCACGTGGGGTGAATTTGGGTAAAACAGGGATTTGCAAAATAGGCTCCTTTGCGGTGTGCCTTCCAAGTGGCGGTCACGTTCGACCCCATGGCGTTGGTAGAAAGGAAGAACACGTTGCCATAACCGCCGGTGCACAGCAAAACAGCGTGGGCACTGTGGCGTTCCAGTTCACCGGTAACCAAATTGCGGGCAATAATTCCCCGGGCTTTCCCATCAACCATTACCACGTCCAACATTTCGTGGCGGTGGTACATTTTAACCTGACCTGCCGAAACCTGACGGCTTAGGGCCGAATAGGCGCCCAAAAGCAACTGCTGACCGGTTTGCCCTTTGGCGTAGAACGTTCTTGAAACCTGCACCCCGCCAAAAGAGCGGTTGTCGAGCAAGCCCCCGTATTCTCGGGCAAAAGGAACACCTTGAGCCACACATTGGTCGATGATGTTGACCGAAACCTCGGCCAGGCGATGCACATTGGCTTCCCGGCTGCGGTAATCGCCCCCTTTGATGGTATCGTAAAACAAGCGGTGCACCGAATCCCCATCGTTCCGGTAATTTTTAGCGGCGTTGATGCCTCCTTGAGCGGCGATCGAGTGGGCACGGCGGGGGCTGTCTTGAAAGCAGAAAGCCTTTACTTTGTAGCCCATTTCGGCCAAAGAAGCGGCTGCCGAGGCCCCGGCCAAGCCGGTTCCTACCACAATCACATCGATGCTGCGCTTGTTCGCCGGGTTTACCAGGCGAATTGAATTCTTGTGGTTTTTCCACTTATCGGCCAATGGCCCCGCCGGAATCTTGGAATTCAAAACTGACATATTCAGATTAATTTAGGGAGGTCAGGAAAAGATACACAGGCAGAATGGCAAACAACACCGAAACAACCACCGCAAAGCCTTTTCCAAATCCGTTCAACAATGGGGTGTACACCGGATGGCTAATGCCCAACGATTTAAACCCGCTGCCAAATCCATGCCACAAGTGGAAACCCACGGCACCCATGCTCAAAACATAGATTAGAACATACCACCATTCTGTAAAAGCGGTGGTGGTTAGGGTATATAAATCTTTTAACTCGCCGTGCTCGATGGAAGCGTAAACAGGCACGTTTCCAAAGTGCATTTCGTACCAAAAAGACTTCATGTGAATAACAATAAAAACCAACAACAAGGTGCCCAACACCGCCATGTTGCGTGAAGCCCAACCGGCGTTGGCGGCATCGTCTTTTTTATAATAGGCTTGCGGCCTAGCCTGTTTGTTTTGCCAAGCCAAATACAATCCATCAACGGCATGAAATAAAATGCTGAAATAGGTTAGGTACGACAGCAATTTGACCGCGGGATTCGTAGTCATAAACTTGGCGTAGGCATTAAATTGATCCCGGGCAACCTCGGCCGGCAATAGCAACTGTAGGTTTCCGGCCAAATGCCCCGCTAAAAACAGACAAAGAAACAGACCAGTTAGGCCCATAAACACTTTCTTACCAATAGAGGACTTAATTAAGCCCGTTTTTGTCTTACCTGACATACGTGTATTGTTCGAAGTTCAACGATTCAAAGCAGGGCGAAATTAATCAAAAACCTGCAAGATTGCTAACCTAAAAGGCAACAAATTCAATCCCTGAAAGGTTCATTGCTCCGCAATTTCTTTCCAGCGCAAACGGACTTTCGACTTTGAATCTAAGGACCAATTGCTTAGGCCCTTGGGTGGTTTTAAATCTTCCAACAATTTGATTTCCACCAATTTTTCTTTTTCCTTAAACCGATAAATTTCGGCCTTACCCACCACTACCCACTCTTCTGAGGCTTTTACCATCAAATCAATCCTTGTTTTTAGCAGGGGCAAATTGGCCAAATCGTCCCAATTCTCAATTTTGATGTGGTTGAAGATTCCCACCTTTTTAACCACAGGCCCTTCCATAAAAATCTCAATGGTATCGGTAACCACATCAACGTCTTGGGGAATATGCTGGGCCGTTAAAAAAGAAGGCAAAGCAAAGAACACAAAAAAGAGGAAGAAACGTGCCATAATGGTTGCAATGTTATGGAGTGAAATTACAGTTTTTTGACGAAACTAAAATTTAATAAAGGTTAAGGCGGGCCTCCTTCACGGATTTATCTGTGATGTAATCGTCGTAGCTCATTTCTTTATCAATAATCCCGCCGGGGCCAATTTCAACGATGCGGTTGGCTACCGTTTGAATGAATTCGTGGTCGTGGGTGGTGAAAATCAAAGTACCCACATAATTTTTCAAGGAATTGTTGAAAGCGGTAATGGATTCCAAATCCAGGTGGTTGGTGGGTTCATCCAACAACAAAAAGTTGGCGTTTTGAAGCATCATGCGCGACAACATGCAACGTACTTTTTCGCCCCCAGAAAGCACCTTGGCGCTTTTCAAGCTTTCTTCTCCACTAAACAACATGCGCCCCAAAAAACCGCGGATGTAGGTCTCGTCTTTTTCGTTCGAAAACTGACGCAGCCAATCGATTAAGGAAAGGTCGTCGTTGAAAAACGAACTGTTGTCGTTGGGCAAATAGGCTTTGGTGATGGTTACGCCCCACTCAATTTGCCCTGCATCGGGCTGATTTTCGCCGGCTATGGCCTGATAAAACTGCGTGGTGGCTCGGCTATCGCGCGACAGCAAGGCTATTTTGTCGCCTTTTTTCAAATTTAAATTAAAGTCATTTACCAGGGTGTCTCCGTCCGATTTAAGGGTAAGTCCGGTAACGCGCAGAATCTGGTCGCCGGCTTCCCGTTCTGGATTAAACAAGATAGCGGGATATCGGCGGCTGCTGGGTTTTATGTCCTCAACGTTGATTTTATCGAGCAACTTTTTGCGGCTGGTGGCTTGCCTAGACTTAGATGCATTGGCACTAAAGCGCTGAATAAACTCCAACAGCTCCTTTCGTTTGTCTTCGGCCTTTTTATTCTGCTGAGTCCGTTGACGGGTTGCCAATTGCGAGGATTCGTACCAGAATGAATAGTTGCCTGAATACAGGGATATTTTCCGGAAATCAATGTCCACAATATGGGTGCAAACGGTATCTAAGAAATGTCGGTCGTGCGAAACCACAATCACAGTGTTGGGGAAATCCATCAGGAAATCTTCGAGCCACAACACGGTTTCGGCATCCAGGTCGTTGGTCGGTTCGTCCAACAATAAGATATCGGGATTGCCAAAAAGGGCTTGGGCCAGCAGTACCCGGACCTTTTCGTTGCCATTCAGCTCTTTCATAGTCTTTTCGTGGTTCTCGGCTTTAATGCCCAAGCCGCTCAACAGATTTCCGGCGTCGCTTTCGGCATTCCACCCTTCCATTTCAGCAAAATCGGCTTCCAATTCGGCAGCACGCAATCCATCTGCTTCGCTAAAGTCCGGCTTCATGTATATGGCATCTTTTTCTTGCATAATGCCCCATAAGGTATGGTGCCCCATCAACACCGCATCTATTACACGCCTTTCATCAAACTCAAAGTGGTTCTGCTTTAATACCGCCATCCGAGCACCCGGCTGTATGCTTACGTTCCCTGCCGTTGGGTCTTGATCCCCGCTCAGTATTTTCAAAAAGGTGGATTTTCCCGCTCCATTGGCCCCAATAACCCCGTAGCAATTCCCAGGGGTAAAACCCAAATTCACTTCATCAAACAATACCCGTTTCCCAAATTGCAGGGACAAATTACTTACCGTTAACATGCTTTTAGCTGGTTTAAATTGTGCGTTGCAAAGGTAGTGTTCTTTCGCGATTTACAGTGCCAAACAGGCTGCCTTAAGGCTGCAAAACCCCAACCCAACCCCATACCCTTTCTTTGGCTGCTGCATTTGTTGTACCTTGCAGTCTAATTACAGATGCATTATGGAGGCAAACCTTCGATTTTCAAAGGAAGGTGCGGGATTTCAGCGCGAGCTCAACAAACGCATTCACCAGTATTTTAAAGAAAACAACCTGTCAAAACACGGCGGTTGGGCCATGCGAGGTAAAACTATGGTTATGTTTTTGTTGTATTTAGGTCCGTATGTGTTGCTGTTAACCGGGGTGATTCAGTCGGGCTGGCTGGCGCTCTTAGCCTCGGCAGCCATTGGTCTTGGCTTAGCCGGTATCGGCCTTTCGGTCATGCACGATGCCTGCCACGGTGCCTATTCTTCAAATCCGAAGGAAAATAATTTTATAGGCTATTCCCTAAATTTTTTAGGTGCCAGCAGCTTCAACTGGAAAATTCAACACAACGTGCTGCACCATTCCTATACCAATGTTATTGAACACGACGAAGACATTGACAATCGAGGGCTGTTTCGTTTTACCCCCTACGCTCCCCTCAAAGTCCTGCACCGCTACCAACATTGGTATGTATGGCCTTTTTACTCGCTGATGACTTTGTTTTGGATTTTGATGAAAGACTTTTTTCGCTTCGCTAAATACGACAAAGAAGGTCTGATTAAACAGGTTAATGGATCAAAACCAAAAGAACTGATCATTCTAATCCTAACCAAGGTTTGGGTATTGATGTTTTCCTTTGGACTGCCCTTGATTTTTACCGATTTCTCCTTCGGACAAATTATCCTGGGCTTTTTAACCGCCCATTTGATTGCCGGTTTTTTGTTGGCCCTGGTCTTTCAACCCGCTCATGTTAGCGACGAAATTAGCTTTTTTGGCCTGCCGGTCAACGGAGAACTCCCCTACTCTTTTGCCGAACATCAAATTCGAACCACTCGGAATTTTGCCAATTCAAATCGCTGGTTTTCTTGGTATTGCGGCGGATTGAATTTTCAAATCGAACACCACCTGTTCCCGCACATTTGCCACATCCATTACCGAAAAATTTCGCCCATTGTGCGGCAAACCGCCAAAGAATTTGGATTGCCCTACGAAAATACCCCCAGCATTTGGCAGGCCCTTGTAACACATAGCCGACATTTGAAGAACCTAGGCCGCCTGCCCGAAATTCCCAAAGAAGCTACCGTGCATACGGCCGGAATGATTCAGGGTGTTCCAGCATAAATAGGCATTTTGGCTTAAACGAATTTTCGGCTTTTCAGTTCAACACAGCCCTTCTACTCTTTGGGCAGTTCTGCTGTTTCGGCCCCATGCCCTTGGGCAGAATGGCCTCGCGGCAAACAAAAACCTGAATAGGCTTGTTCTTAACACAGCATGGAGTTAAACCCCGTTGAGATTGACCGAGTTATAGAAATGGCCTGGGAAGACCGCACCCCCTTTGAAGCCATTCAAGTGCAGTTTGGCCTTTCAGAGCGCGACGTGATTGATTTAATGCGCCGCGAAATGAAGGGCAGCAGCTTTCGCATGTGGAGGGCAAGGGTGCAGGGCCGGGCCACCAAGCACCTGGCCAAGCGGGGCTTTGTAGAAGGGCCGCACAAAAGCGCCATGCAGCGCAGCATCAGCGGAAACAAAGTAAGCAAACGCTTTTAGCCCTCGATTTTCGTTCTGAATTCGATTGGAGGTCCTTTCCTTTTAAAGTACGTTTTTCTATTTGAGCGGCCCGCGCCCCCGATTGAACCGGCAGGGACGCCCAGCCCAACCCGGTGCAGGCGTGGCGAGGAGGCGACCCCGGGAGCCACCGCAGCCGCTGCCCCTGCACAGGTTGGGCTGGGTGGACCTACAGGTGAAAGCGGGAAAAGGCGCCCCCCAAAAAATCACCCAACTCCATAAAAAAAAAGGCGAAAACGGAATTACTTCCATTCTCGCCTTCCGAGCCGATTGGCCTGGCTTTATTTTTCGACGATTTCCAGCAGTTCTACTTTGAAAACCAGCGTTGAGCCGGGTTTGATGGGCGAACCGGGAGGCGCGTTGTTGCCGTAAGCCAAGTCGGCGGGGATGATGAAGCGGAAGGTGGAGCCGACGGGCATCAATTGCAGGCCTTCGGTCCAGCCGCGAATCACTCCGCCCAGCGGGAATTGGGCCGGCTCTCCGCGGTCGTAGCTGCTGTCAAACTTGGTGCCGTCAATCAGGGTTCCCTCGTAGTTCACCTTTACGGTCGATTCGGCCGTGGGGCGCGGGCCTTCGCCCAGCTTAACCACCTCGTACATCAAACCCGATTCGGTGCTGTTCATCCCGGGTTTGCCGCGCTCATCAGCCATGAATTTCTTTCCGGCTTCAATGCTTACCGAAGCGGCTGCATCGGCCTGCTTCTTTTGACGCTCCATCATGGCCGTTTGAAATTGAGCAAAAATCTCTTCGGTCTCGCCCTCTTTCACCAATTTGGTGCGGCTGCTGTCGAATCCGTCAACGGCGCCCTGCAAAAAAGCAAGCAAATCGATCTGCAAGCCAGCCTGCCGTAAATTCTGAAGCACATCGATGCCCACGGCATAGCTTACCTTTTGATCTAAAGTTACCAAGGTGGGTTGCTGCCCTTTTGTAAGCGCATCAACAGCCTTTTTGGTGTCGCCGCTCAGTTTCTGAGCCGAGGCGATTCCGCCGAAACCGGCGAGAAGCAGGACCGCTGCGGCCCGAATTGCGAATGATTTCATGTTTTTTTTAAAATTTTGGTAAAGGTAACAGAATGAACGGGGTTTTGCATTACATGTTGCGTCGGTACTGCCCACCCACCTCAAATAAGGCCTGGGTTATTTGACCTAGGGTACATACTTTGGCGGTTTCCATTAAGACTTCAAACATGTTTCGGTTTTGTACGGCGGCTTCCTGCAAGGCCAACAAGGCATTTTGGGCCTGTTCAACACGGAAGCCCTGCTGAAATTCGCAGGTTTTAATTTGCCATTCTTTTTCCTCGGTGGTGGAACGAATTACCTCGCCCGGCCGAACCGTAGGCGAACCCTTGGAACTCAAAAAGGTATTTACGCCCACAATGGGGTATTCGCCCGTATGCTTCAGGGTCTCGTAATACAGGCTTTCTTCCTGAATTTTTCCGCGCTGATACATGGTTTCCATGGCGCCCAGCACCCCTCCGCGTTCTGTAATCCGGTCAAACTCTAAGTACACGGCCTCTTCCACCAAATCGGTCAGTTCCTCGATTATGAACGAACCTTGCAGGGAATTTTCGTTTTTGGCCAGGCCCAATTCTTTGTTGATGATGAGCTGAATGGCCATGGCCCGGCGCACCGATTCTTCGGTGGGCGTGGTAATGGCTTCGTCGTATGCGTTGGTGTGCAGGCTTTGGCAGTTGTCGTAAATGGCATACAAGGCTTGCAAGGTGGTGCGTATGTCGTTGAAGTCGATTTCTTGCGCATGCAAGGAACGGCCCGAGGTTTGAATGTGGTACTTCAACATTTGACTGCGTTCCTGAGCCTGGTACATGTTTTTCATGGCTTTAGACCAAATGCGGCGGGCCACCCGGCCCAGCACCGCGTACTCGGGATCCATGCCGTTGCTGAAAAAGAAACTTAGGTTGGGCGCAAAGGCATCGATCTCCATGCCCCGAGAACGGTAGTACTCCACATAAGTAAAGCCATTGGCCAAGGTAAACGCCAATTGCGAAATGGGGTTGGCCCCGGCTTCGGCTATGTGGTAACCCGAAATGGAAACCGAATAAAAATTGCGAATGCCTTTCCAAATAAAGAATTGCTGCATGTCGCCCATCAGGCGCAGGCTAAATTCGGTGGAAAAGATGCAGGTGTTTTGGGCTTGGTCCTCTTTCAAAATATCGGCCTGAACCGTTCCCCGCACTGCCGCCAACGTTTGCTCGCGGATGCGTTGGTACACCTCGGCGGGCAGCACCTCATCGCCGGTTACGCCCAGCAGCATCAAGCCCAGTCCATCGTTGCCTTCGGGCAGTTCGCCGTGGTAGCTGGGGGAGGTCAATCCTTTTTTCGCATACAGTTCGGCGATTTTTGCCCGAACCGATTCCTCCAAACCTTGTTCTTGAATGTATTTTTCGCACTGTTGGTCCACGGCGGCGTTCATAAAGAAGGCCGTAAGCATGGCCGCCGGACCGTTGATGGTCATGGATACCGAGGTGCTGGGAGCGCTCAAATCAAAGCCGGAATACAATTTCTTGGCATCGTCTAAGCAGCAAATGGACACGCCCGAATTCCCGATTTTCCCGTAAATATCGGGGCGGTAGCCGGGGTCGTTGCCGTACAGGGTAACCGAATCAAAGGCGGTGGAAAGCCGAGCTGCGGGCAGCCCTTTCGACACGTAGTGAAAGCGGCGGTTGGTGCGTTCAGGACCGCCTTCCCCGGCAAACATCCGCGTGGGATCTTCTCCGTCGCGTTTAAAGGGAAACACCCCAGAGGTGTAAGGAAAATATCCGGGAAAGTTTTCTTGCAGCATCCAACGCAGCCGATCGCCCCAACCTCGAAATCTGGGCGAAGACACTTTGGGAATGCGGGTTTGCGACAAGCTCAGGCTGTGGGTAGCCATGCGTATGTCTTTTCCCCTTACCTGAAACACAAATTCATCTTGCTTAAAGCGTTCCACCAGTTCGGGGAATTGCTCTAGGAGTTTGCGGTTGCGTCCGTCCAAATCGAGCTCCAGCTGCTCACGCACCTGTGCTAAAGCGGCATAAGTTGGCGAATCGCCTTGGCCTTTGGCGCTCAAAATCTGCAAGGATTGCTCCAGGGCATATATTTTTTCGGCGGCCTCGGCTTGCTGTTCTGCCCAGCGGTTGTACTGCCGGTTGGCCTCTGATATTTCGCTTAGGTATCGGGTGCGGTGCGGGGGAATGATGTAAATTTTCTCCGACATTTCCCGGCTTATTTCCAAGCCGCTGTTCAGCTGGGCTCCGGTTTTGGCCGAGAGGCCGTCCATGACCTTGCGGTACAGGGCGTTCATTCCGGGGTCGTTGAACTGCGAGGCAATGGTTCCCAGCACGGGCAAAGAATCGTCGTCGGCTTCCCAAAGTTGGTGGTTGCGTTTGTATTGCTTGCGCACGTCGCGCAGGGCGTCCAGGGCTCCGCGCTTATCGAATTTATTCAGGGCAATGGCATCGGCAAAATCCAGCATATCGATTTTTTCCAGCTGGGTGGCGGCTCCGTATTCGGGCGTCATCACGTACAGGGAATAATCGGCATGCTCAGTAATTTCGGTATCGCTTTGTCCAATTCCGCTGGTTTCCAGCACAATCAAATCGAAGCGGGCGGCTTTCAGAATGCAAATGGACTCCTTCACGTACCGGCTCAGGGCCAGGTTGCTTTGCCGGGTGGCCATGGAGCGCATAAAAACGCGGGGATGGTTAATGGCGTTCATGCGGATCCGATCGCCCAGCAGGGCTCCGCCGGTTTTGCGTTTGCTGGGGTCCACCGAAACAATGGCCATGGTTTTATCGGGAAAATCGAGCAGGAATCGGCGCACCAGTTCATCCACCAGCGAGCTTTTTCCGGCTCCGCCGGTGCCAGTAATTCCCAGCACGGGAACTTTGGCCGATTCGCCGGCGCTCAGAATGGGTTTCAGGGCCTCGGCATGGGCATCGCCAAAATTTTCAGCGGCCGAAATCAGTCGGGCCAGGCAGCGAAAGGAGGGATTTCCCTGTTTCCATTCGGTCAATTCATGGGCAATGGATTCGCCTATGGCGTAATCGCAGCGGCGCAGCAGGTCGTTGATCATGCCTTGCAGGCCTAGGGATCGGCCGTCGTCGGGGCTGTAAATGCGTTCAATTCCGTGGGCGTGCAGTTGTTCAATTTCTTCGGGCAGAATCACGCCCCCGCCCCCGCCAAAAATTTTAATGTGTTCGGCCCCGTGTTCCTTCAGCAGGTCGTACATGTAAGTAAAATACTCCATGTGCCCGCCTTGGTACGAAGTCATGGCAATGGCATTGGCATCTTCTTGCAGGGCAGTTTGCACGACTTCTTGCACAGAGCGATCGTGGCCCAGGTGAATCACTTCAGCACCGCTGGCTTGAATAATGCGGCGCATAATATTGATGGCCGCATCGTGTCCGTCGAACAGGGCGGCGGCAGTAACAATGCGTATTTTATGTTTGGGGCTGTAAGGCGTGGTTTCCATAGGCATCAGCAAAAGTAAATGGGTCGGAGGGCGGGCCCTCGTTCCGCGCAAAAATAGGGATTAAAAAGCAGAGTTGTGGGGAATTTTCCCAAGGAACTGAGTGCAGAGCGGGGCAAAAAAGGGGAAGGGGATTTTTAGGGCGGTTTAGGGGCTGTCCTTGGGTAGTCCGCAGCCCGAACGGGGGGCTGCAGCCGGCTTCGGGTGGCTCCCAAGGTCGCCCCCTGCGCCTGGCGCAGCCCGCCGTTCGGGCTTTGCGGGCAACCCTGGTCCATCCCCACCGCGGGCGGCGGGGGGGCTTGGGGGGAAATAGACAAGATTGAGTCTTGGTCAGCCTTTACTAAGACTGCATTGCATTTTATAAATTTGGATCAAGCCCCTAAAACGAGCATCTACAGCACGCGCCCAGTTCGTTCTGTTAAAATGATTTTATACCCTTCTTTGAATTCATCTGTCATGAAACTCCTGTCGATCAATTCCAGCCATTGAGGTAGGGCCTTTGCCATCTTAGTAAAGATGTTATCCTGTTGCTTTCCGTCCATCTTTAAGGTGTTCATGGCCGCCACAAAGTCTTGTTTATTCAGTTTTTTCTTTCGCCCATTTAGGGTTAATGCCATTTCTTCTTTATCGGCCGGATTAACCAAAACGGTATTCACCAAATCGTAAGCTGGTGACAACGTCATGCCCAAACCCGGCTGCTCCAGTAAGGAGAAATTCTTCAAATGCATATCGGCGTTTCCCGTTAGGAAAGAGAAGATCAGCAGTTCAAAAAAGTTCACCAAATCCAATCCGGGAGTTGCTGAATACCTTTGAATGACTTTAGCAATCTGCTCATAGCTGCCTTGGTATTTGTCCTCCGTAAGCCGTTCGGTAAGTTGGCACATGTCTTCCATGGCCAATTTGCCCTTTTTGGTTCGGTCTATCCGCTTGGTTAGATACGTCAGGTTGCCCGATTGCAGACGAATTAAACTATGTGGTGCAGTTTTTATTTTGGCTAATTGAGCCAAATGCATGGTTACATCTTCCACTTCAGGCAATTGCGGATACAAAGCGGTGGGCGGTTTCAAAATATACCCACCCCATAAGCCCACAATGGTAAATCTTCGTTCTGTTACTTCTTTAGTATTGCCGGTGATGTGCAGGGACAGTTTGGCCTGCACTCCTGTTACTGCTGTTTGGCTCTGTATCACTTCTTTGGCCAATGGCTCTAGGTCTTCATCAGTATAGGGCAACGCTGGCGGAGTGGGCTGACCGAACATCTTCTTGGAGCAGGAAATATGAAAATCCTGCTCGTTCTCAGCCAGGGGTTGATAACAAAACAGACAGTTGCTCATGGTGTATCCTCCTCTTTAACTTCCTCCACACTCACTGCGCCGATGCAATCTTTACAGCATGCCAGCAATAATCCCATTCGATCTCTCGGATTCAGTTTCCAGTTTTTTTCTGCTATATCCAGCAACCAACCTTCCGGTATCAGGCCATCAAAAAAAGGGAACAATACATTTGATGTGTAAGGTGCTTCACGCAGCGGCAAGGTTAAACTTGCCGGTCGGGCTCCCGGTTGTGCTGCATACGCCTGGTCGTACATAAAATGATACCCTTGCTCATCTTGAGTGAGCCATCCGGCTAATTGAGCTTCTATTTTTATGGCAGCTTTACGCACTTGGTTGAATCTGGAATTTTGAATCAGGAATCGGCTGTGGCGGTTTTGGGAACGGCCCCTACCTCGTAGCCGAAAAGTTGCAGTACCTGGTTTACCTTATCCAGCCGCAAGGTTTCCTTGCCTTGTTCCAGTTCACGGATAAAACGCAAGCCTACCCCGGCCTTTTCGGCCAGCTCGGGCTGGGTGAGCTTCACCGTTTTGCGTTTGTCTTTTACAAAGTCTGATAGACTCATAGTACACCCTTTGGGGTACAAAGGTAAGGATTCTTTTTAACTTGCACCCGTTCGGGTGTATTTAGTGAAAACCATACCACGCATCAGAAACGGGAAATCCAAAAGCAAACGGCAATCGCGCTGTTTAGACGCTCTGGCCTCAGCTTCTAAAGAATCACCAGCGCTTGACAACCTAAGGGCATTCCGGCTGAATTTGGGCTGTTTTTGCCCTTCTCACGTTTATAGTAT
The DNA here is from genome assembly GCA_903837495.1 of uncultured Flavobacteriales bacterium. Taxonomy (GTDB): domain Bacteria; phylum Bacteroidota; class Bacteroidia; order CAIKAF01; family CAIKAF01; genus CAIKAF01. The sequence continues at coordinate 1,952 of CAILUT010000047.1, read as the reverse complement.
ACCCTTTCAGGTACAAATTCGGGGCTTGAGTCTATTTTTACACCCTTTAGGGTGCAAAGCCTGACTCCTTGATTGATCTGTATGGAAAATTACCGCTAACGGTTTGCAGCTAGAAGAAGTTGGCGATTTCGGAGCACAAAACTGTCTGCCACCACTGAACTTGATACGAAGCACAAAGCTTCATTTAACCACTGAACCGGCAATTTTTTGTAGGTGCTGTTACCTGCAGGCTTTATTGCTTAATTACTTTATATATTTGATTATTTATGCTTAATATATAAATTCCGGTCGCTAAGTCATTTAAATTTACAATAGTTTCTTTAGTTGTAATCGAACCTTTACGAACAGATTTTCCAATCGAATTATAAATAGCGAATTCATTACCCATTAAATATTCATTGGTCTCTATAGTAATTTGGTCAGATGCCGGATTTGGAAATACAGAAAAAAATGAATTTGAATTTTCATAAATACCTGTTGATGTAGTGCTTTGTTCATAGTAGAATTTGTTTTCATTAGTTACATACAAAACACCGGGTGAAGAACTTGTTTGAAGCTTTTCTTTAGTAATAAATCCATTGTTGTCATATTCATATTCTTCCTTTCTATCTAATGCACCATTTTTATAACCTATCACAGAACGAATTTTTTGATTCAAATTATCATAGGTATAATCAATCAATACCATTTCTCCACCTATACCTGTTCCTGTTATTTGATTGACCTTTCCTGCTACATAGTTATAATCTATATCCCAATTTAATTGCAAGTTGAAAAAAGTAAAACTGTTGCCAAAAAAGGTTTTCACATTACTTACCTCATTTCCATTGTAACTGATAATTGATTCAAAAATAGTAGTAGGTTGTCCGGTGGATATATTAAATTCGGTTTTTTTAAATTTTATCAACTTATTGTTATTATTGTAGAACATAGAATCGATAGATATCAGTAAGATTTGGTCACTAAAATCTTCGTGTTTCACTTTTGAGACCATTTGAATAATATTCATTTTCTTCTTTAGATTCTGTTTGCCAATTGGGACTAAAACTGTAAAGCACTTGTTTTTCGCTACTAACAAGGTTGTTGTTTGTATTGTAGGCGTATAAATTTTTCGTGGGATTCAAAGTGCTTTCGTTGGATGTAACCAAGCCAGCGGTTAACTGATAATTTATTGTATCGAATGGTGTAGATGATGAACCTCCAAATCTATATTCTATATCACATTTAATTAATGGTTTTATGTAAAACCAATTGAAAAAAGTTCCATCAAATTCAAAAACTGGTTCATTTGAGGATAAAGTTCCGGGGTTATTTCCATAGATGAACACACTTGAATCTCCAATATTTGGTAAATTATAATCGTATTTTTTTATAGAAAGAAGCCTTTGTTGAGCTGAAACAGATGAAAAAGTAAAAAGTGTAAAAATAAACGGAAGAGAACTATATAAAAGAGGTTTAGCCAGTATGGACAAACAGATCAATTTGCTTTGTGAAATTTTCATATTTATTTGTTTAGAAGATACTAATTGTGTAAAGGTAATCCTTCTTTATTAAAAACTTGGGTAAAACTTATTTTGAGGTGCTAGCTATTTTAATTTTCTCTCTAATTTGATTTTTTATACTGTAACCTTCCAAAAAAGACATATATTCTCCCAATTTTTTACTAAGTCCAAAATAGTAAAAGCTCAAAATTGGAATTGATGTAATGATAGCGGGCATTAGCCTTGCTTTAATGTAATATTCATTTACTCTCATTGTTGGTGTTTTTTATTTTTTGCTTGCAGGTAACGTTTTGCGCACAGGCGCATACCCTTTTCGGGTTGCGCTTGTGCGCTGTTATGCGGTCGTGCTATTATACTGTCGTCAAATTTTTTAATCCAATTCAATCAAAAGTACCAATTGCCATAACTGTTTATGTTAGATGTAATTTTTAGCTTTCAATTTTGGGAGCT
>CAILUT010000046.1 GCA_903837495.1 uncultured Flavobacteriales bacterium | reverse complement strand
TGCTTTCAACATTTCTTTTGAGACTAAATCTTGCAAATCTCGCAAAGCTGTATCTGTTGAGCATTTGGCAAGTTTCGCGTAGGTTGAGGTTCGTAAAAACCCCAATTCTTTACCGTAATTGTCATACATATAATTAATTATATGTCGTTGTCTTTCGTTTATATTAGTTGGCTGGTGCTTGTCCCAAAAGTGAGCTTTATCCAAAATGATTTCTAAATTTTGTTCACTTGAAATTAAAGCCCTTTCAAAACAACCAAGAAACCACTCTACATATTTTGTAATGTCCGATGTTCCCTTTTGTGCTTCCTCAATAATGTTGTTATAGTGTTTATGCTCTTTGAAGATTTGGTTTGATAGGCTGTAAAAACGAATTTTACTATTATCGCTTTTTGCTAGCCACATATCTAAAATCGCTCTCGCTATTCTTCCGTTGCCATCATCAAAAGGGTGAATTGTAACAAACCAAAAGTGAGCAATGATAGATTTCAGAACTAAATCCAACCTTTTTTCACTATTCAACCAAGTTAAAAATTGTTCCATTTCGTGTGGAACTCTGTTGGCTGATGGTGCTTCAAAATGTATTTTTTCCCTGCCAAAATTGCCAGAAACTACCTTCATGCCGCCTGAACGATATTTGGCAACATCTATTTGCTGATAACCACTAAATCCGGTTTGAAAAAGTGAGTTATGCCAACCTAAAAGACGTGATTCTGAGAGTGGCATGTCGAAATTTTGTGTAGCATCTAAAATGACATCAACAATTCCTTCAATGTTTCGGGGTGTCTTTAAAAAATCAGCAGTTTCAATACCTAATTTTCGGGCGATAGACGAGCGAACAAGTTCGGGATTTAAAAATTCACCTTCAATTCTTGATGTATCTACAACATCTAATATGAGCGATTCCAAAGTGGCACGTTCTATAAAATCGAAACCTAAACTTTCCATCCGACCCAATAAACGGCCTTGTAAATGCCTTACAGAAGCCAAGGTGGGAGATAGCTTGTCGTTATCCCAAAAAAAGTTTGTCCAATTTTCTCTTTCGTGTATGTACATAATTACCGCCGCAAAATATGCGGTAAAAATACGCCCTTTATACCGCAAAACAATTCTTTGCTTCCAAAATCTTTAATATAGCCTTGATTTATCGTTGCTCACATTTGCAAATCCCTAGAATCACTCTTACGAATAATTAATGTTTGTCAGCGCCGAACTTATTTTACGGTGGACCACCCAAAACGTAGCAAACACGCGCATTTTCTTTAGATTGCCATAAGAATCCCTAAACGTCCTGTCAACTCATTTTAAATCTCCGAAGTCCGATAGGATAAATGCTTTGATGCATTCAATTTCTTTTTTACCTGAACGTTTAACGTCTTAGCCCCCCTTCCTTCGATTTGCTCATTTTGGCCTATCTTTGATTTGGTTTTTGGACGCACAGCATGAATAAAAACAACCTTGCCCTGATTCTAGCCTGCCTAGCCCTGGGCCTTTCGATGTTTGCTTTTTTTAGAAGCTCCGCTCCCGTTTCAGCCGGCGTTACCGCAGCCGATTCAACGGAAATGGAATCCGAAGAATTGGAGGTGGCCGTTTTGATGCAGCGATTCCAATGGAACGTGAACAAGCTTTACTTCGCCGGTATGGCGGGCAATAAACCCTTGGCCGGTTTTTACCTGCACGAACTGGAAGAAAGCATGGAAGAACTGGCCGAACACCCCATTGAAGAAAACGGGCAGCGCCTCGATGACCTGGTCCGCGCCTGGGGCCTTGCTCCCCTTGAAAAACTTGAGGAAACCTTCGAAAAAACAGACCCGGCAGGATTCAAATTGGCTTACAGCGATTTTATCCAAAACTGCAACGGTTGCCATCTTTCCTCTGGGCATCCCTACCTTCGAATGGTGCTTCCTACCACCCCCGTAATGGACAACCAAGATTTTAACCCATGATGCTTCAATCCATCTTTTTGGCCTCGGCCGGCTCCTTTTCAAAAGGCTTTATTATTCTGTTTCGCGAGGGCTTTGAGGCCCTGCTCATTTTATTTATTCTGCTTGGTTTTTTAAAGAAATCGGGACGAGGCAGTCAGGCGCCGGCTTTGTATTGGGGCGGATTGCTGGCCGTGGCAGCAAGCTTGCTGATTGGCTTGCTGTTGGGGGCCTTAAAAATTTCCATGGAAGGTGCCGCCGAAAAGGTGTTTGAAGGCCTTGCCATGTATGTTACGGCTCTGTTGTTGGGAGGCATGATTTTATGGATGATTCGGTTTCAAGGAAACACCGCGGAATTAAAAAGCCAAGCAGCTACCTTAGCCGATCAAAACAACCGCTGGGGCTTGGGATTGCTTATGTTTTTTAGTGTGCTTCGCGAAGGCTTAGAAACGGTGCTGCTGTTTATGGGGCCGGTGGAAGAAGGCGGAAACTGGTGGGCCGGTTTGGGCGGAGGTTTGTTGGGGTTGGCTTTTGCCGCTGCCCTGAGTTTTGCGCTTTTTAATGGCCTTATTCGGTTGAATTTCGCTTTGTTTTTTAATGTTACCACCGGTATTTTGTTGTTCATGGCCGCGGGCATGGTGGCCTATGGAACCCATGAGCTGATTGAGGCGGGCTGGCTTCCAGCCATTCAAGAAAAAGTATGGAACATCAATCCCGCCGATTTGCCCGACGGAAGCAAGCATGCCCTTCACGACAAAGGAACGGTAGGCGGCTTGTTGAAAGCCCTGTTTGGCTACAACGGCGACCCGGATTTGTTGGAACTGTTGCTTTGGCTGGGGTATTTGTTGACGGGCGGCTTTTTGTGGTACCGGCTGCGTCCTAAAAAATCGGCATAATGGGCAAGGCAGAAACCCAAAAGCCCATGGGCGGTTTGCGCTCTACCCCCGCTCGGGAACGCATTTTCGAGTACCTTAAAACCCACGAACGGGCCTTGGCATTAACCGATTTGGAACGCGATTTGTCGGCCGTGGGCGATCGGGCCACGCTGTACCGTACCCTAAAATCGTTCGAGGACGCTGGTTTGGTGCACAAGGTGGTTGGATTGGACGGGGTTATTCGCTTTGCCCTCTGCGAAACGGCCTGTGGCCTTCACCACGCGCATTTTCATACCCATGCGCATTTTTCGTGCAAGGACTGTGGGCATTTAACTTGCCTTCAAGAAATTGAATTGCCGCGCATTGAACTGCCCGAAGGGTATCAAACAAACGAGGTGCAATTGGTGTTTAGTGGCACTTGCCAGCGTTGCGCCACAGCCTAAATTTCGATTTCCCAACTCCGCACGGTTCGGTCGTCGCTGACGCTAATGAGTTCTTGGTCGGTTATCCACAACAAGGCATTTACGGAATGCGCATGCGCGGATTTCAGGGTAGGTTTCCCTAGCCTAAGTTGGAAAGACAGATCATCAGCCGACCAAATTTTCAGGGTTTTGTCGCGGCTGCAGCTGGCCAGGAAGGCCGCATTGGGCGAAAAGGCAAGCCCATAAATGGCGTAATTGTGGGCTTCAATTCGGGGCTGTATTTCGTGCATGCGCTGGTTGCACCGGTATATGCAGGCGTCTTTTCCTCCAAACACCCAGCCGCCATCGGGGTGGCGGGCCATAGAGAATAGGGGCCATTCGCTGATGGAATGCCGTTCGGCCAGGGCTTCTTCCACATCGAATCGGCAGTGAAGCAAGCCAGCGGGGTCTCCGGCCAGTAGAATTTCCTTGTCCGAAAAGGGCAGCCAGCTTCGAGCGGATTGAACGGGCAAGGCGATTCCCTGCAACCAAGTGCCGGTTTGTCGGTCGAATTGGGCAAAAAAGCCGTCGCGGCTCAAAGCACCAATTCGGTGTTCGTCTAGGGCTTTTAGGTCAAAGATGCTGCCGCGTCCAGGTTCGTAACGGTGCAGCATTTGTCCGTCGCTGATGCGCAGGCAAAGCACTTCTCCGTTCATTTGTCCAATCCACAGCAGCATGGATTTTGGGTCGGCAAACAGGCTGTAAATGCTCGAGGTGGTGTAGGCGAAGGCTTTTGGCTCTGCCTCTGTGGTCCAAGCCGCTGCAATTCGGTCTCCGCCACCGGTAAAAAACAAATATGGGCCCACTCCACGGCAAAGGGCGTACACCGGTTGGCTGTGCTCGCCCAAAGTTCGGTGTTGCAACAGTTGCACGGTTTAGGGTTGTGGGGCCATTAAAAACACCTTGGTTAGGGACTGGGTTTTGCCCGCTACCGATTTAATGAGAACGGGTTCGGATTGAGGTCGGTATCCTTTGGGGGCGGCTTGCAAGGTAAAGGACTGGTCGCCGGGAATGCTGACGCGAAATTCTCCGTTTTCAGCGGTTTCAATGGTTTGAATCAATTTGCCATTGGCATCGGTTAGGCGCAGTTCGGTTTCAATGGCCATGGCGTTTGATTTGTCGAGGATTTTGCCTTGCAGCAGGCAAACGGTAGGCCTTTTGGCTGCGCTGTTCCTGTCTAAGGGCAGCACGTAGTTGCTCAGGTCGATTTCGTAAATGTCGTAGCTTTCGCCCAGGCTTTCTTTTCGGCGGCTGCTTACCCAGCCGGTATTTCCGTCCACCGATAGGCTAAAGTACACCTCGTCGCCTTCGGTGTTGATGGGATATCCTAAGTTTTGAGGAGGCAGCCAGGAGTTTCCTTCGCGGCGGGTAACAAAGATGTCGTATCCGCCCATGCTTTCGGGGCGGTTTGAGCTAAAGAACAGGGTTTTTCCGTCGGGGTGAATCGAGACGGAATTTTCGTCGTACAAAGTATTTACTGGGGTTCCCAGATTTGTGGCGCTGCCGTATTCGGTGCGTTTTTCTTTTTTCAGCATCCAAATGTCTCCGTTGCCTTTGGCGCCACGTTTTTCACGTTCGCTGATCAGGTACATGGTTTTAGCGTCGGCCGAAAGGCAGGCGGAGGATTCAAAATAGCTGGTATTGATGTCGCCGCCCATGGGTTTTGGTTCTCTCCAATTGCCTTTTTTGTCGCAGCGGGAGTAAAAAATATCGCCTCCTTTTTCGCTTTTATAGACAAAGAGCATATCGCCTTGAGGGGAAAGGCCTAAGCAGGCATCGTGTTGGGGGGTGTTCACATTTCCGAGCAGGGGCTGGGGTTCTGTCCATGTTTTAGAAAGGCTATCGCGCCGGCTTGTCCAAATGTCTTGAAAATAAATCCCGTTTTCCTCGTCCATGTCTTTTCCCGTATTTTCTTGGCGGGCGCTGGTAAAAAACAGGGTATTTTCGTCAAGGCTTAGAAACACAGAGCTTTCTACCCCGTCGGTATTTAGAACATCAATGGGGCGAATGCCAACGGCTTGGGGTTTGGCTTTTTCGCGGCGGGCATTTTTGGCGTACGACAACCACAGTTTGGCGTCGTCTTGGTCTTCGCCTTTCAGTTGAGGTTGGGCTCGATTTAGCAAGGCAATGGCGGAGTCCAATTGGCCTTCTCCGAACCAGGTTTTACCTTCCCACAGGTCTAGTTCGGGCAGGGGTTTGGTGCTTACCTGCCGGGCTCGTGAAAACAGGAAAGAGGCTTCAGAGAACAAACGGATTTGGTAGGCTGATTTTCCGGCGGCCAGGTAAATTTCGGGCTTGTCTTTGATTTCCGAAAGCAGGTCGATGTAGCCGTCGTAGGCTGCTTTGAAGTACGTATTTCGGTAGTTTTCGTTGGCGGAAGACCATTTAATGAGTTGGCTGGGTTGCCAACGGGTTTGGGCTTGAAGGCCAAGGCTAAATAGAAGGAAGAAAAAGGAAAAACGTTTCATGGGATTCATTTTGTTTCAAAAGCGCGCCAGGTGTTCATAAGCAAACCGATGCGGGTCATTGGGCCGACTCCGCCGGGAACTGGGGTAATGGCCGAGCACTTGGGTGCTACCGATTCAAAATCCACATCGCCTTTAAGCCGCCAGCCTCTGGGGTGGCTTGGGTCGGGGACTCTGGTGGTGCCAACGTCAATAACCACTGCTCCTTCCGAAACCATATCGGCGGTTAAAAATCCGGGTATTCCTAAGGCCGCCACAACGATGTCGGCTTGTTGGCAGAGTTCTTTCAGGTTTCGGGTTTTAGAGTGGGTAAGGGTAACGGTGGCATCGGCTCCGGGGCGCGACATCAACACCGAAAGGGGGCTTCCTACAATGTTGCTTCGGCCTACCACCACGGCGTGTTTCCCGCTCAATGGTATTTGGTACCGCCGCAGCAATTCCATAATTCCCCAGGGTGTAGCGGCCACAAAGCCAGGGAGTCCCAGGCTTAATTTGCCGATGTTTTCGGGATGAAAGCCATCGACGTCTTTTTGGGGAGCGATGGCTTGAATTACGGATTGGTTTGAGATGCTGGGGGGCAGCGGAAGTTGAACAATAAATCCATCGACATTGGGGTCGGTGTTTAGGTTGTTGATGGCCTGCAGCAATTCCTGGCTGCTTACGGAATCGGGGAAGCGAATTAGGCGGGATTGGAAACCCACCTCGGCGCAATCGTTCATTTTGTGGGCCACATAGCTTTCGCTGCCGCCGTCGTTGCCGACAAGAATGGCGGCCAGGCAAGGGCTTTTTCCGGTTTGCTTAACTTTTTCGCGCAGTTCAGAGCGAATTTCGGCCGCCAGCTTGTTTCCGTCTAGAATCAGGGGAGAATGGCTCATCGGGGACCCATTTTCGGCATGTTTTGCATGAGTTTCTCCATGTTTTGTTTGTTGCCCATGAGTTTCATCATTTTGCGCATATCATCAAACTGCTTCATGAGTTTGTTGACGTCTTGAATGGAAGTTCCGCTGCCTTTGGCGACGCGTTCTTTTCGGCGGCCGTTTAGCAGGGCGGGTTCGGCGCGTTCTTGGGGAGTCATAGAATGAATAATGGCTTCAACGCCTTTAAAGGCATCGTCGTCGATGTCGATGTCTTTCATCATTTTTCCGACTCCGGGAATCATGCCCATCAAATCTTTCAGGTTGCCCATTTTTTTGATTTGCTGAATTTGAGCGAGGAAATCGTTGAAATCGAATTGATTTTTCTGGATTTTTTGTCGGAGTTTTTCGGCTTGTTTTTCGTCGAATTGTTCTTGGGCGCGTTCCACGAGCGAAACGATGTCGCCCATGCCCAGGATTCGATCGGCCATGCGTTCGGGGTAGAAGGCATCGAGGGCGTCGAGTTTTTCGCCGGTGCCTACGAATTTAATGGGTTTGTTGACTACGGAGCGGATGGTCAGGGCGGCTCCACCGCGGGTATCTCCGTCGAGTTTGGTGAGTACCACGCCGTCGAAATCCAATCGGTCGTTAAAAGCTTTGGCGGTATTAACGGCGTCTTGCCCGGTCATGGCATCGACCACGAACAGAATTTCGTCGGGAGAAAGGGCGGATTTTAGGGCGGCAATTTCTTGCATCATGGCTTGGTCAACGGCGAGTCGGCCTGCGGTATCGACCAAGACGGCCGAAAATCCTTTTTCGCGGGCTTCTCGAACGGCCCGGCGGGCAATATCGACGGGGTCGGTGCTGGATTTGTCGCTGAAAACGGGAATGCCGATTTGTTCGCCCAACACGTGGAGCTGGTCCACGGCGGCGGGGCGGTACACGTCGGCGGCCACGAGCATGACCTTGTGGCCTTTTTTGTTTTTAATGTATTGGCCTAGTTTGGCGGTAAAGGTGGTTTTTCCGGAACCTTGAAGGCCGGCCATGAGAATTACGGCGGGGGAGCTTTTGAGTTTGATGTCGGCTTGTTGGCCGCCCATAAGTTCTACCAGTTCTTCGTGCACAATTTTCACCATCAGTTGTCCGGGCGAAACGGCGGTAAGGACTTGGCGGCCTAGGGCTTTTTCTTTAACCTTATCGGTAAAATCCTTGGCGACCTTATAGTTTACGTCGGCGTCTAGCAAGGCACGGCGAACCTCTTTAAGGGATTCGGCGATGTTGATTTCTGTAATTTTACCCTGGCCTTTGATGGATTTTATGGCCGACTCTAACCTTTCCGATAAATTTTCAAACATGTAATTTGGGCTTTAAGGCAAAGATACCAAAATGATGCCAAGGTTGGGAGGGTTTATGGAGTCAATTCAAGCGGTTTTTCGGCATAAAATGGGCTGGGATTTGCTTGTAGGAAAGAGTTGGCCTGCGGCCGGGATGGAGCCGGCACCGACCCGCACCCGGCCCGCCGGACCTGCGTTTGCTGGGGCGACCAGGGGGAGCCACAGCAAGCGCATAGGGCCGGCTGGGCTGGGAAGGAGAGGTACAGGCGACAGCCCGAATAGCCGCCCCAAAAAAAACCCTATTTTTGAGGCAGAAAATACCGACACCATGGGCCGCAGTTTTGAAAAACGCAAACACAAGATTTTTGGACGCAACGCAAAGATTTCCAAGATGTTCACCAAGTATGGGAAGGAAATTTCGATGGCGGTAAAGGCCGGGGGAGTTGATTTGAGCAGCAATACACGGCTGCGTACGGTGGTGCAGAATGCCAAAGGCGACAACATGCCTAAGGATCGGATTGAAGCCGCCATTCACCGCGCATCGAGCAAGCAAGATGCTGACTTTCAAGAAGTTGTTTATGAAGGGTATGGGCCACATGGCATAGCCATTGTGGTTGAAACGGCCACCGACAATCCGACTCGGACGGTGGCAAACGTGCGTTTGTATTTTAATCGGGCCGGTGGAAACTTAGGCACCAGCGGCAGTTTGGATTTTCTGTTCCAGCGAAAAGGCGTGTTTAAGTTGTCGGCCGAAGGGATCAATCCGGAGGATTTGGAGCTGGAATTGATTGATTGTGGGGCGGAAGATGTGGTGTTGGACGAGGACATGATATATGTATATACGGCATTTGAGGATTTTGGGGCCATGCAGCAAGGGCTTGAGGCGAAAGGGATTGCGGTGCTGAATGCTTCGACCGAGCGCATACCGGTAACCTTAACGGAGTTGAATGCAGAGCAGCAGGAAGAGATAGGGAAATTGATTGAGCGTTTTGAGGAAGACGAGGATGTGACGGGGGTGTTTCACAACCTGGGTTGAGGCCACATTTTCTTGGCTTAGTTCAATTGATTTGGGAAAAAGCGGATAGGTAAATGCTTTGAAGTTAAACGGATTTTACCTGCGTCCTGCCGAATAGGCAAGCCAAGCCAAGGTGGCGGTTCCAATAACCAGGGCATCCTCGTCGATATCAAAACGGGCATCGTGCACAGAATAGGCATTGGCTCCAGAAGCCGAGGCCGTTCCCAGGCGAAAATACACCAAAGGGGCTACGGGCGCATACCAAGCAAAATCATCGGCGGTCATTCGAATGGGTAGATCGCGGCTGTGTTCCGCGCCCAGCAGTTCTGCCGCTTTTGCTTTTGCCCAAAGCGTCCAATCCTCGGAATTTACCAAGGGCGGATATCCGGCACGGATGTCAAGGGTGGTTTTGGTTCCAAACTGGGAATCCAGCCGGTTTGCCAAGGCTTGCAGTTGTTCGTGGGCTTTGCTGCGCCGTTCGGGTGTTAGGCAGCGCAGGGTGCCGCGGAGCTGGGTAGAATCGGGAATGACGTTGGTGCTGCCCAGTCCTTGAATCCAGCCAATCGAGGCCACTACGGGTTCGTTGGGCTGGCTTAGTTCCGTGCCCAAGGCATAGATTTGGCTGACCAAAGCGGCAGCTGCGGCAAGGGCGTTTTCCGATTGCCGCATCAGGGCGGCATGTCCGCCCCGTCCTTGAATGTGAATCCAAAGTTCATCGGTGGACGCCATGTACGGCCCTGGGCGGAATCCCAAGGATCCCACCTGCATTTCAGGAAAAACGTGCATGCCCAGCAATACATCGGGCTTGTCTTCCGCAAAAAGCCCTTGTTCCAGCATCATTTTTCCTCCGCCGGGCAGCTGCTCTTCCGCGGGTTGAAAAACCGCCACAACTTCGCCGGCCCAGTTTTCAGCTTGGTTGCTTATGATGTGCAGCGCGCCAATCAGGCAAGCGGTGTGCACATCGTGCCCACAGGCATGCATGCGGCCGGGAATTTTTGAGGCGTAGGGGGCTCCGGTTTTTTCGTCCATAGGAAGGGCGTCCAGTTCGGCTCGAATGCCGACTCGGTTGCCGGGGGTTTTCATGCTTTTTCGGGCCACAATTCCGAAGTGCCTGTCTGTTGTTTGTATTTGCCAGTCTTCAGGCAAAAATGCCAATACCTTGGCATGGGTTTTTTCTTCTTGAAACGACAATTCCGGTTCGGCATGCATCGCTTCGCGCAGGGCCTTTACTTTGGGGAGCAAGGTTCGGGCAAGGCTTAAAAAATCTGCAGGACTCATTTGCCCAAAAGGTATTTGATGGAAACGGCGGCCAACAGCAGTCCGAAAATGCGTTTTAGCCAAACCTGATCTAATTTCAGGGCCAAGGAAGATCCAAAATAGCTTCCACCAATAAAGGCAAGGGCGATGATGGCAGCATAGGCAATGTTTACATTGCCTGTTTTGTGGTAATTGATCACGGAAAACAGCAATCCGATGGGAATGAGCAAGGTGGCCAAGCTGGTGCCTTGGGCTTGATGTTGGGATAGGCCAAGCAGCATCACCAAGGCGGGAACCATAACGATGCCCCCACCTATGCCAACCAAACCGCTCAGGGCCCCGGCCAGCAAGCCAATGCCCAGCAAGATAAAAAGGGTGCTGATGTCCATAGGGCGTTTCATTTTGAGTTATTGTACTACCATTAGGAATTTACTCTGCCCGCTGGCTTGGTGTTGCAGCCAATACGCTCCAGGAGGAATGCCCAAGGGAAGGGTTAAATCTTCAATGTAATTTTCAATAGAAAAAGAAGCCAATCGCTGTCCTTGGCTGTCGTTTAGGTGCCATATTCCAGCATTGGCATTTTGCAAACGAAATGCACCTTGGCAGGGGTTGGGGTAGAGCTGAACGGCAGAGGTTGGATTGTGCAGCGATTGAATGGGGAATTGGCAAATAAAAATGCGTCCATTCTTAGCGCCGGCCAAAATGTGACCGTTGGGCAGCAGGTGTCCCGATGTTAACGAGCTGAAGGTGTAAGGAAGGGGCAGCATAAGGCTGTCGGTGGCCGATTTCATGCCTCCGTTTCCCAACAGCCAGTATTGGCCTTGCCGAAACAGCATAGCGTTCCACTCTTCGGGACCGGTTCGAAGCACTTGCCAGGTGGTTCCAGAATCGAGGGATGAAAGCAATTCACCATTGAATCCACAGGCCAGCAATTCGGTGCCGTTGCCTTGAATCAGGTCGGTTAGGGTGTTGGGGGAATCTTGCACTACAATTTCCCAATTGGCTCCGTCGGTGGTTTTTAGAATAATGCCCCCGCCGCCCACAGCCCATGCTGTTCCTTGAACGTCGATTTCTATGGCCAGCAGCCAAGCGTTGGTAAGGGGCAAAGGGCTTTGCCAAGTTAGCCCGTCGTCGTCAGAAAAAAAGCAACGCCCATTCAAGCCCACAGCCAGCAGTCGTCCGTTGGGCAGGGCAGTCCAATCCATAATCCAATCGGTACGGCCAAACGAAATGGGGGACCAGGTGTTGCCGTTGTCGGTGCTGCGCAGGCCTTTTCCTTCAAATCCGCAGGTCAGCAGTGCTCCTTGCGGCGTTTTGCCCATGGCGTATTGAAGGCCTAGGTCGGAACGTAGGGTTTCAGACCAGGTTTGGCCGGCATCGAAGCTTCGGAAAATGCGGGCCAAGTTGGTGTTGCCCGACACTGCAAACAGGCTGTCGTTGCCCAGGGAAAACACCGATTGAATGGGTTCGGGGCTTTCCATTGAAAGTGCTTCCCAAGTTTGAGCAAATGCAAACAGGGGGAAAAAAACAGCAAGAATAGCGGGGCGTAGGTTCATACTTCGTTGGCCTTTTCGTGGTTCTGGGTTTGTGCGGGGCCATGACCGCGTTCTACCCTTCGGCTCCAAAAAACAAGGATTGGAGTGAGTACAAAGGTGGGAAAAAGCCACAATATGGGCGCAGGTAGTTCTTCAGGAAACCAGTGGTAGTTGATCAACAAGAAAGCCGAAATGGAAGCGATTAGGGCTCCCAGCATGCGTTGCAGGTGCAATTGAATGCGCTTTGAGTTGGGCAAAGGGCTTAGGAATAGGGCTTTGCAGTCCTGAACGGCATACATGAGTGCTAAGCCCCCAAAGGCCGCAAGCACCCATCCCATTTGATTTCCCTTGATGAACAAACGGACAGCGAGAAAGGCCAACACAATTCCTGTCCATGCAATGCCCAAAGCGATGCTTAGGTCGAGCACCTTGGGTGCAGCTTTTTTTCTTCGGGCATACCGATGCCCCATGCCCACCATGTAAAGGGTAAAAAGACCAACCAGGGCAAGAAAAAGATTGGGGTGGATGGTGGACATAATCAGGGCCAGGCCCCCGCAGCTGAGCAAGCTGGCAGAAAATAGGCGCCCCAATTGGCGGTGTAGGCGGTTTCCTTTGATTAGAAACAGCAGAATAAGACCTGTGAAGAGCGCAGCAGCTCCACAGGCGATGTGCATAAAAAGCAGAAACGAAAACACCGATGGCATGGTTTGTAAAGGTGGCAGAAAAATGGCAGAAGCCGAATTCTATTTGGCGGTTTTAATTCAATTTAAGGTTGGTGGTTGAGTCGCCCACATGGAAGCCGGGTCTTTGTTTTGGGCAAAGGAAACGGGGGGGGGCGGTCCTTAGGTGGTTTTGAGCCAAGGGCTTTATTCGATTTTTGTTAGGAGCTTTAAGCAATCTAGGCAGTTGGAAATTCGGGCAAAATCGGCCGCGGTTTTTCCGGCCTTATTGGCTTGGTTTGGATCGGCGCCCATGTTTAGTAGCGTTGCTATTGCATTGGCTTGTTCGGTTTGTGCGGCCAGCATTAAGGCGGTTATTCCCAAGGAATTTGTCAAATTGGGATTGGCTCCGGCGGAAAAAAGTATTTCGGTTAAACTCGTTCGTCGGGAATACACTGCGGCCATAAGGGCTGTTCCTTCTGGGCTTTGGTAATTTAGGTCGGCGCCTTGCTTGATGAGCCAAAGGGCCAAGGAATCTTGCCCGCGGTACACGGCCAATATAAGGGGAGAAAATCCAGATTCGGTGGTTTGGTTTAGGACTTGGGGGTGTTTTTTCAAATGGGATTTAGCCTGTTTCAGGTTTCCTTCTCGGCAATAATCAAAAAAGGGAGATTGGGCTGCAGAGGGAAGGGTACTGAGCAGCATGAAAGAAAAAAAAAGGGCCTTAACGGCCCTTTTGTTCAATCGCGTTTTTATTGCAGGAGTATTTTGGAGGTACTGGTTTTTCCGTTGGCTGAGATGCTCAGCACATAGACTCCTGGGCGGGCATCCAATAGGTCAAAGGAAGCCACATTTTTGCCCGAAAAAACTTGTTTGCCTTGCATGTCGGTTGCTTCTACTTCAAAGCCGGTGGCATTTGTTATTTGAATGTCGAAATGTCGGTTTTGTTGTGACCAAGAAATTCCGGCTTTTGCATCTTCAAGGCCGGTGGTAGATTGCCAAGGAAGATTTATGCCAAAGGCCCGGTTTGAAGGGCCGTGGTTGTTAATCGTGTACGAGGGCGAGCCACCTTTTGCCCAAACCAGGCGAAGGGTGGCATCGTTGAATGAAAGGACAGCATCGTTGTTGTCGCCGGTATTTAGAGCACGTTTTGCCGTTACAGCCCGTACCCCACCCAGTATATTGCTTGAAATTATGATCCAATCTTGAGAGGCGTCTTTGTTTACACCCGCAATGCTTCCGCTGCTGTTGTAGTAATCAAACCAATCTTGGGCATGGCTGGCTCCAGATTTCCCTTCCGAAAACATTAAAACATCGGTTTGGCTCATAGAGGTGCCAAAGCCCAATGCCAACCAACGGTCAAAAATACCGCCGAAGGTTATCGTGATGGTGTCGGAGTCCATGGTAGCACCGAAAAACATACCAGAGCCGGTGGCATTTCCCATGGCATCGGGAAGTTCTTGGTAGGCAATGGTTTTGGTTTGGGCCGAGGTCAATGAGGCGCTGAGTAAGATGGCAGATAGGGAGAGGAAAAGTGGTTTCATGCGGGTGTTTGTTTTCTCAAATATACAGGAATTTCTGATTTTGATGCATGTTCGGCGGGAATCGCTGAGTTATTTTAGCAGAATAATTGATTAATTTCAAGGCCATTATGTGGGGAGTGAATCTGGTGTTTATTTTATTGGCTTTGGTTGCTGAAGTTCTTGGAACCATTGGGGGATTTGGTTCTTCCGTTTTTTTTGTGCCCTTGGGAAATTTTTATTTTGATTTTCAGTCGGTGTTGGGCATAGCCGCTGTTTTTCATTTGTCGAGCAACCTAAGTAAAATGGTATTATTTAAGCAGGGCTTAGATAAGCGCCTTATATGGTCGATGGGTATTCCATCGGTGGTTTTTGTGGTGTTGGGTGGTTTTTTGTCAAAATGGGTCAACAGCCTTTATTTGGAGGCGGTTTTGGTTGTTTTTTTGTTGGGTTTTAGTTTGTTTTTTTTGCTGAAGCAGCGTTTTATGATTCAGGCCCACACAAAAAACGCGATGATTGGGGGAGCTCTGTCTGGATTTTCAGCGGGTTTGTTGGGCACGGGGGGAGCAATTCGAGGGCTAACGATGGCCGCATTTAATTTAGAAAAAAGTGCCTTTATTGCCACTTCGGCGGTGATTGACTTGATGATTGATTTTTCGCGCACCGTGGTGTACTATCACAACGGATTTATACACCGGCACGATTTAAAGTACATTCCATTTTTGTTTGTGGTTGGGTTTGTTGGTTCGTATGTGGGCAAGCGAATTTTGGTGTACATACCCCAATCCAAATTCAGGCGCATTTCCTTGCTGTTGATTTTAGCCATTGGAATCATTACCGGCATGCAGCTGGTGTTGGATTAATGTGGATTCAATATTTGAATAGCCACGAAAGGGCAGACACATGGGCGGCTGTCAATCTAGTCGCGGACAATTTAGCCTCGAAATCAAAAACGATTGTGCATTCGTGGCTAAATTCCCCCTCCCCTCCTCCCAAGGTTTAATTGCCTAATTTATCCAGGACCAGGTTGCTCGCCCCGCATCCGCAACCATTCGTGCATTCGTGGCTGAATTCCCCAAGGCTAATTTAGACCATTGGAATTTGCCACCAAAGGGCAGATACATGGGGCTGTCCCTACAAATCCAGATGCCAAACGGCCAGGAAACGACCGTTATTTCACCACCACGCGCCGGATCCAATGCCCTGCCGAGCCGTTCCCGCGCAGCATATAGGTGCCGGCAGGCAAGGAAATGCCAATGCGGCTTTCTTGACCGCTTTCCACCTGTTCTGTCCACGCTTGAACGCTGCGTCCAGAAAGGTCATGCAAGCTCAGTTTCCATTGCCCACTAAGTCCCCCAGGCCAGCGGATGTAGATTTCGCGGCTTGCGGGGTTGGGGTATAAAACGATGTTGGTTTGCAGCCAAGAATCCATGCCGGCATCGCCAAACACGATCACATTTGAGGTGTCGCCGCAACCAAATGAATTGGTGGCGATTAAGGCATAATTCCCGCTTTGGCTTGGGGTTAAATTGGCAACACTGCCCAAGGGAGGTGCAATGGGATTCCAGCTGCTTCCGTTCCAGAAAATCCATTGATAGGTCCAAGTACCACTCAGGTTTGAACTTAAAACTCCGTTGTTCAACGATATGCCTACGTTCGGAAATCCAGGAGGGGTGCTGGGCTGAAAAATCAGGTTGGTGTCGCCGCTCCAAGTAAAGCAACCCGTGTTGGGGTCAATAATTTTCACCTTGTAATTGCCTGCTGTCAAAGCATAATAATACGAGCCCGAAGTACTTACCAACAGGGTGTCGTCTTGGTACCATTCATACGCAAAGCCTGGATATACTTCCAAACGAACCGAATCGCGCTGACAGGCAGTGGTGCCAGGCGACACCGAAAGCAAACTAAATGGAGGTGTGGCATTGACCGTAAGGGTGTCTGAACTTGTGAGCACAAAAGCTGTTTTTTGCATGGTGTACGAAAACGACAAGCCATTTTGGTTAAAGCTTTGAACCACAGGGACGTTGTATTGGTTGGCCTGCGGGGTAGTTAGGGGAATAATATACCCGCCGGTTTGATCGTTGTAGCAGTTGTCGTCGTTGCCGTACAATCCTCCGTCTGCATCCATAATTTCCACGGCTAAGGGGCCATTTGCAACGGGCAGATTGATGTTCCATGTATGCGGTGAACTGCCAGGGGGAAAATTCACTTGGTTGTTGTTGGTGGTTAGCAGCAGATTTCCACCCGCATCCAACACCCTTAGGTACAAGTCTGGATGATCCCCAAAAAAGGGAATGTCGGTGCAATTCACGGTATTTACCGTAAGCGACTGCAAAAAGAACGGCAATGTATCAATAACAGCCTGGTAGCTAATCAGGTAGTTCCCTCCCATGCCATACACAATCGGAGCTGGATTCTCGGCGGTGCTGCTTAAGCCGTTTCCAAAGTCCCAGCTGTATTGATAGCCCAGGTTTTGTGGGCCTGGCTGATATCCGTTCGAGGGGTTTTGGTTGGTAAATTGAACGGTTAAAGGAGCGCAACCTGTGGAGGGCGAAAAGCTAAAACCGCTGTTGCCCCCCATTGGCGGCAGAACTTCTAGGTCGATGGTGAATATTTCGTTTCCGGCCTGGGCACCAAAAGGGGTTTGAACCGTGCCTTTGGTGTCGATGGTCAAGGTGTAGGTTCCGGGAGCGGCCAAAGGCGTTCCACAAAACCGAATGCAGGCAAAGGTGCCGTTCGGAAACTGGCTGGGGAAATAGGTGCAGTTTGCGGGGCTGCATTCCCAACTGATGCCAAAAGGCAAGCCGCTGATGCTCAGGATTTCGAACTTAAGAAAGTCCACCCAGCTGAACAACCCGCCCGATTGAACGGTAGCATCTACTTGCTTGGGCAGAAAAAAAGTCAGGGTGTCTTCGTAGGCTTGGCCAGAGGTGGCCGTATCCATGTAATTCGGGCAAGGACCGTTGCTGCCTTGGCACAAAGCCGTATTTGGAACGCAGCCTGGACATTGAGCTTGAGCCTTGAAACCAAGACCAATGGCCATAAAAAGTATGAGGTACAGGTTTTTCATGGTATGCATGCTTGTATTCAAATGTACGATTTTCAATCTAAGGCAGTAGATGCTAAGGCTAAAAACCCGGGCATGGCAATGTTGGGTAGGTCGTACCGAATCGGCTTTCGGCTTTCGAGGTCCAGCATCTGTCCTCCTGCCCCCAAGACCAACGCGTGTCCTGCCGCAATGTCCCAGGCCGCTAAGTGGTGGCTTCTGGGGTAAAAATCTGCTTTTCCGCTCGCTACAAAGGTGAATTTTAAGCTGCTGCCCACCTTTAAAAGGTGCAAGGGTTTCCCCTTGGCCAATTCTTGTTCCCAATTTTCTAGGTTTTCTCTGAAATCAGACCGGCTGCCCACCAAGCTAGGGCTGTGGATGGATGCTTTGGGTAGAACTTGGACTTTTTCGGGCTCCCAAACCCAATCTTCGTTCATGGACCAATGCCATAAACCGAAATCGGGGCCGCCCAGCCAGGCTCCTGCTTCTTCGCCTTGGTAAGCGGGGGCAATAAGCAAACCTAAAATGGGCATTCCATTGTCAATCAATGCCACGTTTAAGGTGAACATTCCATTTTTAGCCACAAATTCTTTGGTTCCATCAATGGGATCAACCACCCAACACCGAGAAAAATCTTGGTTCGGATTAAAAGCTTGTTCCTCCGAAACCACCGGCAGTCCAAACCTTTGAAGTCCTTCGTGAAACATTTTGTCGGCTTCTTGATCGGCCAGGGTTACTGGGCTGTCGTCGGCTTTGAATTGCACATCAAATTCTTGAAGGTAAATCTCCAACACTCGGTTGGCCACATTTCGGCCCAAGGTCAACAGAGCCTGGATGTTATTTTCGGTCAAATTCATCTTTCAGGGTTTCCTGTCGGCCTTTTAATGGGATTTCAATTCCCTGCGACCATAGTTTAATCATATTGAAATTCAGGGCTTCGAGTGGGCTACCTTGGCATGCAAAAAAACTGGCTTCTTTGCCCACTTCAAGGCTGCCAATGTGCTGGTCTAATCCAAGGATGCGGGCGGGGTTAAGGGTGATAAAGGGTAAAATGTCTTTCTCTTCAAATCCAACGCGTTTAAGGGTGCCTGCCATAAAACCTAGGTTTCGTCCTCCCATGGCTTCCATATCTCCTTCGTAGTCTAGGGCCATTAATAGCCCGGCTTGGCTCATTTTTTGAAAGTCCAGCCAACGCTGTTGGGGTTGGGCATGGTAAAACGGAGGCAGTTCCCAAATTCGGCTTGCCACCAAGGCTTGTTTTTCTCGGACTAAGTCATTGGTTAAGGCTTCGCAATCTCGGCATTCCAGCACCACTATTTTCACCTTGGGCCAGGGCCTAAAAAAGTCCATTGCATTTTGCCAATCTGAGGCTGATCGCACATGCAACATTGTTTTTTCTTCGCCTTGAATTAGGCGCCGCAAGGCGTTGAATTGCTGCCCTTCGCGTCCGGCCGCGGCCTGGCTCAACAAGGCTTGCAGTTGGGCCGCAGCGGCTGCATATTCTTTGCCGGCCCTAGGCCAATGCATGTGCATTCCGGTGTGTGCCTTTATAAGGGATTCTGTCCAGGGTTTTCCGTCCAACCGCAGCAGCGACGAGCTTCCGGCCAGCATTCCATACCTAGGGCTCACCTCGGCAAACAGCACCCCGTTCTGCCGTAAGGTGGGTAAAATGGAAGAGGCGGCATTAAAGGCAATGTGCCCCTCTACTTCGGGGCTAAAATTCCCTACTTCATCAAAATCTAAGGTGGCCCGAACGGCATCAATTTCGGTTAAACCTACAATGGTGTTCATTAAAATGAAACCCGGATATAGATTCCAGCCATTCCCATCTATGAGGGGAACATCGGGCGAAAGGGCGTAGGGCCCCCCTGAATTTTGGTCAACAACGGCAGCTATTTTGCCTTGATGCACATGCAACAAGCCTTGCTGAATTACCTGCCCATTGCCCAAGTGCAGGGTTGCATTTTTAATGGCAAAGCTCCCTTGAGCCAAGGCCGAGGCCGTAAAAAGTAGGCTAAGGATTAAGGTCTTCACAATGGTAAGGGTTAAAGGATTTGTAGGGCCGTTCCTCTGGTTTTTCTCCCTCTGAAATGGCTTTTATCAGCACAGGGAGAAGCCGTTTGGCTTCGGCCTCGTTGCGTTGCAGCATGCGGTTGTGGCGTTCTTGGGAATAGTAGTCAAAGCCTTCAATCCAAGTAAACTCCGGCACCGAAGCCGCCATCATGGGGTGTCCGTTCCACAAAACCAAGTCGGCCTCTTTCCCGATTTCTATGCTTCCTACTTTTTTATCGATGCCCAGCATTTTTGCTGGATTTAGGGTAACCATGTTCCAAGCTTCTGCTTCCGATATGTTGCCATACCTCACCATTTTTGCGGCTTCCAAGTTCAGGCGGGTTCCCATGGCTTCGTCGTCCGAATTTAAGGCCGTCAGAATGCCGGCCTTGTGCATAATTGCTGCATTGTAGGGGATGGCATCGTTCACCTCGGCTTTGTATGCCCACCAATCGGAAAAGGTGGAACCGGCCGCTCCGTGGGCGGCCATTTCTTTGGCTACTTTATAGCCTTCCAACACATGGGTAAAGGTTCTTATTTTAAAACCCATGGAGTCGGCTAGCTGCATCAGCATCAAGATTTCGCTGCTTACGTACGAGTGGCAAGTGATGTTGCGTTTTCCGGCCAGAATCTCGTTTAAAATTTCATAGCGCAACGATGGGGGGCCTGATTCTGGATTTTTGGCTTTCAAAAACTGCTCTCGAATAAAGGCTTGTACGCCCAATCGGGTTTGTGGGTACCGGATGGTAAACCGTTCTCCCCAATTTGATTGTTTGACATTTTCGCCCAGGGCAAATTTGTTGAATGCGGGGGCTTCGGGCATCAGCATGCTGGATGCAGGGGCTCCCCATTTCATTCGAATTAAAGCCGATTGCCCCCCAATGGGGTTGGCCGAACCGTGCAGCAATTGGGCGGCCGTAACGCCCGAGGCCAGTTGCCTGTAAATGGCGGGATCGTCTGGATTTAATCCGTCTTTCATGCGCACCTCGGCCGAAATGGCCGAGCCCGATTCGTTCACCCCATTGCGCAAGGCAATGTGGGAGTGCTCATCAATGATGCCCGCAGTTAGGTGCTTGCCTTTTCCATTTATTTCTGCCGTCCCCTTGGGCACGGCTAGGTCTTTCCCTATTCCGGCGATCTTGCCCTTTTTTACATACACATCGGTTTCCGTAACTCCGGCAGCTTGCCCTGTCCAAACCAGGGCCGACCGAATCACCATGTCTTTTTGCTGTGGTTGGTCTCTGCCCGAATAGCCAAAGGCATGAAAGGGGCGGTATATTTCTGTCGATATTTCGCTGATTTTTTCTTGGATTTCTGTTTCCTGTTCGGGTTCCTCTTGCAGGGCTTCAACCCGGTAGGCGATGCTTTGAATGCCACCTAGGGTATCCATAAATTTCAGTTCTACCTTTGGCTTTGCACTGGAATGTGTTGCCTGCCATTTTGGGAAATACAGTCGATTTGCGCTTTTGGGCCATTCAAAAATCAAACTTCCCCCGGCTTCTTGCTCTGGATTTAAGGTTTTGCCGGCCACCACAATCTGGGCTTTCCCCCCTTTTTCTGTGTACACAAAAGCCAAGGAGTCAAGACCTGAATCGCTGGGCATAAAATTCAGGGTTCGGCGTTCTACAGATTGAATCAAAGGCAGGTATTCTCCTTCCAGAATGATTCCTTCGGTTTGAAGTCCGTCCTCATGCCCAAGTGGGTTGCCTGCAATAAGTAAGCCCGCCCGGTATCCTGCTTCTATTTTCCCTATTTTTTTGTCGAGCCCCAACCAGGCAGCGGGTTGGGTGGTCAGGGCCGAGAGCAATTCGGCCTCGCTCAATCCATGCTGCAAAAATGCGCGGCAGGTTTTTTCAAATTCCTCGGCTTTTTCTCCGGGATTCAAAGCCAGTTGAATTCCACGGGCCACAAGCAAGGCAGGTATGGCATAGCGTTGTTCCCATTGCTTCAGTTCCATGATGTTGGTTCGGGCCAGCACAAGGGGGTCGCGCACCTCGGGCACCGAAGGCATTTCGCAGCGAAATAAAAGCCGGTCGCCTTGGGTTAAATCGGCGTTTTCAAGCAAATGGGCTTCGCCATAATCCACAAAAACCAGGTTTCGGTCGGGAAAAAGCTGTTTCCACAAAGGAATGTCCCAGGCCGAAGGGCTTTGCATAAAATGGGGGCGGTTTTTTGCCGCAAGGTAGGGGTCCAGCGAACGGCGGTGGCGCAGGTATTCCGGATGGGTTTCGGCGTAGCGGGCATCTACCAGAAACTGCCGCAGCACTGCCGCCGCTCCGGGCAAAGAACTTGGATAATCTTGCTTGGATTCTCCTTTGTCGAACGAAAATCCCAGAGCGGCCTCGTACAAAAGGGGCTCTGCCACCCACCTTGGCCCGCCTAGGCTCATGGCAGGGAAGCGACCTTGAATCAGTCCGTCGTCTAAAACAGGTATGGCATATCCAAAACCGGCTTTCCACCAGGCCTTTAGGTCTTGGCTTTTGGGCGCCCAATGGCTGCCCGACCAGCGTTCGGCATGAACGGCATCGTTGGGCCAAAATTGCAAGGCTTCTTTTTCCGATTGGGGGCGGGGCCCCGGCGCATATCCCGATTTCTCCAAGTCCATGCCCGCAGTAAAATGAGCATGAACAAACGAAGCATATACATGCCGGTTTTTGCCCTCAATTTTCAGGCATTTTAGGGTGTCTTTGGGCGCCGTTCCAACGTAGGCAATCAAGCCGTCAACCACCAAAACAGACGCATTTAACAGGGTGCTTCCGGGCGCTGTATGCACCGTCGCGCCCTGAATCCAAATTCGATTGGCCGAATGAGGCCCAATGGCGGGTTGCTGGGCAACGAGCCTAAGCGAGGCCACAAGCAATGGAATAAAGAGAGAAGTCCGCATGCGGTAAAGATAAATAAAGCTTTTTCGTTTTGGGCGGCAGCCGCGCTTTCCTGGCTACTCCGCGGCTGCCGAAAGTCTGGCCCAGCTGGTTTGCGGGGGCTCCTAAGGTCGCCTCCGCACCTAGCGGGCCAGGCTTCGGCACCCTTGCGGGGTAGCTCAGTCAATCCCTGCCGCAGAGGCGCAGTTGTTTGAAGCGCCGCCAACAAACTGCCCAATTTTCTTACCTTTGGCCATGCTGAAAATCGACATGCATACCCACTTGTTGCCGGAGCATATTCCCGATTTTTCGGCCGAGTTCGGCTATGGAGGCTTTATTCGCCTGCACCACCACAAAAAGGGCGCCGCACGAATGATGAAGGGGGAAACCTTTTTCCGAGAAATTCAAGAAAATTGCTGGAATCCAGAACTGCGCATAAACGAATATGCCCAGTTCCATACTCAGGTTCAGGTGGTTTGCACCGTCCCCGTTATGTTTAGCTATTGGGCCAAACCCAACGATACATTGCGGGTTGCCTCCTTTTTGAACGACCATTTGGCTCAAATTCAAAGCCAATATCCCAAGCACTATGTGGGGCTTGGAACCCTGCCCATGCAAGATGCCAACTTGGCGATTCAGGAGTTGCGTAGATTAAAAGAAGAACTCGGCCTTCCGGGCATTCAAATTGGGTCCAACATCAACGACATAAACCTGGGCGACGACCGCCTGTTTCCCATTTTTGAGGCCTGTGCCGATTTGGGCATGGCCGTACTGGTGCACCCATGGAACATGATGGGCCAAGAACACATGTCAAAATATTGGCTGCCTTGGCTGGTTGGAATGCCCGCCGAAACCGCCCGAGCTGCCAGCAGCATGGTGTTTAGCGGCATGTTTGAACGCTTGCCCGGTTTGCGGGTCTGTTTTGCCCATGCCGGTGGAAGTTTTATTCCCACCATTGGCCGGCTTGAACACGGTTTTCATTGCCGGCCCGACTTAGTGGCCATTGACAATCCCATCAATCCCCGCGATTCGTTTGGCCGCTTTTGGGTCGATTCCATAACCCACGATGCCGAACTGACGCGGTACATTCTAGATAAAATAGGTCCCGAAAAAATGATGCTGGGTTCCGATTACCCCTTTCCTTTGGGCGACTTAGAAATTGGAGCGTATTTGGAGTCCATGCCCTTGAGCGAAAAGGAAAAGGCCCTTCTTTACCATGGCTCCGCCCTAAATTGGTTAAACCTTTCCGCCGATTCTTTTGCCTTATGATGTTGCTACGCCTTGTTTCTGTTTGCTCATTTTTTTTGATGTTGGGGTGCAAGTCGGGCAGCCCGGCTTACAGCGCCGAAGCTCCGCATCAAACCGGCCGCAAGCCAGCTTGCGGAGGCGGCTGGATTATGGACAACGCGCTGTTTTCTATGCCTGGATTTGCATTGAACATCGATACCGCCTACCTAGATGGGCGCTGTTTGGTGGTAGATGTGCGCCGCAGTGGCGGCTGCGGCAGCGTTTCGGTCGATTTAATTTGGAACGGTTCCATGATGAAATCCATGCCGCCCCAAGTGCCGTTGAGGTTGTTGGGTAGGGGAGAAGACCCTTGCCGGGCTGAAGTGCGCCAACAGTACCGGTTTGAAATTTCAACCTTGAACAACGGGCAGCCCTTGGTTATTCAATTGCAAGGCTGGAAAGCGCCCTTGCATTTTGGACAGCCCTAAATAAATATGGGGGTTTCCCTTGACATATCCCCTGTGAAATGGCTATCTTTGAAAAGCGGGGTAAAAGCAACACCTTATTTTTAGTATGTCAATGATTACAGGAGCGGAAGATCCAGCTAGGATTGCCGAATATTTTTTAAATCAAACCGGCCGGCATGTGTTTTTGACGGGCAAAGCAGGAACGGGAAAAACAACCTTCTTACACCGCATCAAAGCCAATCCGCCCAAGCCTTTGCTGGTTGCAGCACCCACGGGCATTGCGGCATTGAACGCCGGCGGAGTTACCTTGCATTCCCAGTTTCAGCTGCCCCTAACGGGATTTATACCTGCTCAACGCGACATGGTGGTGATGGGTTCTTTGGCTTTTGAAACCCAATCCACCCTAACTCGCCGAATCCGCCTATCGGCTGTGAAACGAAAAGCCATACGCAGTGCCGATTTGTTGGTGATTGATGAGGTGAGTATGTTGCGTGCCGACACCTTGGATGCCATTGACCAAGTTTTGCGTTGGGTTCGGAAAAGCCGGCAGCCCTTTGGTGGCATGCAGGTCTTGTTTATTGGCGATTTAATGCAGCTGCCTCCGGTCATTAAAGACGAAGAATGGGAAGTATTGAGGGCCTATTACCCCGATGGATTGTATTTTTTTCAGGCCCATGCCTTGCGCGACGAACCACCGGTGCACATTGAACTGACCAAAATTTACCGGCAAACCGACCCCGATTTTGTGGCCCTCTTAAACCGGCTCCGCTACAACGAACCTACCCGGGCCGATATTGACCGGTTAAACCAACATTTCAATCCGAATTTCACGCCCGACTACACCGAATCTTACATCACGCTGACCACCCACAATTGGATGGCGGCCCGAATGAACGAGCAGGAACTTCGTGCCATTCCCGAAGAGCCTTACGTATATCCCGCTTTTGTAAAGGGCGAATTTCCGGAAAGCATGTATCCTTGCGACCCCAAATTGGTGCTGAAAGAAGGGGCTCAGGTGATGTTTATTAAAAACGATACCAGCGGCGAGGGGCGCTACTACAACGGAAAACTGGCAAAAGTGTATTCCTTGTCAGAAAAAAGCGTGTACGTAAAAACCGAAGACGGCTTAAGGCTTGAGGTCGAAGCCCATACCTGGGAAAACATACGCTACAGCGTTGACAATGCTTCAGGCAGCATCCGTCAAGATGTGATTGGAAGCTACACTCAATTTCCCCTGCGGCTGGCCTGGGCCATCACCATCCACAAAAGCCAAGGCTTGACCTTTGAGCGGGCTATATTAGATGTGAGCAACATTTTTGCTTCTGGCCAAAGTTATGTAGCCTTGTCGCGCTTAACCGGATTGCAGGGGTTAATCCTGTTGTCGCCCTTTCCAGAACGGGGAATAGAGGTGCCCAAAACCTTAACTGAATTTGAGCAGGGGCGACCGGATGCCGAGACCTTGAAAGGCTTGTTTTCAGAGGCTTCGGCCGAGTATGCCCTGAGTTTGGCCATGAGCTCGTATTCGTTGTTGGGCTGCATCCGCGAAATACGGGATTTTCGCGAAGCTGCCGAAGAGGCCGCTATAACCGAAGGTTATTCCTTGGGCAGCAGTTTGCTAGAAGCCTTATTTCCTTTGCAGGAGGTGGCCGAACGGTTTCAGCAACAGCTGCGAACCCTTTCTAAACAAGGCATTAGCACAGCCTTATTGGAGCGGCTGCAAGCTGCCGAGAGCTATTTTTTGCCGCCGCTAATAAAAGCCAATTCCGAATTGTATCGAGCCATACAGCAGCCCAAAAAGATAAAAAAGGTGCTGAACGAGGCCGAATCGTTGGATCAGGTTTTGTTTTCGCAAATACGCAACATGCAGCGGTGCCGGTGCATTGTAGAAACGCTGTTGACTCAAGCTCCCATTGATGAAGCGCGGTTAAAGGAAATTTTGCAGCCAGAATGGAGAAAAACCTTGGTTGCACAAGGGGCAGGTGCACAGGGAGCGGCAGCGGGCAATTCAAAACCGGCTTCCAAGCCAAAGGGCGAAACCGTGTTGGAAAGTTTGAATTTGTATTTGGAGGGCAAAAGTATTGCCCAGATTGCCGAACAGCGGGGCTTTGTAGAGTCCACCATTTGGACCCATTTGGCCAAGGCGGTGGTGGCGGGGAAATTGGCCGAGACCGATTTGTTTATAACGCCCGAACAGCGGAATTGGCTTAGCATTGCGCATCAAAACAAAGAGTTGGATTTAACGGCCTTAAAGCAAGCCATGGGCGACGAGCCCGATTTTCATGTGGTTCGAGCGCTCAAAACCATAGTGTTGGCCAATGCTGTGGCAGGAGCTGGCGAATAAGGGAGAATTTAGCTTGCTGAGCTGCTTTGGGTTTGGTTAACGTAGCGATGCCGCCCGCGGCCCGGATAGAGCGGGGTAGCGCGCAGGACCGGCGGCCTTGGGCAGCGTGTGCCGGCAGGGCGACCTTGGGAGCCACTGCTGGCCCACTGCTGCCCTGGCCGCTGGGACGCGTACTACCCGCGATAGCCGGAAAGGCCGCCCAAAATAAAATTTAATTGCCCCCGAATTCGCTTAAATTGAAGCGCGGATATGCGTCGGGAATTGTGAAGGGGAAATCGAAGGGGCCTTGCAGTTGCACGCGCTGCATGTCTAAACTGATGCTGATGTCTTTGCCGTTGGCGCGGGTCGAGATGTTGATTTTGCCGGGCCACAGCTGCTTTTCAATGGGGTGATAGCCAGTGAATTCCATGCGGATGCGTTGCTTTTCGGCCGAACGAATCAGGAGGCTTTCGCTGATCCGCCCGAGTCCAAAAAAGCGCAAGTGCTGCCCGTTCAGCTCGGTATTTTCTGGCTCTTCCGGCTGACCAAAGGTGCTCAGCACCGTTTCTTTCTCGGCCTGAAAGGCCGAAAACCGCTCCCGCGGTTGCAGCAAAAAGGGGTAACCCCACACGATGTTTTGAAGTTCAGACAGTCCGCTTTCGGGGCCCAGCCAAGCGGTGGCCTGCCGCACGGAACCCCAATAGTATTTTTTATTTAACAGGTCTAGCACTTGGGCGGTGTCGTTGACAATGATGATGCGAAAAACCTCGATGATGGCGATGTCGGGTTTGATGGACAACCAGATTAGGCTGTCGTTGCGCATGCGCAGCCTGCCTTTGGCCGAAAAGCGTTCATCGCCTACGCGAATGTCGGCATTGAATTTGGCTTCCAGCCATTGCCACTCGGGCCGGTTGCTTAGCAGAGAATCGAATTGCTTTTGCTGGGCCAAATTGGCTTGGTTTAATTCCTGCAAAGGTTTGCGGGCTTTAGGGGCAACACAAGCAAGGCCCAACATCATCAACAAAAATAAGCCCCAGCGCATGCTCATGGAATTTCGGACAAAGATGATAGTTTATCTTGAAGATGCCCTATAAGCAAGGGTTGAAATTCGACGGCTTTCAGGTAGGCCTTGCGGGCGGCTTGTTGTTCACCCAGAATTAGCAGGGCATCGCCCAGCCATTCTAAGGCCATGCTTTCGCTGTTGCCTAGGCTGTTAAGGGCTTGAATCAACTCTTGTTTTAATTCGGGGGTTTTGCTGTTGTGGGTTTGCAGGAGCCAACGGGCGGAACGCAGGGCGGGGGTTTCGCCTTCTTTCACTGCAAAGGTGTTCAGAGCCTTTTCGATTTCGGTTTGGCTTCCCGATTGTTGAAATTTCAGGTAGATGCTCAACAGGGCCAAATCGGCATCAAAACCAACCAAATCCAGCCCTCGGGTCATTTCGGTCTGAGCCCTTTCGTATTGCTTCAATTCAGCGTAAGCAATGGCTTTTTCGCGAAAAAACAAGAGGCGGTTTCGGGCATCGGAGGCGGTTAGGTACACCTCGCCGATTTTCAGTTGTTCAAGGGCTGTTTCGTATTGCCCATTTTTATTTAGGGCCAGGCCAAAATAGAGGTAAGCCTGGGGGTTTGCGGGGAACAATTCGGCCATTTTTTCGGCGGTTTTAAGGGCTTGTTTCCATTCGCGCTGAAAGAATTCCAAGCGCAGCAATTGAAGGTACACCTGCTGGTTGGGGGGGGCCGCGTCGAGGTGTCGGCGGTACCATAGCACCGCGGTGTCAATGCGTCCTTCGCGCAAATACAGGTCGCCCAGCGTCGAAAAGGTGGCAGGTTCGCCCCCGTGCAAGCGTTCTAAGATTTGCCCCATTTCTAGGGCTTGGTTCCGGAATCGTTCTGCCTGAGCTCCGGCTTCCATGAGCGAATGCAGCACATTTATTTTATACGAAACGGGAACCAAGGCTTGAAGAAACCCCTGCCTCAGAGCTGCTGTGGCCGAATCGAAAAGTCCTTGCTTTTCTAAAACTTGAGCGAGGGCAAAATGCACTTTGCTGTCTTCGGGGTGTTGGGCTGCCAAAGTGCGGTACCAGAATTCGGCTTGTTTCCATTGTTTTGCCAGTTCATAGGCTTCGCCCAGCGACCCAATTACCAGGGTGTTTTCGGGAAATCGCCGCTGCAGTTTTTCCACCGCCTTCAGGTATTTTTTGGGCTGACTGATTTTGCGGTATTGTTTTAATTCCATTCGTATGGCATCGGCCTGGGTTTCAGGTTGCTGAATAAATTGATTGACCCATTGGTTCAGTTTTTTTTGGTTGTTCAGTCCAATCCAGATTTCGGCGGCTTCAAGGGCTTGTTCAAAATCGCGGTTCTGTTCAAAGAGTTTCATTTTTAAATCGGCCGCCGAGGCATACTGGTTTGTGCGTTCCAGCAAATCGATTAAGGAATACATGAACCAGGGTTCATGGGGTTGCAGGGTCAGGGCTTTTTGGGCAAAAGGCAGAGCTAGGTCGGGGCTTTTTTCGCCAAGCAGCCGGGCAACCTCGTGGGCTGGACCAGCTTCTTGGGGGTATTTGGTGCAGAGTTCCAGGAACAAATCCAGGGCTTGCCGGTTGTTTTGCAGCATTTTTTGGGTGGTGGCGTTGTAAAAAGCCTGTTTAAACGCCACCTGAGCTTCGGTGTCTTGGCCCTGCACCCCAAAAGCGATGCAGCAGAAACAAAGGGCTGCGAAAACCTTAGCCCTCATGGGTGGAATAATCGCCCAGGGAGTAATTTCCAGCCTTGCCGCTGAGCTGGGTGTGGTTTCCTATCATCGAATTGCTGAGCAGCAATTGGCTAATTTGGGAATGGGCTTGAACGATGCTGTTTTTTAGAACGGAACGGTTGATGTGGCTGTGGGCGCCGATGGATACGTGGGGGCCTACAACGGAATGTTCAATTTTTGCTCCAGCGGCAATGTAGCAAGGGGGGATAATTACCGAGTCGATGATATGGGCAAGAGGAGAAACCAAGGTTTCGCGTTGCTGAATGAGTTCCAGCATGCGCTGGTTGGTGTACACGGTGGCGTTTTTGTTGCCGCAGTCCAGCCATTCGGTTACGGCGCCGGTTGCCCAACGGGCTCCTTGCGTGCGCATGTTTTCTAAGGCATCGGTGAGTTGGTATTCGCCTTTGGTTTTTAGGTCGTTGTTCAGCAGGAATTCGATTTGGGTTTTTAGTCCCCGCCCGTTTTTCACAAAGTAAATTCCAATAATGGCTAGGTTTGAAACAAAGGTATTGGGTTTTTCAACCATGCCGTTGATGTAGCCTTGATCGTCAAGGGTAACCACTCCAAATGCCGAGGGGTCTTCCACTTCTTTTACCCAAATAATGCCGTCTTGCTGCAGGTCCATTTTAAAATCGGCTGCAAACAAGGTGTCGGCAAAGGCAATTACGGTAGGGCCATCTAGGAATTCTTGGCCGCAATACACGGCGTGTGCGGTGCCTAGTGCTTCTTCTTGGTAACGGATGTGGCCGGTGGCGCCTACTTGAGCGGCGGTTTCAAGCAGGCGTTGTTCAACCTCTTCTCCAAAATGTCCGGCAACAAAAACAATGTTGTTGATGCTTTCGGGGCATACCCTGGCAATGTCTTCAACCAGCCGTTGAACAATGGGTTTTCCGGCAATGGGAATTAGGGGTTTGGGAATGGTAAGGGTATGCGGCCGCATGCGTTTGCCCATGCCGGCCATTGGAATTATAATGTTCATTTAAGCGTGTTACTGATTCAATAAAATACAAATTTAATAAATTGAGGGAAAGGGGCTTGCCTGTACGTCAACAAAGCAGTTTTTTTAGTTTTAGTATATTTGCTTTTCGCAAGAACAGAATGAACGCCCGTATCAATGCTTTTTTATCGGTTTTATTGACCTTTGCCATCGGCTCCTGGATTTGGTCGGCCTGTTCGTATTTGTTTCTGGATTTTTTGAAATTAACGCCCAGCTTTGGTTGGGGGACTGTTCTTATTTCAACGGCAAACGAGGCACAGTGGACGCGTACAAACGCCTTTTTGTACTTTTTATTGGCCCTAATGGGTTTGCCTGTCTTGGATTTGCTGATGGGGCTTTTGGGCAAGGATGTTCGGCAAACCAACCACGCATTGCGTCCGGTTCTGATTTATTTTCGGGTTTTGGCTTGGAGTTGGCCGGGTGCTTTTTTGGGCAGTGCATGGAACAGGGGCAGAGATGTTTCTGATTTGTTGAACTTGTTGGGGGTTGGGCCCAAATTTTCGGTGGTGTTTTTAGGGCTGGGTTTTTTAATGTCTATGTTGGCTGGAATAATGTTGGGCAAAGAGGTGTTGCAGTTGAGCAACAGTGCATCGTCGTTGCAGACCCATGTGGGCAAGGCCCGTTTTGCGTTTCGGTATCAGGTTGTACCCTTTTTAATTTTGGCCATTGTTGCGTATTATTTGGGTGGGCGCAACAAAGACCACTTGTTTTTTTGGTGGGCGGGTTTCACCGCTTTGGGTACTTTGGCCAATGCCATAGCCTTAAGTTTCGGTATTGTTGCGGCGCCGCCGTCGGTGTATAAAAACTCCGCTTTTTATAAAATGGATTACCGGCTTTTGGTATTTGGGGTGGCCGGTTTGGGTTCTTTTGTGCTGCTCTTTTTCAAGTTTATTTGAGCGGTTTTTGAAGCGCATTCCCTTTCTGCGGATTTTTGCCGAAGGCCCTTGCTGAAGGTCTTTTCAGTAATTATCCGTTTTGGACGTAAACCTTAATTGTTTACAAAATCAAAAGACAGCTAAAGGGCAACATAACTACCTGACTAATAGCGGCTTGTTTATTTCATTGGAAAATCCCGAAGTTGACAATCATCACACAGGTGTAAGCACATTTGCAATTCGCACGACCTATCCCGCCCTTGCGGGAAGCCAAGGCACAGACCAAAAATTACAAAAGAGCTTCCACCACACCGACCCAAAAGAGAATATCAATTTTTTTTCTGCAACGCTTTAAAAAATAAAAACACAACGCACAGCCGAGACTCAATGACAATAAAACTCAATACTGACAATGGTTTGAAAGGACGGAGGACAAGAGCCAGTGGCTATAGCAGCACCTACCCAAAAAGCGGGGTTTAGCTTCGCTGATTTTCAATTCGTGTTCCAAAGACAGTTTTGTGGTTAAACAAACATTCGTTTTTCACATCAAGGTTTGTGGTAAAAGTCCCGCCCTTCGGGTAGCTGAAAATCGTTAGGGGGCATTTGAAAAAACTAGTCCGAAATATTACCTTAGTAACATTAAAAAGAAATGGCTCAAGTTGATGTAATTAGAAATGGAATTATTGACAAACTGCTTGCAATATCAGATAAAGATTATTTGATGGCTTTGCTTCGTTTGGTTGATAATAGTGCAGTTGAAAATGAAAAAATCAAATTGACTAAAGAGCAAAAGTTGATGCTCGAAATGAGTGAAGCTGACATTCAAAATGGTCGAACAATATCTCAAAATGTTTTAGACAAAAATGACCTGGAAGGGCTAAAAGGAAAATAGTCTGGACTGAAACGGCGGCCAAGCAGCGTTGTGAGATATTAAGATATTGTGTAATACGCACCAGTTGCTGGACCAAAAGTTGGCAGGGCTAAGCGAAGATTTCTACAAGCGGCTTCGCGTTTTAACCGTTTAGCGAACGGAAAAAGGGCACAGTTGTTCGAAGCTTTGCATTGGGGGCGGTTCCCCCAGGGAGCACGAATCGGCAGCATGGTTTTTGGGCTGCGGGCTTCAATGCTAAAAAATGGGGCTGCTGTTCGGTTGGATTCAGGTGTATTTCCCGAATCCTTCTGATTTCGCATCACATTCTTCCCATGGGAGTTTGGATGGCCCGTTGGCCGTTGCATTTATAGGAGCTAGCGCAACCGAAACAAAAGAGTGCAGCGAGGAGCAAAGCGGCGATTAGGGATTTCATGGCGGTGGGGATTGGTTGTATATAGAACGCCAAAGGGGAGAGGGTGGTATGCCGAGGGTTGATTTTTGGGACTTGTGGCGTTGGTAGGTTCGCGGCAGGGATTGAACCGGGGAGCCCGCAAGGGTGGCGGTGGCGGGCCCGCGTGGCGCGGAGGCGACTTTAGGAGCCCCCGCAAGCCCGCTGGGCCCGACAACCGGCAACCGCGGACTCCCGGTGAAAGCCCGGCTGCCGCCCCCAAAACAAAATGGCACGTGAAGCCATGCGTTTAGAGGGGAGGGAAGTTGCCCCCAATGAAAATGAATTAAAGCCTGCGGAGGTTTTTCAAGCTGTCGCCCAACACAATAAAGGCCAAAACCACCGATAGAATTGCCAAACCGGGCACTAGAATAAGATGAAGATGGCCCGAAATTAAAAAATGCCGGTGGCTCTCCATCATATTTCCCCAGGTGGGTGCTGGGGGCTGAACACCCAAGCCCAAGAAACTGAGCCCGCTTTCGATCAAGACAGCGCCGGCAAAATTTGCTGCTGCTACAACGAGCAAAGGGCCTCGGATTCCGGGCAATATATGGTGCCAGATTAAGCGCCAAGCGGGCAAACCCAGAACGGTGCCTGCCAAGGCGAAATCCCGCTTTTTCAAGCCCATAATCTCGGCACGGGTAACCCTTGCTATTTCGACCCAAGTGGATAAGCCTACGGCCAAAAAGGTGGGCAGCCAGCCTTTTCCCAAGGCAATGGTTAAGGTCATCACCAGCAAGAGGGTAGGCACCGACCAAGTTAGGTTAATGATAAAGCTCAATACCGCATCGATTTTGCCTCCAATAAAGCCAGCAAGGGCACCCAAAGCAATTCCAATAATCAAGGCCACCATGACCGACAGCCAACCTATGCCCAAGGAAATACGGCCACCCATTAAAAGTCTGCTCCAAAGGTCACGGCCCAAAGGGTCGGCCCCCAAAACAAACCTACGGCTTAGCACTTGGTACTGTTCATCTGCGGCTACCCATTGGCTGCTTGGGCCGGAATACCCGTTAAATCGAAACAAGGTGCCTCCGCGGAGTTCGGTTTTTTCATGAAAAGGGATGGAAGGCCCTGGGTCGGGGTATCCTATAAACACATTCCCTTGATTTGGGCTGTTGCGCAGCAGAACGGCGAATTGTATTTCTTGGCCTGGGGCCGCCAAGCGGCAAGGCAGGCATTGTCGGTTGGCATTTGGGCTGCCATCGTTGCCGAGCCAGGGCGAAAACAGGGCCATTAAACTCAGCAATGCCAGGTAGCAACCTGCAACAACCCCGGCGGGTTTTTGCAGCCAATTTTTAAATGAAAAGCGGGAGGGCGAGTTCATAGATGCATCGGGGGTGCAAGTTACCAAACTTTCTTAGCCTCGCGCAGGGGCATGCTTATCCAAGCCAAAGCAGGGAGCAGGGGGATGTACAACCAATAGGCCATTGAAAGGACAAGCCGATGTAGAATGCGGTTTGTTTTTCCGCCTGAGAGCAGGGCGTCGGCCAAGGCCTTTGCACCGACCAGAATCAGTTTTTGAGATGGGTTGCCCGGCAAACACAAAAAAACGAGTCCAGCGGCATGAAAGGAGTAAATGAAAAGCGACACCGAAATGGCGGCTGGATTTCGGAACAAAATAGATTTGCCTGCCCAGCGCATGCGTTGTTGAATTGCTTTGGCCAGGTTTACAGCCCCTTTGACCTTGAGTTCAGGACAGGGCAGGGTTACTACGGCCGAAGAGCCAAAGTGTGCAACCACATTGTGCAGCAAGAAAACATCGTCGCCTGAGCTGCTGGGTCCCAGCCAAGGGCGCAGGGGTTTTGAGAGCCTATTGGATCGAACCGCTAGGGCTGCACCGCTGCACAAAAAAGGCAGTCCCCAGCCGGCCATGCCGGAAGCGGCAAACAGATTTGCTCGAAAATCCTCGGCATCGAATGTATTCCCCTCCAAAGTAGGCAGTCCCGCCACCAAAATGGTTTGATCTGAAACCCGGCTTAAGGCGTCCTCCCAATGAGCCATGCTTTTTTCAGTCCATTCCACATCGGCATCGGTATGAATGTTCCATTCAGAAACGGAGTGTTGCCACCCTGCAATCAGGGCTTCTTTTTTTCCAATTCCCGTATTTTGAATCAACACGGCCTTGGTTTGGGCAATTTCGATGGGGCCTGAATCGGCGGAGCTGTCGTTTATCCACACAAAGAAAGGGTGGCGATTCGGGTTTAAATTGGCGATAAATCGGCGCACGTTGCTGACCTCGTTGCGAAAGGGGATTAGCCATGAAATTGTTGGAAAGGGTTGGGTTAGATGAAATTGCATCTGTTTTTTCCAACGTTTTTTTAAGCGAAAATGCCCCCAATTTAGCAGCGTTAGCCAGCAAATCCAGAGGGAGAGCAAGGCGGCGACAGGCGTCATTTTTTGGGCGTCTTTTTGAGTAAAAAGAAAAAACCCGGCACGGCGGGCAAGGCCAAATTAACGACCCACAAAACAGAGGAAACCAGCAGTGCAAGACCGGGGGCGATTCCTAAGTTGCCCAAAAACAAGACCGACAAAGACCCCCTAGAGGCCAACTCGGTAAAGGCAAACGAGGGCAGCAAGGCATTTCCAAAGAAAATAAAAGCGACAGCGGGCAGCACCACCGTAAACGGCAGCCCAATTCCCAAAGCCTGCAGGCCAATCCACCACTGAAGTAAGAAAACCAAGTATCGGGCAAAAGCCCAACCAAGCCCTTGAAGCCAGTTTTTTTGGCGAATGCCTTTTGAGGCGTGCTTAAGTTGGCTTTTTAGTGCTTTAGGTGCATAGCGGTAAAACCTGCGCAAGGCCATGGGAATGCGGAACAAAAAAAACAGCAGCAAGCAAAGACCGATTAAGCGGATTGCCCAGCGAAAGGGCATCAAATAGGCTGGAAAAACCGAATTGGGCACCCAGTATTCCCAGGCCAAAACGCCACCAATCAACGTAACGCAAAGCTGGGCTAGGCTTCCCAATAGGGCCGAGGTTCCCAACGGCCATCGGAGTTGGGGGGGCAGGCTTAAAATGCGCCCAATCGACTCGCCCGTCCGGTTGGGCGAAAAAAGCGCGGCAGCCATACCCGCTAAAAAGACCTTAACCCAAACTTGAAAGGGCAGGGGAATCGAAGCTGGGGACAAGCTGCGCCATTTAAGAATTTCTAAGGACCAATTTGCAGGGGCAAGGAGCAGCAATAAGGCCATATAACTCCACTGAACCTTCGGCCAATTGGCATAGGGGAATGTGGTTATCATAAAGGCCAAATAACCGAGCGAACCAAGCGCTAGGATTCCTTTTAATAGGAAAAGCCCGTTTGGAGCGGTATATTTGTGGGAAGCGTTCAACCGCATAAAAGTAACCAAACCTTCAGGCTTGTCCAATATTCAACGCATTCTTGGTATTGATCCTGGCACCACAGTGATGGGATTTGCTATTATTGAGTCCCAAGGCAAGGAGACCCCTAAGCTTGTTGAGATGGGGCAGTTGAAGCTCGATAAGGGCCGCACGCATTTTGAGCGGCTGCTCGACATCCACCGGTTTATATTGGAGTTGATAAAAACACATGCTCCAGAAGAATTGGCCATAGAAGCCCCTTTTTTCGGGAAAAACGTCCAATCTATGCTGAAGCTGGGCCGAGCACAAGGGGTAGTTATTGCGGCAGCCTTATCGTGTTCCCTTCCTGTTTTTGAATATGCACCTAGAGAGGTAAAGCAAGCCATTACGGGGCGAGGCGGAGCGGCGAAAGAGCAGCTGGCGGCCATGCTGATGCATTTGATGGGCGAGTTGCCGACGGGTTTGACCGAAGATGCTACCGATGCGTTGGGGGTGGCTGTTTGCCATTCCTTTCGCCATTCAGGGCCCATCGGAATGCCTAAACGGGCCGCGAATAAAAGTATGGGCGGGAGTAAAAAGGGAAAGGGTTGGGTTCAGTTCTTGCAGCAAAATCCAGAACGGAAATGTTAAATTGCAACAGCTTGGCTGCACCTTTGAATAGAAGGAAGTACCTTTCTGCCATAATATAGATAAGCATGGAAATTCAACAATGGATAGGGCTGATCGGGGTGGTTGCTTATTGGCTGTTTCGGGCCTATACCGCCTCGAAGAAAGCATCGAAAAACAAAGTGCCCCCGGTGGTGCAAGTCCCTAAGTCAATGTCTGAACCCAAGACAGGAGCGCCTAAGACCTTAATTTCTAGGTCAGAAAGTAGGCCATCGATCTTGCCGTCTTCGCCTCAGGAAAAAGGTTTATTGGGGTCGGACGGCGAGGGTCAGTCCAACCAAAAGAAGTCGATCAACTATGTGTCTGAGGCGAAATCCACGTTGAGCAAAACCAAGGTTCCGAAGCAAATGCCCGTGGCCAAAGAACAGAATTTAAGGCAAAAATTTAAAGGCTTTAATGGGCGTGATGCTGTTATATATCAGGCCATTATGAATAGGCCGGAATACTGATTTCGATAAAAATTTCATGATTCAGGCATGAAGCTATTGTTAAAAGCCCTTAAATATCTACTTTTACCCACACTAAATTTAGGAAGGGTTATGCCCGCCTTATAGGAAAAAGGAATATGATTAAAAAATTACTTCCGCTGATACTGTTTGTGGTTTCGATGCAAGGAACCATTTTTGCCCAGGGTTCAACTGGGGAATTAAAGGGTGTTGTAAAAGACGACAAGGGTGAGCCCTTGCCTTTTGCGAACGTGGTGCTCACGAAGGATGGCGTACAAGTCCGTGGTTCCTCAACCGACATGAATGGCACGTACTGGATGAAGGCGGTACCTGCCGGAAAGTACCAATTGGTTTTCTCGGCCATCGGTTTCAACAAACTAACCAAAGGGATTACCGTAGAATCGGGAGGCAACATCACCTTTATTGATGCTCAGTTGCGCTCTGAAGCCATAGTAGTAGAAGGCTACGATTTTGTAGAAGAAACCGTTCCGTTGATTAAGCGAGATGAAACCATGGTGCGGACGACGATACGCCGCGAAGACATCCTGAAGCTTCCAGGCCGCAGTCCTTTGTCGGCAGTAACCACGGTTGGTGGGGTTTTTAGCCGAGACGGGGAAATCGGAAACATTCGTGGAGCCCGTTCGGGTGCTACGATTTTCATTGATGGGGTTAAGATTCGTGGAGGTTCTGCCAACCTACCGCAGCAAGCGGTAGAAGAAACCCAAGTTATATTGGGGGGTGTTCCTGCAGCTTTTGGCGACGCTACCGGCGGCATCATATTGTTGACCACCCGAGGAATTTCCAATAAGTGGTTTGGCACGGTTGAGGGGCGTACCTCTCAATTTTTAG
Organism: uncultured Flavobacteriales bacterium; assembly: GCA_903837495.1. Classification (GTDB taxonomy): domain Bacteria; phylum Bacteroidota; class Bacteroidia; order CAIKAF01; family CAIKAF01; genus CAIKAF01. The sequence goes on along the minus strand of CAILUT010000046.1, from coordinate 25,197 downwards.
ACAACTATCAAAACCATTTGTTCAGCGGTGCTGTTGGGGGGCCACTTATTAAAAGGAAAAACCGGGAAGGAGTTAAAGTGCCTGTTGTTGGGTTTTTAGGAACGGTAGAAGGGGGTTACAGCGGGGATCCTTCGCCAGTAGCTGGAAATATATGGAGGGTAAAGCCCGATGTGCTTCAAAGCATTCAGCAGAACCCCATTCGCTTGTCGGAAACCGGAACGGGAGCTTTGCTTAACGCCGAGTTTTTACGCCGTCAAGATTTCGAGACCATTCGTGCACGTCAAAATGTAGCCAGTTCGTCCATAAACATGCAAGGTAAATTTGATATCCTTGCTTCTGAGCGTACCATTATTACCGCCGGGGGTTTTGTGAACTTGTCACAGGCCCGTGGAGGTCGCGATGGCGGCACCTACACGTCTTCTCTATTCAACTGGGAAAGCAACGGGGAATCCACCGATTTTACTTGGAATGCCTGGGGTCGGATTACCCACCGGTTTGCCAATCCCAACGATTCATCAAACAAAGGGCTGCGCAACGCCTTGGTTTCATTGCAAGTGGATTACCTGCGTGGAGAAAGCACTTCGCAAGATGCCATGCACAAAGACAATTTCTTTAATTATGGACACGTTGGTCGCTTTGAAACCTTCCGAGCTCCGGTATATCCTTCTTATGGGTTAGACCCCAAAACCAACATGTCGGGGTATTTGTTTGGCGGATTTGCAGATACCTTGGTTACCTACCAACCTGGAGTCTTAAACCCAACTTCATCGGCCATTACCAGTCAATACTACACCTTATTTGATAATTCGTTTGGGGTTTACGACAATTTGCCCAACATTCAACAGGGTGGAGCCTTGCTGAATGGCCAATCGCCGCGGAGCATTTACAACCTTTGGTCTCACCCTGGCACCCAATTCAATGGGTTTAGCACCTCCGACAACAATCAATTCCGCGTGGTAGGCCAAGGGTCTGCAACCATCGGGAATCATGACTTCCAGTTGGGCTTTGAGTTTGAACAACGGAACGACAATTTTTATAGTTTGGCTCCTGTTGGATTGTGGCGTTTGGGCTGGCAATTGGCCAATCAGCACCTAGGGGTTATTGATACTGCGGCACCGGCTCCAGTTTACGACCCGGTAACCGGGGTGTTTAAAGACACCATCAACTATCCCGCCTTGTACCGTGAAAACGAACAGCGCACGGCCGAAACCGGGTATAAATTTGGTGTAGGTCAAGCCTTTTTCGATTGGAATTTGCGTCAGCAATTGGGTTTGAATTCCGATGGACTTGAAACCATAGACGTGGATGAATTAGACCCTTCTACCTTCCGTCTGAATATGTTTAGTGCGGATGAGTTGTTGAATCAAGGGAACAATTTGGTTACGTATTGGGGATACGATGTGTACGGCAATAGAACTACTCAAAATGTAACGTTTGACGATTTCTTTACTGCGAAGGATCAATACGGAAACGCGACCCGGCCCATTGGGTCATTCCAACCCATTTATTTGGCCGGCTACATTTCAGATAAGTTTTCATTTAAAGACATCATTTTTAATGTCGGGGTTCGGGTTGACCGTTTTGATGCCAACCAATCGGTGCTTGCCGATCGATTTTCATTGTACCGGACGCGGAGTGCCGCCGAGGTTATTGAGCTGAACGGCAACAGCGTTAACCACCCTGGAAACATCGGAACCAATTATGTGGTGTATGTGAACGACCGTCAAAACCCTACGGCCATTTTGGGCTATAGGAACGACAACGTTTGGTACAATGCGTCTGGCGAGGTCATCAATGACCCTGCCTTGTTGCGCACCGCTTCCGGTCGGGTTCAACCCTTCTTGGTGGACGCCGCCGACGACATACAAAGTCCTGGATTTACTCCATCGGGAGCCTTCCGCGATTACGATCCACAAATCAATATCATGCCACGGGTTTCGTTCAGTTTCCCCATTTCAGATAAAGTTGGCTTTACAGCGTATTATGACGTGCTAACCCAACGTCCGTCTGGGGCAGTACGTCTCAATCCGCTCGATTATTTTTTCTGGGACAATGCCTCTTATAATTCAGGTGGAACCTTCTTCAATAATCCGAACCTGCGTCCTGAGCGTACCACAGACTTCTCTCTTGGCTTCCGTCAGTTGTTAACTCCTTCTAGTGCGCTTAAAATTTCAACCTTTTACCGGGAATTGCGCGACATGATTGCCTTGGTTCGGGTAAATGAAGCGTATCCGCGTACTTATGGAGGTTGGGACAACATCGACTTTGGAACAGTTAAAGGGGTAACCTTTGAGTACGAATTGCGTCGTACAGGAAATCTAAAATTAACGGCGACCTATACTTTGCAGTTTGCCGATGGAACGGGTTCCGACAACACCTCTGCATTAAACTTGGTGAACTCAGGGCAACCAAACCTGCGGACTACCGTACCTACCACTTACGACAGAAGGCACTTGTTTACCGCCTTCTTGATTTACCGTTTTGGCGGCGAAGAAAAGGGGCCGAACAAATACAATGGCCCTCAATCGTTAAAGTTTTTGCTTCAAAATTTTGGAGCCAGTGCCACCTTGCGTGGAGGGTCTGGAGTTCCCTACAGTGGTCAGTCTAACGTTACCGGCACCCAATTGCTCTCTGGCGGTGGGCAGGCATCTTTAGAAGGTTCCATCAATGGAAACCGTCTGCCTTGGGAATTTGGTGTTGATTTGATGGTTGACAAAGACATCAATATATTCTGGGGTAAAAAGAAAGACGGCAAAGACAACGACAGCCGCAAAAAATCCACCTTGAACATTTATTTGCAGGTGTTGAATGTATTTGACATTCAAAACACGATTGGAGTGTATGCCGCCACGGGCAATGCCGACGACGACGGGTATTTGACTGCACCGCAGTTTCAACCGTTTATTAACGGTCAAATTGACCCGGTTGCATTCCGCGACATGTACAATTTAAGGGTGAACGACCCCCGCAATTTTAGCCTTCCACGCCGCATGCGTATTGGCGCCATTTTGAACTTTTGATTGATTCCATTATGTTGAAATATACTTCGTTAAACCCCATTCTTATGAATAAGGTCCGGTCTATTTTTGTTTTTCTGTTGTCGGTATCTTTAACGGTTCCCGCCTATGCCTATAAGGTTGTTGGCGAATCGGGCGGCAAAGCGTCTGTAGGTCCTGACAAGAAATTGGCAGCCGATTGTTTGCCGCCTTCGTCCTCGGCCGAGTTAAATGTAAACAACGTTCGTGCTTTGATTCATTCGGGCGGAGATATGTGGTGGGATTTGGTTCAAAATGCCCGATATGAAATCCCCAAAGGATCTGGTCGCCACTCAATGTATGTAGGTACGCTGATTATTGGTGGTCGCGATGCCAATACTCAAACGCTTCGGGTTGCAGCTCAGCGTTATCGTTCCGGCGGTGTTGACTATTATACCGGCCCCCTAGATGTACTTGGAACTGCTGAAATTGATGATGAAACCTGCGATTTGTACGACCAATTGTGGGCTATTTCTCGCTCGCAGGTTGAACAATTCCGTTTGTGCAACTGCATTGATCCCGACGATCCAAGCTGCGAGGGATACCAAGTTCCCGAGGTGATTATGAAGTGGCCTGGAAATCCGATTGTTCAAGCCGATGGTCAACACCTAAACATGCAATCGCTTTTGGCTCCGTTTTACGATGCCAACGGCGACGGAGTGTATCGGTACGAAGATTGCGACTATCCTTTCTATGACCTTGACAACAATGTAGATTGCTCTTCCGACCGTTCTGCTTTTTTATACGGTGACTTTACCCTATGGTGGGTATTCAACGACAAAGGAAACATCCACGGCGAATCTCAAGGCGATCCGATTGGCATGGAAATCCGGGCACAAGGTTTTGGTTTCAACACGAACGACGAGATCAACAACATGACCTTTTACAACTACGAGTTAATCAACCGCGGTACAACAACCTTATCTTCCTGCTATTTTGGAATCAATATTGATTCGGACATTGGTGGAGCGATTGACGACTATACGGGTTGTGATGTAGAGCGGGGTTTCGGATTTATGTACAACGGAGATGCCTTTGATGAAAACTTTTCAGGCCAGCTTGGATATGGCAGCAATCCGCCTGCGATAGGTGTGGATTTCTTTGAGGGCCCTTATTTGGATTCGAATGGTGTGGCTGAGGTGTTTAATCCGTTAGACATATCAAATCTTACCGATACTACGCGTGCGAGCAGTGCCTTTGGAATCAATGGTCTTGGGTTTAACGATACCATTGCCGACAATGAGCGCTTTGGGATGCGTCGCTATGTGTATTACAACAATCCGGGCACAGGCCCAACGCGCGACCCCAGCACTGCCCCCAACTATTACAATTATTTGCGTGGATTTTGGTTGGACAATACCCGGATGGTGTATGGTGGGGATGGTTACCCCACACCCGGAAATGGTTCGACCAACATCATTTCTGATTTTATGTTTCCTGGCGATTCAGACCCCTTTAATTGGGGAACCAAAGGGATAGACCCTGGATTTGACTGGCGGGAGCAAAATACGGGAGCTGCTCCGAACACGCCGGGCGACCGTCGTTTTATGCAATCTGCAGGTCCTTTTACCCTAAAGCCGGGTTTGGTAAACGATATTACCATCGGAGTGGTTTGGGCCAGAACATCGACTGGAGACCCCTATGAGTCTGTTATCAAAGTATTGACGGCCGATCAAAAGGCTCAGTCTTTGTTCGAAAACTGCTTCCGAGTATTAAACGGTCCAGATGCGCCTGATTTGAATGTGCAAGAGCTTGACCGGGAACTGGTTCTTTTCTTGACCAACAAAGCTATTTCCAACAACTACTTAGAGGAATACGAGGAATTGAATTATTTTATTCCTGAGTTTGAATTGAAAACGACTCCAATTACAAAGGATACCACTGTTTTTTCTCCGGCTTGGTCTCGTTTGATTATCGACAATGGAGATACCCTATTTGTTTTTAACTCTACTCCCATCAATGGTTCGAATGCCGACACCACCATCCAATTGTTTGATGGAAGCGGGAACGTGGTTGGAACTCAGTATGGGTTCAATACCAATCCTAGTTTTCCTGTAATTACAACCATTAATTTGGGCAATAAGATAGATTCTGTGTTCAACGACCGGATGATTCGTTTTCAAGGGTATATGATTTACCAATTGAAAGACGCCACGGTAACTGCTTCAGATATTTTTGGCGATGACGGAAACACCAAAGCTCGTTTGGTTGCTCAATGCGACATGCGCGATTTTGATGCCAACGGAAATCCAATTGGTCGAATTGTAAACTTTGAATTCGATGAAGAGCTCGGATTTTCCGTTCCCAAGGTCAAAGTAAACGGCAGCAACGAAGGGATTGTTCACTCGTTCAACGTAAAAGACGATCAGTTCGCTTTGGGCGATAAGCGGTTGGTGAACCACAAGAAATACTACTACATGACCTTGGCTTACGGATACAACAATTATAGGAATTACGACCCCAATGATCCATTGCAATTGGATGGTCAAAAGGAGCCGTTTTTCTTAGGCCGCAGAAACATTAAAGTAACTACAGCCATTCCCCATATTCCTGTTCCTGAGTTAAATGGTACGGTTCTGAATGCCTTGTACGGTTCTGGGCCTCAAATTGTTCGGGTAGAAGGCCGAGGAAACGGAGGCAACAACCTAATGTTAACTTCTGAAACAGAGACAAAGATTCTTAATTCACCCGACCACCGGGCCGACACCTTGGTGTACGATTACGGAATGGGGCCTGTAAATGTGAAAGTTATAGATCCTCTAAAGGTTAGGGGCGGCAATTATCAACTTCGGGTTATTGATGCAAATTCAGGAGCCGATGGAACCATCAATCCCAATGCCCGCTGGGTATTGCTTGAACCCGGAAGTCCTTTTGGAGATACGGTGGCTTTGTCTGAAAAAGATATGTCAACTCCGTATGAGCAAATAATGTATGACCGTAGAGACATACCCGGTTTGGATCCATTCCTTGGTTTCTCGATCACCTTAAATCAGGTTACCAATCCCGGCCCTGCCTACACGGTGCTTAATGGCATTTTGTTTGATCGCCGCGAAATTGAAAACGGATTCATTTCGGCCACCTCTACCAATTCCAAGCCCGGCAACAATTGGCTGGGTTTCTTTGGAGACCAAAATACCGGCAATGCAGGAAACTGGATTAGGTCAGGCACGACCGATTCTGAACAGGATCCTCAATGGAACTCAAACTTTATAGAGTTGGTTGTGGGTGGCAACACTGAATTGCTTTGGATGGATCCTGAGGCTTCGTTTGAGCGCAATATCTCTTTCTTTGGTGGTGGAGGTATTGTACCCTACATGCTTACAAGCTCGGCCAGCATCTATCAAGATGAAGACCAAAACCAATTGCCAGCGCATCAGCTTGCTTCTGGTGCCATTGTAAGCATTGAAGGGCGTGTAATTACGGCGGCCAAAATGCCAAACATCCTTCCTTCGGTTGATTTGGTGTTGACCAACGACCGTTCAAAGTGGACCCGCTGTCCTGTTATTGAAACCCAAGATTTCTCGGCTTTGGCCTACAAACATCCAAGTTTGCCGACAGGCCCCGAAAAACTTTCGCTCCGCCACAGTCCTTCCGTTGACAAGGACGGAAAGTTTGCTATTCCCGGTGCAGGAAGCAGCAGCAATCCAAGCGATGCGAATTACATTTCGGAGTGGGGATACTCTTGGTTCCCAGGGTATGCCATTGATGTTGAAACAGGTCAACGGTTGAATCTGGCCTTTGGCGAGGACTCCTACCTGTCCGGCAACAATGGGCGTGATATGTTGTTTAACCCTTCTGTTGTAGATTTTACAACCTTAGAAGGTGTAATTTCAAATTTCGGGGATTTTCTTGCCGCGGGCAAACATTATGTGTATGTGTTTGGGGCCAATCCGCTGGAACAACCTTTTGCATCCATGCCGGGCTACGATGCTGGGGAAACCATGAAAGGGTATTTTTTGGACAACACAGGAAAACCACGCAGCGTAATGCCATCAAGCATTCAGCGTAATTTGTGGAGAAGCTGTGCATGGGCAGGTATTCCCTACCATGCCAAAGGCACCAATTGGTTGAGCAGCGACATTCGCTTAAGCCTACGGGTAACCAAACGCTATCAAACTGGACTTAGCGGTGTTCACACCGTGGCCAATCCATCGAACAACAACCGTCCGATGTACAACTTCTCAATGGACAAGTTGACTCCGACCATTGGCGACAATCCAGCAGCCCGTGCTGCGCTCGATTTGATTCAGGTGGTCCCCAATCCATACTATGCCGCCAGCAACTACGAAACCAGTCAAGTAGATAGCCGGGTGAAAGTGGTGAACCTACCCGACAACTGTACGGTAACGATTTATGCATTGAATGGCACCTTGGTGCGGAGGCTGGAAAAAGGAACCAGCTCCATAACCTCACTCGACTGGGACATGAAGAATTATGCCAATATTCCCGTAGCTAGTGGCTTGTATCTGTTTCACATTAAAGCTCCAGGCATTGGAGAACGCATTGTGAAATGGTACGGGGTGATGCGCCCAATAGACTTGGATTCCTTCTGACGATTAGAACTGAAGTATGATGAACTCATTTTTTACTAAAACCCACAAGGTGAGAAGCCTAGCCGCGCTGGCTCTTGCTTTTTCTTGCCTATCTCTGCAAGCCGGAAACGAAGACCGCGCAGGCAGTGCAGGCAGCACCGATTTGTTGATTAACCCTTGGGCACGCAGTTCCGGTTGGGCCAATTCTAGCACCGCCATTGGCCGAGGTTTAGAGTCGGAATTCATGAATGTAGCGGGTTTGGCATTTACGGACCGCACAGAATTGCTGTTCACCCATACCCGTTGGTTGGCTGGGTCAGACATTGGTATCAGTGCCTTTGGTTTTGCCCAAAATTTGGGAAAAAATCGAGGAGTCTTGGGTATTTCTGTTACCAGCCTAGGGTCGGGCGACATTCAGGAAACCACTACCGAACAGCCTGAGGGCACAGGTTCGGTGTACAGTGTGAACAACCTGAATTTAGGCATTTCGTACGCGAAATCCTTCTCAAAATCCATTCATGGAGGGGTAACGGTCAGGCTGATTAACCAGGCTATTGCCAACGTTTCGGCCGCGGGTTTTGCCATTGATGCCGGTATTATTTACAAAACAAGCATCGGCAATAAAAAGAAAACGGCGCCCGGTTTTGGCGAAGACAATCTGCACTTTGGAATTAACCTGAAGAACATTGGGCCCCGAATGATTGCCACCGGCGATGGTTTGACGGTGAAAAACGAAAGCCCCATTTTCGGTGCACCCGTTTCTCAGCAACAGCGTTCCGCTGAATTCGAAATGCCTGCATTAATGAACATCGGCCTCGCCTATGTTCAGTATATGGCAAAAAAGCACAAATTAACCACCGCCTTTAACTTTACCACCAACAGCTTTACCAAAGACCAGTTCTTGTTGGGATTGGAATACGACTTTAACTCTATGTTGCAGTTGCGTGGCGGATATTCTTTTGAAAGCGGAATTTTTGGAGAGCGCGATGGGGTGCAAGCCGATTTGTTGAATGCTTTTACAGGCCCTTCCGCTGGCTTCTCGTTCGAAAGTCCCCTCAAAAAAGAAGGCCGCACCAAAATAGGTGTGGATTATTCTTTCCGGGCCACTTACAATTTTAGCGGGGTGCACACCTTCGGAGTCCACATCTTGCTTTAATCTCTACTTTTTCCTATTTTCGCTTAAACAGAAAGCCTCCGGGCTTTCTGTTTTGCTTTTAATGCAATTGTTATGGCATATACGTATTTAACAAAAGAGGGCTATCATAAGCTCAAAACGGAATTGGAAGACCTGGTGAAGGAGCGTCCTAAGATATCGGCCCAAATTGCCGAAGCACGAGACAAAGGCGACCTGTCTGAAAATGCCGAATATGATGCGGCCCGCGAAGCCCAAGGCATGCTTGAGTTGCGGATTTCTAAACTGCAGCAAACGGTTGACAAAGCTCGGATCATCGAAGAAGGTCAAATGGACAACACCAAGGTCTATTTGCTGGCCCGGGTTAAAATTCAAAACCTGAAGAACAACCAAGAAATGACCTATCAGATTGTTTCTGAACGCGAAGCCGACCTTAAGGCCGGTAAAATTTCGGTGGATTCACCCATTGGGAAGGGATTGCTAGGAAAATCTGTGGGCGACATCGCCCAAATCACAGCACCAGGGGGTTTAATTCAATTCAAGGTTATTTCTATAAACGCGGAATGAGCAGTTTGTTTACCCGCATGATTCAGGGAGAAATACCCTGTCATGTGGTTGCAGAAGACACCGAATTCTTAGCGATTCTAGATGTTTTTCCCCGAAATACCGGGCACACCTTGGTGTTTCCTAAGCAGGAAATAAACCATGTTCAGGACATGGATTCAGCCCATTTTGCTCGTTTGTCGGAATTTGCCCACAGGGTAGGTTCCATGTTGCATCGAGAACTGCCTTCAAAACGGATTGGTTGGGCTATTGCTGGCTTTGAAGTGCCTCATGTGCACATCCATTTAATTCCTGCCAATACCATGGACGACATGAATTTGCACCGCTCGGCGGAACGGGCCGATCCGGAGCAGCTTGCCCAACTTGCGGCCAAATTGCGGGAATCGGCTTTTTTTTAGTTCGCCTCTACTCGAAACGAATAATATTCCATAACGGCATTGGCCAATAGGGCCTTGCAGGCCTGTTCTGCCATGGCTTCTGCCTCTGAGTCCGATTCGGCTTGCACTTCAAACCGGATTTGCTTTCCCACCCTAACCGATGTTGCCGAATCTAAGCCCAAGGCTTGCAAGCCACGCTCTACGGCTTTTCCCTGCGGGTCTAGCAATTCTTCCAGCGGCATAACCGTTACATGAATGACATATTGAGCCATGGCTTTAGTTTGTACAAAGATAGCTTGCCGTTGCGAATTTTGAGGGCTATGGACATTAAAACAACCCTGGAATGCATAAAAACGGTTTTAAAAACACCCGGTTTTCAATTAAAGTGGGTTGGTGGTTTCCATGTCCATTGAACGGCGGCGCTCTTCTTTGATTTCATGCTTTTATTCCGGCCGCCTTTCGGACTTCCTTGAATTTTAACCGCAACATTAAAATCCGATTATCTTTGAAATACGAACCAAAGAACCCTGTAACTATGAATCGCTTCCTTGTTTATTTGTTTGCCGCTTTTTATGGGCTTACTCAGGCTCAAGGGGTTTTGATATCAAATCAGGCTGGCCTGCCAGATTCATCTGCAATTTTAGAGTTGGCCGACACAACCAAAGGTTTTTTGCCTACAAGGTTGACCACCAATCAACGAAATGCCATATCCAATCCGGCGGAAGGCCTTATCATTTTCAACACCGATTCTAAATGTTTTGAAGGGAAAACGCCTTCGGGCTGGAAATATTTGGCTTGCGATTGCAATTCGGCTCCTACAGCCCCAACGCAGGTGCAAGTTCCCTCCGGATTTTGTCCAGGAACTTCCGGCCATGGAATTGTTGTCGCTGCTGTGTCGGGGGCAAGCTCTTATTCCTGGCAGGCGCCTCAAGGCCTACAAATTGACTCGGGGCAAGGTGGAAGCACTTTGTACGTTTCTGTTTTAAATTCGTTTGCCGATACGCTGTGGGTAACTGCCGATAATGCATGTGGGTCCTCTTTGCCATTCCCTGTTCTGCTTTCGCCCGCTTTGCCCAATCCGGGCTTTAACCCTACAACGGCATCGATAAATTTAGCTACTACCATGGTGCCTTCGACACAATCCGGCACCCATTTTTGGACCTTTCAAAACGGAAGCCCCGCAACCTCTACCTCTCCTAGTCCTTCGGTTACTTGGTCGCAGTCGGGCGTCGTTTCGGTTTTTCATCGCATTACAGATGCCAATGGATGCGTAGATAGTTTGCAGCAAAACCTAACCGTGGTCAATTGCCTGCCCCTTGGAAATACAGCGGTGGATTTTAATTACAGTGGCAACGTTCAATCGTGGACAGTTCCGGCAGGGATTTGTTCGCTTCAAATTGAATGTTGGGGCGGTCAAGGGGGCACTGCCACGAATAATTCAGGCTGTATATTGGGGGGTTTAGGCGGGTATGCAAAGGGGAATTTAGCCGTTAGTTCAGGTCAAACATTGTACATCTATGTGGGAGGAGCGGGCGGTTCTGGCAATACCCCCGGTTGGAATGGAGGCGGAAGCAGTTGTAATTTCACCACAACTTGTGCCGCAGGGGGTGGGGGAAGCGATGTTCGCATAAATGGGCAAACCCTTAACAATCGCATCATTGTGGCCGGAGGCGGAGGCGGAGCGGAATGGTCGGGCTGTGTTGGAATAGCAGGACACGGGGGCGGATCCAATGGAAATGGGGGCAATCACGGCGGGGCTCAAAGTGGGGGTGGGGGTTCTCAAAATGCGGGCGGCGTTGCAGGCGTAGCAGGTTACCCGGGACAGCCAGGCACCTTTGGACAAGGAGGAGCTGCAGGAAATCACCCTTCAGGTCATTCTGGATCGGGCGGTGGAGGTTGGTATGGAGGTGGCGGTTCGGGCGAAGACGGCCACGGCGGCGGTGGCTCCGGTTATACCGGTGGGGTAACGAATGCCACTATGTCAAACGGCCTTCGATCAGGCAATGGCCTAATCCGATTCACCTATTAATGCAATTCTTTTTGGTTGAACGAACTTTCGGCCCTAAATTTGGGCTGAATCTGCTCGCTTAATCTTAGTCCTCAAATTCAACACCATGCATCGATTTGCCATTTCCCGTTTTAGCGCGCTGCTGCTAATCCTTCTGATTTCCTTTGCCAAGCCCGCCTTGGCCAACGAAGGCATGTGGCTTCCTGCCGACGTAAAACGATACATTCAGAACATGGAAAAACTAGGCTGCACCTTGTCGGCCGATGACATTTACAACCTAAACCGCGGCAGCTTAAAAGATGCCATTGTTCATTTTGGCGGGTTTTGTACCGGCGAGGTCGTTTCTTCTCAAGGCTTGGTTTTTACCAACCACCACTGCGGTTACGATGCCATTGCAGGGCTTTCAAGCCCGGAGAAAAATTATCTGGATTCGGGTTACTGGGCTCCAACGTTCAAAGACGAATTGCCCGTAAAAGGACTTTTTGTAACCTTTTTGGTGCGTATGGAAGACGTTACTACGCGCATTACCTATTCGCCCAATCCCGAAGAAGCTCAAAAGCGTTTGATTGAAGAAATTGAAGCAAGCGGCAAGTTTACGGCTAAAATCACCCCCGTATATTATGGGAATCAGTATTTGTTGTGGGTATATCAAACCTTTACCGACGTCCGTTTTGTAGGTACCCCGCCTGCCTCGGTGGGTAAATTCGGCGGCGATACCGACAACTGGATGTGGCCAAGGCAAACCGGCGATTTTTCGGTTTTCCGCATTTATGCCAATTCCAACAACGAACCGGCGGCATACAGCCCCGACAACGCCCCGTATTCCCCCAAAAACTACCTTCCTATTTCGCTGGATGGAGTAAAGCCGGGCGATTTTAGCATGGTTATGGGTTTTCCGGCACGCACTTCCCGCTATTTGCCCCTGTCAACCCTAAAACAAAAGGTTGAAAATGAATATCCCGTTCTAAATACCATGTTTGGCAAAATGCTGCGTATAATGGAAAATGACATGGGCAGCAGCATCACCATAAAATTAGCTTTAGCTTCAACCCAAGCTCGATTTGCCAATTCCGAAAAATACTATTTGGGCGTAATCACGGCCATGAAAGACAGTTCCATTTGGAAGCAACGTGCCGACGAAGAACTTAAGTTTCAGAACTGGGCAAAAAACAGCTCGTATCAGGCCTACGACGAAGTCCTTGGCAAGCTAAAGGCCTTGAATCAAAAGGCTTCTGCAACCCTAACCTTAGAGGCTTATTTGCGGATTGGGTTTGGTATAAATCCAATTGTTCAACGTGGAGCCGCGTTGAATCCCTTAATGTTGGCGCTGAAAGAAAAAGATGCGGCAAAAATACAGGCCGCTGCTGCAAAGCTGAAAGAAGCCGTTGTGTTTGACGAAACAACCGCCCCAACCTACAAAAAGGTGCTTGCCGTTTTAATTCAAGCCTATACGGCTGCGCTGCCCGAAGAGGCTTGGCCAGCCTGGTTGAGCAGCAAATCAGTACAAAAAATCCTTCGCAAAAACCCAGAGCAACCCTATATGGCTCTTGCCGATTATCTATATGCCGAATCCTTTTTGGCCAATCCAGATAAATGGGCCGCTTTTTTAGCTGCACCCAGTGCCAAGGCCGCCGATAAAGATCCCGGCGTTCAGTTGGCCAGGGCCTACCAAGAGCGCATGGCCGAAACCCGTGCAAGAGCCGAAGCCTTCCGCGCCGAAGAAAGCGAAGCAATGAAAACTTGGATGAAGGCACAAATGGCCTACCAGCCAGAACGCGTATGGTATCCAGACGCCAACAGCACCTTGCGCCTAACCTATGGGCAAATTGAAGGGTATAAAACCCAAGACGCTATAGCCTACGAAGTAAGTACCGACCATTTGGGTCTGCTTGAAAAATACAAACCGGGCGACCTAGAGTTCGATTTGCCCAAAGCATTGGTGAAATTGCTCAAGGCCAAAGATTTTGGGCGGTATGCCGACGTAAACGGAAACCTACCCGTAAATTTCTTGTCGAACAACGACATTACCGGTGGCAATTCGGGGAGTCCCGTGATAGATGGGAAAGGCCGCCTAATAGGCATTGCCTTTGACGGAAACTGGGAAGGGATGGCTGGCGATTTGGTCTTCGATCCCAGGTACAAGCGTACCATTTCGGTTGACATTCGATATGTGCTTTTCTGTATAGAGCGGTTGGGCGGGGCCCAACGGTTGATTGCCGAACTACGAATACAATAAGCAGCAACCAAACATTTTTGGCGGGAAGCAGTTTGTAAAATATGGCAGAATTGAAATTTGACCGCTGGCGGCTGCCTTTTGAAGAGGCCTTGCATGCGCACAACCTGGCTAGCTTACAGCCATCGGGCTTGTACGAACCCATTGATTATTTTATGAACTTAGGCGGAAAGCGGCTTAGGCCGGTTGTTTGCTTGGCAGCAGCCGAACAATGTGGCGCCCCTTTGAATCAGGCCATGGGAGCGGCACTGGCCATTGAGTGGTTTCATAATTTTTCACTGGTCCACGACGACATTATGGATAAGGCTCCGCTGCGGCGTGGCCAACCTACCCTTCATGAGCGAAATGGCCTGGCGGCAGGGGTGTTGTGTGGAGACCGAATGCTGGTGCAGGCATACATGTTTTTGTCAAAAAGTCCTGAATCGGCCCTGCCCAATCTGCTGAACCGCTTTAATCAAACCGCCGCCGAAGTGTGCGATGGGCAGCAAATGGACATGGATTTTGAACAACGAAGCCGGGTTTCGCCCAAAGAGTACATTGAAATGATTCGGCTAAAAACAGCGGTTTTATTGGGATTTGCTTTAGAGGCAGGAGCCTTGTGTGCCGGGTGGTCAACCCAGCAGGCAGAACCCTTGTACCGCTTTGGGGAACAGCTGGGCATTGCCTTTCAAATTAAAGACGACTGGCTAGACGCTTTTGGAGATGCAAAGCAAACCGGAAAGCAAGCAGGCGGAGACGTATTGGCTCGAAAAAAAACCTGGCTTTGGATTCAGGCGCAGCAGCAAGCCGGCGAACGTTTGGCCGAATTTGATGCCCTGGCAGATGCCGAACGGGTCAAACGAAGTTTGGATTTGTTTCGGGAATTGGATTTGCCTGCCCGTTCTATGGAATTGGCTTTGCACCACAAAAAAAATGCCTTGGATTCCCTTGCGGGGCTGCCCCAAGGTACAGGCAAAACTCAGTTTTTTCAGGAATTTGCATCCTATTTGTTGGGCCGGGAACACTAAATGGGCCGCCTACAAGAAATAGGCTAAGAGCCACAGAAATTGTACTTTTGAAACATGGAATCTACCTTTGATGTAGCTGTTGTAGGGGGTGGAATTGTAGGTGCGGCTACGGCCTATCGCTTGCAACAGGCTTTTCCTTCCTTAAAACTGTTGTTGCTGGAAAAAATGCCGGCTTTGGCCGACCACCAAACCGGAAACAATTCGGGGGTAATTCATTCTGGAATTTACTACAAACCAGGGTCTTTGAAAGCCACAAACTGCGTTCAAGGGCGGCGAGAATTGGTTGAATTTGCTCGTGAACATAAGATTGCCCATGATGTTTGTGGAAAAATTATAGTGGCTACCGATGCAGAGGAAGTGCCGCGGCTGGAGGACATTTATCAGCGTGGACTTGAAAATGGAATTGAGGGCCTTTCAAAAATTGGCCCCAACGAAATTCAGGACATTGAGCCATATTGCCGAGGCCTTGCAGCAGTTCGTGTAGGGTGTACAGGAATCATCGACTTTCGCGGAGCAACCGAAACCATGGCAGATTTGGTTGGAAAAATCCAACCTGAATCCCGCATATCTTTGAACACAGAGCTGCTGGGAATTACCCACGAAGGAAGTGTTCAGCATTTACATACCAACAAAGGGCAATTTACCGCTCGCTTTACTGTGTTTTGCGCCGGGCTGCAGTCCGACAGGCTGGCTAAAAAAGACGGCCTGAACCCCGACATGCGCATCGCAGGTTTTCGGGGCGATTACTACGAACTTTCGCCCCAAGGCGCCCATAAAGTTAAGCACCTGATTTATCCGGTACCCAATCCCGCATTTCCCTTTTTAGGCGTACACTTTACCAGAATGGCCTTAGGTGGAGTGGAGTGCGGTCCCAATGCCGTATTCACCTTTAAGCGAGAAGGCTACGGAAAAACCGACTTTAACCTAGCCGATACCGCCGATGCCTTAAGCTATGCTGGAACCTGGAACCTGTTTGCCAAGCACTGGCGGTTTGGTCTGGATGAATACCGCAGAGCCTTTAGCAAACGCCGGTTTTTAAAAACCTTGCAGCGCCTAATTCCTGACCTGAGCATGGAAGATTTGGCCCCCGGTAGGGCCGGAGTGCGCGCCATGGCCTTAGGCCCCGACGGAGAAATGCTGGACGATTTTGTGTTGGATTATGGGCACAACAGCATTCATGTGCTGAACGCCCCCTCGCCCGCCGCAACGGCCGCCCTAGCAATTGGCAGTCAGATTCGCGACATGGCCAGTGAACGGTTTACACTATCTTAAAAACAACTTTATTTAACCTAGCTATGTTTTCAAAACTCTTCGGTAAAAAGAAAAAAACCATCGCGGAAATTGCTCCCGATTATGTGCAATTGATTCAAGAAGCCACCGCCGAAGGCTTTCCTATAATTGCCGATTTGTTGAACGAAGAAATGGAATTCGCCAAGTCGCCCCATATTGAGGCCGATTCAAACCTGTGGTTTAGGTACATCGTATTTGCAGGCAATTTGCTCAACATAGAAACCTACTTTAGTCCAGAAGAATCCGATGCCATTAAGCAGGTTTTAATTCCCCAAATAACCGCCTCTCTGGGAGCCGATCCCGATACCGCCGATGTTATTTTGGTGGATTATATGGAGTTCCTGCGAAATCTCAATAAAACCCAGAAAAATTTGGTGCACAGCATGGCCATGGCCATTTTTCAAAAGTATGAACTCAACGAGTACCAAACAGAACATTTTCAAAAACTCAATGCGCCCAATCCGAAGGTAATGAAAGAACTGACCGAAATTGTTGGTCTGTTTTTGTGGAATTGGAAAGCCTATCTAGAAACCTTTAAAGTCAGTGCCTAATGCTGTCGGTGCTTTGGCTTGGTTTGGTTTTGTTTTCGCCCAGCCCCGATAGGTATTTCGCTGATTTGGCCATGGGATCCTGGAAGCAGATTGAAGGGAATGTAGAGCTTGAATTTTTAGGCGATGGCCGTGCCGAAGTGCATCAAGGTACATGGACCGTGGTTCCAGAAGCCGACAGGGTTAAACAGCTTCCCGATTTGATTTTGCCCGCTCCAATTTGGAAAAACCACCGATGGAAATGGAAAGGTTCCCACATTCGGGAGGCCGATTGGGAATGGCAATTGCTTAAAGACACCCTGGAATTGCCGGCCCATTGGTTGGGAGGCAAACGCGGAGAAAAATGGACATTTGTGCAATATCGGTCGCCCCAGTTCCTGCTGCCCCCAGCTCCGGCAGCCCAATTGCTGGCCGAAAATCAGAACGCTTGGAAAAAACAATGGCCGCAGGCTTTAGCTACGGGCAAGCCCAAAAAAATATGCCAATGCTTGGCTAAGATTGATTTTCCAGACAAAGAAACAAGCCTTTACCTGAAAGAACAGCCCGCCCATTGGAAATGCCTACAGCCCCATGCCCGTTTGCGCTTGGCCCTTTTGTTGGAATATTCAAATGCCGAGATTAAGACCCTTTTGAAAAAGTAACCTATGCAGGTTTTAGCACAGAAACAGTTGATTGGATTTTTGGAAGAGCTTGCCCCGACTTCCCTTCAAGAGGGATACGACAACAGCGGCTGGATTGTAAAACTGAACGACGATTTCAGCAGGGCATTGCTGAGTTTAGACTGTACGCCCGAGGTGGTTGAGGAGGCTCGGCAAGAAGGCTGCGACCTAATTATTTCGCATCACCCCATCGTTTTTAAAGGCCTAAAACGGCTTACAGGCCAACACTACACCGAGCAGGCGGTGATCATGGCTATTCAGGCAGGAATTTCGCTGTATGCCATTCACACCAATTTAGACAATGTCTTGTACAAAGGCGTAAATCAGTCCTTGGCACAACGCTTGGGATTGGAACGCGGGCATATTTTGAGGCCCATGAAGGGGCAGTTGTGCAAGTTGAGCATCTTTGTTCCCAAAGAGAACACCACGGCCCTTGAAGCGGCATTGTTTGCCGCAGGAGCCGGCCGCATTGGGAATTACGCCGACTGCTCTTTTCTAACCCAAGGGCTGGGAAGCTTTAAGCCCATCGAAGGAGCCGAGCCCCGGATTGGAAAGCTTGGAACTCGAAGCTTTGTTGAGGAAAATAGGGTAGAGGTTTTGGTTGAAAATTGGAGGGTAAATGCGGTATTGCAATCGGCACGACTGGCCCACCCGTATGAAGAAATGGCCTATGATCTGCTTTCCCTTGAAAATGAACATCAATGTATAGGCAGCGGCTGGATTGGGTTTTTGCCCAAGGCCTTGCCGGTTCAAGAATTTCTGGATTTATTGAAAAAACGCCTGCCCGCAACCGCATTAAAATACACCCCTCCAATTAAATCCAGCATTGAAAAAGTGGCCATTTGTGGCGGGGCCGGCGGGTTTTTATTGCCCGATGCCATTCAGGCCGGTGCCGATGTGCTTGTTACGGCCGACTTTAAATACCACGAGTATTTTGATGCCCATGGGAAAATTATGGTAGTAGATCCAGGGCACTATGAAACCGAACATCATTTGCCGGAACACATATCGGCACTTCTAAAAGAAAAATTTCCTAACTTTGCCACCCTTATATCACAGGTAAATACCAATCCTGTAAATTATTACTGATATGGCCAAAACTGCGGCAAGCGCTAAATCACAAAAATCTTTGTCGGAAATGAGCGTAGATGAAAAACTACGAGCTCTGTTCGACCTGCAAATCATGGACTCTAAAATCGACCAGATTCGGACCCTTCGTGGAGAATTGCCCTTGGAGGTGAACGATTTGGAAGACGAGGTAGAGGGACTCAATACGCAGCTTTCACGAAAAAGCGAGGAAATCCTGGCCATGGAATCGGAAGTGTCGGCAAAGAAAAACCTGATGAAGGAATCGGCCATGCTTATTTCCAAGTACGAACAGCAACAGGCCAATGTGCGCAACAACCGGGAATTCGACTCCCTATCAAAAGAAATTGAATACCAGTCTCTGGAAATCCAATTGGCTGAAAAACGCATCCGGGAATTTGGTGCCCGAATCGAGATTTTAAAAGAAGAATTATCGGCTTTCGAACTAAAACGAGCCGAACGCCAATCCAATTTAGACATCAAAAGAGAAGAATTGGACGCCATCGTGGCCGAAACCCAAAAAGACGAAGAATCCCTGTTGGAAAAATCACAGGCCTTTGAATCGCAAATCGAAGACCGCTATTTGAACGCCTACAAGCGAATCCGTGCCAATTCGGTGAATGGCCTTGCTGTGGTGAGCATCAGCCGCGATTCCTGCGGGGGCTGCTTTAATACCTTGCCTCCTCAACACATTCTGAATATCGCTTTGCGCAAACGAATCAATCAGTGCGAGCATTGCGGCCGAATTATTGTAGATGCCGAGCTGGCCTTCGAAGAACTTGAGAAGTTAGGCTAGTTTAAACCTATGAAGCCTTTGCATAAACGCCCACTGGACCTCGTTCTGTGGGTTTTTTATTTGGTAAACCTCCTGGTGGTTGTTTACATGATTGACCTAGAGCAACTTACAGTAAGGCAGCCCGGTGTGTCGGAATACCCCTTTTGGCCGCCCCCCTTTATGGTTGACCTAATCCATTGGTACGGTTTTAATTTTGACCCTTTGTTGATTGCCCGCCCGCCCTGGTGGCAAGCCACCATTTGGATTGATGTGTTGTTTTTTGGCCCTTTTTATGCCTTTGCCCTGTATGCCTTTTGGAAAGGGAAAAACTGGATTCGCTTTGGAGCCATCGTTTGGGCCTCTATGCTAATTACCAATGTTAGCATCATCTTGTTTGAAGAAGTTACTGGCCCCCATGCCTCGCCCGAACTGCCTCGGGTTTTCTTGGCCAATGCAGCCTGGTTTATTTTCCCAGTCCTCACATTGTATCGGGCTTGGCGCGCTCCAGTAATGTTCAAGGACAATTAGGTCTCAGCCAGCAATACTACGTTGATTTTTTAGGGCGGCAGCCGGGCTTTCACAGGTAGTCCTCAGCAAAAGGGACTGGGGCAGCGGGCTTGCGTGGGCTCCTAAAGTCGCCTCCGCGCCTCGCGCCCCAGGCCCTTTCGCTTTGCGGGCTACCTTGTTCAATCCCTGCCGCAAAGGCCTCCATGATAAAACGGATTACAAAAGAATTTTCAAAAAAAACGCCGTTTGCCCTTGACACACAAAATTAAGCTTGGTATCTTCGTAGCTCACTGGTGAAACGTTCTTTATCGCTTCGTCACGTATAGGGGTGGCGAGGAACACTTAGGGTAACTTTATGATGTGAAGTTTGTTCTTCTGGGGAGTCTCAGAAATGCTTTCTTGTTTTTTCAAAGGCAACTTTGATAAATGGGAAGGCGGGAATCTCGGGTATGAGACTGGGTTGGTGCGGCAGATCAGCCCTTTACATGTGGGGGGAGTACGGCAGTTTTTAATTGAATTGCTCTCAATTTAAGATTTAGTAAAAACGACATCCAACCGGCGATTCGGTTCGGATGTAAAAGTGTTTCTTTTATACCCTCTCCCAGGGCCCTTTCCCAGAACACCCACCACGGCCCCTCAAAGCTCCCAGCCCAAAATCATTCCAACAAAAAATCACCCGCCCCCTTTTCACTATGCCGCATATTCAATACCTTTCGCCACTGCTTATGAAGGAAATTACCCACTATATTAACGGAAAGCAGGTCAAATCAGACCGCTTCATGGATGTGATTGAGCCTGCAACCGGCATGGTCTATGCCAAATTGCCTTTGGGGACTCAGGCCGATGTGGATGCCGCCGTTGCTTCGGCAAAACTCGCCTTCCCCGCCTGGTCCGCGCTCAGCACCGAACAGCGTGCCGAACCTTTGCTGCGCATGGCTAAAGCCATTCGAAATCAAATGGAGGAGTTGGCAATTGAAGAATCCCGCGACAGCGGAAAACCCCTTTGGCTCACCCGAAAAGTGGACATCCCCCGGGCAGCTAAAAACCTGGAATTTTTTGCCACGGCCATTCAACACCAGCAGTCTGAGGCCCATCCCATGAACGAGGGGGTATTAAACTTTACCTTACGCAAACCCCTGGGAGTCGTGGGCTGCATTTCGCCTTGGAATCTGCCGCTGTATTTGTTTACCTGGAAAATTGCGCCGGCCTTGGCGGCCGGAAATACGGTGGTGGCGAAACCCTCTGAAATAACTCCATTTACTGCTTTTAGGTTGGGGCAAATCGCCCACGAGGCAGGTTTGCCTGCCGGAGTTTTAAACATTGTTCATGGTACCGGGCCTGAGGTCGGAAGCCCCTTGGTGGAGCACAGGGATGTTCCTGCCATTTCGTTCACCGGCGGTACCGCTACCGGGCGTTCTATAGCCGGCCTTGCAGCGCCTATGTTTAAAAAATTAAGCTTAGAACTGGGCGGAAAAAACCCCAATCTGGTGTTTGACGATGCCGATTTTGAAGCTGCCCTGCAAAGTGCAGTGCGCTCCTCCTTCACCAACCAAGGCGAAATTTGCCTGTGTGGAAGCCGAATTTTGATTCAAGAAGGTTTGTACGAACGCTTTCGCAATGCCTTTGTTGAAAAGGTAAAGGCCCTAACGGTGGGCCCACCCGAATCGGCCGACTCATTCATGGGGGCTTTGGTGTCGAAAGAGCATTTGAAAAAGGTAAAAGCCTATGCTCAATTGGCTTTAGAGGAAGGCGGTAAAATGCTCTGCGGAAACGAGCCCTTGGAATTGCCCGCAGCCAATCAAAACGGCTATTTTATGCGGCCCATGGTTTTTGAAGGCTTGGGGCCGCAGTGCAGGCTGAATCGGGAAGAAGTGTTTGGTCCGCTGGTAACCCTGCAGTCCTTTCGCGACGAGGCCCAGGCCATTGCCCTGGCCAACGACAGCAGCTATGGGCTTGCCGCCCAGGTTTGGACCCGCGATTTGGGGCGAGCGCACCGCCTTGGCGAAGCCTTGCACACCGGCATTGTATGGGTAAATTGCTGGATGCTCCGCGATTTACGAACGCCGTTTGGGGGCATGAAGCAAAGCGGAGTAGGCCGCGAAGGGGGCTGGGAGGCCTTGCGTTTCTTCACCGAAGCCAAAAATGTATGCATCAATTACGGACATTAATTTTCCTGGGTTTATCGGTGAGCGGATTGATTCAGGCGCAAAACAACAGCGAATTTATGGAAAAGCAAGTTCTACAAACAGCGGCAGCGCCGCAGGCCATTGGCCCGTACAGCCAGGGAATTGGATTTGGAAACCTCTGGTTTTTTTCCGGGCAAATTGCCTTGGATCCCGAAACGGGGGAGCTGAAAAACCAAAGTTTAGCGGTCGAGGTAGAGCAGGTGTTGAACAACATTGATGCCTTGCTAAGGGCTGCGGGTGCCGACTGGAGCGACATCCTAAAAACCAGCATTTTTTTAATCGACATGGCCGATTTTGTGGCCGTGAATGAAGCGTATGCCCGCCGATTCAATACCGCATTTCCCGCCCGCGAAACGGTGGCCGTAGCCCAGCTTCCCAGGGGAGCAAGGGTTGAAATTTCGGTAATGGTGGGCCGTAAGTAGAGACGCAAAATTTTGCGTCTCCCTTTCGCCGTTTTCGTGGGCGTTCACGTAGAGACGCAATATTTTGCGTCTCCTTTTCGCCGTTTTCGTGGGCGTTTGTCATGGGCGTTCACCTAGAGACGCAAAATTTTGCGTCTCTACGGTTTCTTACCTTTGCCCTATGTCTGATATACCAACTCGCCTGAAAGTCGTGTTCATGGGAAGCCCGGAATTCGCATTGCCCTGTTTGCACCTGCTTCAAAAAGAAACCGAACTGCTAGCGGTGGTGTCTGCGCCCGACAAGCCCGCCGGCCGCGGCAAGCAGTTGAGCAGTTCGCCCGTTGCTACCTATGCCCGCGAACAAAAAATACCTTTGCTGCAACCCGAACGGCTAAAAAATCCGGAGTTCTTAGACCAGCTTAAAAGCCTGCAGGCCGATTTGTTTGTGGTGGTGGCCTTTCGAATGCTGCCCGAAGCGGTTTGGAATATGCCAGCCATGGGCACCTTAAACGTTCATGCTTCGTTGCTGCCTCAGCTTAGAGGCGCTGCACCTATTCAATGGGCCATTGCGCATGGCCTCAAGGAAACGGGCCTTACCACCTTTCGACTCAAACATGAAATTGATACCGGCGACATTCTTGAACAGCTTTCTTTGCCCATAGCCGCCGACGAAACCGGGGGCAGTTTGTATGAAAAATTGATGCAGGCAGCTCCGGGCCTCTTGCACAACACCTTGAATGGGCTTGCGGCGAACACGCTAGTCCCAATACCCCAGGAATTGGGTACGAATGAAACCCTGTTGCCGGCTCCCAAAATTCAACGCCAACATGCTTTTTTGCATCCAGAAATGCGTGTTCAACAAGCCGAACGCTATGTCCGAGCCTTCGATCCCATTCCGGGCGCTGCTTTGGCCCTCGTATTGGAATCGGGCGAACGGATTGAAATCAAAGTGAAGGAGGCTCGGCGGCCAAAGGAAACAGGGCAACAAGGCCTTAAAGTGGCATTTATTGACGGTGAATTGGAAATTCTGCGCCTGCAACCCGCCGGAAAAGGCCTTATGGATGCCTCGGCCTTTTTGCGTGGCCTTAGGCAGCCGGTGAAGGGTTGGCTACCCTTGGGCTGAGCCCCTCGCTTCAAACCCCCATCCCTCGACGCGAAATGCCCCAGCGAGCATCCCAGCCCTGAAGGGGCGTAATACCCTAGCGAGGAATGCCGCCCCTCGACGCGTAATACCCCAATGAGGAATGCCGCTCCTCGACGTAACCCGACGCAACCCGACGCCCCTCGCCCCTCGATGCGTAATATCCCAACGAGGCGTCCAGCCCTGAAGGGGCGTAATACCCTAGCGAGGGGTGTAGCCCCTCGACTCTCGACGCCCCTCGACTCTCGACGCCCCTCGACTCTCGACGCCCCTCGCCTCGACGCCCCTCGCCCCTCGATGCGTAATATCCCAACGAGGCGTCCAGCCCTGAAGGGGCGTAATACCCTAGCGAGGGGTGTAGCCCCTCGCCTCAACGCCCCTCGCCGCGACGCCCCTCGCCCCTCGACGCGTAATACCCCAACGAGGAATGCCGCTCCCCGCCCCCGCCCCCCCCGCCCCCCCGTCCGATGCAGTAATTTTAAACCATTGTATATTTTGATGGGCCCCGCGGCAGGGATTGACGGAGCTACCCCGCAAGGGTGCCGAAGCCTGGCCCGCTAGGTGCGGAGGCGACCTTAGGAGCCCCCGCAAACCAGCTGGGCCAGACTTTCGGCAACCGCGGAGTAGCCCGGAAAGCCCGGCAGCCGCCCTAAATTTCAATCTATAATCCCTTGTCAAAATTTCAAAATTTAGCTCAAATCCATGCTCTTTAAAGGCTCAGAGCCCGTTTTATGCCCACAGTTATTAACAAAAACCCTATTTTATTAACAAAACGCTTGATTTTTCAGGGGGTTTACTTGCAAAAGTCGCGTCTGCCTATAAATTTGTTTTAATTATTCTCACTATTAACTCTTTAAATCATTTCAAAATGAACAAAGCAGAATTGATTGAGGCCATGTCAAGTGGCTCAGGACTGTCTAAAGCTGACAGCAAAAAAGCATTGGATGCGTTTATCGATGCTACCTCAGGAGCCCTTCGCGGCGGTGACCGTGTAGCGTTGGTAGGTTTCGGTTCTTGGAGCATTTCAGAGCGCGCTGCTCGGACTGGTTTGAACCCCAAAACCAAGCAGAAAATCCAAATCGATGCTAAAAAGGTGGTAAAATTCAAAGCGGGTGCTGAGTTGTCCGGTTCTTTGAAATAAGCCTAGACTTACGTCTTTCAGAAAAGCCGGCGCAAGCCGGCTTTTTTGTTTTTAAGCTCTTTGCAAAGATTTTGCCGGCCAGTTCCATGGTTTGCGGCGTTTACAGCAAGGGGAGTTCAATCCGAAAAATTTTCTGGGTCTGCCGGCGGCAAAACCCAAGCTGAAAGGCGTTCGGGGGGGGTGGATTGGCCGGCCTAAAAGCAATCCTTATAAATTCTTTTTGCAGGGTTTTGGAAGCGGAACTCTGGCTTATGAACAAAGGCGGAAGTCAGGAGCTATCCGCGTCTATGTTTTTAGCCACGAATGGACGAATGGTTGTGGGTATGTTGGTCGCCACCCTTGCACGAAAATGGGGCTATGCTTTTTGTGTCTATGTTTTTAGCCACGAATGCACGAATGGTTGCGGCAGTGGCTGTAGCCACCCAGGCAGGAATGTATGGGGCTATGCTTTTTGTGTCTAGGTTTTTAGCCACGAATGCACGAATGGTTGTGGCTGCGGCTGTAGCCACCCAGGCAGGTATGTATGGGGCTATGCTTTTTGTGTCTATGTTTTTAGCCACGAATGCACGAATGGT
>CAILUT010000045.1 GCA_903837495.1 uncultured Flavobacteriales bacterium | reverse complement strand
GTTTAGCCACGAATGCACGAATGGGTGTGGTTGTGGCTTTTTATTGGGTAGTTATTAGTGGGTAGTGGGTAGTTGGTAGTTCTTTGGTGCCATTCTCCTAAGCTCCCCGCGGCTGAAATTCCTTACCCCAATCTAAGAGAGAAATTCCTTACCCCAATCTAACCCCAAAAACATACCATTCCTGCATTCGTGGCTTTTTAGTGGGTAGTTATTAGTGGGTAGTGGGTAGTTGGTTCGTTCAAAAAAAACCCAACCCCACAAAAACGCGTAAATTTGATTCCGATGAATGAAACCTAACCACAACCCGAACAGATATCAGACCAAAAATCCATAAAAACAATAGAATCAGAATTTCCCAGCCAAAACCCAACACACCTTTAATAATCGAACACCCACACCCATGAAAAACACCTTTTTATCCTTGCCCGAATTTCAAAAAACACCCGCTTTAGGTTGGTTTATGTGGGTATTGCTGCTGCTGGGCAGCATGCTGCTGTTTCAATTCGCCGGAATTTGGGCACTCAGCCTGCATCTGGGCATCCCCTTCACTCAGCTTCAATCCAACCCCGAACTGCTGCAGCAACTGCCTGCCGAGGCGGTGCTGCTGGCCCTATTTTCCGGATTTGTCCCCATCATTCTGGTCGGTTATCTGCTCTGGAAACCCTGGAGCGGCTTACCCCGCCGAGCCCTAAACACCAGCAACCGACCCTTTAAATTCAAAGCCTTTGGACTGGCTTTGCTCCTCTCCCTGGCCATCATTGCCCTGGCCGACACCCTATATGTGGCCGGTGGAGGCCAAATCGAATGGCAAGGCAACATCCCCGCCTTTCTGCGCTTTCTGCCCTTTGCCCTGCTGCTCTTTCCCTTTCAAACCCTGTTCGAAGAATGGGTTTTTCGGGGATTTATGATGCGGGGCATACATCGCATTTTCAATTCTCCCCTACCCGCTTTGCTGGTCTCTTCCTTGTTTTTCGCCTTGCTTCACATGGGCAATTCCGAGGTCAGTGAATTTGGCCCCGGCTACATGCTGCTCTATTACTTGGGGCAGGCGCTGGTAATGGGTGCTTTGGTGCTGCTGTTCGATGGCTTAGAGCTGGCCTGGGCCTATCATTTGGCCAACAACTGGTACGTATCTTTGCTGGTAACCCTGCCGGGCTCTTCGCTGCGCACGCCGGCCCTCTTCCTTTCGCAGCCGCCCGAGCCCTTAAAAATGCTGCTGCTGGGCAGCTCCATCAGCCTGGTGCTGGCCCTTAGCCTCATCATTGCCTTTCGGGCCAACAATTGGGAGCGGTTGTGGAAATCGACCGAAAGCAGGGATGAAAAAGAGGGTTTTTGAATTTGGGCGGCAGCCGGGCTTTCACAGGTTGTCCGCGTTTGCCGGAAGGCGGGCCCAGTGGGCTTGCGGTGGCTCCTAAAGTCGCCTCCGCGCCACGCGGGCCCGGCTCCGGCACCCTTGCGGGCAACCTCGTTCAATCCCTGCCGCGGCCCCTCAAGGCAAAGGCCCAACCCATACCACAACAGGCTATGCAGCATTTCCGGGCATACCTTGTCTTTCAAAGGCAATAGATTACGTGCAGCCTTCGTTTTATGCGCATCAGCCATGCCTCTAATTCCTTCAAGCCAAAGCCGTTCGGCCGGTTCAAATCGGCCCTAAGCCTGTTTGTGTTGGCCAAGGTCGTATATTTGCCTATGGTTCAAAGGGTGCTCTTGGTTTTGGTTTGGCTTGGCCTGGGTGCACAACTCTGGGCTCAAACCACCGACCCATCAGAGGAACAAGAAGACGACCTGCGCTCTTATTTTATGACCGGCCCTCCTCCCCGCGGCGGTTATTCTTACCTAATGCAGGCTCAAATTTCGGCCCCACACTTGGTGTTGAACGAGGCGAATGCCCGGGCCTTCGATGCCATTGTGCAGGCCGAACTCTCCTGCCAGCGCCTCATTTTCCCAAAATTCTACTTAGGTCTTCAGGGCCGCTATACCGCCTTCAATATTTTTTATCCGCCCATTGCACCCGGCACCAACAACACCGGGATTTCCGATATTGTAAGCCATACCTGGGCGGTAGGACCCAAAATTTCGTACATGTGGGTCGATAAAAGCGGGGTCGCCTTTATGCCCTCGCTCTCGGGCGGCTACAGCGAAATACGCTACACCGGCATTGTGCAAATGGATTACACCGGAAGCCTGTACCACCGAACCGTTCAAGACCAAGGCTGGTACCTCAGCGGATGGGCCAAACTCCTGTATTTTCCCTTCGAAGATTTAAATGCCGCCCTCAGCATGGGCGCCGGCCTTACGTATTTCTCCCACCAATTCTCTAAATCGGCCCTGAACCTTGATGGCATGGACGAACTGCAAAACCTGAGCGACAATGGCGGCACCCTTCACCTGGATTTAGGTCTTGGTATTTTAATTTATTTGGGCCGCCGAAGATAACCCAAACCCCATGCAAAGCCTTTTCCCCAAATACTTCCCCGCAAATTTGAACCCAAAATCCTTGTTTAGGAACCTAAAAATCTGCAAATCCATGCAGCATTTTCCTCCTTTGGGCTTCTAACTTTATGTACATTTAGAACCAAAACCGAACCCATGACTTTCCGAGCTCTACTCCTAGCCATTCTCGTTAGCCCCTCCTTGTCGGGTCAAAATCTGCAACCCTTCCTAAGCGCTGGCCCAGCCGCCGACACGCATCCCGCCCATCAAGCCCTAAATCATTTTGGCCTGTTTTCTGCCAATCAGGCTACGATGCAAACCCTGCGCAATGGCCCCGAAACCACGGCCGTTGACCTGCCCGATGGATATGGAAATCTGTTTACCTCCGTTTTGCACGAAGTAAATTTATTCACCGCCGATGCCCTACTGCACACCGCCGATGGCCAAATTCTGAACTTTGATCGGGGCCGGCATTTTCAGGGCCGCATGCCCGAAGCCGGAAACAGCATGGTTTCACTAAGTTTGTTTAACACCCACATGGTTGTTATTTACAGCTATGCCGGTGGAAATGTGGTCATAGCTCCCCTCGAAAACCCCAACGGCACCTTGTCGTCCACCTACGTGGCCTACTACGATAAAGATTTCAAAACTTCGCCTCCCTTCGAGTGCCATACCTCTGAGCAAGACCGGATTGGCAGCGACGATGGCTTAGAAATGGGCAATCCCCGAGCCATGAACGACTGCCGCGAAATAGGCATTTCCATGGAAGCCAGCTTCAAAACCTTTCAAGACAAAGGCTCCGATACCGCCAACGTTCAGAATTTTTTCATAGGTTTCTTCAACAACGTTGCCCTGCTGTACAGCAACGAGTCGGTCAACATTAAAATCTCTGAAATCCGAATCTGGACCAGCCCCGACGGCATACCCACCAATTCTTCCAGCAACGCCCTAACGGCCTTCGGCAATCTGCGTCAAAACAACTTCAACGGCAACCTAGCCCATTGGGTTACCACCGGGAACTACGGCAACGGCGGCATTGCTTGGCTCGATGTGCTGTGCGCCAGCTTTAACCCCACCTACAATTCGGGGCCCTACGCCTACAGCAACGTGGCAGGAAACTATTCTACCGTTCCCACCTACTCCTGGACCGTTATGGTGTTTGCCCATGAAACGGGACACAACGTGGGCTCTTCGCACACCCACAACTGCGGCTGGCCCGGCGGAGCCATTGACAGCTGCTATGCGGTCGAGGGCAACTGCTATTCCGGCCCCGCCATTGCCCGCAAAGGAACCATTATGAGCTATTGCCACCTAACCAACCAGGGCATTAACCTGGCCTTGGGCTTTGGACCTTTCCCCGGAGCCAAATTGCGCACCGAGGTGAGTTCCGGCCAATCTTCTTGCTTGGGATTCCTACCCGGAGTTGACCCCAACATTGGCACCAATGCTCCCGTTTGCCAAGGCGATACCCTCATCTTAACCAGCGCCGGAAATCCAGGAACCACCTACAGTTGGAATGGCCCCGGTGTGCCCGGAGGAACCCAGGCCGACACCCTCTTTATTCCCAACGTGGCCTCAAACCAGCAAGGCAATTACACCGTTGTAGCCAGCACCGGAAATTGCAACATCACCAATGTAATCTACGCCCAAGTCACGGCTAAACCTGCCGACCCCAGCATACAAGAAATATCAAACACCTACAACCTTCCCGTATATCCCAATGCACTGTACCAGTGGTACGACCAAAACGGCCCCATTTCGGGAGCCAACCAAAATGTGTACATCCCCACCCAAGACGGACAGTACCATTGCATCGTTCAATTGGATTACTGTGATTTTGTGTTGTATTCCGACACCATTCTAGAAACCTACTTCCAGATTCCCCACACCGAATCCGGCCCAAGCTTCCTAGCCTATCCAAATCCGGCCACCCATACCGCCTACCTGCGCTTCGACGCCCCATTCCAAGGTCTGGTTGAATGGCTCGATGTAAGCGGCCGGGTATTGGTTCAATTCCACAGCTCCGAAACCCTGCACCTAAAAATGCCGGTGGGTCATCTTGCCAAAGGGCTTTATTTGGTGCGGATTAGCCCCAAATACGGCAGCCCCCAAATTATTCGTTGGGGCCTGTAGAGCCGCAATATCTTGCGGCTCCCCAACGCCGCAATATCTTGCGGCTCCAACACGCCGTTGTATCATGCGGCTTTACGACACGACTAGCGGTTTGGTTTTTGGGGCCGTGGAGCCGCAAGATATTGCGGCTCTACAACGCCGTTGTGGTATCATGCGGCTTTACGTCACGACACCCGTTTTGGTTATTGGGGCCGTGGAGCCGCAAGATATTGCGGCTCTACATGCGGTCCAACGGTTCAATCCCCAACAAACCAATTCCACGGGCCAAACACCCTTTTACGGCGGCGGTCAACGACAAGCGAAATTGTCGGATTTCGGGTCGGGTTTCGGCCAATACGGGATGTCCATGGTAAAAACCACTATAGGCCGAGGCCAATTCATAAATAAAATGCGCCAACACCGCGGGGCTGTATTCCCGGGCGGCCTGACCCAAAACACCCTCCCATTCCTGCATTTTCCGAATTAGGTTCAACTCGGCCTCATCGGGTTCATAACCCAAACCCGATACCGGGCCCGAAACCAAGCCCATGGAACTGGCATTCCGCATCAACGATGCACAACGTGCATGGATGTACTGCAAAAAGGGACCGGTATCGCCTTGAAAATCGATGCTCTCTTCAGGATTAAACACCATGCGTTTTTTCGGGTCCACCCGCAACATAAAATACCGCAAAGCCGATTGGCCTATGGCTTCCCAGGTTTTGGCTTGTTCTTTGGCATCTAAGTGGTTTAACCTACCTTGTTCATCGGCTTTCTGCCGAGCCAATTCTTTTAATTCATCCAGCAAATCATCGGCATCTACCACCGTACCTTCCCGGCTTTTCATTTTTCCGCTGGGCAATTCAACCATGCCGTACGACAAATGAAACAAGCCTTCGGGTTGGGCCAGCCCCAATCTCCGCAAAATCTCGAACAGCACCTTGAAATGGTAATCCTGCTCATTACCGACTACATAAATGGAATGTTCTGCCCCAAAATCCTTGGCCTTTTGATAGGCAAGCGCCAAATCTTGGGTAATGTACACTGTTGTTCCGTTGCTGCGCAGCACCAGTTTATGGTCTAGGCCTATGTCTTCTAAGTTAATCCAAACAGAGCCGTCTTCCTTTTCGTAAAAAACACCCGTTTCCAGTCCCTTGGCCACAGTTTGCCGCCCTAAATCGTACACCTCTGATTCTTTGTACACCCGGTCAAAGCAAACCCCCAAACGTTCAAAGGTTTGTTCCGCCCCTTGATAAAACCAGCCGTTCATTTTTTCCCATAGGGCTCGCACCTCCGCATCGTTGGCTTCCCATGCAAGGGTTAGGGCTTCAACCTGACGAGCCAAAGGCGATTCCTTGGCGGCCAGTTCGGAATCCATTCCTGCATCCACCAATTCCTTTATTTGTTTTTTCAAGTCATCGGAGTAGCGTACATAATAGATCCCTACCAAATGGTCGCCTTTAATGCCTGAACTGTCTGGGCTTATTTTATCAGTGCTGTTCAACCAAGCTGCCATGCTTTTAGAGATGTTGGTTCCACGGTCGTTGTACAGATTTGTTCGAACCACTTTGAATCCCACCTCTTCCAGAATGCGAGCCAAGGAGCTGCCCAAAAAGATGTTGCGAAGGTGGCCCAAGTGCAAAGGCTTGTTGGTATTGGGCGAGGGGAATTCCACTACAACGGCAGTTCCATTCCTCTCCCTTGAGGATAAACCCGCGGGTCCTTGGAGCATGGAATCCAGTTGAAGCAACCAATACGATGGGCTTAGGCTTACATTAAAAAACCCTTTCACCACCTCCCATGCATCAATTGGAATCCCCTTCCCTATGAAATGGTTCGCCAGGAAGGCCGCCAACTCATCGGGTTTGGCTTGCAATCGGGGCAAAAAGGGAAACAAGACCAAGGTAAAATGCCCCTTCATGCCTGAAGGGGGAATCTGAACCTGGACCAAGGGCAGGTTTTCATAATCTACTTTTTTTGCTTTGGCAAAAGTCTGCAAAGCTAGCCTGGCTTCCTGCTGAAGTTGCTGAATCATAGTAAAGATGTTTTGGGAGCAGTTCCCCCTGGGTTCAATTTGACTTTCTGCTTCTTCTGTTTTTTTGCCAACGTTTCTACCGCCTTCTTAAAAATAGGAAAAACGCGGTAGGCCGTCTGGTTTTGACTGTCAAGCAACGGATTTAATTCGGTCAACTCAAAGCATCGAACCCTTGGGTCTTTTAAAACCTGAGTCAACACCTTTTTGGCTTCATCAACGGTTAGTCCATCTTTAACAGGGGTGCCTGTACCTGGAACCAAGCGGGCATCTAGGCTATCCACGTCAAAACTGACATACAAAGCCGAACAGTGTTGCAAGTGGAGCAAGGCCTTTTCAATAGCCTTTTTAATTCCACTGCGCCTCAACACCGCGGGAGTGATTTTGAGTATTTGGTGCTGCCGTATGTAGGATGACTCGGCTGGCTCCAAATCACGAAGTCCAATAAACACCAAATCCTCCGGCAACAATTTGGGGCAAATATTACCCAAGTTCTTTAATTTCTCCCAATGCGGAATAGTATCGCTGTCTAAATTGTTTTGAGTCATTTCAAGGTGATCAATAGCCAAGGCTGTAGCCAAGGGCATGCCGTGGATATTTCCTGAGGGAGTAGTATATGGGGAATGCAAGTCGGCGTGGGCGTCAATCCACACCACTCCGATGCGCTCATTCGGAAAAACGGCTTTCAAGCCAGCGATTCCCCCTCCTGCACTGCTGTGGTCGCCCGACAAAATAATGGGAATATGCCCCCGTTGAACTTCCGATTGCACGGCCTTCGCAAGCCGTTCGAACACCTTTACAACCCCCTTAATGCGCTTGGCATGCACCCGCTGCGGATGCTGAAACAAAAGCCGGGACGAATCCCGAATCTCTCTGGACTTGACCTTCCCAAACAAGGAATCACCATGTTCCAAAGAAGCCAATTTAAGAGCTTCGCTGCCCAAACTAGCTCCGCGGGTACCGGCTCCAAGTTCCGATTTAACTTCAATAATCTTAAGATTCTTCATGAACTGTCTGCTTTAGTATGTTGTTGAATTTGAAATCGAATTCATTTGGATGTTAAAAAAAGTGCAAATCCAATTGAATCGGATTAATTTATTCATCTTTGCCCGTTTTAAACGCATTCCAATGAAAATCAAATACGAGGACCTTATCCACCAGACCTTTGAATTCCCCCAAGACGGTTTTCGCACCGAAGACGGAGAATTGTATTTTCATGACATTCCCTTGATGGAAGTCATCAAGCAATATGGAACGCCATTAAAAATTACCTATCTGCCTAAAATTTCCTCGCAAATTCAAAGAGCAAAGATACTTTTTAAGGTGGCAATGGCCAAGGCCGACTATCAGGGAAGCTACACGTATTGTTATTGCACCAAAAGTTCTCATTTTTCCTTTGTGCTCGAGGAGGTATTGCGCAACGACGTTCATATAGAAACGTCCTCCACCTACGACATGAACATCCTCAGCGAACTGTATGAGCGCAAGCTGATTGACAACAACAAATACATTGTCTGCAATGGATTTAAACGTGAGGCCTATCAGGAACTGATTCTGGATTTTCACGAGAAGGGTTTCAGCAATATTTTGCCCGTACTCGACAATATGTCAGAGCTTGATTACTACAAAGAACATTTAAGGGGCAAGCAGGTCATGCAACTCGGATTGCGCATCGCATCGGAAGAAGAGCCCAATTTTGAATTTTATACCTCTCGCCTAGGCATCCGCTACAGAGACATTGTACCTTTTTACCAGCAGAATCTGAAAGGCGATAGCCGTTTTGAGCTAAAAATGTTGCACTTTTTCATTAATACCGGCATCCGCGACAACGTATATTATTGGAGCGAACTGGCCAAGTGCCTGCGGGTGTATTGCGAACTAAAAAAGGTATGCCCTAGTCTTGACACCCTGAACATTGGAGGCGGACTGCCCGTAAAAAATAGCCTTGGATTCGAATTTGATTATGAGTACATGATACAAGAAATCATTGCCCAGATTAAATCGTATTGCAACGAAAATGGAGTTCCAGAACCCAATATATTCACTGAGTTTGGCTCCTTCACCGTTGCCGAAAGTGGAGCAACCTTGTATTCCGTAATCAATACCAAACAACAAAACGATACGGAAGTATGGTATATGATCGATTCCAGCTTCATTACCACCCTTCCCGATACCTGGGGACTTAAACAGCGTTTTATTTTATTGGCAGTAAATCAATGGGATGCACCCTACCAACGGGTAAACCTTGGGGGATTAACCTGCGACAGCCTAGATTATTACAACAGCGAAGCCCACATTGGTCAGGTTTTTTTACCTAAACCCCCCGAAGGGGAACCCCTGTATTTGGGATTTTTTCATACGGGTGCCTATCAGGAAAGTTTAGGGGGCTACGGTGGAATACAGCATTGCCTGATTCCTGCTCCCAAACACGTAATTATTGACCGGGGTCCGGACGGAGATTACACCACAAAACTTTTCAGCAAAGAGCAGAGCTATAAGAGTATGCTGAAAATATTGGGCTACTAATGGAATAAATGGGCGTAGATGGAAGGGGCAAAGATTAAACGGTATGGCCGGCCCTCTTGAAAGTAAAAAAGTGTAGAATGGCCCGCTGGAAGGCGGAAGGTTGTAGTTTCAATCTACGTACTCCCCATTCAAAACCCTGTTCAGCTTTTTTGCGTCTAGGTTTTTAGCCACGAATGCACGAATGGTTGTGGC
>CAILUT010000044.1 GCA_903837495.1 uncultured Flavobacteriales bacterium | reverse complement strand
GGTGTTGAGGCAGGCTCTAAGGTTGTTTTGAACTTCCATGCAAATTCCAATTGTCTATCCGCGGCGCGGATAATTTGGCCGGGGATTTTCGAGAATTTGCGGCTGACTAAGTTGGCGCAAAAATTTAGCCACGAATGCACGAATGTTTTGTAGCCGTGGCTAACACTGGCGTAAATAATTGCGCCGGGGGTCTTCTGAATTTGGGGCGGCCTAAGTTGGCGCAGAAAATTTAGGCGGGGTTCTTCGTGCATTTTTGGCTGACTACGTTGGCGAAGAAAATTCAGGCGGGGTTCTTCGTGCATTTGCGGCTGACTAAGTTGGCGCAGAAAATTTAGCCGCGAATGCACGAATGTTTTGTAGTCGTGGCTAACACTGGCGTAAATAATTTAGCTGGGGGTCTTCTGAATTTGGGGCGGCCTAAGTTGGCGCAGAAAATTTAGGCGGGGTTCTTCGTGCATTTGTGGCTGACTACGTTGGCGCAGAAAATTTAGCCACGAATGCACGAATGTTTTGTAGTCGTGGCTAACACCGGCGTAAATAATTTAGCCGGGGGGCTTCTTAATTTGGGGCGGCCTAAGTTGGCGAAGAGAATTTAGCCACGAATGCACGAATGTTTTGTAGTCGTGGCTAACACCGGCGTAAATAATTGCGCCGGGGGCTTCTGAATTTGGGGTGGCCTAAGTTGGTGCGGAAAATTTGGCCGGGGATTTTCGAGAATTTGTGGCTGACTACGTTGGCGCAGAAAATTTAGCCGGGAATGCACGAATGTTTTGCGGTCGGGGCTACACCGGCGTAAATAATTGCGCTGGGGGTCTTCTGAATTTGGGGCGGCCTAAGTTGGTGCGGAAAATTTGGCCGGGGATTTTCGAGAATTTGCGGCTGACTAAGTTGGCGCAGAAAATTTAGCCGGGAATGCACGAATGTTTTGCGGTCGGGGCCGCTTGCGTTTTGATTGAATTACCAAGAAACAACAACCTGTCCGTGCCCGGACTGAAATCCAGAGCTGTTGTTTTGGTTGGTTCCGGTGTTGTAAGACCCGCCGCCACCGCCGGCCCCGTTGCAATTGGTGCCACCACCGCCGCCGCCCGAATAACCACCGCCCCCGCCACCGCCGTGGTTGCCGTTTTGGCATCCATAAATAAAGGTGTCGCCGCCACCGCCGCCGCCAAATCCGCCGGTTGAATTGCCTCCTACCCCGCCGCTTACAATGGCTTGCCCCCCATTCACTCTTGGGGCCGAACCGCCGCTGCTTAAGTAACCGGCACCGCCGCCGGCATTCCCCCAAGCTCCGCTGCACAGCGAACCGCTGCAGGTGCCAATGGCTCCGCCGTTGCCGCTGCTGCCCGCAGCTCCGCCACCCGTAAACATGCCCGCCTGTGCTGTGTTCGAGGTGGTTCCATGGCTTTGTGGGTCATTTGAATACGAATTGTTGTGACCCGTTCCGCCTCCGCCGCCGGCCGCAATGAGCAGCCCTGTGCCCCGACTCACAACAAAGCTGCCCCCGCCACCCCCGTTTCCTACAGAACTGGGTGCCGCCAAACCTTGCTGCCCAACCAAAATATCTAGGGTGTCCCCACCCGAAACCGAAAAAGTGCCAATCATGCGTGCTCCTTTTCCGCCGCCGCCACCGCCTTCGGCTCCGCGGGCTTGCAAGGTAACCGACGTTGTGCAGGCGCCCACCACAAACATTTGCCAGTTTCCGTTGGGGCCTGTAGATGAGGCGTTAAAGGTTTGGCTGCCGGATTGATAAACGCAGTTGATCACGGTTACCTGAACCGTGTCGGTGGCCGAACATCCGTTCAAGGTTCGGGTCAATATAACGTTGTAGGTGCCCGCCTGGCTCCAGGCAACCGATGGAGTTGCAGAAGTGCTTGTGGCTGGGTTGCCAGAGGCAAAGCTCCATTGGTAGGTTCCGCCGGTTTGCTGGCTGCTGAAGGTAGCTGGAGAATTCAGGTAAACGGCATTGGGAACTACAATGCTGGGATTCACCAACACGCTGTTTAGGGTAAATGTCGTGGGAGCTGAACTTCCGCAGCCGTTGTTGGCCGTTACCGAAATTACCTGGCTTCCAGTGCTGGCATCGGAATTGGCCGTCATCAATAGGCTGTCTTGCCCGGCTGTAATTTGCCAGCCTGTTGGCACCGACCAGGTGTAATCGGTAGCCCCAGGTACCGAAGAAATGCTAAATTGCAACCCGGTATCGCCCGGACAAATGGTTGCTAAGGCAGTTATGGATCCTGCCGAGGCGGGGGGTGCTGTACAATCGCAGCGAACATTGTTCCAGCCTCCAGGAAAGTACACTTGAACGCAATGCACCGAGCTGTTGTAAATTTGAAGGCCAACCGCTGGACTCGCAATGGAATTCCGTTGGGCCGTGGTTAGCCGGGGCATAAGCAGGCCGCGATCGTTAAAATCTATTTCTAGTCCCGCGCTAGAGTGGGGGGTTGAGGACTGATTGGAAATAACAACTCCTTGGGCCAGCAAAAGACTGGGAAATAAAAAAAGCGGGAGAAGCCAACGAAATGGGTTCATTTTTTTATTTCGAAGATAGGGATTTTGGGGGCTATTTTGCTAAAGCCTTAATAACACGTTCAGGCTGAATGATTACGTCTTTCATAAACAAAATATAGGGGAAGCTGGAGTGTCTTTTATTTGCTTTAAAATAGTCCCGTATTTGCTTTAAGGAAAAGGCAGATATTAGAGATAAATTTAACTCCATTTCAGAATTGGTATCATTAATGAAATCGTCGCTAAAATCAGGAGCAATTAACAGCGTTTTAATGATGCTGTAACCGTTTGTGGTAGCTACTTTTTTATAGGAAATCATTTGCCGAGAAACTGCCGAAAATTTATTGTATCCCTGATCCTTTGATGTTTTACATTCAACTAGAATCAGGTTCTTTTCCCCCAAATTGATGAGAATGTCGATTTTGTCTTTTGCCGTATTTAAGGTTTTTCTTAAATCTTCATCAACATTAAAACCAAGTTCTTGAAACAACTGCTTGGTTAGCTCTTCAAATATTAAGCCTAATTCAGCCTCTTTAATTTTTAACCCTCTGTCTTTAATTGAATTGAGGTCCCTATTGGCAATGTCAACGTACCCTTCAAAGAACAGATTTTGAGTGTCGGTATAAAATTCCAGTATATTTTCAATCAAATTGCCCCTACTTTTTGCCCCGACGGATTGACCGAATTCTAGCAAAACAATCGGATTTAGAATGTCTAAAACATCTCGAGGCTTTATATTATAATTCAGTAACGCCTCGCCTGAAAGCTGAAAGTCATCCTCTAATTGAAATTCGGTTAAAAACAAGGAGCGAAACTCATTAATATTTGCCTCTAAATCGCTTACCAGTCTATTATAACCATCTAGCGAAATTCCTATCCGCTCATCTTTATTTAATTCCTCGAAAAATTCAATTATTGAGTTTGTTTTTTCTTCAATGGTGCTTCCTTTTAAGGGACTTGTTATTTTAAGGCTATTGCTCCAAAATTCATTTAACCACTTCTTTTTTTCAGTTACAGAAACATTGTCTTTATGAATGTCATCAACAATGGCTTGCTTAAAATTAAGACCTCCCCTTAAAATTAAATGTATTTTTTCTTCCAATCCCAGTTTCCAATCAAAGTTGTGCTTCCTGCAAATTAAGTTGATCTGAGGCTCCTTAAGTTGCCTTAAAATTCGTCGAAAATGCTTGTCAGACAAATCCTTTTTTCTTATTTTCCGTAGAATTTCGACAACTTCGTCAGGAACATAAATAATATTCGTCTTTTTCGAGAAAAAGATAATTCCAATGTTCTTAAGGTCATTGATTATTGTATCAATATCTTGCTTGATAATTGGAATTACCAGGTAATTGATTTTTTTTACTTCCTCTTGTGATAATTCTAAATTTTCTTTCAACTCATTTAACAGACCTTGTTCGTCTTGACTAATTTTTTTGTCTCGATTATTTATAAAATCATTGTTGTACGCAGATTTCAAACAATTAAGGTAGATGTTGTAGTCTCTTCTTCTCTGATTGTCAATTTCTGATTTTTCGGATTCAATCTGTTCCTTGAGCGTTTTAACCTCCTTTTGAATATGTTTGATTTCTCGCTCGTATAACTTAGAGAACCAGACATTCTTCATTATTGAATTGCCATCACGAATTAAAATGTCTATAAGTATATCAATTTGTGATTCTGTATTGTTAAATTCTTTTTTGATATGATTCTTGAATGGCGTCCTAACTAACCCAAAAACCTGAGCAACTTCTCGATTATCAGCATCTTTTAGTCCATTTGTGGATTTCCCCAAAAGCACATTTTCAACATCTTTTCCACTAAAATTTGATGTAGAAACCAAAGAATCTAAAATTTTAATAAAAGCGTTTTTTTCAAAAGAATTTAGCTGTTCAAGAACCCTTTCTAATTTCATAATTAATACGTTTCGTTCTTACAAAAGTAGGGTTTTAAATTCGGAAATAAATTTTGATTTCCATTGCTTTGCCTTGCCCCCCCCCACCCCTACCCCTCTAATTTCGTACCTTGCAATTGAATTACAAATCAAACGTTGCTAAGACATGATGAACCGACGTCGATTTCTTCGCCAATCTGCGGTTTTGGGAGCCGCAGCAAGCCTTGCCCCCGGATTGCTTTCCGCAGAAGCCCTGCGCGATCCGAAAAAAAAGAGCGACGCCCGTCTTTGGGTGGTGTTTTCCGGAGGAATTGCCCTGCATATTCTTGATTTAGACGGATGGAATGTGCATGAACAATGCCCCATTCCTTCCCTTGGGCCGGTCGATTCGTTTCAAACCCTAAATTACTCCGGCTTTGACCCCCAAAAACACCGAGATCTTGCCAAACACGCCTTGACCCAAAATGGATTTGATGCATCCACCGGCGCCTTGTTTAGCAACAAAAGCGGCGGTTTGGCCGAGGATTTGGCGCTGATTCAGCAAATACCTCAATGGATTGAAAAACACAAGCAGCTGGCCCTGGTTTTGGCCGGAACCGAAGCGGCGCACTCCAGCATTAAACGCTACCGTTTAAATTTAGAATCCGTTGGCAAAGCCCTAAGCCAAGCCTTTCAAGTCTGTGGCGCCCGACCTGGAATTACCCTTATTTCGCCAATGGGCCGAAACCGAACGCCCAATTCCATGGGCGGTTTTGACCACCACCACCCCGATTGCCTGCGCGAAGGCTGGATCGCCTCTTTTTCTTAAATCCCTATTTTACCCTATCCGCGCTCCCCTCGTAGCCGAGTTCCGTCGATGCCGATTCAATAAAACCCCAACCCAATTTTGGCAAGGTGGCCTCGGTTGCCATTATTACCACAACATCATGCCGAGCTATCTCCTCCAACAACTTGAGCTGCTTTACTGTGCGTTCAACCCCTAACTGCTTTGGATACACCTCGTGGTTGTAAAACCAAAAATGCCCAGGATTAAAACTCCGCGAAATTCCAAAATTAAACAGCCCCCAATAAAAACTGTCGCTGATCACCAAAACCGCCGGCCGCTGCTTTCCTTTGTCTGATTCAAATTGCAGTTCCGGATAGGCCATCGGGAAGGATTTCATGTTCCAAAGCAAATTCATGCCTCCAG
The DNA here is from genome assembly GCA_903837495.1 of uncultured Flavobacteriales bacterium. Taxonomy (GTDB): domain Bacteria; phylum Bacteroidota; class Bacteroidia; order CAIKAF01; family CAIKAF01; genus CAIKAF01. Next base: position 2,384 of record CAILUT010000044.1, on the reverse strand, counting down.
CAATGTCGCAGTCGGCGCCCCGGGGTTGTTTCCATTCTACCCGTTCCCAAGAAATCCGGGGCAGCCTCCAGCCGCATTGCTGTTCTATTCGGCGAATCAAGGAGTCGCCCGCCAAGGCCATTCCATACTCGCTCCAATGAATGCCATATTGGGGGTAAAGCGGGTATGCCGAGGTGTTCTTTTGTTTCAAAAAATAGGTGTGGAAATCGAGCACGGGAATCCCTCGCCGTTGGGCTTCTTGCAGGTAAATCTGGTGGTTTGTGGTTCCGCGCTCTTGTACCCTATCTTCAGGAATGTACTCGGAATAGTACGAACCCTTGCCCGCAGCAAACACCAACAGCAAGAGCTTGCCTTGCCGCTGCAAGGTTTCGCTAATAAATTCGAGGCGGTCCATGCGCCGGCCTATGCTGTCCTTTCCAATAAAATCTGAGCCATAATAGGCCTTTATGTAGTTTTCTTCGAACAAGTACCGCTGTTTTCCTACAACCACTCCTCTGGCGCCTGCTTTGTTAAAAAAACTGTAGTTGATTTGGTTGTTGGTTCGAATCCACAGCGGCCGAAACCCCACATGGTGGTTTAACCACGCTTCGGCTTGAAGCTGGAATGCCGCATCCCACCAGGCTTTTAATCCCAAGGCTGGCGTATCGGGCTCTTCGATTGCCCCTTGAAGCGGTTTAATTCGTAGGGGCGCAAACAGGCCCTGAATGGCTGGAAGCGCCAACAGCACAAGCCAAAGTCCCCAAACCCATTTCCCTATGTTGCCCTGCTGCTTCAAAACCGGAAATAAATAAATGGATTAAAGGAAAATCCGGCAATGCCCGACAAGCACAACCACCACAAAACCAAGGACATTGCCGAAAGAAACACATGGCGCCGACCGCTGTGTTCTCCAAAATATACCGCATTTTGCAGGGCCTGCCCTTTGGGCAATAAAACCCAAAAGGCGAAAATCAAGGCCGGCAAAATCCGGGCCCACACTTCTGCTCCGGCTGCAACGGTCCAACCCGCTTCAAAAGCAAACAGCCTACCCATGAATTCAAGGGCTTGATTCAGGCTTTCTATGCGGAAAAAGGCCCAGCCCAGCATCACCAAGCCAAAGGTAATTATGCGCGGAATCCAAGGTCCCATTTTTTGGTAGATTCGGAGTAAAAAGCTGCGTTCAAGCACCAAAAACAAGCCGTGGTAGGCCCCCCAAACCACAAACGACCAAGACGCTCCATGCCAAATACCCGAAGCCAAGAACACCAACCATAAATTCAGGTAGGTTCTCCAGCCCGGCCCCCGGTTTCCGCCCAAGGGAATGTACAGGTATTCGCGCATCCAGGCGCCCAAGGTCATGTGCCAGCGCCGCCAAAATTCGGTGATGCTGCCCGACACATAGGGGTTGTTGAAGTTTTCGGGCAAACGAAATCCCATGGTCTGGGCCAGCCCTAAGGCCATGTCTGAATAGCCCGAAAAGTCAAAGTAAATTTGCAGGGTGTAGGCCAAAAGTCCCAGCCAGGCCGAGGCACTGCCAAGACCCTGAATTTCGGCGGCAAAAACCTGGTCGGCAAAGGCCCCCACATGGTTGGCAATTAGCACCTTTTTGGCCAGGCCCAAGGTAAAACGGTACAAACCTTGAAGCCGGTTGTCGGCGGTCTCGTGCTTCTGCCGGTCTTCTATTTGCCCGGCCAAATCGTGGTAGCGAACAATGGGCCCGGCTATCAGCTTCGGAAACAGAATAATGTAAAGCTGATAATCCCAAAATTTGCGCAGCGGCCGGTGCACCTTTCGGTACACATCTACCACATACGTGATGGTTTCAAAGGTGTAAAACGAAATGCCAATGGGCAAAACCAGTTTGGTCCAGTGAAGGCCCTGCATGCCGCCCAGGGCCAGCACTCCATTCAGGTTTTCAACAAAAAAGTTGGAGTATTTAAAGTAGAGCAGCAGGGCCAAATTCACCAACAGCGACAGGGCCAGCAGGGCCTTTCGCTTCCAAGCTTCTGCCATGGAATCCATAAGGCGAACCAGGTGAAAATCAAGCAGGGTTGTACCTAGAATAACAAAAATAAATCGAGGGGCTCCCCAGCTGTAGAACACAATGCTGAACAGCAAAATCACCACATTTTTTGCTTTGCAGGGCGCCCAAGTATAGCAGAGCAAAAAAAGGGGCAGGAAGTAGAGCAGGAAAACAATGCTGCTAAAAACCATGGGGCAAAGAAACGGAGAATTGCTCGGTTTTAAAGATGGGGGATTGTGGGGGGCGGCAGCCGGGCTTTCCGGGCTACTCCGCGGTTGCCGAAAGGCTGGCCCAGCTGGTTTGCGGGGGCTCCTAACGTCGCCTCCGCACCTAGCGGGCCAGGCTTCGGCACCCTTGCGGGGTAGCCTCGTCAATCCCTGCC
>CAILUT010000043.1 GCA_903837495.1 uncultured Flavobacteriales bacterium | reverse complement strand
GCCTGAATATGTGAGCGAACATGAAGAGGGAAAGAAAGGCCTTGACCCTTCAGAGAAAGACGATTTGTTCAACGAGGCAGCCCGCATTATTGTTCAGCATCAACAGGGATCTGCTTCGCTTCTTCAGCGTAGATTAAACATTGGGTACAACCGGGCCGGCCGGCTTATTGACCAAATGGAAGCAGCCGGAATTGTAGGACCCAATAAGGGAAGTAAAGCCCGTGAGGTTTTAATTCAAGACGAAAGGCAGCTTTCGGTTTATTTGGACAACGATTGATCTGTGTTTTTTTAATCCTTTAGCCTTAAACAATCCACCGAAAGCAGTTTCTTTTTCTTAGCTACTCTTCTTAATTACAACAACAACCTTTATATATGAAATCACTGACCGGAGCTGGTGTAGCAATCATTACCCCCTTTTTGCCTTCAGGGCAAGTAGATTTTCAGGCGCTTGAATCCTTAACGGAATTCTGGATATCTCAGGGATTAGACTATTTGGTTGTAAATGGAACAACCGCAGAAAACCCCGTTCTTTCGGCAGAAGAAAAGAAAGGCATTTTGTCAACGGTTTTGAGCATTGCCCAAGGGCGTGTTCCTATTGTGTTTGGAATTGGAGGCAACCACACCCGGGCACAGCAAGAGGACCTATGCAGCATCGATTTGTCGGGGATTTCTGCTGTTTTATCGGTTACTCCCTTCTACAATAAACCCAATCAACAGGGTCTGTATGCGCATTTTGAGGCCTTGGCCTTGGTGAGTCCGCTTCCCATCCTTTTATACAATGTTCCCGGCCGAACGGGGGTAAACATGAGCGCCGAAACCACCCTGAAATTGGCTGCCGATTTTTCTATTTTTTGTGGCATTAAAGAGGCCAGCGGAAGCATGCATCAAATTACACGAATTCTGTATGAACGCCCTAGAGACTCTTTTTTAGTGATTAGCGGAGACGACTCGATTGCTTTTCCTTTGCTTGCCTCAGGGGCCGATGGAGTTATTTCTGTGGTGGCAAATGCCTTCCCAAAACGGTTTTCTTCGATGGTTCACGCGGCTTTATCGGGCGATATGTTTGAAGCCCAAGAACACCACAAAGCCTTGTACCCGGTTATGAATGCCATTTTTGATGAAGGCAGCCCTGCCGGAATTAAAGAAACAATGGCCCATTTGAATTTGTGCCACAATACAGTTCGGCTGCCGCTGACCCCGGTTTCTGAATCCTTGGCGCTTCAATTAAGAACCATGGCCAATGCTTTAAAATGAAGCGGATTTACCCCCTTTTTCTATGCTTTTCCCTGCTCTCATTCTCGCTTCCTGCACAGTCTCCGCTAAGAAGTTTGATGACAAATCGAGGCAAAATTTATGACTTTGAAATAGACCCAGCAGGAAAATGGCTTATAATGGCCCATGAACACGAGTCCTTGTCTTTATGGGGTCTTGAAACTGGAGCACAACGCGAAGAATACTTGGGCTTTGGAGGCTCAGTACGCAGCATTTGCCTAAACCGAAATGCCGACCGCGTCTTTGCCGGTGGGGGCGACAGCGCGGTGTTTGCCTTTGGTATTCCAGGATTGAACCGCATCGCGCGCCGCACCGGCCACCGAAATTGGGTGTATGATTTGGTTGCCCACCCAACTCAAAATCTGGTATATTCAGCAGGTCCAGATACCCTTATTTTGGTTTGGGATGCCCTTTCATCTAAACCGGTTGATACCTTAAAGGGCCATAAGCATTGGATTTGGAAGTTGCGCTTTGCCCAGGACCCCAATTACTTGTATGCCGCGGCTGGCGAAACGGAATTGGTGCGCTGGAATTTGGAAAAGGGGAAAATCGACCTTCGGTTTCACGGACATATTGCAGGTATTTTTGATGTGGATGAACATCCAAACGGTACTTTTTTGGCTTCAGCAAGCTGGGATGGGACTGTACGCATTTGGAATCCTTTAACTGGGAATGAGGTTCAATTGCTAACTCCTAGGCAGCCTATGCAAACGGTTTTGTGGAGTCCCGACGGGAAATACCTGGTTCTGGGAGATTATCCCGGCAACTTGTACATTTATCAAACTCAGGGTTGGGAAAAAATACACCAATTTCAGGCCCACGCAGGGGCCGTTCGAAAAATGGCTTTCCTGAGCTCTTCCGACGGCAAGCTTCAATTGCTCAGCGCCGGCGACGATGGACGCTTAAAGTTCTGGGACTTCTCCGCCTGGACCCGTTGATTTTTTTCCAGAGTACAAATTATACCTTCGAAATAGGCAGTCTAGGGTGCCGTTTTTTAAAGCGATGGAATCGGAGTGCTTAAAGCCAAGGCGTTTCATGGCAGCGGAATTGGTACTTAAAACCCAAAGGGTCCAACCCGAAAAATGATGTTTGAGGTGAAATCCCCAGTTCTGGTACCATTGTTCTGGGTCGTCTAGGGCAATGCGTTCTCCATACGGCGGATTGGCAACCAGGGTTCCGACTTCTAGATCTGTGGGTGTCCATTTCATGGCGTTGTCTTGAAACACCTCGATTTTACCTTCCAACCCCGCCCGTTGAATGTGGTGTTTCGCCAAACTAACCGAGGAAGGTGAACGGTCGAATCCCATCACCGGAGCCATGGGCTTGTTGAAATCTTGAAGGGCGTTTTCGCTCATGCTATACCACAACTTTTCATCGTATATGGGCCAGTTTCGAAGGCAAAAATCAGGAGCATCAAGGGCCGAAGGTACATTCAAATAGCGGCGAACAGCCTCTATTAATAAGGTCGCTCCACCGCAAAAGGGATCCACCAAAGGTTTTTGCCCGTCCCAATTGACCCGATCAATCATGCCGGCAGCCAGCACTTCCGACAGGGGGGCTATTCCCCCTGAATGTCTATATCCACGTCGCTGCAATGAAAAGCCAGAGGCGTCCAATGAAACCGTTACGTTGGATTCGGAAACATGCAGGTGTACGCGGATGGAAGGAGATTCCTTGTCAATCCCTGGGCGTTTGCCTTTTTTATCGCGGATTCGATCAACAATGGCATCTTTTAACCGAAGGGCTGGGAACGTGGTATTGTTAAAAAAACGGGAGTACACCACATGGTCTATGGCAATCGTATGCGAGGGGTCTATCCAATCCTCCCATGGATATTGAACCATGGCTTTGTATAAATCCTCTGAAGTCCGCATCATTACTTTGCATAGGGGCAACAGCAGTCGAACCGCCAGTCGGCTTTTAAATGCCATTAGGCAAAACTGAGCCCAAGAGCAGCTGCCCTCAATGCGCCTCAATTCTATTTTAACATCGCTTATGCCTAGCCTTTCGACCTCGAGCAGCAGCTGTTCTTCGAATCCAGCCAAACAGGTGGCCACAAAAGGAATCTTTTCAAGCCCTTGGCTTGGATGGTATTGTATTTTTGGTTGAGCCATTAGGCAAGGGATAAATCGGCTGCATGGAAGGCCTCGGATATGCGTTCTAAGGCCTGTTCAATTTCAGCTTCGGTAATTACTAAGGGGGGGGCCAGCCGTATAATGTGCCCATGGGTAGGCTTGGCCAAAAGCCCCAATTTTTTAAATCGGTAGCAAATATCTGAGGCCGAGTAGGGGTGGTCTGCATGCATTTCAATGGCATTCAGCAGTCCTTTTCCACGGATTTCACCAATGGAAGGGCTTTGAATCTGCTCAAGTCCTGCCCGGAATTGAATTCCACGTTGCAGGGCGTTTTCAATCATTCCTTCCTCTTCCAACACCTGTATGGCCACAGCAGCAACGGCGCAGGCTAAAGGATTGCCACCAAAAGTGGAACCGTGTTCACCAGGACCAATTTGCAGCATAACCTCGTTGTTGGCCAAAACGGCGGAAACGGGCAAAACACCGCCCGATAAGGCTTTTCCTAAAATCAATAGGTCGGGTTTTACCGATTCATAATCGCAAGCCAAGCGTTTGCCAGTTCTGCCCAATCCGGTTTGAACTTCATCTGCCAAAAACAACACCTGATATTTGCTGCACAGTTCACGTACTCCCGCCAAATAACCGGGGTCAGGAATAATAATTCCAGCCTCACCTTGAATGGGTTCCACCATAAAGGCTGCGGTGTTTGGGTCTTTCAATTCGGTTTCTAAGGCCACCAAATCGTTGTATGGTATGGTTGTAAATCCGGGCATGAATGGGCCAAACTCGGCAAAAGAGCTGGGGTCGGTGGAAGAAGAAATGGCCGACATGGTGCGGCCCCAAAAATTCCCTGCGGCAAACAGGACTTTGGCTTTGTTTTCTGGAATGCCTTTTACCCTGTAGCCCCAACGCCGAGCCAGCTTCACCGCCGTTTCGCCGGCCTCAACTCCGGTGTTCATGGGCAACAACCTGTCGTATCCAAAATAGGAACACATATACGATTCGTAGGCACCCAATTTGTCGTTGTAAAACGCCCTTGATGTCAAGGTTACTCGTTGGGCTTGGTCAACCAAAGCCTGAATGATTTTCGGATGGCAATGGCCTTGATTCACGGCCGAATATGCCGATAAAAAATCCATATATGAATGACCTTCAAGGTCTTCTACCCAAATGCCTTTGGCTTTCGAAACGACCACCGAAAGGGGGGCGTAATTTTTAGCACCAAAATTCGATTCCAGTTCAATGGCTTGTTCGCTTGTTTTTGGAAACTGAATGGGCTTCATTTCGTAGAATTTGCCCAAAGATACGCCACCGCGGTGGTTTATCGCTGTCTATACCAAATAAAGACCATTATCACGACCAAGGTCAGCAGGGCAATGCCTGTAAAAACCTTCTCTTTCAATTCAATAGGATTGGGTTTCCCCCTCCGAAATTTTAGGTATTCCTCTCGCTTTTCTTTGATGGATTCCTGGTCGATTTCCAGGTCAAATCCGCAGTGTAGGCACACCTTTTTTTGGGAACGAAGTAGCTTAAAACAGATAGGGCAGGTTTTGTCCCAAGTGTCTGAGGTTGCCATATTTAATGAATCCGAATTTTGCAACGCCTATAATTTGCTAAGCCTAAAGGTACATGTTTAAACTGTTCAACTAAGTTAATCATTCTTAAGCTTCCATGAGTCCTTCGTCGGCAAAGGAAAAAAAAGAAGGGCCTGCAATGATGATGTGGTCTAATACGCGAATGTCTAGAACCCGGCCGGCCTCTATGGCTTTTTTGGTCAATGCTTGGTCGGCCGAGCTGGGCTTTAAATTGCCGCTGGGGTGGTTGTGGTACAGTATGATGGCCGGAGCCATCGATTCTAAGGCATGTTTATAAATAATCCGGAAATCGGCTAAGGTTCCGGCCAATCCGCCCCGGCCTATTAAGCAGGTTTTTATTAGGCGATTCGATTGACTTAATAAGGCAATCCAAAATTCTTCGTGGGGCAAATCGCCTAAGCGGCCCTGAAGCAATTCGGCCGCTTGTTTGCTGCTAACCACTTGTTCCGGAAATTGGCTGGGTTGATGCTGCCGCCGCAAACCCAATTCTAGGGCGGCCATTATTTTCATGGCTTTGGCCGGCCCCATTCCGTGAAAACGATTAAAATATGGCAGATCCCAGCGGGCTAAGGCATGCAAATCTTGCTTGACCTCGCTCAACATTTCTCGCGCTAAATCCAATGCGGTTTTACCGCTTGTGCCCGAACCCAGCAATACTGCAATCAGCTCCGCATCCGTAACCGATTGCCGGCCTTGAGCCTGCATTTTTTCTCTAGGTTTATCTGATTCTGCCCAATCTTTAAGGGCTATGGTTTCCCTGTGTTTCATTCCTCCCCGTTTTACGCAAGGTAAGAACGAATTTTTGGCTTGTCAATGCCAAGGGTTTTTTTATCCGCTAAAAACCAATTTCCGGGTCGGTTCAGTATTCCGGTTCATTTCCCGGTTTCCATTTTATGCCGCACCCTGTTGAGGGCAAAAATGGATTTTCTGGATTTTTTCCGCCCGCCCAAGCCTTGGCGGCATTCAGCAAATCGGAGCCCGTAGCTTGAAGGCCATTTTTGTGGTTGCTCTCATCAAACCGCCCACGGTAAATGCATTTTCCATCGGTTGAAAAAAGCGTGAATTCGGGCGTACAACTTCCAAACAAGGCTTTTGCCTGGCTTTGATCGGCATCAAAAGCATAGGGCACCGATATGGAATAGTGGCTGGCCCATTCGCGCATGCGTTCGGGGCTGTCTTGGGGATAGGCAATTGGGTCGTTTGCCGATACCAGCACGGCTCCATACCCTAGTTCTTGCAATGCATTCAAAACCTTAGATAAAGTAGGGGCAATGTGAATGACATAGGGGCAATGGTTGCAAATAATGCCCAGCAGCAGACCTGTTTTTCCCATCTGTTCATGGCTTCGAAAGGAACGGCCTGTTCCAGCCTCGGTAAATTTCAGGTCGGGCAGAATAAAGTCGGGAGCCAAAGGCAATGAAAGTGCAGCCATGTTTTGTTGATTAGGAATGGGAATAGGTGTTTGGAATGCCCGAAAGGTTCAGCCAGTTGTGCAGCAAACGCATGCCGGCGGGAGTCATAATGGACTCAGGATGAAATTGCAGGCCATACCATGGGTTTTTTCGGTGTTTTATGGCCATAATGCAGCCATCTTCGGTTTTTGCCAAAGGTTGGTATTTGCCCGAAACCATGTTGAAAAAGCCCCAGGAATGGTAGCGCCCTGCTGCAAATTGAGTTTCGATTTCATTAAACAGAGCATCTGAGGTTAGGCAATGCACCGAATGCGCCACACCATGGGCTGGATGCGCAAGGGATTCCAGCTCTTCCCCTTCCAATTGGCCCAAGGCTTGCATGCCCAAGCAAATTCCCAGCAAGGGTTTTTTCTGGTCCCATTTTTTGATCAAAGACATCAGGGCTCCCGATTCATTGGGTAAGCCCGGACCGGGCGAAAGAACCAAGGCATCGGCCTCTAAACAGCGTTCCCAATGTGGATCGTCGTTCAGCACCACCTTAGGTCTTTTCCCGGTTAAATCTTCAAGGTAGTGTACCAAATTGTAGGTAAAGGAATCGTAATTGTCAAAAACCACCAGGTTTCCTGCCATGCTTTCTGACCTTAACGGTTGAGATTACCTGTTAAACAAATGCCGATGTTGGGCCAACAAGGCAGGAAAAAGCAATTTGCCCAGAGCCACAAAACCGGTCGAAATGTAAAAAATCATGGGGGCCGCCTTGGCCATGGCGGGCGAGGTTTGAACCAATTGCATTTGCACCTGGCGGATTTGTTCGTCGGCTGCGAAAACCAGCATCAGCACCAAAAAAATAAGCATGAAGCCCTTGGCCCCAAGGTACAAGGTCCAACCCAGTTTTTTAAGGTTGAGCATTAAGATGGCCGCAATCAGCATTTCAAGATTCAATAGGGGCGTAATGATGGTGCTGGCCTGGGTAAACCCGGTTTGGGTAGATACCTGCAACAGGCCTAGCAATCCAAAAAGCAGGCCAAGGGCTTGAAATACAATGGTGAAAATTAAAAGTGTGCGCAGCCCACCCTCGGCGCGGTTGGTTTCAAAGGGATTTTGTTCAAACGTTTCCATGGTTTTTGTTTGGGAAGGTATTAAAAATTAGGTCTGAAACCAAGCTTTTTTACATGCTTAATCCAGAATGCTGACCCCGGGGTAATTTGCCTTTTGAAACTCAAAATCCGCATCGGCCATAGATTTGTTGGCAGCAAAACTTGAAATGGCGTAAATGTATTTTGTTCCGTTTTTTCCCATTACCTCTACGCGTTTAATTTGCATGGAGGTCTCATCTACGTCCATTTTTACCATGGTGTAGTCTTTTTCTTTGGGCTGGATGGGGTACAATTCGATGCTGGTGATTTTTTTTCCGCCTTCGGTTTTGCTGGATTTAATTTTCGATTTAAATCCTTTCTCATAAATAGAGAACATGTTTTGGGGCGTCATGGCATCGTCGTCCAATTCGGCTACGGGAATTACTTGCGCCTCGTTCATTTCTTTGGAATAGGTGTACACCGTTTTCCCGTTGCAAAAAATATCCATTTCGCCCATTTTCAGCACGTATTTTTCGCCTTTCAATTTAATGGTGCCTTTTCGAACTTCGTTGACTTTTTGGCTGGTGTTCAGCACCGAAAAGGTGAAGGCCGCCTCCAAGCTGGTGTAAGCCTTGGTTTTTTTATTCAGTTTGTCGAGCAGGGCAGTAGCGTCGGTTTGAGCCTTTAGGAAGGGAGTGCTGAACAGCAAGGTAAAAATTGCAAAAATGAACGTGCGCATGGATGTGGTCTTTGGTGGCTTAGTGGCAAATTTCGTTCCAAAAATAGTCAAAGGAATCCAAACGAGAAGAGGTTGTTTTGGGCGGATTAAAGAACGAGCCGCCCGCGGCCCGGATTGAGCCGGCATGAGGCGATGGGCAGGCCCTTATGCCGCAGCGCTGCCGGGGCGACTTTAGGAGCCACCGGCAGTGCTGAGCGGCATGGGCCTGCCCAAGCCGAATACAGGCGAAAGCCGGAATTGCCGCCCCCCAAAAAAAGACCAAATCTTACACTAGCCATAAATTGGTGTACTTTTGCGGCATGGTCAAGATTGCAAACATTGAATTGGGCGAATTTCCGCTGCTGCTGGCGCCCATGGAAGACGTGAGCGACCCGCCGTTTCGTGCCCTGTGCAAACGCGAAGGCGCCGATTTGATGTTTACCGAATTTATTAGCTCAGAAGGGCTGATTCGCGATGCCGTCAAAAGCCGGCAAAAGCTGGATATATTTGAATATGAGCGGCCTATCGGCATCCAAATTTTTGGCGGAGAACTTGAACCCATGATGGAGGCGGCACGCATTTGCGAAACCGCGAACCCCGATTTGATTGACATTAATTTTGGCTGCCCCGTCAAAAAAGTGGTCTGCAAAGAAGCCGGAGCCGGCATTCTGCGCAACATTCCCAAAATGGTGAAGCTGACCGAGGCGGTGGTGAAGGCCGTAAACAAGCCGGTAACCGTGAAAACCCGACTGGGCTGGGACGACAGCAGCAAGCACATTGTAGAGGTGGCCGAACGGCTGCAAGATGTTGGTATTCAGGCAATTTCAATTCACGGCCGCACACGGGTGCAAATGTACAAAGGCGAAGCCGATTGGAGCCTGATTTCCGAAACCAAAAACAACCCGCGCCTGCGCATTCCCGTGTTTGGAAATGGCGATGTGAACAGCCCTGAAAAGGCCTTGCACATGAAAAATACCTACGGGGTTGACGGAGTTATGATTGGCAGAGCCAGCATTGGTAACCCATGGATTTTCAGAGAGATAAAGGCGTTTTTAAAAGACAGAACCATACTGGATCCACCCAGTTTGGAAGAAAAGGCCCTGGCCGCACTTTGGCACCTGGAGCAGTCCATCGCTTGGAAAGGACCCAAATTGGGCGTGCTGGAAATGCGCATGCACTACAGCAACTATTTTAAAGGCATTCCGAACTTTAAAGACCGCCGCATGCAGCTGGTAACCAGCGAAGAACCCGAGGAATTGAGGGCCTTATTGCTCAGCGTACCCGAATTGGTTTAGGTGTTGTTAATCAGCTTTTTATGGCTGTAAATGTTGGAAAATAATTTTTTTTCTTTTTTGGGGGCGGCGAACGGGCTTTCAGGGCTTGTCCGCGGCCGTCAGGGCTTGGGCCAGCGGGGTTGCGGGGGCTCCTAAAGTCGCCTCCGCCCCGCGCGGCCCAATGCCCTTCCGGCCTTGCGGGCAAGCCTCTTCAATCCCTGCCGCGGGCGGCTCAAATTTAAAACTGCCGATGAACAGCATTTCCCCAAAATGTTCGTTTTGGGCTGTTTTTTCTGTTTTCAGAAAAAAACCTTTCCATTCGAGCTGCATTTATGGATTGGAAGCTCCTTTTTATTGTAAATGAATCGTATATCTTTGAATTTCAATAGAATTTAAAGTTGCCTGTTATGCGTTTATTTTGTCTTTTCTCGGTCCTCTTTGTACAGTCTGCATTTTTTGTTTCCAGTGTTTTTTCGCAAAACCAATGGGCTATGCGTGGCGGAGGGCCGGGCAACGAACAAACGCACCAAGCCATTTCAACCTTGGACGGGGGGTATATTTTAGTAGGGCAAACGGATTCGTATGGAGCAGGGGGTACAGATGTGTACATCGTAAAACTGAATCCTGCGGGGCAACTGCAATGGACAAAAACCGTTGGTGGGCCTGGAAACGATGTGGGCAGAGGGGTGGTTCAAACAGCCGATGGTGGCTATGCTGTGGCCGGCTGGACAAATTCGTTTGGCGGCGGTGGCGACGATTGTTATTTAATTCGCCTTGACGGGAGCGGTCAATTGCAATGGACAAAGACCTATGGTGGCAGTGGGAATGACCGCGCCTGGGCATTGATTGAAGATCAAAATGGGGGATTTGCCTTGGGCGGTCAAACCAGTTCTTTTGGGGCTAGCCCCAATCAATTTTATTTGGTCAAGACCGATGCTCAAGGAACTCTGGTTTGGGATCGGCGCAGTGGGGTGAGCGGGGTTGCCAATATTGGATACAGTATAGTTCAAAGCCCAGACAGCGGTTATGTTGTGGCTGGAAGCACGTACAATTGGACGGGTTCTGGCTCAACCTCTTCAACCGATGTGTATGCGGTAAAAGTGGATAAACTGGGAAATCAAGTATGGGCAACACGGGTTCAAAATTCAAGGGACGACGATGCCCGAAGCATTGCTGCAACCCAAGACGGAGGATACGTTTTGCTGGGAAAAAAATACATGGTTTCTGAATCGACTTGGGATATTTATTTGGTCAAGCTATCGGGTTCTGGGCAGTTGGTTTGGGATGTTTCGTATGGGATGACCAACAGCGAAGAGGGGTATTCGGTGGTGGAATTGGAAGATGGGAGTTTAATGGCCACAGGAGTGATATTGCCCGCGGCCCCCATTGCCAATACATGGTATGATTTGTATTTGGTGAAATTTAGCAGTGCCGGTGTGCCGCTTTGGGATCGAATGTTCAATTCTACGCTTTACGGAAGCGGTGGCAATTCCTCAAACTTAGCTGATTACAACGTAGGGCGCTCTGTTTTTAGAACTTCAGACGGGGGCTATGCGGTTGCAGGTTATTTGGGTGCCGGAAATTCAGGGGCTGGTACAGAAGAGCTTTTCTTTTTGAAATTTACCGACCAAGATGCCTCGTGTTGGCCTTGGCTATCGGGCGGGGTTATGAGTCCTGGTTCCGCCACTACCTTGGCCATTGGCTCAACGGCAGCAACAAATGGAACGGAATCAACAGGAGGAACCGAAAGCAGCGGAGGGAATGTTGCGTTTTTATGCAGCATTGTTCCACTCAGCGTTCAGTCCAGCTCAACCGCCTCATGTGAATCTTTGTGTACCGGAACCGCTGTAGCCTCTGTTTTTGGTGGTACGGCTCCGTTTTCATATTCTTGGAGCCCAGCGGGAGGAAATTCAGATTCGGCCAGTGGATTGTGCCCAGGGCCCTACACCATTTCGGTGGTTGATTCAAATGGAGACACTGCAATTGCATCTGTATTTATAAGTCCTGTTTCGGTAAACGCTTCGGTTTCAGCATCGCCAGACAGCTTAACCTTTAGCGCCAACAATCAAAATCCAAATGCAAGCTACCTTTGGGTAAGATGTCCAGATTTTACTGGAAATTTGGGAACACAGCCAAGCTATTCACCTATGAATCAGGGTAGTTTTGCTTTGATCGTTACCGAAAACGGCTGTTCAGACACCTCTGACTGCATTTCGTTTACTCCAAGTTCTGGGATGGATTTTTTTGTTGGGGGAGAACCCGTTCACATTTACCCAAACCCCGCCTCGAATAAAGTGCATTTTTGGAGGGAAGTCAGCAGCTTAGATGCCCGTATTGTGGTGGTTGATGTTATGGGTAAAGAAATCCTTTCAGCCAATTTCAGTGCTTCTGAAACCAAGTTAACATTGGACTTCCCTTATCCATCGGGAGTGTATTTTGTTGAATTTAGTTCTTCAAAAGGGAAACGCATCCAAAGATTGATGATTCAGCATTAATTCGCACAAGCAAACCCAGGGCTTTCCATTTGATTTGGCTTTTTCGAGCAAGTAAAATTTTCACTTCCAAACCGATAAAATAGAAATCTCGATAAAAGCTAAGCCAAACACTTGAGAATCCGTGCCGGTTTCTGAATTGCAAAGGACACCCCCTCCGCTGTTCCTTTTTTAAGCAATGTCAATTAAAGGCGGGCGATTTATTCTCTTTTTATTTCGTTTTAGATGTGTTCGTCGGCATGTAGTTGGCATCCACAAGACCTCAAGATTGCGTATAAGGTCTATATGGAATAGGGCCGCTACAGTGGAAATTGTTTTTTGGGCTGCCTGATTTTACTGTTAACACCGGCATGAGCAATTGCGCAATAAGGGTTCAACAGATTTGTGTTTTTATTCCATTTTCCGTGTCGGAGTAAATGCAATGCAGCTGAAAGTTATGCGTGGTTTTTTTAAAGCGTAGCTCTATTGTCCAAGGTGGTTTGTTAAGCAAGGCTAATCTTCACGCCGAATGCAAAAATTGGTGGCAATGCACTTATAAACCTGGTTTTTGGCCTTCCAATTCCTATAAATTTAGATGTATGGATAGTTTGTATCACCACTCTACAATTACAATTCCACCTGTACCTGCACCTGTAGAGGTGTTGTTGTTTGCGTTTCCGGAGCCGCCGCTGCCATATCCTGTTCCAGCCACTCCGGGGTAGGAAACGGGAACACCCCCAAAACCAAACAGGGAGTCTCCGCCGGCTCCACCCCAATTCATATAATTTCCAAAGGGCCTGCCTGTGGCTCCGGGAATGGTGCCTGCGCTTCCGGTGCCTCCGGCTCCCCCATAGTTTGGATTGGAGCCCATGCCCCCGGCTCCGCCGCCACAAACCACAAAGTTGCCAAAGGAGCTTGTTCCACCGGCATTTCCATTGGCGTTGATTGGGCCGCTAACGGGCTGACCGCCCGCGCCTACGGTTACCGCTACGGTATTTCCTGCTTGTACGGCTACGGGCAATTTCATGGCATTGGCCCCCCCACCACCGCCCCCGCCCGGTCCATAAAAACCCCCACTTCCGCCGCCACCACACATGCTAACCCAAACGGTGCTCACCCCTGCCGGAACGGTGAAGGTTCCGCTGGAGGTAAAAATTTGCTGGCCACGGGCCGCGTTTCCGCTCCCTTGTCCGAAGGACCCCAAAACCTGAAAGTTCAGGCTGTCAAATACGGCAACCAACATTTGGTTGATGATGATGTTGTTGGAAGCCAGGTTAACATTCACCGATTTTTTCAAGGGAATGGGCCCCAAACCATTGACATTCAACGTGGCCGATCCGGTATTGGCCGCATGCGCCCGGAAGAAAACCGTCATTCCTTCTGTGTATGCTGCAGGGGCGGGATCTAAGCTTACTTGGTATTGGTTGGCGTTCCCCGAAGAAAGGGCATATTGATAATAGCCCGATTGCACCTGCTTTACACCGGCCAGCTGCTGCCAATTTGGCGAAGCCGGCGTACCTTGATTGACATAAAACCCGGGCAGGGTCCCGTTGGTTTGATACACCAGCAACCCAGCGGCAGGGAGTGGAATGCCGGTTCGTTGGGCGGCTGTCATGCGGGGAATTAAGATGCCTTTGGCGGTGCTGGATATGTCCAGCATGGCTGAGGTATCGGCCGTGTTCCCATTGGTATTCATGCTTATGCCTTGGGCCAGCGCACCAAAGGGAAGGCTCAAGAGGAGTCCCAGCAATGCGCAGCAGGTAAAAACGCTGGGTTGGTTCTGGGTTTTGGAAGTATTCATTTTTTATTGGGTTTGAACGGTGTTCAAGTGGACTTTACATGGATTGAATAAATGTAGGGGATTCCCTTGGCATTTGAATGGTGCAAAAGGCAGAAAATTAAGGTAAGCTTTGCTTTCCCTTGAAAATTCCATTTTCAAATAAACCATGTTGACTTTCCACATCCTACTGGGCAATAAAAAGTAAAATTTGGGTTTTTTGCTGAACGACCCTGGGTTTGAAAAGGAGCATGAGCCGCCAAATTATTGCACCCCATATACCCGAAACGAGGTAACCACAATGCGTCCTCCGGTGCAGCCGCCCAAAGACAAACTGCCGCTTAAAACCACATTCCCACCTGCCTGGCTTGGGCCCGAAACCGACACTTTGAAGGGGAAATGCCAGCTGGTATCGCCCGTTCCTCCGCCGGTTACCGAGCGCTTGGCCTGGGTAGAACGGCTGTTTCCTCCGGGCAAGGTCATGGTAACGCTGGCGGAATTGAAATTTCCACCGTTGGCCCCAATTTCAAAATAGCCCTCGGCTTCGGCCAAAATCCGGGAATAGGAATTGGCGGGCAAGGCATAGGTATGCGTGTTTCCGCTGCTGTTGCCCGAGTTGCAGGGGCTGTACGAAACGTTGATGCTGGTATTGGTGTTCTCGTCGGTGTACAATAGGTTCATGGCTCCTGCCGACCCTTGGTTGCCGGTAACCGATGAAATTAAACCTACCCAAGCACTGCCGTTCCAATACCGAAACTGCTGGTTGTCTGAATTAAAAATCAGCAATCCTGTGGCAGGCGAAACAATGGCCTGCATTTGTGCATTTGTAAGGCGGGGAATTAAAACACCCGCCTGAGTGGATTGAATGTCAAGCACTGCCGAAGGGTTGGGGTTGGTGTTTTGAATGCCTACCTGAAGCAAATCATTTACAAATAGGGCAGAATTGCTTTGGTTGTTGGTTACATTTAGGCTGCTGGTGTTGGCCGAATTCCCTTGCCCTTGGATTTCGAGGCGGGATTGCGGAGAAAGAACGCCGATGCCCACATTTTGAGGCATTAGGGGCAGGGAAGCGAAGCAAAAAAGGAACAAAGACCATGTTTTCATGGGAACGAAGATTTCGGATTTACTTTAAAGGTAGGCGATTTGGTGGTGATGTTGGGTAGGACTCGGATTAAATTTTACGTATTTCAAAGCATCCTTATGCATAGGCCCAAAGAGATCATCAGGGAATTTAGCAGCATTAAATTAAAGGTCGGTTTCAAAAATGGAAAAAAATGAAAAAGGGCATGGTTTGGAAGGCAAAAAAGGAAGACCAAGCCTCCTGTCTGAATCTAAATCTTTTAAAGCAGGGCTGTGGCTTTATAGGTTCTTTTTAATCAAACGTCGTGCGGCCAAGGGATGGTCTGAAAACGGTTTTAAGTCTGTGAGCCCTTTAAGCTCCAATTCAGATTCAACTTGGTATTGTTGAAGGAAACTCATAAACGAATGGTCAACAAAGGGGCACTGCCTAAAATCTAGGGATTGAATTCCTTTGGCTTTTGCCCGATTAAATTCCCTTTGGTACAGCAAAATGGTACTGAAAATACAAGGGCCTAAAACGAGTAGGCAATGCCCATTGTTTGGGTCTTCTTTAACCTGAGTTTGAAAAAATTGGGCAGGTTTTACTCCTTTAAAGGAATGCAGAATTAATTTCAGAATCATACCTGCAAGCACTCCCATCAGCAAATCGGTAGCCAAAGTAACCACAATGGTGGCAATGAATAATGCCAATTGTTCCTTTCCGACCTGATAGGTTTGAAAATACTGTTTGGGCGAGGTTAGTCTGAAACCGGCAAAAATCAACAAGGCGGCCAATGCGGCATTGGGGATGCATTCAATAAGCGGGATTAAGAAAACCAGAAAAATCAGCAGAAAAAGGCCATGAAAAAAATTGGCCCAGGCTGTTTTTCCACCAAACCCGACATTTGCAGTGGTGCGCACGACTTCCGAGATAATTGGCAATCCGCCAACAAGCCCTAAAATAAAATTTCCAATTCCTTGGGCCTCTAAATCTTTGTTGCTGTTGGCTTTGGCTGCCCCTGTTTTCATAAAATCAAAGGCCTTGACGGTGAGTAGAGATTCCAACGAGCTGACGAACAGAAACAGGAGAACGAACTTCCAAAACAGAAAGGTGCCTGCCTTTGAAAAATCGGGCTTCAGTTCCAGCAGCGAAGTCCAATCTCCAATTTTAACCAAGGCAAAACTAGGCCCCTGGGTATTTAAATGAAGAAAAACACTCAAACCAATGGTGGCCGCTATAACGATAAGCGCTGGGGGAATTGTTTTGAATAATTTGCCCCGAACATTGCTCAACAGGAACAAGAGTACCAATGAAATTAAGCCGATTGTGGCAATGGTTGGATTGGCTTCTTGGAAATACCATGGAATGTCTAAAAACATGGGAATTGGATTTTTCCCGGCATACAGTTTGGGGTCAACGCCCAACAAAACGGGTATTTGTTTGGCAATAATTATCAAGCCAATGGAAGCCAGCATACCATGAACCACTGAATTGGGGAACACGCTGCCTAAAGCTCCGAGTTTTAAGCGTCCAAGTAAAAATTGCAAAACAGCCGTTGTGGTTAATACAGCGGCTACTGTCCCAAGGGATTGGTCAAAAGCCAGCAAGGCAGCCGAAACAATGGTGATGAGTCCGGCCGCTGGGCCCTTGATGGTAATGGCAGAACCGCCCGCAATTCCAGTGAAAAGGCCTCCAACAATAGCCGAAATGATACCCAAGGCGGGGGGGAATCCGCTGGCTTTGGCAATTCCAAGGCTCAATGGCAATGCCATTAAAGCCACCAGCAAACCCGATTTTATGTCAGCAAGACTGGGGCTGCCTCCAAAGGATTTTTTTAAATAAGCTAAATGCGGTTTCACTTGGCTAGGCAATAGGGTGTACACATGCGCCGCTCATTTATTCAATTTCTCTTGACTGCATTTGCTTCATTAATTCAGAGGCAAACTGCCGCAAGGATTGGGCTGATTTTTCATCGCCGGTACTTCTGCCAACCACATCTGCCATCGACATTAAATGTTGAAAAACCAAGCTTTGCATTTCTTCAACCATAAATTCGGTGGTCCAAAGGTCCATGCGCATGCTGTTGTTTTCTTTTTTATCCCAGGTGGTAAGGAAAAAGGCTTTCACTTCCCTGTCGGGTTCTATTCCCCCTTCTTCTGCCGTCCAGGTTAGGCGCACCGGATTGCGGTGGGTGTCTAGCCCTACTTTTAACCGTATTTCAGATTCGTGTTCTATTTTTTGATTGCTCATGGCTTGCTGGGTTTGTAGCCAGACTTTTGAAGCAGAGCCTCGGGTGTCCAGCGCGGTGAAAACAAATTCGATAATTCAGTTGGATTCCGCTCCAAAAAAGACTCAACAATCCTCCAACCTAACCAAATGGCGGCTTTCCCTGGCGATTCGGCCGGCATGCCTGGCGAAAAAGGAGCATCGTTCATGAATTTGGATATGATTCGGGGGTCTTTGGTGTACAGCTTTTGGTTTTGAACAACGCTGTTCCACATTAAAAACTCGTTCTCCAAGCAAAATTCAAGCTGCCCTTGAGAAAATCCAATCAGTATAGAATCAGCGGTCTCTGGCAAGCAGCGCTTGGCAATGGCCAAACCTTTTCCGAATTGCACGATGTGGTCTAATAGGGTGCTGGGCAAGAAGGCCGAATCGGCCATAACCTCTGACTCCAACCAGCCTTTTAGTACATCGGTTGAAAGGTAAGCGGGTTCTTTTTTGCGCCGCAAATAGTAGGGTAGATGCGTGTAGTAACCCGAGGCGGCCCCCAAATACTGGTCGGGTGCTATTCCCACCCCATTTTCAACCGATACAACGGTATAGTTGAAACCTCCCAAAAAAAAGAAAACAGTTGGAATGCTCCGTTTTGGAAAATAATAGGCGTAATGTTGAAATGCCTTTTTGATTTCCTCTTCCTGCTTTTTAAAATCACCAAACTTCAACTGCACCGAATCTCGAAGGGCTTTAAGCTGTGGATTAAAATAATAATTCGACCAAACCAACAAGGGGGGCAGGCTGTCCGTTCCTTGAAACAATCCCAACACAGGTCCACCATACAGCGGAAAAAAATCGGGGTGCCGCTCAGCTATGGTTGACAATGCCAACTCCAATTCGTCCGGGTTGGTGTAATTTTCAAGCAAAATACGGTCAAAACCCAATTCAATTTTTATTTGCTCCAAGTCCGGTCCTGAATTTCCGCACCGAGCAAACAAAAAAAGGAGTAATATTGATAGAAAATTAAGGTATTTTTTAACCATGAAAACAGCAGGCTTCTTTCAAATCAAAAGTACACTTTTCCTGTTATGCCTTTGGACCTCTTTGTCTATTTCGGCTCAAACGGCTGAAAACAACCCTGAACCTAGGCGGCGTATTTTTCATGCCGGTTTTCAAGCCAAAGCCTTGTTTCAGTGGACCGATAACGATCTGGCTGGATTTTCTGATCTGGGAATGCGTCCAGGTTTTGCCTATGGATTGAATGCCGAGTTTGGTATTACGCCCAACGTCCTTCTTCATTCTGGCGTGTTTCATGAGTTTCGGGCCTTTGGAATTCAATACCAAGATTCTTCCTCGGCAAGTCCCATTCTTTCCAACAACCAATATACCGCTCAATACCTGATGGTTCCCTTCGGTCTGACCATGAAAACCGGCCGCATCGCCGATAAATGGGCTCTGATGTTTCGCGCTGGGCTCAGCTCCCATTTTCTGCTTAGTTCTAGCGTGAACCGCGAAGCCCCCCCGGCAGCCGGACTGGAAAGCGATGCCAATTCCTACCTAAATACCGCTTGGGTTGGAATTCAAGGAGATGCTGGACTCTTGTATTATTTTCATGAAAACACTGCATTGTCTTTTCAAGTTGGCTACAGCGGCGGACTTTCTTCGATTGCCTCTTTAAATGCCTATCCGTTTATGGCGGGTGGAGCTTGGAACACGCCCGGAAATACCCGACTGAATACCATACATGCAACGCTGGGAATTTTATTTTGATTCCTTTCTCACCTAAGGTTTTTTGTGTTGGCCCCTGTTTTCTGATGCACAGGGCTGCCCCTTGTAATGCATCTTTTTTCCCGCCTTTTGCGGGGTAGGCCCTCCCGATTCCTAAACCGGAATTATTCAATTGTCCCGCCGTTTTCCCAATCCGATGCCCCACCAATTTAGGCCTGAACAGCCCCAGATAAACCGGGACAAATACCAATGCCTGAGCGGAAGCTCCGCGCCAAATTAAGGCAACGAAATTGTTATAGAGGGTTTGGGACGTATTTTCTTACCGAGCCAGATGCACAAACCCGTACCGTTCTTCTTGTTTATGTGCCCCCGGCAGGGTTATAATTAGTTGGTAAGCATATATTCCGGGCATGTAAGGCGTTCCGTCTGCGGCTCTTCCATCCCAGCCTTTTTGAAGGTCGTCCGAGGCAAATACTTGGTTTCCCCAACGGTCGTGAATGATCAATGAAAAATCTTTTGCCCCACCGGCAATCACTTTAAATACCTCGTTTAAGCCGTCGCCATTCGGTGTAAATGTATTTGGAACATACAAGGCACATGCAATTTCAAACAAAAAGGCGGTGGAATTTTCGCAACCCAACGAATCCCTTACCATCAAGGAAAGCTGAGTGTTGTCGGTCGGTTTTATGGTTGGATTGTAGCAATCGGTACAGGAGACAATTTGGGCGGGATTCCAATCAAAAACATAGGCTCCATTGCCTCCGTTTACCGCAAAATTCAGTTCTACATTTTCTCCGCAATTCAGGGCAAACGACTTGGGATCTGCCAATATTTCAATCGGACTGGGTGCAAGCAACGCGATGCTGCCGTTTAAGAGGCATCCATTGATGTCGGTAATGATATAATTGGTTGTGCTGGGGGGCAAATAGGTTAAAACTGGACCTACCGAATAGGTGTAATTGGGGCTGCCGCCTTGGGCTTGCAATGAAATACTGCCATTGGCGTCGCCAGCGCAGCGTGGATGCGTAAAGGTGCTTGCATCAACCAAGGCTGAGGGTTCCGTCAGGGTAACCAGCAAACTGTCCAACTGTCCTGCTGCATCTGAAACCAATACCAAATAGGTCCCGGCCAAAAGCCCATTGGCATTGGCCCCATTGTTTCCTGGAACTTGGAGCCAATTGTATTGGTAGGGTGGGCAGCCACCGCTGGTTTGCAGTTGAATAAATCCATCGTTGGCTCCCGCGCAGCTAATTTCATTTCCTGAAGGGAATCCGGAAGTACTAACCACATGAGCCATGGGAACGGGCACAACGGAAACCAGAGCGGTGCAGCTATGGGTTTGTCCTACAAAATCTGTCGCTGTCAATACCACGGGTGTTTGTGGCACATGGCTGCAATCCAGAGCATACAGATTTAAGGCCAAGGATTGAATGCCGCAATCGTCAAAACTGCCGGCATCCAGCATTTGGGTGGTCAAGCTGGCCTGGTTGTTTGAATTTAAATTAACCGCGATTGATTGGCATAAAGCGGTGGGCGGCAAGGTGTCGCCAACCGTTACAACAAAGGAATAAACACTGGTATTGTTGGCTTGCTGGTTGTCGTTTACGGTAATGGAAATGGTGGAACTTCCCGTTTGACCTACAACTGGGGTAACGGTTAGCGTTCGGTTTGCTCCTACGCCCCCAAACACCAAATTGGCCAAAGGCACTAAACCGAGGTTCGATGAGCTGCCGCTTAGGGTTAAACTCGCTGCCGGCTGTTCGGGGTCTTGAACCAAAAAAGAAAGCTGAATCGGGCCCGAATTCACACAAACAAAGGTGTCGGCCGGCGGATTGGGAATGATGGGCGGGGTGTTGATTACATCGCCCCGTATATTGAACCGAAATGGGTTAATGGGGTTGCAAACACTGTATGAATCGGAATGTGCAATGAAAACTTGTCCATTAACTAGGCCAAATTGGGTGGGATTAAATTGAATCTGAAAAGAAACAGAATCATTGGCGGGTACCACCGTTGGCGAGGGCTGGCTTATCACCGAAAACCCATTTCCGGTAACGGTAACCGGAGGTGTGCCGGTTAAGGTTAAGGGGCTTTCGCCAGGATTTACAATCCAAAAGGTTTTTATAATGGGATTTCCGATGCTGGTTTGACCAAAGTTTGTGTTGTCGGCCAAATTCGGCACATTAACAATGGGCGGAATGTTAATTCCATTTCCATGCACTTCAATTCGAGCAACACTTACTACCGCAATATCGTCAAGGGCCCAACCCCGATCGTTTGCTGCCTCATCGCTGTGAAAGGTAAACCTGACTTTGCAGTTAGGCAGGTTATCAAAGGCCGAAACATCGACCAAAACTCGAGTCCAAACCGTTCTAAAGTTAAACCAAGCAGGGTGCTGTAAAAAATAATAGGGGGTAGATGAAGGGTTTAGGCTCATGTTCCCATCGTAAGCCATGTTCGGGCAAATTTGCTGATTGAGCAAAATCCAACTATTCCCCCCGTTGGTGCTCCACTCAATATACCCTCCGTCCCAATTTCCTGTTTCAGAACGAAGCTGCATGGAAAATTCAAGCCGGGTATCGTCGTATCCCGTCAAATTAATCGATGGCGACTCCAATTGATACAATATATAATGTTGCGAACCCGCTTGCTGGTAAAAATTATTGCCCTCCGTATAAAAAACGCCCCCACCCGGTCCTGGCGTGTGGTCGTTTAAAGGAACAACAGGAACCACCGCCTGAAAATTAAATCCTGTCTGGTTCGATGGGTACCGCCTGCCGGTGTTGGACCAGCCGCCCAAAACATCGCAGTTGGTCGAAAATACCGCCGTTTGTCCTAGCCCTTGTAGAGCGAAGGAGAGCAAAAAGACAATCAAACGGAAATGGGTGTTCACTTTAGTTGCAATGAGTAAAAGTAAGATATTCTGCTCGATAGACACATAACTCTACCTTAATGTTGCGTTTGCATGAATTTATGGTAGTAAAGCTGCCCCTGAAAATCAAATTCCAAAATGTACAATCCATTTGGCAGGTTCGAATCAAGGGCTAAGGGTACTCCACAGGGCGGATTTTCCATGCGCTGCATGAGTTGTCCTTTTGCATTTAAAATCCGCAGCTGTTTGGGAGTTTCGCTGCACAACAAAACAGGATTCGAACCTGGATTTGGGAAAAGCCCAGCTCCCGCCACTTGAAAGGGGGTAAAATCAACTTGGATTACCTGTGCCAACATATTCGCTTCTGGATCAACCACGGCATCCATCGGAATAAAATCAAAGTTAATCAGACTGTCGAGCGTATTGCCGCGCAGCATAAACTCAACCCGTTTTTCAGAGGGTCCATTTCGGAAAGAAACGGACACCCAGCAGGGCGTTGGCTGTTGATTGGTTTGGTTGGAGCTTTGTTGCACTTGCAGCAAAACAGACTGGGGGCTCAGGGCTTGGGCCTGTATTTGTAGCCGGGGTAGCCCGGGGCTGTAAATCCAACCTTCAAAAAATCCGCCCAAATCCCGACCTGAAACCGCTTCCATGCTTTGCCTAAAATCTGCAGTTCGGCTAAAGTTCCACTGCAAATCGGGTCTGTTTGCATACTGCTTAAGCCCATCTAAAAAAAGAGAATCGCCCAGCCACATACGCAATTGATGCAGCACTAGGGCCGCCTTTTTATAAGACCAAGGCGAAGAAAATATCCGGGCTACATTCAACGAATCTTCCACAAATACCGATCCTTCATCGGGCAATTCAAAAACAGCGGACCGCTGGCTTTGTTTCCAGCCAAGCCACTGAGGTCCATTCATTTTTTCTATGCCCATGCCCGATAAATAAGTAGCAAAGCCTTCGTTCAGCCAAATGTCCGACCAACTTCCGCAGGTTACCATGTTGCCAAACCAGTGGTGTACAAGTTCGTGCAAGGTAAGTTCCAACCCAAAACTGCCCATAAAACTGATGGTGGGATGCTCCATTCCCCCACCCCTTGAAAACTGGGCATGCCCGTACTTCTCATCGGCATAGGGGTATGGCCCCAGCCACTCGCAAAACAAGTCCAAACCCTCTTGCACCATTAAGGCCTGAGCATTGGGGTTTGCATTGCCCTCAGGAAATCGATAAACCGAAAACAGAATGGTATCTGAGCAGGCACTTACCGGCATAGAACTGGTATCGTAATTTGTCAAGGCAAAGGCTACTAAATAGGCCGGAATGGGATGGCGGTGTTTCCATACAGACCTGCCCGGTGTTGTTTCTGTTAACAATCCAGGCGCAGCAACCTGAAAAAGACTGTCGTAATAAAACTCCATTTCTACCGAATCGGCCTTGTCGGTAAGGGTGTTTTTTGTTGGCCACCAATCTGCGGCTGCGAAAGGCTGCGACAATGTCCAAATCTCGGGTATTCCTTGCCGATTGCCCAGGTAAAAGCCGCCCAAACCAGAGCCCTGCATGGGTTTCCCCCGATAAAAAACCACCGAAATATAGGGCTGTCCAGCCAACAGCGGCGAAAAAATTCGAAGTTCATGCCCAGGCAATTGGGCAAACGCCACAGAACTTGAATTGACCCACACGCTGTCCACCTGAAGTACATTTGATAAATCAAAGGACAGATAATTTTCGTCTGATTTGGCCAAAAAATGCGTTTCTACCCGTCCAGATATCGCTCCAGAATCTGCATTTAAAGCCAGCTTAAATTGCCAAAAACCAATGTCGGTGCTTGCGGTTGCCACCGAAATTTGAGCCGGTAAGGCAGCCGGAGATAGCAGCATAAAAACCAAACGGCAATGCCGCCGCACAGATTTAACATCAAAAAAGCACATGCATCAAACCTATCTAAAAAAAGCGAAAATTCCAGCCTTCTTCATCAAAGCATGCGGGCAATTTTGTTTTAAATTGGTTTAAGGGATTGGGGCGGCAGCCGGGCTTTCGTAGGTAGTCCGCGGTGTGCTGCTTCGGCCCCAGCCGCCTTGCGCGGGCTCCCAGGGTCGCCTGCGCGGCTGGCGGGACCGTGGCAGCACCCCTTTCGGGCTACCTTACTCAATCCCTGCCGCAAGCCACCTCGATCCTTTAAGCCCCTAAAAAACCAAGAACAAATCGCTCCGCATGCGGGCGGCGTTTTGGGTTTGTATGGGATGCCCAAAATCTGCAGACCTAGGCCATGGCTCTCTGAGCCTTGTTCCGACTGTTTTTTTGAAAAATCCCTTGGATTGGGCTTCATTGAAACCCCCAAAAAGGGCGGTTTTTTATACCATAGTCTAAAATTTACTTTTTTTTGTCCTTTAGACACCCTTCGCTTTCCCTTTGATATCAATGGCTGTAGAAATTATCCGTTTTTAAACGTTTATTAAACGTTTACATAACGAATAATTAAGCCCTCCCTTCTGACCTTTGTGATGTACTAAAAATTGAAACATGAAAAACATTAAAAATTCAGTTCGACTCATTGGCAACCTTGGAATGGATCCAGAGGTGAAAACCTTAGAAAACGGAGGAACTTTGGTGAAGTTCAGAATGGCTACCTCTGACACCTATACCACAGCTGCTGGCGAATCGAAGGAGGACGTTCAATGGCATTCTATTGTGATGTTTGGCAAAGCGGCTGAAATCGCCGGCCTAAAGTTGAAATTAAAAAAGGGCGACGCAGTGGCCATAGAAGGGCAGTTGCGTTATTCAAACTATACCAGCAATCAGGGAGAAAGCCGCTGGTTCACAGAAATTTTGGCTCGAGAGGTGATGTTGACCAGCAAGAAAATCCAGCCGGTCGAAATGCCCGAAATGCCTGTTGCCGAGGCGGAATTGAGCACTAAAAAGTAGGTTAGGGTGGGGGACTAAAGAAGAGCCCCGTTGCGGGATGCGCGGGGCCTTCTTCCCTTTTTTCCAATTTCCCTGCACATCTGGGCTGGGCAGTGTTTGATCCGGATAATGGATATTCAAATGTTCAGGTGTGCATGGTCTTTGGGAGGAAAATCGGCTTGACCAGCCGAAAAAAAAAGGGGTTGCGAAAGCAACCCCTTTTTCAATGTACTATCGGGTTACTTATTTTACTTCTTCGGCAGCAGCTACAGGTGCTTCAGCCGGGGCATTGGCGGTTAGATTTAACGTAAAATCAATGTTGTCGTTGATTACGTTGTCGCCCAAACCTTTAAAAAATGAACCACTGCCGTATTTAAGACCCCAATCGGTGCGGTTAATTTGGAATCCGGCCATCATAACCAACATTCCATTGCTCATGCTAACCTTGGCGGGAAAAGTGATGTTGCGGGTTTCGCCTTTGATGGTCAAATCTCCAGATATGCTGTGGCTATTTCCCAATGAATCGGCAGCAACAGTTGCCCCCGAAATCACAAAAGTGGCAGTCTTGAAGGTGTCAACATTAAAGAAATCGGCAGATTTTAAGTGCCCAACCAATTTTCCATTGGTTTCTGCATCCGTTATGTCGGTGTTGGTAAGGCTGCTCATATCTACAGTGAATGTGCCAGAAACAATGTTGCCGTTCGCCACCTCTATGCTTCCTTCAGAAACTGAAATATTGCCCGAATGAGAGCCGCCTACCAATTTGCTTCCTGTCCAACCTAATTTGGTGGCAGAGGCATCTACCGTATATACCACAGCCGTCGAATCGCCTGCTGCGGCACCTTGGGCATCAGCAGAATTGGAGTTTGAACCGCAAGAAAAAAAGCTTACAGAAGCTAAGGCTGCAAAAGAAAAAAGATGCAATGATTTCATGTGTTATTTTGTTTTGGTCAAAGATATAATTAGTTGTGGGTAAAACCAATTGAAGCTTTTTTTCTTGGCCCATATTGTCAAAAAAAAATGTTAAACAGATGAGGTGCAGGTTACAACACGTTTAGGGAAAGAAAGATAGGGAGAGCAACAGGCCCAGTTGAAACGTGAGTTGGCTAAAAGGGGCTTTAGAATTTAGGGGAATAAGCACGCCGGTGGGGGGAGGTGCCATGGGATTTTCGCTGCTTACCTGTTCTTGAATCGGCCCCAGGTTTAATTCGGCACCCACGAAATGCATGGAGGCGATTCCTTGCAAGTTGCGGTGAAAAAAGTAGCGTATATCCATGCTGGCCGATACAGCGGGGCTGGGATTTGATTCCCGTATAAACGACAATTGAACGGGTATTCCCTGAAAAATTCCGTTGATTTGATTGACGGGGGCTTGGCTGAAAATGAGTCCAAAAGCCAGGTTTAGATTGCCCATAAAGCGACCGCGTTGAAGACAGTAGGAGGGGCCTAACAACAGGGTGTGGTTAAGCCATTCGCTTTGCTTTACGGGGCTTGAGGCCAAAAAGCCAACCGATTCAAGTTCGTCCGAGAGTTTTTGCCTAAGTCCGCCGTTGTTGTAGGAATTGCTGCTGCGTTGACCACTAAAATACAGTCCCCAGCCGTTGTACACGCGGAAGAAACCCGAAAAGGAAAGGCTTAGGCCTGCGGTGGCAAAGCCTGATTTCGGGTTTTGGTTATCGGTTTCGGCAAACGCTCCTACCGGCAAGTTGATTCCAGCTTGAAAGCCTATATAGTGGGGCGAAAGGTAATCGTACCCTCGGCTCTTGAAAAATGGATTTCCAAAGGTATAGAGGGGCCAAATGATTTCTTTAACGCCCCCGGCATATCGGATGCAGTGAATTTTAGAGAGGCGAATGGTTTGTGCTTTTTTCCCCAATTGAGTTCCGATATCCAATGAAAAGCGCCTTCGATCAATCACCTTCCCAGTTTCTATTCTTCCATCGCGCAGCAGCAGGGTGTCCATGGAGATTTCTGTTGTGCTCTTCGGTAAAAGCACTTGAGTGATTTTCAAGCGGTCTTCGTTGGGTAAGAAAAAATACTGTTCCAGTCCATTTGCAAATTTCACCTGTTGCAGGGCTACAATGGGCAAAGCACTGATGGAATCGGCGGGCACATTGGGGTGCCGGAAGGTGATGGCCTCTTTTGTAATGCCTAAAATTTGAACGTTCAGTTTATCGCCTGATCTGAGTAGAATAAAGTCTTGAGGCCTCAAGGTATTGAAGGCAAGCAGCCAGATTAGGCAACCCAGAAAAGGGAGTTTAAATTGAAATTTGCTTGGTTGGCACATAGGGTTTTAGCCAAATGGATAATAGCCAGAGTGACCCTGCCCCCAATGCCAACATGTAGGCTCCTTCGGCCAACCAAATCAGGTCAATTCGATGCGGTACGATGTAGGTGATGGCTGCCACAGTGTATCCCAAATATACGGCAACTGCTCCAAGTTCAACCAACAGGGCCTGCTTGGTTTTACCCATTCCCGATAAACCATTAAAAAAGGTATGGCAAACTGAAAACAAAACCAGTCCTAAAAACAACACCGGGAATGTAGTGGGAGCTAAGGCCAACAAAGCGGGGTCTTGGCTAAAGAGGCGGGCAATTGAATCGCCAAACAGAAAAAGGGTGGAACCAATCAAACTTGAACTAAAAAACGCCAAAAAGGCGGCCGATTTTAACAAGGGCCAAATTTCTGCTTGTTTCTTTTCGCCCCAGAGCTGACCGGTCAAGGAATTGGTAGCGGCCCCAATGCCTAATCCTACCATCATATAGGGGCCATAAACGCTGCGCAGAATCACACTCCATTGAAAGTTTTGAATGCCTGTTTTTTCAATTAAAGTAAAGAAGGCGAACCAAGAAGCCATGGAGATTAAATTTTGAAGAATCAAAGGGGTCGAGGTTGCTGTTAGCTTCTGAATCAAAGGTTTTAGATGCAACCAATGGGGGCGAGTTAAGCGAAAGAAGGTGCTTCTTTGACGAAAAGCCACGCCGATGAACGCCAA
Organism: uncultured Flavobacteriales bacterium; assembly: GCA_903837495.1. GTDB lineage: Bacteria > Bacteroidota > Bacteroidia > CAIKAF01 > CAIKAF01 > CAIKAF01. Next base: position 77,141 of record CAILUT010000043.1, on the reverse strand, counting down.
GAAGCCCAGGAATTCGGCCAAGATGGTTGCCAAGGCGGCTCCTTGCATGCCCAACGCAGGAAAACCAAAGTTGCCAAAAATAAGCAGGTAATCGAAAAGGACATTCAACGCTGCGGCTCCAAAATAAATAAATCCGATGGGTTTGGAGTTTTCGGTTCCTACCAGCAAGGCGTAAAAAGCCATCATAGGGAAATGCCATAAACTGCCCCATACGCGTACGCTCAGAAAGTCATTGGTGTGGTTAACCAAATCTGCGTTAAACAGCATGAGTTGCAAAGCGGGTTTTCCAATCCAAAAAACCAATCCGCAAAAAACAATGCTAAAGGAAAAGATACCTACAATGCCCAGCAAAAAAAAATGAGGAATATCGTCCAATCGTTTTGCTCCAAAAGCTTGGGCAATTTGAATTTGCAGGCCAATAGAAAAACCATAAGCAACAATAAAGGCCACTAAATAGAACAAGGAACCGTAGCCGGCCGCACTTTGTTCTAGGGCCCCAATTTGCCCCAGAAAAGCGGTATCGGCAACACCCACCAAGGTGTTTGAGAGCAGTCCAGCAAAAATGGGGAACGCCAACTTAGAAACTCGAACAAGGTATTTTAATTCCAAGGGGTTATGTAAAGAAGAAGTCCCTTCAGGTACGAAGTTTCTTGGTGAAAAAGATTGGTAGGATGGTCAGAGGGCTGACCTAATTTTTGAAGAATTTGGACCGAGACTTGAGCATCGAGGGCTGCGGCAAATACGGCTTGCCTAAACATACTTTCATCCACCACCGCTGAACATGAAAAGGTCATCAAAAAGCCGGGCTTTTTTAGTGCTTTCATGCCCAATGCATTAAGGCGGCGGTAAGCTTGAATGGCTTTGTGCCTTGATTTTAGTCCTTTTGCAAATGCAGGTGGGTCTAATACAATGGTGTCAAAATCCGATTCAACCTGTTTTAAATAATCTAGAACGTCGGCACAAATGGTTTTATGGCGAGCTTCCGGGAAATTCACCTGAACATTGTTGGTCGTAGCATCAATGGCCCGTTCTGAAGCATCGACCGAAACCACCTGTTGGGCTCCACCTTGAAGGGCTGCCAAGCTAAACCCACCTTCGTAGCAAAAACAGTTTAACACGCTTTTGTTGTTGGATATTCTGGAAAGAAGGTGTCGGTTGTCGCGTTGGTCCAAAAAGAGGCCTGTTTTTTGGCCTTTTACCCAATCAACGGTCATTTTCAAGCCGTTCTCTAAAATTTCTGTTCCAGATTTATTGCCTAAAATCCAATCGCCTAAAGCTTGTTCTTTCAGGTAGGGCTGCCTCCAATACAAGGTGCTGGGATTTAGCAATGCCTGAATGGCTGTTGAAATTTCAAGTTTGTAGGCATCAATACCTTCGTGGTGGGCTTGTACCACCAAATGGCCGTTGTAGGAATCGATAACCAGGCCAGGCAGGCCATCGGCTTCGCCATGAAATAGCCGAAAGGAGTTGGTTTCTTTAAGCAAATTCGTGGCAAGTTGTTTGCGCAGTTCGATTCCTCGACCAATAATTTGCTGGAACAATGCCGGCAAGGGCTCGCGTTTCTCAAAGCAAACAATGCGCATGGCAATTGAGCCAGGATTGTAAAAGCCAGAAGCAACAATGTTGCCTTTTACCGCCAAGTAAATCCACGCTCCAGATTTAATGTTCTCCGGTTGTTTTTCTAAAGCACCCGAAAAAACCCAAAGGTGCCTGCGTTGAATGGAGGCCATTTTTGAGGGGTGAAGGGAGACTTCTGTGTATTTTTTTGGCATGGTTGTTTTAAAAGATGAACGAAGGTAGCAGAAAACCTTTGGCAGATAGAATGGAAAGCATGCTAAAGAAGGTCCCATTCACTTCGTTTAAGAAATTGATTTTGGACCTGTCAAATAAACTACCTGAATCTATGTACCTTTGCTTTAAAGTACAAAGAACATGTCTGGAGCTTACAAGGTATCTACTCAAGATAAAGTTTTTCAGGTGGTCGGTTCGCCAGCAGAAGGCTGGAATGCACCCGGCTTTTCTGGCCAAATTAAAGTCCAAGGCGATTCGTTTCATGGTTTTTATGTCGATTTTAAGGGCGAACGCGTTCGTGTTTCTGTGGTTGAGGTTGATTTTCGATTGAGAACCGTGGTTTTCATGATTCAGCACCATCGGGTCGAATTGCGCGTACAAGATGCTCAGGATTTGCAGCTGTTGGCCTTGGGTTTGCCCGATCCGGCAGGGAAAAAGATCTCGGAATTAAGGTCGCCCATGCCAGGTTTGGTCTTAACCATTCCGGTAAAGCCCGGCGATGTGGTTCGCAAAGGGGAAGCGTTGCTGATTTTAGAAGCCATGAAAATGGAAAATGTTTTAAAAGCCCCCAGCGATCTACTGATTTCTGAAATAAAAGTGGTTCAAGGACAAGCGGTAGAGAAAAACCAACCCTTAATCCTTTTTGGATGAGTTTGATTTCTCGCTGGCAAGCTCCCTCAAACATTGCCTTGGTAAAATACTGGGGAAAGTATGGGATTCAATTGCCCTGCAATCCCTCTGTTTCACTTACCCTACAGGCGGCGCGCACCGAAACCCAAGTCGAGGCAATTCCCATTGTTGGCAGCGGCGGCGAACCGGTTCAGTTTTACCTAGACGGTCAACGCAAAGAGGGGTTTGAACCCAAAATTTGGGCCTTGCTTCAATTGTTGGGAGACGATTGCGGTTTTTGGAAGGCGCATTCGCTTCGGATTTCGTCCTCTAATACGTTTCCACATTCGGCCGGTATTGCATCTTCGGCCTCAGGGATGGCAGCTTTGGCTTTGTGCTTGCTTGATTTAGAACTTCAATTTAGGGGCCAAGAGCGTCCTCCGAATTTTTATCAAATCGCTTCGCGTTGGGCTCGGCTTGGAAGCGGCAGTGCCTGTCGTTCTTTGTATGGTGGGTTTGTGAGTTGGGGAGCCTCTAAAGGGCTGAACAGCTCTTTGGAAGAAGGAGCACCGCTTCCTTTTGAGGTTCATTCTATTTTTAATGGAATGCGAGATGCTATTTTGATGGTGGATCAGGCTGAGAAAAAGGTAAGCAGTACCGTGGGCCACGGCCTGATGACGGACCACTGGTATGCTGAGCGAAGATTTTTGCAGGCTGAATCAAATACCCAGCGTTTGTTGAACATATTAATAGAGGGCGATTCGCAAGGGTTTATTGAATTGGCGGAAGCCGAGGCCTTGTCTCTGCACGCCATGATGATGACCTCTGCCTCCAACTACTTGTTAATGAGGCCCAATACCATTGCGGTAATTGAAGAAATACGAACCTTTCGTAAACAAACCAGCCTGCCGGTTTGTTTCACGCTCGATGCAGGCCCCAACGTACATGTATTGTATCCGAATTCTATTCAGGACAAAGTTCAAATCTTTTTGGAGGAAGTCTCCGCTAAATTTTGTCAAGGCAAGCGGCTTGACGACGCCATGGGAAACGGCCCTGTTGAACGAATTTCAAATGTATGAGTGAGCAGCTAACCGATTTTAATTCTAAAATATTGCTGTTTGGGGAGTACGGGGTAATACACAATGCCATGGCATTAAGTATCCCTTACGAAGAATTTGGAGGCCGCCTTACCTTCGAACCCCATTTTCTGTCGGCCCTAGAAGCCAAAAAGTCCAACCAAAGTCTTAAAAAATACGCTGCACATTTGGCCGATTTGATTGAAACCCAAAAGTTGCCTTTTGTTTTTGATGTTGAGACCTTTGAGCGGGAAATAGAAGCGGGATTGCTTTTTGATTCTTCCATTCCACAAGGATTTGGTGTTGGAAGTTCAGGGGCCTTGGTTGCGGCTGTATATGACCGGTATGCCCTAGAAAAAATTTCAAATACCAAGCCACTTTCGGGAACAGACACCGTTCGACTTAAAGAAAGCTTAGCCAGAATGGAAAGTTACTTTCATGGAAAGAGCAGCGGAATGGACCCTCTTATTTGTTATTTGCGGCAACCCATGTTGATTGAATCGAAAGAATGCATCAATCGGGTAGGGCTTCCGAAAAGCAAAGTGAGTGGCAAATCCGGAATTTTTTTAATCAATACAGGCAAGCCTGGAAATACGCAACCTCTTGTAAATCTCTTTTTGGATAAATGCAAAGAAGAGGGTTTCTTGGCGGTGGTAAAACAAGAAATTATTCCGTTCAGCGACAATTGCATAAAGGCCTTCTTAAAAGGAGAAGCCCAGGAGATGTTTGAGAATCTTAAGGAATTGTCGGCATTGGCATTGAGCTATTTAAGGCCTATGATTCCGCGGCGTTTTCATAAAATATGGAAACGGGGCTTAGACACCCAATCTTATTATTTGAAGTTGTGTGGAAGTGGCGGCGGAGGCTATTTGTTGGGTTTTGCCGAAGATTTAGACAAGGCCCAAGCGGAATTGCATGAGCATGAATTAAAAATCATTCATCGGTTTTAATCCAATCTTTTTAGGACGCCCATGCGGGAGGTTTCGTCCAAAACCGTTTCAAGGGTGTTGAGCAAAATATCTTCGGATTGGATTTGAGATTCCAACCAGCTTTGCTGCGCTAAAATCAACGATTCAAGGCTAATTGCTCCTCTTTCAAATCCTTGTGAAGCTAAGGCCATGTTTTCTTTGGCGGCTGCCGCATTTAAGCGAATCAATTCCAATTGTTGAATCAATCCAGTTAAACGCTGTTGGGCTATTTGGTGGGTTAGGTTTAGAAACCGTTCCATTTTTTTTTGATTTAAGGCATTCCATTGAAGTGCAAGATTGGCATCTTGGATGGCGTTTTGAATTTGATTCCGTCCAAGCAAGGGCAGTCGAAATCCAAGGCCTACCGTAGGGCCGAATGACCGGTTGTACAGCGAGAAACCGGCGCTGTTGTCGGTTTGGGAAAATTGAAAAGAAGAATTGAAGGCTAAGGTGGGGTAGCGTTGACTTTTTGCAGACTGCAAGGTTAACGACAGCCATTTTTCTTCCGATTTCAGGTGCTGAAGCAAAAGGGTTGATTCATAGGCTGGGCTTTCTAATTCAGATGTTGGAAGCCGAAGGAGATTGGTGGGAATAAGGGTATCTACTTGGGCGATGGGTTTTGAGAAAGCAATTTTTTCGGATAGGTCGCTAAGGCTATTTTTTAATTCAGAATCCACCTGTATCCATTGAATTTTGCTTTTGTTGAATTCAATGGTAAATTGCAAAACAGTTTGTTTGGGTAAAACACCTGCCTTCCATTTTTCGGTAGCCAAATCAAGTTGTTTTTGTTGGTTTCGAATAAGTTGATCCAGATGGTCTTTTTTAACCTGCAAAGCACGGGCTTTGAAAAAGGCCTTTGAAATGAGAGCTGTTTGTTCGTTGGCTTGAACGGCCATTTCAAGGGATTTAACCTTGGATTCTTGTTTTAGAGCTCGGAATCGAAAAAACATCCCAAGTCCATCAAACAAAACCCACTGCAGGTCTGCCCCCGCCGAAAGGCCTACAGAAGAAACGCCAGATTGTTCTACTTGCAATCCATTTGAAAAAGACTGCCGAAGGTTTGAAGAGCTTTGGTTGAGGTCGGAGCGTAGAGCCAGATCGGGAAGGAGTCCGGCCGAGAGTAGGTTGGCTTTTTTTTCTTGGTTTTGCAGGTCGATTTTGCTTGCCTGCATAAGCAAGTTGTGTTCCAATCCCAAGCGCAAGCATTCTTGCAGGGTAAGGGTTTGAGACTGGCCGGGGAAGTAGAGAAGGCACATAGCGGCAATACAGCAAAAATGGGTCAACAGATTCTTAATCATGGGACGGGCTGTTTGAGCTTAGTCTGGCTTAGGGTTGCATAAAAAACAGGCAGTAAATACAAGGTAAGAATCAAACTAAATAGAATGCCTGCCACAATAACGACTCCAAGGGGTTGCCTAGATTCCGAGCCGGCGCCAAGGGAAAGGGCGATGGGCAAAGCGCCCAAGGCGGTGGCCATGGACGTCATTAAAATGGGGCGAAAACGTTCGGCCGCCGCTTTTTGGGCGGCCTCTGCCTTTGAATTCCCTTGCTTTTGAAGTTGATTGGCAAATTCAACAATTAAAATACCATTTTTGGTAACCAGGCCAATCAGCATAATGATGCCAATTTCAGAGAATATATTGAGGGTAAAACCAAATGCCCACAAAGCATAAAGAGCACCAAACAGGGCCAAGGGAACGGTTAGCATAACAATAAAGGGGTCGATAAAACTTTCAAATTGAATGGCTAAAATCAAGTAAACCAATAAAAGGGCGAACAAAAAGGCCCAAGTGGTATTGCCAGAACTTTCCAAAAAATCGCGGGAAGGGCCTGTCCATTCCTTTGAGAAATCGGAGGGTAGAATGGCATCTGCGATTTCGTTCATTTCTTGAATGGCATCACCAAGGGCAATTCCTTCGGCGGGGTCGGCTTGAAGGGTTGCAGATTGGTATCGGTTGTAATGGTAAATCTGGGGTGCAGCTGAAACCTCAAGAATTTCAACTGCATTTTCAAGTGGAACGGCAATTCCTTTGGAATTGACAACATTTAGGCTTAGGATATCGCTGGGTTCGTTTCGATGGATGCGTTCCATTTGAACCAAAACCGGGTATTGCCTTCCGTCTTTTGTAAAATAGCCCAAGCGTTTGCCGGTGTAAGCCAATTGAAGGGTGTTGTTTATGTCTAAGATGGAAAGGCCCAGGGCGGCTGCATTTCCACGCGAAACAACAATTTGATTTTCCGGTTTGTTGAATTTTAAATCGACATCGACTCCCGATAATTTTGGAGAGGTTCTGATGCTGTCTAGAATGGCAGGCAACCAGGCCTTAATGGAGTCGAATTGTGCATGTTGAATCACCAACTGCAGTTGCCGGCCCAGTCGGTTTCCGGTCGATATTGTTTGTTCTTGGGCAATAAAAACCCGGCCTAGACCGAGGGAGTTTAGATCGCGGCTGAGTTTTGCAGCGATGTCGGCCTGAGATCGATTTCGATGTTCGGCCTCGCACAAGCGGACACGCAAGAAGCCGGTATTGGGGGCTCCGCTTCCAAAAAAGCCAGGCGAGGTAACCGACAGCACAATGGTTTTTTCAGGGACCGAATCCATGCTCATTTGCACCAAATTGTCCATGTAATGGAACATGTACTCGTAGGAAACCCCTTCGGGGGCTGTAACAATGGCCCGAAGGGAGCTTCGGTCTTCTAAGGGAGCCAGTTCTTTTGGAATGGAACGGTAAAGGAAGAAAATACCGAGCAGGGCGCATCCAAATATTCCCCAAGTCAGGTATTTGTAAGAGAAAAAGGGGGCCAAAGAGTTTTGGTAAAGGGCATTTAATCGTTGAAAAAAGGGTTCTGTTTTTTCATAAAATGCCGAAGTTTTGTATCCTGATTTGGGAGCTAGCCATAGATTAAGAACCACGGTTAGGGTAAGCGAAACAAAGGCAGAAACTAGAATAGCGGTAGCCATAACGATGCCAAATTCGCGGAAAAGTCGGCCTACGAAACCGGGAAGAAAAACGATGGGAAGAAAAACCACGGCCAGAGCAATGGAGGTTGAAATGACGGCAAAATTGATTTCAGCGGCACCTTCTTGAACGGCGGCAAGCCTAGATTTGCCTTGTTCCAATTTTTTAAAAATGTTTTCGGTTACCACAATGCCATCGTCAACCACCAGGCCGGTTGCAAGCACAATGGCCAGCAAGGTCAGCACATTGATAGAGTAGCCAAGCAGGAACATAACAAAAAAGGTACTGATTAAGGAAACCGGTATGTCGATAAGGGGTCGAAATGCCACGTTGAGGTTTCGGAAAAATAAGAAGACAATGAGAATGACCAGGAGAACAGCAATGATGAGGGTTTCGGCTACCTCGCCGATTGATTTTTTAATAAAAATGGTTGAATCAAGGGCGATATCTAGACGAATATCGGAGGGGACTTCCTTTTTTATCAAGTCGTACCGGCGGTAAAATTCCGCGGCGATGTCGAGGTAATTTGCACCGGGTTGGGGTACAAGAGCCAGAGCAACCATAGGTATTCCAGACTCTTTCAGTACGGTTTCTTCTTTTTCGGCCCCCAATTCGGCTCTTCCAATGTCGCCAAGTCGTACGGTTTTGAATTGATTTTGAACAACGATTAGGTTTTCAAATTCGGCCGCAGTTTTAAACTGCCCCATGGTTTTGAGCGTCAGTTCGGTTTGAATGCCTGTGATTTTTCCGGAGGGCAATTCAACGTGCTCTTGCTGAAGGGATTGGGCTACTTGGGCTGGGTCAACGCCCAGGGCTTTCATTTTAAGGGGGTCGAGCCAAAGCCGCATGGCATAGCGTTTTTCTCCCCAAATTTGGACGGTACTAACTCCGGGAATGGTTTGAATTCGTTCTAAAACAACGCGGGTTGCAAAATCGTTTACTTCCAAATGGGTACGTGTATTGCTTTGAACGAGCATAGAGAGAATGGCATCTGAGTTGGCATCGGCCTTGGTAACAACGGGGGGTGCGTCAATGTCGGTGGGAAGCGCATTTAAGGCTTGTCCGACTTTGTCGCGCACATCGTTGGCGGCATCGTCTAAATTGGCAGAAAGTTCAAATTCGACTCGGATAAGGCTTTTCCCTTGATTGGAGCTGCTGGAGATGCTGCGAACCCCGGCAATTCCGTTTATTGTTTTTTCGAGGGGTTCGGTGATTTGGCTTTCAACAATATCTGGATTTGCACCGGCGTACGAAGTGGTAACGGTAATAACGGGCGGATCTACGGAAGGAAATTCCCGAACGCCCAGAAGCCGGAAGCCAAGAATTCCAAAAAGGACCAGAAAAAGGTTAAGGACCAATACCAGAACGGGCCGTTTTAGACTGAGTTCGGGTAAAGTCATGGGATTGGAGCGGTTTTGCTGGGGAATACAACCGAAACTTTATCGCCGGGTTTTAATTGAAGAAGGCCGGTGGTAAGCAGCGTATCGTTCGGAACCAAGCCAGAGGTAATTTCAACGGAATTGTCGGTGCGGGAACCTAAGGAAACAGGAACAAAAGAAACGGTTCCAGATGCAATTTTAGCCACAGTGAAACCTCGAAGCTGAGGAACTACGGCTTGAGCAGGGATCCAAATGGAGTTCGGGTTTTCGGGTTTTAAAAGAACTTGGACCACAGAACCTGGATTTAGCTTTTGGTTCGGATTTTGAATTCGGGCTTTCACCATGCTGTTTCTGAAATCGGAGTCGAGGTTTGGAGAAATTCGATCGGCAAAAATAAACAAGGGGGGGCTGTTGGGTAGTTGCATCCACAATGAATCGCCTGCTTGAATGTTGCCCAGGTATTTGCTTGGAACTTGAAACATAAGGTCTAATTGGTCAATTTTGAGCAGATTGAATAGGGGTTCGCCGGCTTTTACGAATTGTCCGGGACTCAACGAAAACAGAGATGTTTTGCCGTTGAAGGGGGCTTTAATTTTGCATCGTGATAGGTGTAGGCTTGCCAAATCGAATTCTGCTTTTCGTTGCTGAGCGGAGTAAAAGGCCTCGTCGTAATCAAGTTGAGAGATGGAACCGCTGCTGACCAGCGGTTTTAAACGTTCGGCTTTAGAGTTTGCCATTTGGTAATTGGCTTCTGCTTTGTTTTTTGCGGCCAGCCATTCTTGGTCATCGAGTTGAATCAGGATTTGGTTGGTTTGAACGGCTGCGCCTTCTTGAACAAAAACGGATTGAATTTTGCCCGACAATTCAGGAATTATGGAGAGAGATTGCACAGGAAGAAGTTCGCCCGTGAATTCAATGGTTGTGGCTTGAGAAAGGGCAGAGCAGATGAAGCCTTGTTGAGAGGAAGGGGGAGTTGGAGCAGGGTTGCTTACCGTTTTCGGGGTATTTATCCATTTGTACAGAGCCAATCCCCCCAAAATGGCAAACAGTGGAATTAAGATGCGTAAGGAAGATTTCACCGGCGGTTTTTTGCTTTATAAAACAGGCTGCAAAGGTAGGGGAAAGGCATGTATATAACAGGTTTGCCTAACGATAATTTGGAATTGCTTGGGGTTAAACCTAAGAGTTCAACTGGGTGTTTAAGCAGCATAGGTCCGTTGGTATAGAGAAAATGAAGGAAAGAGAGGGCCGCGGTAGGGATTGAAGCAACTTGCCCGCAAAGCCCGAAAGGGATGGCAAAGCCGGGCAAAAAGAGCGACTTTAGGAGCTCCTTTTTGCCCTGCTTTGCCCCCTTTCGGGCTGCGGACAAGTGCTGAAAGCCCGCAACCGCCCCTAAAAAAGAAAAAAACAACTACTTCTCGCTGAAATTCAGGTCTTTACCGAAAGATTCTTTCAAATAAAGGGTGCTGATTATGGCGATTCCGATGCAGATTATTCCAACAATGCTGGCGCTGCCGCGGGTTCCAAGCTGGGGTGATTCAGCTAAGTATTTGAAAAGCAAAGTGATAGGCACAACTGCCCCGCGCACAAAATTGGGTACGGTATTGGCCACTGTGGACCGAATGTTGGTGCCAAATTGTTCGGCCGAAACGGTTACAAACAAAGCCCAATAGCCGGTACTGATGCCCAGAAGCAGGCTCATTCCGTAAATCCAGTTTTGATGTTGAACGAAGCTTCCACTGAGGTATATGGCCGACATAATGGCCGAGAAAATAAGGTAAGCAAGAACTACTTTGAGTCGAGATTTAAACCATTGAGAGAGTAGTCCGGCCAGCAAATCGCCGACCGACAGGCCGATATAAACAAACATAATGGCCTTACCGACCTGAATGGAAGGGGGGAAATGAAGAGCTTTGGAGAAGTGTGAATCAATGAGAGCAATTAAAACACCAACGACGAACCAGACGGGCAATCCCATGCCAATGCATGCCAAGTATTTCAGCAATCGGGCTTTGGATTGAAAGAGCAAGAAAAAATTGCCTCTGTTTTTTTCGTGTTTAACGGCTTTAAACATATCGCTTTCCATGGTTCCGATGCGCAAAGCGAGGAGGGCCAAACCCATGAGTCCGCCGACCCAATATGCTGATTTCCAGCTGCTGAAGCTTTCGGCTACCAAGTAAGCAAAAACGGCACCTAGGGCTCCGAAGGTAACCATAATCATGGTTCCATACCCGCGTTTGTCTTTGTGCATAACCTCGCTAATGAGGGTAATGCCGGCGCCCAGTTCACCGGCGAGTCCAAGGCCCGCCATAAAACGAACAGCGGCATAGGAGGGAACATCCCAAACATAGGCGTTTGCGATGTTGGCTAGGCTGTAAAGTAGAATGCTGCCAAACAGGGTTTTAATTCGTCCGAGTTTGTCGCCCAGCACACCCCAAACCAGTCCACCGACGAGCATTCCTGACATTTGCCAATTGAACAAAGAAATTTTGTGGGATTTGCGGAGGACTTCGTCCGTAATTCCAAGGTCAATGAGGCTGGCTTCCTTGACAACCTGAAAAAGGATTAGGTCGTAAATGTCAACAAAATAGCCAAGAGAAGCGACCAGAATCAGCAACCAGGTTTGGGTCTTTTGAGAGGCCATTTGGGGGTATTTTTTGGGTAAATTGCTTTAATGGTTTTTCAAACTGGGGGCTGGGTAGCGCTGTAAAAGTAAACAAGGGGATTAAATTTATTGAGGGCTGGCTGAATAATCAAATTCTTAGGCTGGAATTTGGGCTTAAATTGGTAGGGGTTTGCCTTTCTGTCTTTTATTTGCTGGGTTGGGGTTGTATCTTTGAGCATGAAGAAAAAGGAAAAAGTAGGAATTGGGTTTGCCTTGCTGATGGGCATTGTGCTTTTGCTGCCGCAGCTTGTCATAAAAGGGGGGCATTCAAAGCCAGAAAAGCCCAAAGGGGAGCCGATGAATCCGGATTGGTTGAATCAGTGGCGAGAAATGCGCGGATTAACGGGTGGCTTTGATGATGTGGAGAAGATGCGTTTGGCCAGGCAAAGTGCCATGGAGGTGCGCAGCATGAAATCGGGGGGGATTTTAGGTGATTTAACGGAATTGGGGCCGGGGAATGTAGGGGGAAGAACCAGGGCCTTTTGCATAGATGTTCGGGACAGTTCGCGGTATTTGGCGGCGGGAATCAGCGGAGGCATTTGGGAAAGCAACAGTTCGGGGTTTTCGTGGAATCCGGTTCAAGACGATGCAGCGAATTTATCGGTAACGGGATTGGCCCAAGACCCTTTTAATCCGAACCACTGGGTATATTGTTCGGGGGAGCCGGCGGGCAACTCGGCCGGGATTCCGGGAGCCGGTATTTTTGAAAGCTGGGACGATGCCCAATCTTTTCAGCTCATACCGGGTTCGGGAGTTTCCCCTTTTTTATATGCTTGGCGGATTTTATTTTCGCCGGTGGATTCAGGTACGTTTTATGTGGCAACGGCGACGGGGGGGCTTTGGAGAACACAAAATCAGGGACAGCAGTTCGAGCAGGTTTTTGGGAATTCGAACGTTACCGATTTGCATGTTTTAGCCTCGGGAACCGTTGTTATAGGGGTGCATGGGCAGGGCGTTTACCGTTCTTATACTGGGGCTTCGGGGAGTTTTGTATTGAGTTCGGCCGGGTTGCCGCCCAATTTTAGGCGCATTGAAATGGCGGTGGCTCCATCAGACAGTTCAACATGGTACGCCATTTTAGAAAATTCCAATGGAGACGATGTTGTTGGGGTATATCGAACAACGGATGCGGGTGGAAGTTGGAACTTGCGTGGAAATCCATCGGGCTTTGGCATTCGATTTTATTTCCCTTGGTATTGTTTGGCTTTAGAGGTGGACCCGCTGAATGCCGCTCGAATATTGGTGGGGTCGGTAACCTCTGGATTTAGTACCGATGGGGGAACAACCTGGGATGAATTGCCCGACAGCCATGCAGATTACCATGGATTTACTTTTTTGCCGGGTCAAAACAATGTATTTGTGGCCTACAACGATGGAGGATTGTACAGGTACACCTTTCAGCAAGTCAATACCGCCTTTGTACAATCGTTGAATGAAGGGTATCGAATCACACAGTTTTATGCTGGGACCTATTGGCCAACAGGACAAACCTACATAGGGGGAACCCAAGACAATGGAACACACCAAGGGCAGCAAGTTTTTGGAGGAACCAAAAAGTTGTTTGGTGGTGACGGAGGTTTTGCCTTTAAGCATCAGCAAATAAACAACGTAGGTTATGTGTCGTGGCAAAATGGACATTTGCTGAGGTCGGACAACATTCATGAGCAATTTCCGGATTTTGATTACATATTAAATGGGTTGGATTCGGATTTTGACGACAATGTGGATGAAGACACCTGGTTCATTTCTCCCTTTGAAGGAAATCCATTGGATGGGGATCAGCTGTATTTTGTAACGCGTTTTCGGGCTTGGATGAGCATTAGTCGGGGGTCTTTGTGGTTTCCGATAACGGCACCCGTTGCGAATTTATATGCCATAGGGGTAACCAACGAGGTGTACCCTTCGATTTATTTTGGGGGAACAGGAAAATTTTACCGGGTTTTAGATGCTTATGGTTCGGTAGCGGGGGACGAGGACAACCTATCTGGAACGATTCCCAGCAGCATGGCTGGAAAATTTATGAGCTGCATCAAGGCTTCGCCGGTAGATACCCATACCTTGTTTATTGGATTTAGCACCTACAGTACAGGCCCCATGATGTGGAAGGTAACACAAGCCAATGCAAGCCCAGTGTGGACCGATATAACGGGAGATTTTCCGTTGGGATTGCCCGTGAACAGTATAGAGGTGAGTCCTTGGAGCGAGCAGATATTGTTTGCGGCCACCGACTATGGATTGTACTACACGACGGATGGGGGGCAACATTGGTTGGCCGAGAATCAGATCCCCATGGTTAGTATTCATCAGCTACGGATGCGCAGCGACGGTCGATTGTTTGTGTTTTCGCATGGTAGGGGAATTTTTTCGGGAACCTTAGAGGCGCCCATATCGAGCATGTCGGGAACAAAAGTTCAGGTGAAATGTTGGCCAAATCCGGCCGGCAATCGGTTGTGGATTGATGGCATAGCTCCAGGAAGCCGTTTTGAAATTGTAAACATGCAAGGGCAGCGGTTGCAGTCGGGAAAAATGACAGTTGTTCCTGGATTTATACCTCTTGAAGGTTTGCCGCAGGGCCGGTATTTTATACGCTGCTTGGATACAGAGGCGGCAGTAGGTACGGTTTCGTTTATAAAGCAGTAGAATTGACGCCGGTTCCTGTATTGATTCATGGTTTAAATGAATCTTCGTTCATGTGGCAGAGTTGGAAGTGCACAGAAGCCTTTCGACATGCCATTTGTCTGGATTTGCCAGGGTTTGGTGGCAATCCAGCGTCGGCTGATTTTAGCTTTGGAATTCCAGCGTATGCGGATTGGTTGCAGGAGCATTTGATGGGAAATGCGGGGCCGTTTTTGTTGGTGGGGCATAGCATGGGCGGCTACGTAGCCTTGGAGTATCTGCATCGGTATCCTTTAAAAGTAGCCGGTATTGTATTGGTTAATTCCTATGCCTCGGCCGATACAGAAAAAAGGAAGCAGAACAGGGAGCAGGCCATAGCCATGTTGGGTGCAAATCCAGAAGCCTATTTTCGGATGTTTATTCAGTCTTTGTTTCAGCCAGAGCTTTATTGGCTAAAAAGGCCCGAGGGAAGGTTGTTGCGTAGGCAAATGAAAGGCTTGAATCCGGAGTTGATGCAACGCGTATTAAGCGGATTGAAAGAAAGGAATTGCCACAAGGAGACGGTAGAAAAGTGGAAATCAAAGGTGCATTACATTTATGGTTCGGCCGATGCCATGCTTGAGCCAAAAATGCTGGAAGAGGAGATTTCGGAAGTTGGGGCCTATGGCCTTTGCATTGATGGTAAGGGGCATATGTTGCCATGGCAGGCTCAAGATGAAGTACAAGGTTATATTTCCAAACAATTTGACCTGTAAGGGTATAAAACTTTACCTTTGAGGGCATGAAGACGGCGGCATATTACACGCTGGGCTGCAAATTAAATTTTGCTGAAACCTCGACTTTGGCTCGAAAATTAGCCGAAGTTGGGGTAGAGCGTGTGGAATTTCAATCTGCGGCCGACCTATATGTGATAAACAGTTGTTCCGTAACGGAACATGCCGACCGAAAATGTCGAAAAGTGGTAGAGGAGGCTTTGCAGGCGAATCCAGGGGCAAAGGTAGTGGTGATAGGCTGTTATGCCCAATTAAAGCCTGAGGAAATAGAACAAATACCGGGTGTAACCAAAATTATTGGGGCCAAGGAGAAATTTGAGGTGGGCCATTACACGTCGATTTTGGAAGAATCCGCGGGTTTTAGGCCCAAAATCGAACGCAGTCCAATAAAAGAAACCCGAGATTTTGTGTCTTCTTTTTCGTTTGGAGACCGTACCCGAACATTTTTGAAGGTGCAAGATGGCTGCGATTATTTCTGTGCTTTTTGCACCATTCCATTGGCCAGAGGCAGAAGTCGGAATCCCTCTATCGCCGAGGTTTTGAATCAGGCTAAGGAAGCGGCAAGTCAGGGAGTTAAAGAGCTGGTATTGACGGGGGTTAACATTGGAGATTTTGGAAAAACGACCGGTGAGCATTTTGAAGATTTGGTTCGGCAGCTGGATCAGCTAGACCTGGAGGTTCGGTTTCGGATATCGAGCATAGAGCCGAATTTATTGACGGCTGATTTGATAGAATATTTAGCCCAAAGCCAGCGCTTTGTGCCTCATTTTCATTTGCCATTGCAATCGGGAAGCGATGCCATATTGGAGCGAATGCGCCGCAGGTATCGAACTGAATTGTATGCGGAGCGGGTTCATTTGATAAAATCACGCATGCCTGAAGCCTGTATAGGGGTAGATGTGATTGTTGGATTCCCCGGCGAAACCGATGGATTGTTTCAAGATACCCAAGCGTTTTTGCACAGTTTGCCTGTGGATTATTTGCATGTATTTACCTACAGCGAAAGGGAAAATACCACGGCAATTCGGTTGGATGGAAAGGTGCCTTTAGCCGAGCGAAAAAAGCGAAACCGGCTTTTGAGGCAGGAGTCAGAATTTATGCGAAATCGGTTTTATTCTGAACAAATTGGAAGCCTACGCAGTGTATTGTGGGAGGGCAGCGAACGGGACGGGAGTATGTTGGGGTATTCTGAGAACTACGTTCGGGTCAGAGCGGTCTACGACCCCTTATACAGCCATAGCTTGCAGCAGGTTCGATTGGTTCAGATTGATCCAAAAACAGGGCACATGGATGTCGAAGCTTGTCATATAAATCAACCCAAACAAACCACCGAATAAAAAATCAGCCCATGTTTCCAACACTAAACTACTTGTTGAACTATGTATTTGGAACCACGTTTTCGTTGGAATTTCCACCTTCGTTTGGAGCCATGGTGGCTCTCGCTTTTTTATCTGCTGCCTGGGTTTTAGGGCAAGAATTAAAGCGGAAAGAGCAATTGGGGCTGGTAAAGCCATTTCCAGTAAAACAACGGATTGGCGAGGGGCCCAATACCTTGGATTTAGCCTTACAGGGTTTGACTGGATTTTTTATTGGCTTTAAATTGCTGGGATTTGTTACCGAAGCTGAATTGTTTAAGGCAGACCCACAGGGGTATATATTGTCGTTTCAGGGAAATTGGATTGCGGGTTTGGCAGTAGGGGCTGTTTTTGCATGGTTGAGGTACCGAGAGGTGAAGCGGAAGCAATTGCCAACTCCTGAGGATAAAATAGTGCAGCTTAGGCCCTATGAAATGGTAGGTCAGATTACCATGTATGCTGCCATTTTTGGGATACTAGGAGCCAAGGTGTTTCACAATTTGGAATATCCTGCCGAGTTTTTTCAAGACCCCATCGGGTCGTTTTTTTCCACCTCAGGTCTGACCTTTTACGGAGGTTTGATCGGTGGATTTTTGGGGGTTTGGTACATCGCCCGAAAGCGAAAATTTGCGCTGATCCATTTGGCAGACGCTGTAGCCCCGGGCTTGATTTTGGCGTATGCGGTAGGACGCATGGGTTGCTTTTTGTCGGGCGACGGAGACTGGGGCATCGTTAATTCGGCGTATCGAATTGATGAAAATCGGAAGTACAGTTTGGTTCCGGCCGAACAATTTAAGACCGATTTGGCTGCAACAGGGTACTATTATTATTTTGATTCGGAAACGCCTGAGGGGGTTGACCATGCCTATTTTCCGAAGCCAGGGGCATTGTCTTTTTTGCCGGATTGGATGTTTGCCTTTGATTTTCCACACAACGTAAACCGGCAAGGCATAGACATTCAAAATTGCCCGCCGCACATGACCTATTGCAAGCGTTTGCCCTTGCCTGTTTTTCCGACCATGCTGTATGAAATTCTAATGGGCTCTTTGCTATTTTTAGGCCTGTGGTTGTTTCGAAACCGCTTTAAAGTGGCAGGGCAAATGTTCTTTATGTATTTAATCATGAATGGCTTAGAACGGTTGCTGATTGAGCAAATACGGGTAAATGCCGAATTTCGGTTGCTGGGAATGAACCTGACCCAAGCCGAATTGATTGCTTTTGCCTTGATAGGCTTAGGAACCACTGGAGTGTTCATGGCTAAAAAATGGGAATCTAAGTTGTTGAAATGGTAAATCGCCCAGATTCATTTTGGGCAAATGTACGCGGAACCCTAAACCAGGTTGCTGTCTATCTTTCACAGGAATTTAAGGAGTTTGATGCTTCTAGAATAGAGCGAAAAGGGCTGCATGATTTGGTTTCGTTTGTTGACCGGAATGCAGAAGCCCAATTGAAAAAAGGCTTGGTGGCTTTAGATGTAGAAATTGGTTTTTGGGGAGAAGAAGGCGGAAAAGAAAGCATAGAATCTGGCTCGTATTGGTTGGTTGACCCCTTAGATGGCACCACCAATTTTATGCATGGAATACCCCATTATGCCATAAGTGTAGCATTGATAGAAAATGGAGTTGTTGTGGCGGGGTTTGTGCATGAGGTGGAGAGGGGGCGCCTGTTTGAAGCACATTTGGGTAAAGGCGCGTTTTGTCAACGGCAGCCGATTGGCATTTCCACCTGTGCCCACTTTGAAGACGCTCTAATTGCAACCGGATTTCCTGTGAATCAATTTGAACATGCAGACTATCTGGGCGAACTGATTCCTCAATTCATGAAAAAAACACGCGGGTTGCGCCGGTTTGGAAGTGCTGCATTGGACTTGGTGCATGTAGCCGAGGGTAGGTACGAAGCGTTTTACGAGTTTGGCTTAAAACCTTGGGATGTAGCGGCAGGGGCTTTGATTGTTAAAGAGGCTGGGGGAGAAGTGTGCAGCCATTTGGGCGATCAGAATTGGTTGCAAGGGCCCTCAATAGTAGCCTCGGCTTCGGCCCAGATTCAGAGCGAAATGCTTCATGTATTAAAATCAATCAAGCATGCGTAATCTTGTTTTATTTCTGTTGTATGGGGTGTTGGGCCTGCTGGATTTGCCGGCCCAGGCTTACCAACGCATATACCGCTTTCCCATTAAACAAGAGATTGCGGCTCCGGTTCGTAAAATTGTATTGGACGGATTGGAAGAAGCCAAAGAATGGGAAGCGGATTTGATTCTTATTGAAATGGATACCTATGGCGGGGCGGTAGATGCCGCCGACGACATCCGTACAGCCCTGTTGAATTCACCCATTCCCGTTTGGGTTTATATAGAAAACAATGCCGCTTCGGCAGGCGCCTTCATTTCGATTGCTTGCACAAAAATTTTTATGAAGCCCGGTGCTACCATGGGAGCCGCTACGGTTGTGGGCTCGGACGGCGAAAAAGTAGATGAAAAGTACCAGTCTTTTATGCGGGCTAAAATGCGGGAAACGGCCTTGCAACGCGGCCGAAATCCCAGCATAGCCGAAGCCATGGTTGATGGGTCGGTGGTGGTTCCGGGTGTAAATGATTCAGGAAAGGTGGTTAGTTTAACCTCTTCGGAGGCGTTGAACCTAGGTTTTAGCGATGGGACTTATTCCAGTTTACAGGAATTACTTCGGGCGCAAGGCTTAGAAAACAGCGAACAAAAGGAGTTTGATTCAGGGGGGGCAAGGAGTTTGGTTTTGTTTTTTTTGCGGCCTGAAGTGAGCGGGATATTGCTCTCGATTATTTTGTTGGGAATATTTTTCGAGTTGCAATCTCCTGGAGTAGGGTTGCCTGGGTTGGCGGCCTTGATTGCGGCCTTGTTGTTTTTTATTCCCAATTATTTGGAAGGCATGGCCATGTATTGGGAGATTCTTTTGTTTGTGGTGGGTTTGTTGTTGTTGGGGCTTGAAATTTTTGTCATTCCCGGTTTTGGCATCGCTGGAATTGCAGGTGGTTTGCTGATGCTTGTTTCGCTTGTTTTATCCATCACGGCAAACCTGCCGGCCGAGCCGGGTTGGGGAATTTCGGCTCCAGAGCCCAACGGCTTGATTCGCTCCTTGTGGGTGTTGGTGCTGGCTTTGTCGGGCAGTTTAGCCCTAGCGTTGCTGGCCTTAAAATTCCTTCCCCAATCAACCTTTTTCAGAAGGGTTTCGGTTGAGACGGAACTTAAAAGCCAGGCTGGGTTTCGCAGTTCAAATCCGGTGGACCTAGACTTGATTGGCCGAGCAGGTAAAACCCTTGGGCCGCTGCGCCCTGGCGGAACGATTGAAATTGACGGAAAGGAATGGGAGGCCCATTCGTTGAGCGGTTGGATAGAACGGGGACATTCCGTTGAGGTTGTTCAATACGAAAACAACATTTTATTGGTTAAACCCGCATCGGCTGTCAAAGCAGACACGTAACTTGCGCCTAATTTTAGCACTATGGGATTTTTCAGCTTTTTTGCCCTAACACTCATTCCTGTTCATTACGGGCTTTATTTGATGTTCAATAAAACCGGCGACGGAGGCTGGAAGGCCTTTGTTCCGATGTACAATTACGTTTTACTCAGCAAACGGGTAGGGCGGCCTTGGTATTGGTCCATAGGCTTGTTGGCTCCAGGCCTAAACCTGATCGTGTTCTTCGCTTACGCGGTGGCATTTTTTCGGAGTTTTGGGATATTTGATACCCAACGGTTATGGAAATACTGCCTGTTGTATCCTTATTACATTCCTCAGGTTGCGAAAAAAGAAGCCTATTTTGGATCAGCCAATCAGCCCCTTCGAATGCCAAATACCGTGCGAGATTGGGTGGAAAGCATCTTGTTTGCCGTGGTGGTGGCCACCATAATTAAAACCTACCTAGCCGAGCCATTTCGCATACCGTCGGCATCGATGGAAGACGAGATGATGACCGGAGATTTTCTGGTGGTGAGTAAAATGTCCTATGGGGCGCAGGTACCTTTAACTCCGCTAACCTTTCCCTTCGTTCATAATTCCTTGCCATTTACTGCCACAACCCCTTCGTTTTTGGAATGGTGGAAAGGGCCTGATTGGCGTTTGCCGGGTTGGACTTCACCTAAAAGCGGAGATATCATTGTGTTTAATTTTCCAGTAAACGATACAATGGTGGTTGACCCAGTATTGAAAGCGTTTAGTTATTATGACCAGATTTACATGATTGCTGGGCAGGGGCTGAAAGAAAGGAGCATTGATCCTGCAACTCTTTCAGAGAACGACTTTGAATTGCTGTTGAGCCAGGCTAGAGAAGTCTTTTTGGAGCAATATAAGGTGATGCACATGCCCATAGACAAGCGCGAGAATTTTGTAAAGCGTTGCGTTGGGGGACCGGGCGATCGATTTGAAATTCGGCAAGGCCAGATATTCATTAATGGAAAACCACAGGAAAACCCAGATATGCTTGTACACCACCACAAAGTGTACACCAAACAGGCATTAACCGAAATGGTGAAAACCGAATTAAGGTCGTTCTATTTTTCAAACGACGATGCAATGGGATTCCGAACCTATACAGATTCAAATGGGGCCGGTTTCTATTTATTGAATCTAAATCAAAAGCAGGTAGCCTATTTAAAAACCTTAGGTAGCATAGACAGCGTAGTGCAGATGGTGTACGCCCCTGAACACAATTTCCAAATTTGGCCCAACCATCCATCGGTAAACAATTCCGTGGATCAAATGTCCGCTTTTGTGATCCCGGCCAAAGGAATGAGCATCGATTTGACGAAAGAAAATTTGATTTTGTACGAGCGAATCATTCGAGCGTATGAACAAAAGAATTTGGACGTGCGCGGTGGAGCAGCGTTTATTGACGGACAAAAAGTCAGCAAGTACACCTTTGAACAGAACTACTATTGGGCCATGGGCGACAATCGGCACGGCTCACTAGACAGCCGGTTCTGGGGGCCGGTACCCGAAGACCACATTAAGGGTACACCTTGGATTGTGGTTTTTTCTTTAGATGGAGATCGGCCTGGCAATATTTTCAAGCAGCTTCGAACCGACCGGCTTTTCTACCTTCCCAATTAAATGAAGATAGGGTATAGCCTGCCCGTATTTATGCCTTCTGCCGATTGGTGGATTCAGGCTGAATCGTTTTCAACGGTGCGCGTTTTAAAAACGGGCCTATTTGACTACCGATCGGCTCAACGCCGATGTATTTTAACAACAGCCCAAGGTCCTCAATCCTATTCCTTGAGTTTGCTGGGCGGACGAAACAAGGGGCAAACCATTGATGCCATTCTGCTGGATTGGAGGCAGCCATCCATGCGCGATTTGCCGGTGGCCTTGGTTACCAATTACGCCCGTACACCCTATTTCGACGAACTGTTCCCTGAATTTATGGACATTTGGAACAAACAGCCCTTGCACCTGAGCCACTTGAACCAGAATTTACTGGTCTGGGCCCAAAAACGCTTGGGTTTAAGCCTTGAATTTTTATCGGAACCGGTTTTTGATGCACATCTTCCCTTGATTTCTTCGGCAGGAAAGCCTTCAGGAATTCCCTATCGGCAAATGTACGATGGGCAGATTGGGTTTGTTCCCGAGGCAAGCACCTTTGATTTGCTGTTTAATTTGGGACCAGAATTCAGATTTTGGATGCAGGAAGCCCGAACCTATTTGCAATAAAGTTGCAATTCCCGTACTTTTGCCAAAGAAATGAAAAAGACAACATGGGCGTTGTGAAAAAAGGGCCTGGTTTTGTGGGCCTTTATGTTTTGGTTTTTCTGGGTCTTTTGTGGGTTCAAGAGGGGCGGTCTCAGAACGCCTGCGGCCTTCAAGTTCGGGTATGGGATGAGGCCCATAAACCCATTTTTTATTCGGCGATAGAATTGCACGAATTGAATTTGCAAGGGCTAACGGACTCTATGGGCAGGCTTGGTTTTGAGCGGGTTGTACCGGGCCGATATCACCTTCACATTTCGGCCTCAGGCTATGCTTCAACTCGATTGGAATTGAAGCATCAATGCGACAAAGAAGCGGTATTTGATGTGGTTTTGGCCTTAACCCAACACCACATTAAGGAATTTGTGTTGGAAGATGGGATTTTTAATGAACCCAGCAGGGAGTCGCCCTTAAAAATTGAATTTGCCACCACAGAGTATCTGCAATCGCATTCGGGGCAAACCTTGATTCAGCAATTGGACGGCTTGCCCGGCATGAATGCGATGGGAACAGGCACCGGAATAGCCAAACCGATTATTCGTGGATTCAGTTTTAATCGGGTGGCGGTTGTGGATCGAGGCATAAAGCAAGAGGGGCAGCAATGGGGTTGGGACCATGGATTGGAGATAGATGGATTTGCGGTAGAGCATGCTGAACTGATTAAGGGGCCTTCTGTTTTGGCTTATGGTTCCGATGCCGTGGGGGGTGTTTTGCTGTTTAGGCCTCCAGATTGGATTGCACCTTCAACTACAGAAGCACAGGTAATACAGCAATACAGGACAGTAAATGGCTTGCATGCTCAGAGTTTTGGGTTAAAAACTCGGCTGAACACCCATTGGTTTATGGCTGTACGGCACAGCCGGCAGGATTATCAAGACTATCGGGTTCCGGCCGATTCTTTTTTGTACAATGGATTTTTATTGCCCATTCAAAATGGTATATTAAAAAATACGGCCGGAAATGACCGGTACTATTCAGGTTCCATCGGACATTCAGGGCGCAGCGGTTATGCCATTTTGACCTACAGTTTGGTTGATCAGCACATGGGATTCTTTTCAGGCGCTTATGGTATTCCAACCGCCTATACGCTGTCAGACGATGGCAATTCCAGCGACATTGATTTTCCTTCGCAGAAAATTCAGCACCATAAACTCATTTACAATCAGCGCATAAAATTGGGCAATGCCTGGCTTGAAACGGATTTGGGTTTTCAACGGAACCTTCGAAAGGAGTTTTCGGACCCCGAGGCCCATGCGGTGTATTATCCCGACCATCAGTTTGTAGAGCATGGATTTGAGTTGAGCACCTTTTCATACAACGTTCGGTATTCGCGTTCGAGCGAAAATTGGCATTGGGTCTTGGGCAGCAATGGACAATGGCAGGAAAACCAGGTTCAGGGATTTCGGTATTTGCTGCCCAACTTCAGAACGGGGCAGGCAGGCTTATGGGCCCAGCTTAAGCGCAGTTTTTCTGGGCAGTGGCATGCCCATTTTGGAATACGAGGAGATATGGCCTTTCAATCTGTTTCGGCTTTCAACCAAGTGGTGTACAACATGGCTTTACAGGCCATAGACACCCTAGTCATGAATTCAGGGATGCAGCGAACCTACGCAAACTGGAGTGCCTCGGCTGGACTCACCCGCGAAATCAATGATCGGGCCTTGTTTCGTTGGAATTTGGGCAGCAGTTACCGCTTGCCTACCGTTCCTGAATTGGCGGCCAATGGGATTCACCATGGAACATTTAGGCATGAAATGGGCGACAGCAGTTTGAGTTCAGAACGGGGCATTCAATTGGATTTTAGCTACGAATTTCAAAATCGAAAGGTGCTTTTTTCGGTATCGCCGTTCTTCTATTATTTTGACCGCTATATTTTTTTAGAGCCTACTGGCTCGTTTTCGCCCTTGGCAGAAGCCGGTCAACTGTATCGGTATGCTCAGGCTCAGGCGCTGCAAACCGGAGCCGAATGCGTGTTGGACATTCACTGGAACAGCCGTTGGAACCTCAAAGCCGTGGCCGATGGTGTTTTTGGATTTAATGTGAGCAATGGATACCCTTTGCCCTTTATTCCACCGGTAAGCCTACAAACAGAATTGGAGCATCATTTTCCCGATTTAAGTTGGCTGGAGCACCCCTATTTGCGGGCCACCTTTTTGTTGACAGCACCCCAACAGGCCATTGCCCGCAACGAAAAAAAAACACCGGGCTATGCCATCGGGGGGCTGGCCGCCGGTGCCACATTAAGGTATAAAACCTTGCAATTGCGGTTGAGCCTAGAAATACAAAACCTTCTGGATCAACGCTATTTTGTGCACCAAAACCGATACCGCTTTATCAACATTCCCGAACCGGGCCGAAACCTGCAACTTTCTGCTATTTTTACATTCACACAATCCCACACAAAACCAAAATCACCATGAAAACCTCAGGATTTCTTTACGCAGCACTGCTCAGTCTTGGCTTTTTTGCTTGCGGAGTTGATGATTTGCCGCCCAACATTCAATTTCCCAATGACGCTATTTATACCAGTAAATTCATGGGAGACTCCATTCATGTAATGATTGATTTTACCGACAACGAAGCGTTGAATCAATATAAAATAGACATTCATAGCAACCACGACGGGCACAACCACGGAAAACCCCAAGACGCGCTGGAAAAATGGGATACCCTGATTATAGGTTCGCTTTCTGGAACTGCCGATGCCATTGATTTTTACATCCCTGTTCCAATGGGCTACCTGCCTGGTCCTTATCATTTTACCGTCTTTTGTCTAGATAAAAACGGCAATGAAACGACCAACAATTTTCAATTGATTTTTAAAGATGCAACCGATACCATCCCACCAACCGTTGTTTTACAAACTCCCAGTTCAAATGCAAGTTTATCCACTCCGTTTGTTGTATCTGCCAACATCAGCGACCAGCTTTCAAACGGAAATTCAGCCTCTGAGCTAAATAGGGTAGAGCTGATTTTAGAGAACATCAGCAGCGAAGAAGAATTCGAGGTTGCCGATTACAATGCAGTTCAATTGGGCAGTTCCCTTTCATTGTACGACCCTGCTACCGGCGTTTTGAATTTGAGCAATCTCAGCATTCCCTCTGCCGCTGCAGCAGGCAATTACCGCCTACGCTTGTTGGTTTTTGATGCGTATTTTAATTTGGGAGTGGCTGAGGTGCCGGTGGTGTTGCCCTGATGTTCAGCAACAGGTTCAATTAAATCTTCAATACCCCATCCGAATCCCCGAAATCCGTTGGTATAAATCCATGGCTTTGCGGTCTGAAAATCCAGAAATGTAGTCTAAAACCTGTCGGGCCAAACCATAGGTACTGTCTTCAGGCTGAACCTGAAAGGGCAGCATCCGCGATACATTCAGTAACCTTCCAGAGCCATTTTTACGGCCCTGCCGCTGCTCTAAAACAGCCTCCATAAACATTCCCGTTAGTTTGGGCAGCAACTCAAACCCGGCCGCTTGCAGCTCGAGTACCCGTTCGCTTTGGTAAATATGCTGGGCCGAAAAAGTAGAAAGCTGAGCCAAGGCACTTGATTTTTCAACCAGTTTGTCTAAAGAACTGTCCAAACTGCCCGATTTTAAGGACTCGAAGTTGCGTACATAGGCCTCGGTAAATTGAACAATAAGCTCCCGAATGGCCATGGCCCTCAACAAGCCTGCTTGCTCATCGATGCTTCTTTTTTGAAAAGATTCGTTCAGGCTTGCCGTTTCTGGCAACAGAGGCTCCAGCAATTCCACCATCTGCCTTATGCCAACCAAACTCATGCGCACCGCATCTTCCAGGTCAATAATTAAATAGCAAATATCATCGGCAGCTTCTACAAGCCAGCACAACGGATGCCGCAAGCGGGCTTCGGTTGTTCCTGCATGCCGTTGCAGTTCAAGGGCATCGGCCATCTCTAGGAAAATCGCCTTTTCCGATTGAAAAAATCCAAATTTTTTCTGGCTTTTTTTCCGGGAATCCCGCCCCTCAAACAACGAAGGGCAAGGATACTTGGTAAAGGCACCCAGGGTGGCAAAGGTGGGTTTTAAATCCTTGCGTTGGGTTAGCAGCCTGAATCCCTGCGCATTGCCTTCAAAACTTTTCAGGTCGGCTGTTTCTGCTGGACTCAAATCGGCCAATTCGTTTTGCTCAAACCATTCGCTCAGGGCGAGTTCGCCCGCATGCCCAAAAGGCGGATTGCCAATGTCGTGCGCCAAGGCCGCTGCCGCAGCAATGGCCCCCCATTCCGAAGGATTGGAGCCAATTTCAATTCCATTTTGCTGCAGGGCAAAGGCCGCTTGCCGGCCCAGGCTTCGCGCCACGCTCGACACCTCTAAGCTGTGCGTCAGGCGCGTATGCACAAAATCATGTTCGGGCAGCGGAACCACCTGGGTCTTGTTTTGAAGGGAACGAAACGGACTCGAAAATACAATCCGGTCGTAATCCACCTCAAATTCCATGCGTTGCCGGGTTGAGGAGGTAGATGGCATTTTTCCGGGACGTTCCGGGTTAAAAAAGTGGTTCATAGCAAGGGGTTTTGCATGCCAACGCGGTCCAGGCCTTCGGCCTGATTCCATTTGCAGAGCATGGTTAAGGCAGCAGTTTCGCTGCGAAGCCTGAACGCGCTCAGCGTCAGTGGCCTAAAATTATTTTCAAGCAGTAAATCTATTTCGGCAGGGCTAAAATCGCCTTCCGGACCAATCAGGCCTATGCCTTCGGCCGGCGCATCGGGCCATTCTTCAGGCTGCTGCTTGGCTTCGCTGCAATAGGCAAAGCGGCGCTGGGCAGGCCATTCCTGTTGGCAAAGTTCAGCAATGCTCATGGGCGGCAGCAGCTTGGGCAGCCAAAACCGCTGCGACTGCTTCATGCCGGCTTCCATTATTTTTTGCAGGCGTTCTTGGTTAAATCGGTAGGCCTGTGCACGCTCGCTGCGCAGTGGTATAAGTCCTTGAATACCAAGTTCAACCGCTTTTTCAACCAGCCATTCCATGCGGTCGGCTTTGTGCAGCATTCCAATTCCCAGCCAAAGTCCGGGTTGGGTTTGCGGGGGCAGTTCGCGCTGAATTTTCAGTTCCCCGGTTTGGGCAAACTGGGGCAGCAGTTCGGCTTCCCAGGCCTGTCCACGGCCATTGCAAAGCACAATCCGCTGACCGGCCCTTAGCCTCAGCACACGGCCAGCATGCTGCCTATCGGACAGCGAAAGTTCGGCCCGATCCTGATTCACCTGCCCAAAAAACACCGGATGCATGCCCAAAAGTACGCTTATTTTTTGGGGATTATGCGGGGCGCCTATTCCCGCTTTCACCTGTAGCCATGCCCGTTCAGAGCTGGGAAACCCGCCGTCTGCGGTGGCTCCTCACGTCGCCTCCTCGCCGGGGTTTCCCTAGCTCTGAACGGGCATGCCTGCCGGTTCAATCGGGGGCGCGGGCGGCGCTGTGCCTTTAATGCGCTGTTGTTGATTTGAGGGTCTATTCCTTATTGAACTTCAAACTCAAGAATACTAAGCAGGGGAGAATATTGGGTGCTGCCAGAAAATTGGGCAGGACCGCAGCGAAGTTGGTTGTTGTTTTGAAAAAAATAAACTCCTTGTGCAGGAATACTTAAGCTTGTTGAATGTGCACAATTGCTGCCCTTTGATTCAATGGTTGTGCCCTCGGGCAGCCAAATATTGTAATCTTCAAACACTGAATTTTCTCTATATCGCATTTCTTTTCCATTGAGTTCGATCACTTCCCCATTGCAGCAGCTATTCATTTGAAGGGTCCACCTCGTATAATTTCCAGTGGTGTCTCCTGTACATGGATTAGGATTTGAGGGTGTGGCGGCTACACTTTGGTTGGTTTGGCTTTGTAATACATACTGATTTACATGAGCCAAAGACTTGGTTATTCGCCACATTTTGCCTTGCGGAACAGATTGTTGGCCTGTAGTTGCATCAAAGGTGTGGACTTGATGAAATTTCAAACTTCGGGTTGGATTTTGAAGCAAATCAAACTCCAAAATGTTAACCCAACGGCTAACACGAACAATGTATCCTGGCATAGATTGGGTTCCACATTGACGTACATCGGGAGTGCAACCGGGTAGATTGTCCAAGAAAATAGTACCGCAATTCCAACAACTGCCGCTGGGTTGGGATGTTACAGGTATTGAATAACAGGGCGGGGTATGGCCCACTTTAAGGCTGTCGCCAGCCTTTAACCAAAAGGGGGATTTAAGCCGTAAAAGACTTGTTGATTGTATGTTTTCAATTGATATTTCTTTTCCATTTGCATATACCGGGGCATCTTTTGAGCTGCAATCCGACCACGAATAGCTTCGCATTTCACGGTTGTTGCATGAGGCGTCGTTGCATCCATTGCAAGCATCTGGAGTGGAGGCATTTCCCCGTGGGTAACTAACCGAGACTGAAGAACGGTAAGGGACGGTTTCATCGAAAATTGAAACCACTTTCCATGCTTTTCCGGCTGGGACAACCACATTTCCGCTGTCGCTATTGATTAGTATAGCTCGGTTAAATTCCATTTGCAATGCTTGACCAAAAGCCATAAATGGGAACTGAAAAATCAAAATAAGCAGAATACGATACATAGATGCTAACTTAAGGAGAATTTAGGAATTAGCATGTTTTTCATTGTTATCCTTTTGCCTCTAAAATATGTTGTCAATTTCTTCAGAATGAATGGCCTCTAGCCTGAGTCGCGCCCCCGATTGAGCCGGCAGGCAAGGCAGGCCAAACCCAGCCCGGCCTGGGCGAGGAGGCGACTTTAGGAGCCACCGCAGCCCATAGCCGGGCGGGTTTGGGCAACTTGACTACAGGCGAAAGCGGGATTAGGCGCCCCCCAAAAAAATCAAGGAAGAAGCCGGCGCAGCACCTTCCATTTCCAAGGCAAATAGGGCGGATAGCGGACCGGCGCGTCGAACCAACCGAATTTTTCCACGATGCTTTTTTCGTGCGAAAAGGTGCGGAAACCGGCCTCGCCATGGTAGCGCCCGCTGCCGCTGTGGCCCACTCCGCCGAAGGGAAGCCGCGGATTGGCCAGGTGCATCAAGCAATCGTTGACGCAGCCGCCGCCAAAGGGAAGGGTGTTTAGAATTTGCCGAATGCGCCTTGAATCGGTCGAAAAAACATAGCAAGCCAAGGGCGAAGGCTGCTGAAGAGCCTGATTTAACGCCGCTTCCAAATTTTCAAATTCCATAATGGGCAGCAAAGGCCCGAAAATTTCTTCCTGCATTACCGGGTCTTCCCAGGCTACCGGATGCAGCAGGGTGGGCGCCACAAACCGCTTTTCCACATCAATTTGACCTCCAAAAACCACCTGCTTGGAGTCCAAAAGCGAAGCCATGCGCTCGGTGTGCCGCTTTGAAATTATCTTAACGTACTGGTCGCTGGCTTGGTCTGGAGCGTTCGGGTAGGCTTCGAAGGCTTTGCAAAGTTCTTCTATAAACGCCGAACGAACCTCAGCCTCAACCCACACAAAATCGGGAGCTACGCAGGTTTGCCCGGCGTTCAGGCATTTTGCCCAAGCTATTTTCTTGGCGGCATCTTTTAAATTGGCGTCTTTTAAAACAAAAGCCGGACTTTTCCCTCCCAATTCCAGGATAACGGGAGTCAAGTTTTTGGCCGCCCGTTGGTAAATTTCACGGCCTACCCGGGTGCTGCCGGTAAAAAAGATGGAATTCCAAGGCAAATCAACCAATTGCTGTGTTTCTGTGGCTGCCCCTTCAACCACGTGGATTAACTCGGCCGGGAAGTTCGTGTTGATGAGCTGCTTCATGGCCGCTGCAGTGGCCGGAGCCAGTTCGCTGGGTTTAATTACCACCGTATTGCCGGCGGCCAAGGCTGAAATGGCGGGCAACAACGAAACTTGGTAGGGATAATTCCAAGCTCCTATGATTAGGGTGGAGCCCAGGGGTTGAGAAAGAACATAGCTTCGGCCGGGAAAATTTATCAAGCCATGGGCCACCCGTTTTGGTTTTGCCCAGGCGTTTAGGTGCTTTAAGGCGAAGGCAATTTCATGCTGAAGGAAGCCCAATTCGGCGGCGTAGGTTTCAAAGGCCGATTTGTGGAAATCGGTATAAATGGCCTCAAACAAATCGGACTCCTTGTCTTTGAGAAGCTGGGCTAATTTTCTTAAAACCCCTTTGCGGGTTTGCAAGGGCTTGCTGCTTTGTTGCCTGAAATACTTCTGCTGGGCTTGAAGCAAAGGCAGGTACGGGTTTTGGGATTCCTGATTCCCGTTTTCTAATTCAATGTTGACCATTTTGTTGGATTTAAGGCTGGGAATGCAGCGGGTGTCGTTTTGCAATTTCTTGGCTCAGGGTTCGGTACACTTCGTCCCAGGGTGGCTGCATGTTCAACATGTTTTCATGCAGCATCAAGGTTTGGTTGTCGCGGCGCAAAGCGGGGCCGGTTTGGGCTTCTGTGCAACCCATTTGCACAGCTTTGTTCAGGGTTTCTTCCATCAAAGGGTGCAGCAGCTCTGGGTCCATGCCCGATTGCATGCAGAGTTCTTGCGCCTTTTGCCAGAGAAGGTTCACGAAATTGGAGGCCAACACACCCGCCAAATGCATGCGCTGCCGGTCTTGTTCGGTGGTGGCTTGGGTGGCAGAGCCCAGGCATGAAGCGAGGTTGAACAAGGCTTCGGTGGTTTCAAGGGTGTTTCCTTCCAGCAAAATATTCAGCTCCCTCCAGCGGACGCCCGTTTCGATGCGGAAGGATTGAAAGGGGTAAAAAACCCCTGTTTTTTCTCCTTTCAGGTGGTTTAGGGGAGTGCTTCCAGAACAATGCACCAGAATTGCCCTACTTGGATTCAATTGGGAGCTTACCTCTGCAATGGCCGAATCGGAAACGCAAATAAAGATAAAATCCAGGTCGGAATCCATCAGGGAGGGATGGTCAATGGGCTGGGCATCGACACGGGCGGCGTAGCCCCTTGTTTTTTCGGGTTGGCGTCCGCAAAATTCAACAATGGTATGGCCAGCGCGAAAAAAGGCCTGGCTTAAATGCCAAGAGAGATTTCCGGTTCCGATGAAACTAAGCTTGCCCATTTTTTTTGAAGCGTTCAGCCACCGCCATCAGGCTGCCAATCACAATCAAAAAGCAACCTGCCCACAGCAACTTAATCCAAGGAAAAATGACCGCCTTCATAATGATGAAATCATCTTGATTTTGGTACTTTTTGCGTTGCATTTCCACCTCGATGGTTGAGGTTTTTGGATTTATTTTTTTCACTTCTACCACCAAACCGTTTCCTTTTGCGGTGTCGGGAATGGTTTGCAGGGAAAGGCCTTGAATTAAAAAGGCGGGTTTTACAGTATCGATGTTGCCTTGAAGGTCCCGCACGGTGAAGGTGGGGTATAAATTCAAGCTCAGGGTTTTGGGGTCGGTTTCGGTTTCGGCCTCGCTGGTTTCCGAGGCGATTCCCTCAACCACAATGTAGGCGTTTGAGGAATACACAGTATCCCCAATTTTCAGTTCAAAATGCTGGGGTTCTTCGTATTCTGGAGCGGCCACACCGGCCGATTTTCGTTTTAGGTTTTCTAGGTCCACATAGGTAATGTGGGTAAACACGTCGTGGGTTATAAAGTGGCGGGTGGCGGGTTCGGCCACGTTCCCCATGCTGGGACTTAAAATGATTCGGGGACTTAGGCTAAACTGCTTTTCGTTTTTCCCATTTGAATTGGAATAGTAATCAATTTGGTATTCGGCGAACGAGCCGTTCAAGGTGTCTTTAGCAAAAACCAAACGGTAATTGGCCATGCTTACGGTATCGCCTTTCATCAGCATCACGTGTTCGTCGTTTGAGAACTCCTCGTTTAATGCCTTCAGGTTGATTTCGTTTTGGTTTTTCGACACGTTTTGTTGTTGGCCCATGCTGATCACGATGCCGGCCATCAACAGCCCAAATCCGGCGTGGGCCAAACCGCCGCCCGCCGCCAAGGGGTGTTTTTTGATGAATTTAGACACAAACAAAAATCCCGAGGCCAAGGCAAACCAGCCCCCCAGCAATAGAAGGGCGTCGGGCATCACTTTCATGTTGGGGTACAAAGAAAAAGTAACCAGGGTAAAGGCCACAGCCACCAAAGCCACCCTGCCGAGTTCCTTGACCAGGCTTTTGGATGTTTTTTTGCCGTACAAAAGATACAAAACCACACCCATTCCGATGGATAGCAACAAACCGAACCACCATTGAATGGCGTTGTAGGCAGCTGCGTCGCCAACGGCCATGGACGTTCCGGTGAGTTTATTGATAACGGGTTTTGATGTTTCGACTGTAAGGTGAAGGGCCGAGACCGTTAGGATTAGGGCTCCCATCAGCATCCAAAAATCTCTGGACCACAGATGTTCTTCTAGGGTGGGCGTATTTGGGTTAATCCGTTGGTTTAAGCCGTAAATACCCAGACCAAAAGAAGCCAGTCCAAACAAGGTCCACAAGCCATTTGAAATGGACGAAAATTGACTGCTAAAACCAAAAGCGAGCAAGGCCAAGGAAGCAATCAGATAAACAAAGCGCTGCCGTTTTGGTAAAACCAGATATACAGGCAGAGCCATGAAGAAAAACAAGAACAGAAGGAGTTGCCCGGTCAATCCCAAATCGGTGAACGAATGCACCGAGGCGTCTCCCAAAACGCCACTTCGGGTTAGGAAGGTAGAATACAAAACGGTAATAAACCCAAGTATTAGGAAAACAAAGGCCAGGGTTAGCACGATTTTGGTTTTTTTAGGAATCAGCAGCATGTGGCCTCCAGCGGTCAACAGCAGCCAGGGAACGAGCGAGGCGTTTTCAACGGGATCCCAAACCCAAAATCCGCCAAAGCTCAGGGCTTCGTAGGCCCAGGCGCCTCCCATTAAAATTCCTGCACCTAAAACACCCACTCCCAAAAATGCCCAAGGCAAGGCAGTTCGGAACCAAGAGCTAAAATCTCTACGAATCAATGCTTGAATAACAAAACCAAAGGGAATGGTAGTAAGAGCAAAACCCAGAAATAAGGTAGGGGGGTGAATGGTCATCCAGTAGTTTTGAAGGGCTGGATTTAAGCCTCGGCCATCCAGACTCAACAGGTAATCGGTCAGCTTGGTAAATGGAGCATTCATCAAGGTAGGATGTTCTCGGGTTAAGCCGAATGGAAAAGAACCGATGTTAAAGTCAATGCCCCATTCGGGAATAAAAACGATGCGGCCTAAAAGCATGGTCATTAAAAAACCTTGAACCAAAAGCAGGGTGGCAATCACTCCGGAATTCGAACGGAAAGCCTTGTGCAGAAAAACCAATCCGATGACGGCATGCCAAAAGGCCCACAGCAAAAATGAGCCTTCTTGCCCTTCCCAGAATGCGGCAAATATGTACGATTGAGGCAAGGCGGTATTGGTGTGTTTCCAAACATAGTAATACTCGAATTGCCGAGTCAGCATGATGCCAAAGAGCAGGGCTACGATGCCAAAAACGGCGCTGCTGTGAACCAGCAATGCGATTCTACCCCAGTTTTTCCACGTTGAATCTAGATTGGAGGACAGGGTTACTCTGAAATGGGCAATTGCACCAAAAATGGCCGAGCAAAGGGCCAGAAGAATAAGAATGTTCCCCAGTTGCCCAGGCCAAAGCTGTTCGTTTAAAAAATCAGAGCTGTTCACAATTCCACAGTTTGGGTGGGCGCATCGTTGTATTTAGAAGGGCATTTTGTCAACATGTCTTTGGCTTGAAAAACCTCGTTTTCCATTTGACCAATGACCACAATTTGTTCAGAGCGTTCAAAATCTTGGGGGCGGGGTTTGTGCAGGGCAACCCTGCATTTTTTTCCGTCGTTGTCCACCATAGTAAAGGTGAATAAATTGGCCTCGGTATGGGGGTCGTACACCATGGGTTCGTTCAATTCTAGCTTGCCCGCCACATGGTAGGTTCTTGAAGGGTTTTCTATGGCTTGAGAAAATGAGGCATAGGAATCGGAATTGCCCAAAGCCACCATGACTACTCCAATGGCGGCGGCCACAACTAAAATTAAAACAAGGTGTATTTTCTTCATACCATTTTACCGATGCAACAAAGGTAGTAGTAAAGCTTGGTTCAAGGCAGAATTTTAACGTTGTTTTCAAGGTCTATATCGGCCAAATATCCATCGGGGTCAATGGTTATAGACTGAACATTCTGAAAACCAATAGGAAGCTCGAAGGTGTAGGTCGATTCTACCCACGGCCAAGGACTCATCGGGGCAATGGTACTGAGGGTTTTTTGTTCGGCGGACAGATTGGAATGAAGGCGCTGAACATCGAGTGGAATCAAGATGTTTTGGGCATTCCCGTTTTTCAGGTCAATTCTTAGGCGTATGGGCATGGGGAAACTGCCACTGTTGGCAAGGCGTATTGCAATCCCTTCTTTGCTTTTCCAAACAGAATCTATGGCATAATCGATGGTGTGGGTCGATAAAATGAATTCCCGGTAAAACCAATCCAATTCCATGCCGCCTACCTTTTCGGCCGTTCGAATTAGGTTTTCGGGATTTGGGTGCTTGAATTTCCAATCTCGGTAAAAATTCCTCCAAAATTGGGGCATGCGTTCTTCTCCCAACACATAGGTAAGATGTTCTAAAAATGCAGCTCCTCCGATGTACGAAGATAGCCCGTAGGCTCTGTTGGTCGAATACCAATCTGCATGCGTGCTCAAGGGTTGCCTGTTTGGCATTGCGAGCAGCATTTTATAGGTGGCTATTATGGATTTTCTAGGATGTTCCTCCTTTCGAATCTGGTGCAGCATATAATCGGTGGCGTATTGGGTAAAGCCCTCGTCCATCCAGGGGTATTTTCCTTCATCAAATCCCCAAAGCCCGTAAAACCAATTGTGGATGGCTTCGTGAAACGAAACAGAAATCAAACCGTCCAAGTTTCCACGGGCTGTAATCAACGTAAGCATAGGATATTCCATGCCACCGTCGCCGCCTTGAACAAAACTAAAAACAGGGTAGGGGTAAGGACCAAAGGTGGCCGACATGCGTTCAAACAATTGCTGGCAATACGGTTTCAACGCTTGCCAGTTGGCAAGGGTTGAATCGGATTGATAGAAAAACCGGAGCAAGGGGCCCTTGGGTACGCGAAGGGTGTCGTGCTTGTAGTCAGGATCCGCCGCCCAGGCAAAATCATGCACATTTTCTGCCTTGAATTTCCAAGTCAGCCATCCTTTAGCAGGTTTTGAAAGAGCGGAATACCCATGGCCTACTTCCTCTGGGTTCAAAAGAATGCCAGTAGCAGCAACCACTTGGTTTTGAGGTACTTTTAAGTTGACCTCAAAGGTTCCGAAATTCCCATAAAATTCCCGGGCAACGTAAGGGTCGGTATTCCAGCCATTCGCATCGTACACAGCAAGTTTTGGATACCATTGGGTCATAGAGAAATCGATTCCTTCGGCATTGTGCCGCCCTGTTCTGCGAATTTGTACGGGGATTTGGGCCTGAAATTGAAGCTCAATGCTGGTTTCTTGGCCAGGCAAAATGGGTTTTTTTAGGGGAAGGTGCATAACCGTTCCTGAAATGGAAAACGAGGCGATGGGATTGCGGTCTTGGCTTACCGCAACAATGCGCTGGTATCCTATTTGATCTGGACTTAATTTTTGAATGCGGCTACCCACCCTGCGGTCGGGGTCGGGCAGACTTCGGCTGCGCACATCCATGGCCGACCCAGGTTGAAATGCATTGTAATATAAATGGTAGTACAGCTCGTTTAAGGTGTCGGGCGAGGTGTTTTTAATGGTTAATGTTTGTGAACCGGTCAAATGGTGGTTTGCCGTGTCCAACATAACCGACATGGAATAATGCACATGCAATTGCCAATACGAAGGAGGCGTATTTTGTACAGCTGAATACCCAACAGGCTGCAAAAGCAGAAAAAACAACCCACAAAACCAATGGATTGAGGAAGACAGCGATGGGTGGCAGAACATAACCTTTACTTTGCTTTTCCGGCCTGATACCGTTGGTTTAATTTCTCAATCGCAGGTCCTGTAACGTCCAAAGAAGGGTTGGTGAACAGAATTCCAGAACCCTTTTGAGTGGCCAAGACATAATCAACCCCCAACTCCTTTCCAAAAACCTTAAAGAAAGCCTGAAGGCTGTCTTGGATTTGATTGTACATTTCGGCCTCTTGCATGGCTGCATTTTGGCTGAGCTCCTGTTGGTCGGCCATCAATTGCTGTTGAGCCAACTGAAGCTGCTCCTCCTTTTTGCTCCGTTCCCGTGTGGTTAGGGTGCTGATTTCGTTTTGGTAGCTGCGGTATTGCCCCTCAAGTTTTGATTGTGCCGACTTGAGCTTGGATTCTCGAACCATATTGTCTTGGATGAATTTCTCTTCCAGCTCTTTCATTAAACCATAGCTGCCCATAAGGCTGTCGCCATAAACATAAGCAATCTTTAGGCCTTGCCCAGGGTTTGAAATGGAGTCGGCCAACGAGGAACCAACCGAAGAACTCTGCCCTTGTTTTGAGTTAAAATGCAAAAAAAACAAAAGGGCAACGGCAATGCCTAAGGCGATATTCAGGTAGGTTTGAATGGATTTCATGGCATAAAAAATTTTTCAAAGATACATTTCTGAACTCAGAAGTATAGGAATGCCGAGGATTGGTTTAAAAATGATGTTTTGGGGTGTAGGCCAAAACCTAAAAACCTTCTTACTTTTGGGAATGGAATACCGCAGATTAGGAAAATCAGGCTTGCAGGTTTCTGCCCTATCGTTTGGCAGTTGGGTAACTTTTGGCCATCAAATATCAGACGACACGGCCAAGAATTTAATGCATCAGGCTTTTGACATGGGCGTCAATTTTTTCGACAACGCCGAGGTGTACGCCCATGGCAAGTCGGAAGAAGTAATGGGCCGAATTTTAAAGCAATCGGGTTGGAGCCGAGACCGCTTTGTTGTTTCATCTAAGGTGTATTGGGGCGGCAGCCACCCCAATCAAACCGGTTTAAGCAGAAAGCATGTAACCGAGGCCTGCCATGCCGCTTTAAAGCGGCTTCAAGTTGATTATTTGGATTTGTATTTCTGCCATAGGCCCGATAAAAATACGCCCATAGAAGAAACGGTGTACACCATGGATACCTTGGTTCGTCAAGGTAAGATTTTGTATTGGGGTAGCAGCGAATGGGAGGCCGCCGATATTGTTGAAGCCCACGCCATCGCTCGGCAGCATCACCTTGTTCCGCCCACCATGGAGCAACCTCAGTACAATATGTTTCACCGAGAAAGGCTAGAGCGCGAGTACCGGAACCTGTATGCTCGTTTTGGAATGGGCACAACCATTTGGTCGCCTTTGGCCAGCGGATTGCTTACAGGAAAATACAACCAAGGAGCACCCGGTGGAACCCGCACGGATTTGCCTGATATGCAGTGGCTAAAAGATATGTTTGCAGGAGAATCGGCCGAGGCGAAAATAGAAAAGGTTAAAAAATTAGGTGAATTGGCCAAAGAATTGCAAATGAGTCTGCCCCAATTATCGATAGCCTGGTGCCTGAAAAATCCAAATGTGAGTACCGTCATTTTGGGAGCAACCAAACCAGAACAATTGAGCGAAAACATTGGGGCGCTTCCTATGGTCGAGAAATTAAGTGCGGAGGTCATGTTGTCGATAGAATCTATTCTAAACAACAATCCAGGTTTGCCTACCTTTGGTTGATTCCATGGCAATGAGCAACAAAACCATAGACTGGCTG
The DNA here is from genome assembly GCA_903837495.1 of uncultured Flavobacteriales bacterium. Lineage (GTDB taxonomy): Bacteria > Bacteroidota > Bacteroidia > CAIKAF01 > CAIKAF01 > CAIKAF01. Next base: position 39,549 of record CAILUT010000043.1, on the reverse strand, counting down.
AATATAGGCCTCATGATTTTAAGCCTGGGATTGGCCTTTCTGCTTCCCTTCGAGCTGTTTTTGTTCTCCTACGCCGTTCTAGGTCCTTTGCACTACCTGACCGAAATCGGCTGGTTGCACAAACGAGATTATTTTCTGCCAGATCAAAAAGCAGCCAAATTGTTCCTGCCCAGCATCGTGGTTTTAGGAATCCTTTTGGTTTGGAGTGCCTTTGGTGCCGAGTGGTTGCCAAATTTTCATGGCCTTAGTTTAGGAGGTTGGGGCGCCAACATCATTCTGGGAAGTCTTCTGCTTGCAGGTCTTTTGGTGTTTATCAAATCGCCTGTGCAACGTGCTGTTGCCGCAGGTTTAATAGGCATTTTTTTGCTTGTTTTTCAAATCGAGCGCCCTGCAACGGTAGTTCGGATTGAGGGCAAAGAGGTGGCAAGAACGATGGAATGGAAGGAGAATCCATACATTCTGGTCAGGGGTATGCAGGTGCAGCGCGAAAATGGAAATGTAGAACCTGAATTTGGGGTTTTATTCCGCCGGGGATTCGATGGGTTAAATCCGGTTGAATACACCCTTGTAAAGTCGGGCTTTGCTTTGACCCCTCCAAAAGGCTGTTCTGTCGCCAATGCGAGCGGTTTTGTAATTCCCTATGGAAAATCACCCGAAATTTCGTTCGAGGGCAGTCTGACCCAATTCGCTTTATTCGTCGCTGTTTTTTTACCCACTTTGGTGCACGTTTTTTTATTTACCGGATTGTTCATGGCCTTTGGAGCTATAAAATCGAAAAGCAAACCCGGTTGGTTATCTGTAATCCTACTCCTTCTTTGTGGACTTTTGCCTTTTATTTGGTTTCCTTCCATCCACATGGGTGAAATTTCATCCTACATCGAAGAAAGCTACCGCAGTTCTTTTTTTGAAGTGAACAGACAGGTTTTACGCTGGTTTGGAGCCCTAAAGGGAGGAGATCAAGCATCGGCAGATGTGGCTGTTTTTAGGTCAACCTTGGGGGTAGGTCTGATGCGTTTTATTGCCTTTGCCTATACCTATCATTATCTGAATTGGTTCAGCAAAACTTCCTTAATACAATGGCATAAAATGCCCAAGCCCACACTGCTTGCTATAGGTTTGATTTGGATTGCTTCTTTGATGCTCTACGCTTTTAGCTACAAAACGGGGCTGAAGGCCCTTTTCTTATTGAGTTTTTTGCATGTCTTTTTGGAATTTCCACTGAACTTCGCCAGCATTAAGGGGCTTACCGGAGCTCTTTCGGCTTCGTTCATCAGAAAATCAAAATAATTCCTCAAATCACTTGAATCAAACGGATTTTTTTCTAACTTCGCACTCCATTAGTAGAAAACTGCATTGAAATGGCAAAGAAAGGCAATCGAGTTCAAGTAATTTTAGAATGCACCGAGCACAAAACAAGTGGTCAACCCGGTACTTCGCGTTACATTACGACCAAAAACAAGAAAAACACCCCTGACCGGTTGGAAATGAAGAAATTCAATTCCATCCTTCGCAAGGTAACTGTTCACAAAGAAATTAAGTAATTCTTACTTCCCATGGCAAAGAAAACAGTAGCAACACTTCAAACAGGTAAAGGAAAAGACTTTACCAAAGTGATTAAAATGGTAAAAAGCACCCGTGGAGGTCAAGGTTATCAGTTTAAAGAGGAGATCATCCACAAAGACAACATCAACGATTTTCTGAAAAGCAATTAATTTGCTTAAATTCATCTTTTTTCAAAAGCTTCTTTAAGGGAGCTTTTTTGTTTTATGGGCATATTTGATTTTTTTGGCAAAAAGAAAACGGAGACTCTGCATCAGGGGCTAGAAAAAACACGCGAAGGATTCCTGGGCAAACTCAAACGGGGGCTTTTGGGAAAATCAAAAGTGGACGATGAAGTTTTGGATGCCCTAGAGGAAACGTTAATTTCTTCGGACGTGGGGGTGGCCACAACCACCAAGATTATTGATGCCATTGAAAAACGAGTGGCGAAAGATAAATATGTAGATTCAGAGGAACTTCAAAGCATCTTAAAGGAAGAAATAACGGGTTTGATGCGAGACAACGAGGTCTTGCAAAACAAAATGGACCTTCCAAATGAATGCAAGCCTTACGTGATTATGGTGGTGGGTGTGAATGGAGTAGGGAAGACCACCAGCATAGGAAAAATGGCTTGGCAATTCAAACAGCAAGGAAAACAGGTCTTGTTGGGCGCAGCCGATACCTTTCGAGCTGCGGCCGTTGAGCAATTGAAAATTTGGGGGCAACGTACCGGGGTAGAAGTCATTGATAAAGGAATGAATGCTGACCCCGCTTCGGTCGCTTTTGATACCCTAAATGCCGCTCTGGCTAGGAACTCTGATGTGGTCATTATTGATACCGCAGGGCGCCTTCACAACAAAAAGAACCTCATGAACGAACTGGCCAAGGTGAAAGCGGTCATGTCGAAAGTGGTTAAAGATGCCCCCCATGAGGTCTTGTTGGTTTTAGATGGGTCAACAGGGCAAAATGCTTTTTTTCAGGCCAAGGAATTTTCAGAGGTAACTCAAATTACCGCTTTAGCCATTACCAAATTAGACGGTACCGCCAAAGGCGGAGTGGTGATTGGAATCTCGGACCAAATGAACATACCCGTTAAATTTATAGGGGTAGGTGAGGGCATGGAAGATCTACAGTTGTTTGACAAGACCGCCTTTGTCGAAGCCTTATTCCACGAAAAGAAAGGAGTGTGAAAGCCAAAACCCGAAAGCCAACCAAAGTAAACGTCGTAACCCTCGGCTGCTCAAAAAATATTTTTGACTCTGAGGTGTTGATGGGGCAATTAAAAGCCAATGGAATTGAAACCACTCACGAATCAAATGCCGCTTCAGAGGTCGTGGTTATCAATACCTGTGGTTTTATTGATAAAGCCAAAGAAGAATCCATCCAAACTATTTTACATTATTGTCAGGCCAAAGAAGATAAATTGGTGGACAAAGTATATGTAACAGGTTGCCTCTCTGAACGGTATTCGGGTGATTTGGCAGCTGAAATTCCAGAAGTGGACGCTTGGTTTGGTACCCGTGAATTGCCTAGACTCTTGAAAACCCTAAAGGCAAACTACCAACATGAATTGGTGGGAGAGCGTTTGCTTACCACCCCAATCCATTATGCGTACCTTAAAATTTCAGAGGGCTGTGACCGCCCCTGTTCTTTTTGTGCCATTCCTTTAATGCGTGGAAATCACCGTTCAACTCCCATGGAAGAATTGGTGGCTCAGGCCCAGACTTTGGCCGCAAAGGGTGTCCGCGAACTGCTGCTTATTGCCCAAGATTCAACCTACTACGGTTTGGATATCTATGGCAAACGCAATTTGGCCGAATTGATGATGCGCTTAGCCGATGTAGATGGAATTGAATGGGTGCGGCTGCATTATGCCTTCCCCGCCGGATTCCCTGTCGATGTGATCGATGCTATTCATGCACACCCCAACATTTGCTCTTATTTGGATATTCCCCTTCAACATGCCTCCGATGCTATGTTGAAATCGATGCGGCGTGGAACTACCCGCGAAAAAACCGAACAGCTTTTATCGCTTTTGAGAGAAAAAATACCCGGAATTGCCATTCGAACAACCATGATTGTTGGATATCCCGGCGAAACCGAGGCCGATTTTGAGGAACTCTGTTCCTTTGTCCAAAAACAGCAATTCGACAGATTGGGCGTTTTTACCTATTCCCATGAAGAAAATACCCATGCGTTTTCGCTCATCGATGATGTGCCCGCTAAGGTGAAAGAAGAACGTGCAGCTAAATTGATGCAAATTCAGCAAGATATTTCAGCCCAGATTCAATCAAAAAAAATAGGCAGCGTTTTGAAGGTGCTCATTGATAAAAAAGAAGGCGATTATTACATTGGTCGCACCGAAGCCGATAGCCCTGAAGTCGATTGCGAAGTCTTGATACCAGCAACAGATGGATATTTACGCCTAGGGGATTTTGCTCAGGTTCGAATTGTTGATTCAGAAGATTTCGACCTTTTCGCTACTTTAGTCCTTGACGATTCCTGTTCTTGAACCTACCTTTGATTCATGTTCAACCACCTACAGAATTTAACTTTTCGGCAGGCTGGTATTGGAAGCAGTTTGTTTCATCGGTATATCCAAAAGGAATTGCCCAATTTGAATTGGATAAATGCATATCCAGATGATGTCCATTTTACAGCCTTTGGACAAGAACGGCTGAACGGCTTTCCAGAAGACCGTCGAAAAGTGTTGGTCGATGCTTTACTCAATCAATACAAGGCCGCCAACATTCTTGACGCTTCCGTGGAAGATAGTTTAAAGCATTTGGCAAGCCCCGAGACCTTAACTGTAACAACCGGACATCAACTGGGCTTTGCAGGCGGCCCCCTTTTTTTGTTGCATAAAATTGCCTCGGTGGTCGCTTTAGCAAGGCAACTAAATCAACAAAATTCCAATATTCGGGTGGTACCCATATTTTGGCTGAACTCAGACGACCATGATTTAGAAGAAATAAAAAGCTTTTTTTGGCAGAACAGGCATTGGTCTTTGCCTGTTGAAAACAATCATGGCCCTGTGGGTGAGTACCTATGCCCCGAAATGCCTGATTTTTGGACACAGCTGCGCTTAGCCATGCCCCATGGAAAGGCATGGGAAGACGCTTTTTACGAAATGAAAATGGCCTACGAGCCAGGCCTTCCTTTGGGCTTGGCATTTCGGCGCTTGATTGCCACATGGACCAAGGGAACAGGCCTGATTTGCTTGGACCAACAAGATCCCCATTTAAAAAGAGCTGCCTGGGCAAACCTCTCTACATGCTTGGCACATACCCGCTGGCACGATGGATTCTTGGCAAGCACCCATGAACAGGAACAGGCAGGGTTTGAACCACAGGTAAAACCCATGCCAAATTTGTTCTTCTTTCATTCAAGTGTTGGGCGTGAGCGGATAGAACCACTGGGACAGAACTTTGTTGCTCACCAAACTAGGGCAACCTGGACTTTGACTGAACTGCAGGCCCAGATGCGCACGGAACCCCATCTCTTTTCAACCAATGTAACGGGCCGTTCTTTATATCAAGAGTTCATTTTGCCAAACATAGCCTATCTGGGCGGTGCAGCAGAACTTCGATATTGGATGCAATTTTCAGGAATGTTTCGGGACTTAAATCGCCCCTTTCCCCTTTTGATTCCCCGCGAATCCTTCTTGTTTTTAGGGCAAAAAGAGTTGAGGTTTTTAAACCAAACCAAGGTCGAAATTCAGGAGCTGATCGGAAACAAAGAAAAGGGCATGGCTCAATGGGTTCATACACATTTAGACAATTTTCCCGAACAGCCATGGAACGAAGTGTTGGACACGGAATCCATGAAATGGGCAAAGGCCTTCGCTCTGCAGGACGCCTCTTTGCAAAAAGCGGTTTTAGCCAGGTATGCTGAGCTCAAAAAGGAATTGAAATCGCTGAATGCCAAAAGGCTGAAGGCAGTAAAGCAGCAAGAATTAAAGGCCGTTTTAAGGCTGGAACATCTGTTTGATTGGATTCAACCCAATGGGGTTTTTCAGGAGCGAATTCAACATCCTTGGCTTCTTGGTCCTGAGGTTAATAAGAGTTTTCAGCAACTGCTGGCTCATTCAAATCCCCTTCAAAATCAGGTAGTTGTCTTGAGTTTTTAAGCTCAATTTACCGATAAACTTCAACCTGTTTAGGGGGATTAGGGCTAGCAAAAATCCCTTAAAGCTTTACGCATTGTGTTGTTTTTTAGGGCGGTTAAGGGGCTGTCCTGGGGTAGTCCGCAGCCTGAGCAGGGGCCTGCAGCCGGCTTCGGGTGGCTCCCAAGGTCGCCCCCTACGCCTGGCGCAGCCCGCCGCTCAGGCTTTACGGGCTACCCCTGTCCATCCCCACCGCGGGCGCCTTGCATTTAAAATGGAACTCAATTCCAAAGCTTACCTTCCTTGCACCAATCTAACCTCAAAAACATAGCATTCGTGCATTCGTGACTTTTTAGTGGGTAGTTATTAGTGGGTAGTTGGTAGTTCTTTGGTGCCATTCTCCTAAGCTCCCCGCGGCTCACCTTCCTTACGCCAATCTAACCCCAAAAACAGACCATTCGTGCATTCGTGGCTACCCTCATAACGCATTTCTAATAACCACCGATTATGAATACCACTCCAATCTAACCTCAAAAACATACCATTCGTGCATTCCTGACTAAGCTACCCGCGGCCCAAACCCAAAGGCAGGCAGCTTGTTTGCGCTTTCTTTCCATTTGAAAAGAGGCGAACCGCAAAATTCAACAAACAAAGTAGGAGTGCCCGGGACAGGACTTGAACCTGCACGTCTTGCGACACACGCCCCTCAAGCGTGCGTGTCTGCCAATTTCACCACCCGGGCAAGGGGCATAAAGGTAGATTATTTTCTGAATTTTGAGACCTTTTAGGCCAGGATTCAAAGAGCCCTGAAAGCAAAACAAAGGCAATCTTCGTTAAAATGAGAGCATGCCTTGAACCTCTCGCAGCAGCGAGTTATTCACTGCCACAGCCAAAGCCAAAGATACCAGTAAGCCAAAAACCGCATACGAAATGTCTTTCAAAATCATCAAAACAGCCTTTCGTTTGTGGGCTATTCCTGCTTTTTTGCGCATAATCGATATGGCAATTTCCCGACCACCAATGATTCCCAAAAACACCCAAGTTGTACTCAAGGGTACTGGACTGGCAAACATCTTGTAAATAAGCATTCCCGCATACGAAAAGTCAATTAAGGTAGCAGCCCGAATGTCCTCAATCCTACTTTTTTCGTTCACAATATCTTGAATTTTATCGCCCCGTTGATACATTAAAATGGCCAAGCCTAAAACCAACAAGCCCACAACAGCTGTTAGTTCAAGTGCATCAATTTGCCGCGGCAAGTAAACAGCAATGTTTGCGGCATCTTGCATCAGCCATACACCCCATAACACCCCACTAATACCCCATTGCAAGGGAATCCAAAATGAAGCCGATTTACGTTGTTTGAAAAATTTTCGGATAATATTATAGCCACCTAACCATATTAATAGGGATAAAATGAAAGCAATGGCATAACCCGATAAGCTGCTTCCCAAAACATCGGTTATTCCTTTCGAATTGCTGGAAAAACAGCTTAAAAGAAGAAAAGTAGTGGATACGGGCATGCGCATTCGGGTCAAAATGAGCAAGACCAATGGAGCCGCTAATTGAATAAATGAAAACGATGAAGGCTGTGGGTATTGGCTGTGCTGAGGCAAATCAGGATAATCCTGGGGGCTGTACAATTTTTGCCATGTTACGTCACCATCAAAAATAAACCACCCGGTTACCAAAACAACCACCAAAATAAGGGACACAAAAATCCACAATTTCCACCAGGCAACACGGCTGTTGCTCACAATAAAAGTGCCAAGGGTTTGAATGCTATCGTTCGCCACGGCAGCATACCCCGCAAACATAAATCCCAACCACATGGCAATGGAGTGCACGTCGTAAAAAAGTCCCGACAAGGTAAATCCGACCAAAAGAATGAGTAAAAATTCACGCTCTTTTAATACAAACTGTAGAAAAGGCCGTCGAATTCCGCCCCTTACCGTCATTTCTTTACTGCGTTTAGGCATACTTAATGTAGTTAACGTACAAAGGTGTATTAAGTCAAACTATCATGCGGGCCGCCACTGTTACCAAATTGTTAATTCACAGGTCCTGAACCAGAGTTATAAATAAGAAACTCATGCCCAATAAAAGACAATAACCAACCAAATTGGCCGCCCCAGCATAGTCTTTTGCCATGCGCTGCCCAATCATAAGCCCCGTTAAGGCCAGTCCCAAAATCAGCAAACTGAATTCCAGTGCGGTGGCAGCAGCACCTTGAAAATCAAAGGCCAGGGCAAGACCAACTCCAATTAATCCCAATACTCCGCCTAAGGTTTCTAAGCCTGTTAGCATAATCAACAGCCATTTGCTTGCCCGATTTAAAGGACTATTTGCAAAATGCCCACGAATCCACGATAGGTTGGAATTCCAATTCATCAATTTGTCGATTCCAGATTGGGCAAAGACGATGCTTAAAATAAGGTGAGGAAATACCATTAAAAATAACCAGGTTGTTTTCATAGGCCTAAGGTAAGAATTCATGTAAAATCTCGTTTAGGCAAACAACAAGCCTGTTTTGGTTTGGATGAATCTAAACTTTGCTGCGTTTTCGTGGCGGTAAAAGAACTTAGACGGGTAAAAATTGCTAATTTTGCCATAGCGGCGCAATCGCTTTTTATGGCAAAAATCATCTCAATAGCAAATCAGAAGGGGGGGGTTGGTAAAACTACAACCTCGATTAATTTGGCAGCAGGCTTGGCTGTTTTGGAATTCCGAACCTTGATTGTTGATGCAGATCCACAGGCCAATGCTACTTCGGGTGTTGGAATTGATCCCAATCAGGTAGAAAACAGCATTTATGAGTGTATTCTGAACCAACAGGATCCCGCACAGTGCATCCTAGCTACCTCTACCCCCAACTTGTTTATTTTGCCCGCCCACATTGATTTGGTTGGTGCCGAGATTGAGCTGATTAGCGTTGAACGGCGCGAACAACGCATGAAACAGGTGCTGAATGAGGTGCGCAACCAGTATGATTTTATCGTCATCGATTGTTCTCCCTCCCTAGGATTAATCACCGTCAATGCATTAACCGCTTCTGATTCGGTTTTAATTCCCGTTCAATGCGAGTATTTTGCCCTTGAAGGTTTGGGTAAATTGCTCAATACCATACGCATTGTTCAGTCCAATTTGAATGAAAATTTAAACATAGAGGGCATTCTTCTAACCATGTTTGACAAACGCCTGCGCCTATCAAATCAAGTGGTAGAAGATGTACGTACCCATTTTCAAGAAATGGTCTTTAATACGATTATTGCTCGAAATACCACCTTAGGCGAAGCCCCTAGTTTTGGAGAAACCGTGATCATGTACGATGCGGAATCGCGCGGAGCTCAAAATTACCTGGATTTAGCCCGTGAATTGCTGCAAAAGAATCCTGGAGTAAAACCTTCGGCCTCGATTAGTTAAACGATATGGCACAACGAAAAACCGGTTTGGGAAAAGGGTTGGGAGCTTTATTGGCCTCACGAGAAGAGATGGGCCTTCCTGCCGCTGATTATAGGCCAATACCCGCTGTTGGAAGCATTGCATTGATTTCCTTAGATTCCATTGAAGCCAACCCTTGGCAACCTAGAAACCGCTTTGAAGAAGATGCCCTGCAAGAGCTGGCAAATTCCATCGCAACCCTAGGCATTGTTCAGCCCATCACCGTTCGAATCCTAGGCGAGGGCAAATACCAATTGATTTCTGGGGAACGCCGATTCAGAGCATCTCAAAGAGTGAATATGGAAACCATTCCGGCTTTCATTCGGTCCTCAGAAGACACCGGAATGCTGGAATTGGCTTTGGTGGAAAATCTCCACAGAGCAGATTTGAATGCCATTGAGTTGGCATTTAGCTACCAACGGTTGATGGAAGATTGCAAACTGACGCAAGACCAATTGGCCGAACGCATTTCTAAAAAGCGAGAAACCATTTCAAACTACGTTCGACTGCTTAAACTTCCGGAGGAAATACAATCTGGAATCATTGAAGGCCATATTGAAATGGGGCATGCCCGAGCCTTAATCAATGTAAATCCCGTGTCCCTTCAACTGGAAATTTACCGACAAGTAAACAAGCAGAATCTATCGGTTCGAGCAACCGAGGCTTTGGTTAAATCGGCTACTGGAAATCCAAGCCCCGCTAAACCCACCTCAAAAAGCTATGCTCAACCCCTAGGAGCCTGGGCAGGAAAAGCAAAAGCACAGGTAACCGTTTCTCCAAAAGGCAACGGCAGCCTGAACATTCGATTTAGTACCGAGCAAGAATTAAAAGACCTGCTTGATCGAATATCATGAAACATCCGTTTTACTTCGGTTGTTTTTTATTCTTTTGGAGTGGCTTTATCCAAATGTATGGCCAAAACCCAGATTCCCTGAAATGGGCTAAACGCGAAGAATACCGGCAAAACCACAAACCCGCTCTAGCATCCCTCCTCTCTATCGTTGTTCCCGGTGCAGGGCAAATTTACAACCGAAAATATTGGAAGGCCCCACTGGTTTGGGCAGGACTTGGAGTTGGCATTTATTTCGTGGCCGAAAATCAACAGCAATTCCTCCGTTTTCGCGACGCTTACCGAAATCGAATCGATGAAATCCCCCAACCTGAATTCAATGGATATAGCAATACTGCTTTAAAAGCAGAGCGCGATTTATACCAGCGAAACCGCGATTTTGCCGCCGTTTTGGGCTTGGTTGGCTACCTTTTAAATGTGGTTGATGCTACCGTTGACGGACATTTGTTTCACTTTGATGTGAGCGACGATTTATCCCTTAAATGGATTCCCTCGGCCCCCGCGCCCCTAATCGGATTCCAGCCAGGATTAACCTTGACTTTGCAATGGAAAACCAAGTAATACCCCCCTTAAAAATTGCCTTAATTGGATATGGGAAAATGGGGAAAGCAATTGAAGCTCTCGCCGCTTCGGTTTCGTGCCAGGTCGTTTTTGTGGGAGACAAAGATTGGTTTGACCAGGTTGAGATGCTCAAACAGTCGGGGGCCCAAGTGGCTATTGAATTTTCTTCGCCCGAATCTGCAGCAGAGAACCTGCTGCGCTTGATTGAGTTGGGCATTCCATCGGTGTGCGGCAGCACCGGGTGGATGGACCGCGAATTTGAAGTTAAGGCCGCCTGCCTAAAATTAAATGGCAGCATTATGCTCGGTTCAAATTTTAGTGTAGGAGTACATTTGTTTTTTGCCCTGAACAAGAAATTAGCCCATTGGATGGCGGGCTTTCCCGAATATTCGGTACGGCTGCATGAAATTCACCACACCGAAAAAAAAGATGCGCCCAGCGGTACGGCCATAACAACCGCCAAAGGCATTGTTGATCAGCATCCCGCATACAAGGCCTGGGGCTTGTCCAAAGAAACTGAAATCAAAGGCCATATTCCCATACAGGCCGAACGATTGAACGACGTTAAGGGCCTGCATGCTGTAACCTGGGAATCGGACATCGACCAAATTGAATTTCGCCATTTGGCCCACAGTCGAGCAGGTTTTGCCTTGGGAGCTTTGCGTGCCGCACTCTGGCTTTATGGAAAGAACGGCTGGTTTTTGGTAGAAGAAATGTATGCCTTTGAATAGCATGAAAAAAGAGTCAAAACAGGTTGCTAAAAAACCCGCCCAGAAAAGGTTTGACTTTCATCAATATCGACGGCGGCAGCCGGTCCGATTTGCGACCTTTACGCGTCTGCTGGTGTACGCTTTAATTATTTCTGGAATTGCCTTTGGCTTAATGGAAATGATCCAGACTTTGGCAGGGAAATAGCATTTTATACTTTGCCCGCACCCGGCAATTGGAACATTTTCTCCTTTCCTTTTAATCCCCTTTTAAAACAGCGGCACGCAATACCCCTGGGTTTATCCCGTGTTTTTCTGTTTGTGGGTGAATCGATTCTGCCATTTTGCCTTGCATTGAAACGAGCAGGCAAGTAGGCCGGGCCATCGGTGCTTGTGGATTAAAGTGGTGTTGAAAGGCACCTTTTTGAAGGCCTTCCTTGGCCTTCTTCCTACTAAAATAAAAGCCAGAGTAAAAGAAATAGGAAGGCAGCAATTTTAAATAGGGTCCGGCATCTACCTGTTTGTCATTTTGGGGTACTGAATGAAAAAACACGGTTCAGCGATACGCAGAATGGAAAAGAGATGGGCCAATCGCAGCGGGGCCGAAAAGGTAGAGCAAACGAAATGAACGAAAACGGGCGGGTTCAAGATGCCCACTCAACCAAAGAGGGGCATAGCAAATCGGCAGGCCGTTGAAGCCTAAAATGCTTGAGTACAAGGGCAGAGAAATCTGTACCTTTGCACCGATATGAAGGATGAATTGGCAGCCAAAGAACAATTGATTCGAGTGCTGCCGGACGATGTAGCCAACCAGATCGCCGCTGGTGAGGTGGTACAGCGGCCGGCAAGCATCGTAAAAGAATTGCTGGAAAATGCAGTGGATGCGGGAGCGGAAACCATAGAGCTCACATTGGCTGAAGGCGGTCTGTCTATGATAAAGGTAAGAGACAACGGTATGGGGATGTCGGAATGGGACGCCCGCTTGGCTTTTGAACGGCATGCCACCTCAAAAATTCACAGTGCTGCTGATTTATTTGATTTGCATACCAAGGGTTTTCGGGGTGAAGCATTGGCCAGCATTGCCGCCGTAGCAAAGGTAGAACTTGAAACCTGCCGGGAAGGGTTTGAGGGGCTGCGCTTGGTTATGGAAAATTCTAGGGTGGTAGAGCAGACAGCGGCACCGGCCATGCGCGGAAGTTGTTTCACAGTTAAGAATTTGTTTTTTACGGTCCCAGCGCGCCGAAAATTTTTAAAATCGGAAAAAGTAGAACTTAGCCATATTGTTGAAGAGTTTTTTCGGGTTGCCTTGATTCATCCAGAGCTTGGATTTTCGCTGCTGAACAACCAGCAAACCATGTTTAAACTCGGTTCTGCAAACTTTAAGCAACGCATTGTTCAGCTTTTTGGAGGGGGATACGCCGAAAAACTAGTGCCCCTGCACGAAGAAACCTCGGTTGTGGCTTTGAGCGGATTTATAGTAAAGCCCGAGTTTGCAAGGAAGACTCGGGGGGAACAGTACCTGTTTGTAAACGGAAGATTCATTAAAAGTCCAGCTTTTCATCATGCCATCCGCGATTCTTTTGCTGATATGGTTTTGGCCGATGCGCATCCGGGTTATTTTATAACCATGCAAGTGGATCCGGCTCGATTGGATGTGAACATTCATCCAACAAAAACCGAGGTGAAATTCGAGGACGAGCGCACGATTTATTCTATACTGAAATCGGCCGTGCGGCGGTCGTTGGGCAAATACCATGTGGCACCAGCTATTGATTTTGACCAGGAACCGGCTTTTGGTGGACATGAATTGCCCCGGCCAGAAGCCATAAAAATGCCAGAAATTAAAATCAATCCCAATTACAATCCCTTTCAATCTACCAGTCCGCCAGGCCAAAACCAAAGTTGGAAACGCATGTTTGAGGCAGTGCCCGTGTCAAGCAATGGGCCCAGATTGCTTCCCGAGGAAGAAGTAGCGGCAGAGCCTTTCCGTTGTTTTCAATTTCTGAACACCTATTTGGTTTTAAGATGGAAAGGCCAGCTGCTGTTGGTAGATCAGCACCGGGCCCATGAACGTATTTTGTATGAAACTTTTACCGCTCGTGCCGAACAGGGAAAAGCACCTACTCAAATGGCTTTATTCCCCGAAACAATTGCTGTGCGGCCAATCGATATGCCCTTAATGGAGGAAATGCTTCCCTACCTCCGGAATTTAGGATTTGATGCCGAGATTTTTGGGCCGGGAGCTGTTTTGGTGCGCGGGTTCCCCCCTGAAGCCGTTGGACATTCTATTCCAGAATTAATGGAACGCTTTTTGGAAGAATTTAAGCACAATTCCGCACAAATGGGTGAAGAACGAAGCCATCAGATGTACCGCAAAATGGCAGGGAATATGGCCATTAAATCGGGAGTCGTGCTGGATGTTTTAGAATCAGAAACCCTGATTCGAAATTTAATGGACTGCAAAATGCCTTGGGTATCTTTAAATGGCAAACCCATATTGGTGAAATTCAGCGCCGAAGACCTGGCAGGTTTGTTTTCAAGATAAGCCTGGTTCTTTAGCTCCGGATTAAAGGCTTTTTCCATGCGAAATTGGCACTTTCCCTTATCTTTGTACTATGTATCAAGCGCCGCGCGGATTTTCGATATTGCCCCCCGTTATTAAGAACCTGATTATCTTAAACGGGATTGTGTATTTGTTTTTTGCCTTTAGTACCATTCCGGTGATTCAAAACTGGATGATGAACTATCTGGCCTTGCAATATCCGTCGTTTTTTGGTGGGGCAAACGACTTTTACCCACACCAACTGATTACCTACATGTTTTTGCATGACCCTTCGTCCTTGTTCCACTTGTTTTTTAACATGTTTGCCCTTTGGATGTTTGGTGCGGCCATTGAAAACATCATGGGCTCAAAACGCTTTCTCTCGCTCTACTTGGTAAGCGGTTTTGGGGCAGGCATCATCCATTTGATTGTTACGTATGCTCAGTTGAGTTCCCCAGTTCCGGTTGTGGGGGCCAGTGGAGCCATTTATGGAATTCTCTTTGCATACGCGTATTACTTTCCAAACCAACCTATTTACCTGTATTTCTTTATTCCTGTAAAAGCCAAATACCTAATGGCAGGCTTGATTTTGATCGACCTGTTCTCAGGGCTTACCGGCGGTGGCGATGTAGCCCATTTTGCCCATTTGGGCGGAGTCCTTTCTGGATGGTTGTTCTTGAACGTTTATAGGTTAAAACGCAGGTTTTGAGTATGCTTAGGACCGAGGAAATCAACCTGAAAAAAGACCCCATCGTTCAATTGCTGTTCCTGCAATTAACCTTGTTTTTAGCCTTTCAACTGTTGGCCTTTATTGGGATGTTGTGGCAAGGACCGCAAGGAGTTAATATTAAAATGGAGGTGGTAAGGTTGTTTGCTATGCCCTATGACCTTGGAACCTTGGCTTGGAAACCCTGGACACTGTTTACTTCCTTGATTTCGCATGAAGCATTCTTTCATTTTCTTTTCAACGGTTTGTTTTTGTTTTTTATTGGTCGGATGTATTTGATGTTGGTCGATTCCCGAAGCGTTTGGCCTCTGTTTATTTGTTCCGGCTTGGCAGGAAATATGCTTAGCCTACTGCTGATGCAAAGTCCGGGCATGCAACCTTACATGGGCGATGGCATGTTGCTGGGAAGCAGCGGTGCCCTGATGGGAATGATGATGACCTTAGCCCGAATCCACCCAAATTTGCCGGTTCGATTGCTTTTTTTTGGTGAGGTTAAACTAAAATTCGTGGCCTTAGCTTACCTGTTGCTCAATGTGCTGATGCTGGGCAGCAGTTCAAATTTAGGGGGAACTTTAGCCCATTTGGGAGGAGCCAGCTTAGGATTGTGGTATGGCTGGCGCCGCAGCCAAGGGCAAGATCCTTTGAATTGGATGTATTTTGGTTTAAGTAGAAGGAAAGGAACTCAGATGAAGGTTTCGTTTCGGAAACCCGAAAGCGATGAGGCCTTTCGAAGCCGAAAAGCAGAGCAAGAATTTAGTTTAGATGAATTGCTCGACAAGGTTCACCGTAAAGGACTGGACAGCTTAAGCAAAAAAGAAAGACAATTGTTGGATAAATATTCCCGAAACAGCTGAAGGAAAATGGATATCTTTGAAATATGAACGAAAGCATGAAAGCGGCTATTCGGCAAACGAATGCCATCCGAAATACTTGGACGCGCGAAGAAATTTCGGCTTTTTACAACAAACCCCTCATGGATTTGGTATTTGATGCCGCTATGGTTCACCGGGCCTGGCACGATGGTGCAGAAGTGCAAATGAGTACCCTGTTGAGCGTCAAAACTGGCGGTTGTCCAGAGGATTGTTCGTATTGCCCTCAAGCAGCCCGATATCAAACCGAGGTCAAGGGTACACCTTTGGTGAACGTAGCCGAAATTATTACTTCAGCTATGGAAGCCAAAGAGGCTGGAAGCAGTCGGTTTTGCATGGGAGCCGCCTGGCGCGAAGTAAAAGACAATGTGCATTTTGACCGGATTGTAGATGCGGTGAAACAAGTCAATGCAATGGGAATGGAGGTTTGTTGTACCCTCGGCATGCTGAGCAAAGACCAAGCCGACCGATTAAAAGAAGCAGGTCTTCATTCCTACAACCACAATCTGGATACCTCGCCCGAGTACTACGACAAAGTCATTGGCACAAGAACCTACCAAGACCGGCTAAATACCCTTGAACATGTGCGCGATGCCGGTTTAAAGGTATGCTGCGGAGGCATTGTTGGAATGGGAGAAGAAGCGAAAGACAGGGTTGGTTTGTTGCATACCCTAGCCACATTGCCCGCCCACCCGGAATCCGTACCCATCAATACTCTGGTCGCTGTGAAGGGAACTCCTTTGCAAGACCAAGAAAAATTACCCTTCTGGGAAATGCTGCGAACCATCGCCGTGGCCCGCATCGTTATGCCCGGAAGCATGGTGCGTTTGTCTGCCGGACGAACCGACCTCTCTCTCGCAGAACAAGCTCTGTGCTTTATGGCTGGAGCCAATTCTATTTTTACCGGCGAAAAATTGCTGACTACGCCCAATCCCGAATTTCAATCGGATGCGGCCATGTTTGCCCTGTTGGGTTTGAAGCCCCGGCCGGCTCATAAACCACAGCCCAGCCCCGAGCATGTTCTGGCCTAATGAGGTATTCCGATTTAGAATCTCGGTTGCTTGCAGCAAAAGAAAGCGGACGATTTAAATCCCTGCCGAAAGGAACTGCCGGACCCGATTTTCAATCGAATGATGTTCTAGGCCTTGCCCAAAACACCGATTTAAAAGAATATTTGCTGGGCCGGATGGTTCAAGAAAACCTGCCCTTGGGTGCCGGAGCCAGCCGCAGCATCTCTGGAAACTTAGAACTCTACGCCCAATGCGAAAATGCCCTAGCACATAGAACTGGCGTTCAAGCCGCACTCCTAACTGCTTCTGCTTTTCAGGCCAATGCCCTGTTTTTTTCTACCGTCCCCGCCCGAACCGATCGGATCGTTTACGACAAATCGGTCCATGCCTCCATGCGCTTGGCTATTCACCATAGCCGGGTTCCTTCCATAGGTTTTACCCATGGAGATTGGCAAATGTTGGAACAACTCTTAAATCGACCCCATGCCGGAAATACCTATCTGGCTATTGAATCGGTCTATTCTATGTCGGGCGATGTGAGTCCATTAAACCTGATTCGAGCCCTGCACCTTCGCTATGGATTTAGATTGGTGGTGGACGAAGCCCACAGCATTGGAGCCATGGGAAACAACGGGGAAGGCTGGGCGTGTACCGATGACAGGCAAAGTTGGATTTTTGCTAGTATTGTGGGATTTGGAAAAGCCCTAGGATCGGCCGGCGGAGCTGTACTTGGCCCCAAAACCTTGATTGATTTGCTAAGCGGAACCGGAAAAGCCTTTATTTACAGTACAGGCATTCAGCCTTTGTCGGCCTTGCAGGTAAGCACATTGATGCAAGAACCCCACTGGATTCAGCAAGGGCAATCCAAACTCGAATCAAACCTGAAGTGCTTGGGAACCCCAACGCAACCCGATAAAGCCGGCTGGATTCGGTTTTACATCACCAAACCAAAACCAGAGTGGGAACACCAATTTGGACTCAAATACTTAAGCCCGCCAACCGTAGAATTGGGTGCCGAGGGGTATCGGTGCATGGTGCATGCCCACAATACCCCAGCTGAAATGAACACCTTAAAAACCCTGCTGATTTCATGAAAAATGGATATTTTGTGAGTGGAATCGGCACCAATGTTGGAAAGACTTTTGTGAGTGCCGGATTGATGCTCGCTACCCGCGCCCAGTATTTTAAACCGGTTCAAACCGGAGCCCCAGAAAATTTGGACCGCGAAACCGTTCGGGGATTAACAGGACTTCCGGAATCTAGGTTTTTGCCCGAGATAAAAACCTTTAAAGCCCCTTTGTCTCCACACCGAGCCGCCATGCTAGAGGGGCAGGAAATTCGAGTCAGCGGCATTGCACTGCCCCAAGTACAAGGCCCCTTGGTGGTAGAAGGGGCTGGGGGCCTTTTGGTTCCGTTAAATTCTTCCGAAACCATGTTGGATTTAATTGTTTCATTTGGCTTGCCCGTGGTCTTGGTCAGTACCGATTACCTTGGCAGCATAAACCACACCTTGCTTTCGTTGCGTTGCTTACAACAAGAAGGTGTTGCGGTGGCAGGATTGGTTTTTACTGGCAGATCTTTTGAAGACAATGCCCAGGCCATTGCCCGATTTGCGGGCGAGGTGCCGGTTTGGCCCCGGTTGCCGCATTTGGAGTTGCCGTACTCAAAAGGCCTCTTGGACTGGGCTCAGGAGCTTCAAAAAGTATTGCCTCCAAGCAATTGATTATGGAAAACTGGAAACAGATAGACGCTGCGTTTTTACGGCATCCGTTTAGCCATCCAGACGATGTTAAAGACATGCTGTTTGTGGTTCGGGCTCAGGGCGACAGCGTCTTTGATGACCGGGGCGAACGCTACCTAGATGCCGCCGCTTCCTGGTGGGTGAATTTGTTTGGCCACGGACACCCGCCCTTGGTTCAGGCTTTAGCCCAGCAGTCAGAAACCCTAGCCCATGTTATGTTTAGTGGCATCACACATCGGCCGGCTTTGGAATTGGCGAGGGACTTGATTGCCCTGCCTGGAAGTCCCGGAGGTTCTGTCTTTTTCTCGGACAACGGATCTACGGCCATTGAGGTCGCCATGAAATTGGCATGGCATTATTGCAAACAAAACCAAGTCGATTCTACCTGCTTTTGGGCCTTTTCAGGCGGCTACCATGGCGATACCTTAGGGGCTATGTCGGCCGGGGAACGCGATGTTTTTGTACAGCCCTATTTGCATTTGCTGGCCCCCGTGCATTTTTTGGAATACAATCCAAAAGAGGGCTATGATTTGGATTGCATTCGGAGGCGCATACAACAAGAACGCCCCGCCGCTTTTTTGTATGAACCGCTTTTGCAAGGGGCGGGCGGTATGCGCATGCAAGCCCCTCAGGCATTGCTGCCCTTGCTGAAATTGCTGAAAGAAGAAGGCGTTTTGCTGATTGCCGATGAAGTGTTTACCGGGTTTGGTCGCACAGGAACCACCTTGGCCTCAGAACAACTTATACAACCCGATTTGCTCTGCCTTTCAAAGGCCTTAACCGGGGGATTTATGCCCTTGGGTGCCACCTTGATGAGTCAGGAGATTGCGGCGGCCACAGAGCAGACCGACCGCAACAAGCGTTTTTATCATGGACACAGCTACACAGCCAATCCCATGGCCTGTGCGCTGGCCCTGGAAACCCTGCGGGAATGGAAAAGCCCAACCTGGCAAAACGCTTTTGAATGGCTGAAGCAAAACCACCATGCACGTGCTTCTGAATGGAAAGATCGATTTCCAGGCTCGGATGCCCGCAGCTTAGGATCGGTATTGGCCATCAATGTGCCACGCAAAACCTCCGGTTATTTTTACACGGATTCTATTGGCCGAGAAATGTATGTGGCAGGCTTGAAGGCCGGTATTTTGTTCCGCCCCCTGGGCAACGTATTGTACACCGTACCACCCTTATGCATTGGGGCTTTAGAACTAGAACGGATATATGGGTTTATGGAGAACATGTTAATTCAACAGGGGCATACATGAAGCCCCTGTATGTTCATGCACTTGTGTTGGCTGATGGGCAGGAATTGTGGCCCTTGCCTGAACCTACATCCCCATTTTTTTGGTCGGGACAACATTGGCAGCGAAAGGGAATTGACCTGCATGCTTATGGGGCAGACAAGCATCCGGCAGGCATCCGGATTATAAAAAATGTGGCAGAGAAACTGCGGGGGCATGTGAAATCGGAGCGGGCTGCAGTGTTCACCGGCAGTTCGAGGGGCGATGAAGCGTATTTGTTTCAGCAGCTGCAGCATGCAAGTCCAGACGCCCGAAGCAGCCCATTTAGCACCCATGGAGTGTATGCCAGTACTTTGGCGGCCGAATTGGGTATTGAGGCAGGAATATCGGCCTCGCAAACCTGCAGCAGCTCAGCAATGGCCATACTAAATGCCATGGCATGGCTTCAATCGGGGTTTATTGAACAGGCAGTGGTGGTAGGCCTAGAATTGCCTGAGCATTCCGCCACCTTGGCGATGCTTAGGAGTTCTGGAATTTTACAGACGAATGAAGCGGCGGGGCCTTGGCCCTTAAAATTAACGGAACAGGGGCAGGGAACGGTGGTGGCATCGGCTGCGCTGGGCTTGGTCTTGAGTTGTGAAAAACCGGATTTGGGCATGCACATTTCTGGCAGGGCTTGGGCTATGGAAAAGGTGGGAAGTGCTGCCGGAATACACCCGGAAGGTCTGGCCTTTCAACGGACCATGCGGCAGGCTTGTGAAGGGGGCGAAGTGCCGGATTTGATTTTAGGGCATTTTCCAGGCACCTTACGGGGGAATCAGGCGGAGCTAAAAGCCATTGAATTGGTTTTTGGTAAAAATACGGTGCCGGCAACCGGCAGTAAATGGTTTACCGGACATGCCTTGGGAGCCTCAAATTTAGTCAGTTTGTTTTGGGCCTGGCAGTATTTAATTGAGGGGAAGCAGGCGGTAGAGCCGGGGAAATTGGCCATGACCCAAATGCCCCAGCAAATTTTGGTGAACAGCCAGGGATTTGGAGGGCAGGCATGTTCCTTTTTGGTGAAGAAAGTCGAATAAGGCAAGGCCTGTTGCATGGGGCGGCCAAGGAAATCAGAAAGAGGGATTCGGAGGCGAGGGTGCGGCAGGGATTGAACCAGGTAGCACGCAAAGACGTTGCTGGCAGCCAGACAGGAACCAAAAGAGCGACCAAAGGAGCTCCTTTTGGGCCTGATCTGGCCCAGCAACGGCTGCGGACTACCGGTGAAAGCCCGGCTGCCGCCCCCCAAAAAACCAACCAAACAAAGCCCATAAAACGGAGCCCCTATTTTATGTTAAAAACCACCGAAAAATTGTTGAAAAATAAGACCTTCCATTTGACCTTATGCCCGTATTAAGGCCCAGCTTATGCGTATATTTGTGAAAATGAAGATTGAACCATGAGCGAAGAATTGGAACCGAAAAAAAATGCCCACTATGGTGCAGAAAATATTCAGGTACTGGAAGGTTTGGAAGCCGTACGGAAACGGCCAGCCATGTACATTGGCGATACCAGTACGAAAGGACTGCATCACCTTGTTTATGAAGTAGTTGACAACTCTATTGACGAAGCTTTGGCAGGCTATGCCAAATGGATTGATGTGGAAATTTTGGAAGGCAATTCCATTCGTGTTAAAGACGATGG
Source organism: uncultured Flavobacteriales bacterium (assembly GCA_903837495.1). Lineage (GTDB taxonomy): Bacteria > Bacteroidota > Bacteroidia > CAIKAF01 > CAIKAF01 > CAIKAF01. Next base: position 18,539 of record CAILUT010000043.1, on the reverse strand, counting down.
GCGAGGCATCCCAACAGGGATTCATTCCAAAGAAAAACGCTCGGCCCTAGAAGTCGTTATGACCGTTCTGCATGCCGGAGGCAAATTCGACAAAGACAGCTACAAGGTCTCGGGCGGTTTGCATGGGGTAGGGGTAAGTTGCGTAAATGCCCTGTCCGTCCACCTGCATGCCGTTGTGCAACGGGAAGGGAAAATTTTCGAGCAAGAATATGAAAAGGGCGTACCCCAATACGATGTGCGTGAAATTGGACTTTCAGACCAAACTGGGACGCAGGTAACCTTTACCCCCGACAACAGTATTTTTACGCACACCGAATTCAACTACGATACCTTGGCCACCCGGCTGCGCGAATTGGCCTATCTGAATAAAGGAATACGCTTGCGCTTAACCGATCACCGCGACGTGGAGGATGGGACGCCACGGCAAGAAGAATTTTTTTCGGAAGGAGGACTCATGGAATTTGTGAAATACCTTGACGGAAACCGCGAAGTATTGATTCCCACTCCCATATATTTAGAAACCGAAAAAACAGGAATTCCCGTCGAAGTTGCCTTTCAATACAACACGACCTACACAGAGAACCTGCATTCGTACGTCAATAACATCAATACCATTGAAGGGGGAACCCACCTGGCCGGTTTTCGGCGGGCATTGACGCGCACCCTGAAAAACTATGCCGATAAAGAAGGCATGACCAAAAATCTGAAGTTCGAGATTGCCGGCGATGATTTCCGCGAAGGATTGACAGGTGTTATTTCGGTTAAAGTCCACGAACCTTTGTTCGAAGGTCAAACCAAAACCAAACTGGGGAACAACGAGGTTTCAGGAGCGGTAGATCAGGCCGTAGGTGAGGCACTCACCCATTTTTTAGAAGAAAATCCAAGGGAGGCCAAAATCATCATCAACAAAGTGATTTTAGCGGCTACGGCCCGTCATGCTGCCCGAAAAGCCCGAGAAATGGTTCAGCGAAAAGGCGCTTTCACCGGCTCGGGGCTGCCAGGCAAGCTGTCCGACTGCTCCGAACGCGACCCTTCTAAATGTGAAATTTATTTGGTGGAAGGAGATTCGGCCGGCGGTACCGCCAAACAAGGCCGAGACCGCAGCTTTCAAGCCATTATGCCCCTGCGCGGAAAAATCCTCAACGTCGAAAAAGCCATGAGCTATAAAATTTTCGAAAACGAGGAAATTAAAAATATATTTACCGCATTAGGCATCAGCATCGGTACAGAAGAAGACTCCAAAGCGTTGAACATAAAACGCTTACGATACCACAAAATCATCATTATGTGCGACGCCGACGTCGATGGCTCACACATTACAACCCTAATTCTAACCCTGTTCTTCCGCTACATGAAAGAACTCATCGAAATGGGTTACGTGTACATCGCCGCACCCCCGCTGTACCTGGTTAAAAAAGGCAAAAACGAAATTTACGCCTGGAACGAAGCTCAGCGCGAAGAAATAGTGCGCAAACTGACCGGCGAGGGCAAAGAATCTGGCATCAACATCCAACGCTACAAAGGCTTAGGAGAAATGAACGCAATCCAACTGTGGGAAACCACCATGAATCCCGAGTTTCGTACGCTTAGACGCGTTACCATCGACAGCGCCGCAGAAGCAGACCGCATCTTCAGCATGCTGATGGGCGACGACGTGCCGCCACGCCGCGAATTCATCGAGCAAAATGCCAAATACGCGAAAATCGACGTTTAATTCGACTGAATTTTAAGGTTTTGCGCGGCAGCCGGGCTTTCACCGGTAGTCCGCACGTACCGCCGGGCCGGCTATGGCCAAAAAGGAGCTCCTCACGTCGCTCTTTTTGGCCGTAGCCGGCAGCCGGCAGTCCGTTTGCGGGCTACCGCGTTCAATCCCTGCCGCAGGCCTCAATGAAAATTTAGCCCCCTTTTTTTATTTGAACGGGGATCGCTTTCTTGCTGTCTGCATAAAAAACAATCCGCCCCCCTCATTTTTACCCAGCCCCGAACGTCCAAACCTACCTCGGCAAATCACATGGGCCGTACACCGCCCGCGCCGAATTTCTGCGCATTCCAATCCCAAAAGCCAGCCTTTCTTTTTATGGCTGCAAAGGGGGAATGTTCGGAGTGTTTTGCTGTGAATAAGTAGGCCGCCCTGGATTGATTTAAGGGGAATTTTTGGGGGGCGCCGCCGGACGCATAGGGACTCTAAGTATAACCGATAAAATTTGGATATTAAAATCCTAAATTGTTTTTCAACTTGTTCTTCCTGCCATTCTGGTTCAGGTTTTTGTGGCTCAGCCCATAGAATTGGCTCGGAAAAGATGGAAAGCCGTCCAGCTCTGAATGCAGCCTTAGGCAGATGCAAATGCGGATCGAAATTCACCGCTGCGGCCTGTACATTCATCAAAGCCTCTTTCGCAGCTTTTTTCTCCTAATTTGGTGCAGTGTGCATATTCCGGAGGCCATTGTGCCCCTTTTTCTGCTTCTGTTGCCCTTCTGACATTTGGAAAGCAATCCAAAACGTTTTCTCCCGCAATTTTACAGGCCTATTTTGCTTGTTTAACGATTTCCTATTTGCTTTAGCCTAAGCGTATTAGCAAGGCTTTGTCGCTCCGGCATTCAACGCCGCAATGCACGGTGCATACACCTTCAACCTGCTGAAACAACCGTTTTTTTGTTCTTTATAAGTCTTTTGAAACATCGGTTTCTTCAAGGTCTAAAACCATTGAATGTATTTCATACGAAAACCATTCCTGAAAAATCTTGAATGTTCTCCTTTTTGGCCAATCTTCTTCGGCGGTGTGCCAATCGTTCAATTCGTTTTGGAAAATCCGGTCAAAATTCCGTTTTAGCCATTTTTCTATTGCTTCGTTGCTTTCCATTTCCCGAATAAGGTAAATATTTGCTTCCTCTTTCTCGTAAACAGGACTTTCGGGATAAATAAAGTTGATCCAATCAAAAAACGGTTTTTGGGGCTTTACCACAATGGCGTTGCGGTTGATGCTATCATAGAAAAATGTGAACGGCTTTATCATCTTTGAATCCATTAAATTTTGTAGAGAAAGGGGTAAAAATCCATTCGGAAATCCAACACGGCATGCTCATTCACATGTTTTGCAGGGGCAAAAACCAAGCGCTTTTTGCCTGTTCCTGCCTTTGCGGGGTTTTTGAATTTGGGCAGCGATGTAAAAAGCTCCAAGGGCAGGTCTTTAAGTGGGATTAAAAATATCTAATGTTAATATTCTAAATTGGATTTTATGCTTCACAAGTCGGTGTTTAAATTTACTGAATTTCGGCTGATTTTGAAAAACATTCAGCAATAAAAAAAACAGAAAAGCATAAGGAACCTCAAATGTGGGTTAAAAATTGGGGTTTGCTTGCAGGATGTTTCAATCGAAAAATCCAAGCGAAAAGTATGTGAAAAATCGTACCTTTGGGCATGCATTTTCAGCAACCAATGGCCTTGTGGTTTCTTCCGCTTTTGGCCGTTCCTCTGCTTCTGCACTTGGTGAATTTACGGCGGTACCGAGTTATTCCCTTTCCAAATGTGTTGGTTTTAACCCGGTTAAAAGAGGAAGAGCAGCAGCGGAACAAACTAAAGCACAGGCTCATATTGGCGAGTCGAACCTTGGCCTTGTTGGCCCTTATTTTGTTTTTTGCGGGGCCTCGGTTTTATGACAATCGAGAGGCGATTCCCTTGCATCATTCCATTTTTATCGACAATTCGCCCAGCATGTTGTTGGCATCTGAAAATGGAGACGGATTGCAGGACGCCATTCAACGGGCGAGGGCATATATAGAATCCTTGCCTGAAGAATCGAAAGTACAGGTATTAACGGGCGAATTTTTTTCTGCCGACCAGGTTTTCAGTTCCAAGCAAATGGCATTTCAGAGGCTGAATCAAATTTCGGGGGGCGCTCCAAGCCGATCTATTTCAGAAGTGGTGCAGCGTCAACGTCTTTCATTGGACGAGGAAAAAAAGATACGTCGTCTCCTTGTTTCTGACTTTCAGCGAAACACCCTTGTTTTTCCGGAACAGGCCGATTCATTGGGTCCGATTGGGTTGCTGCCCGTTGGAGTTACTTCTGTTCAAAACGTTTCGGTGGATTCAGTTTGGGTTTCGTCTCCGGTTTTATTGGCAGGTACCGAAGTAGAAATTACAGCCCAACTTAAAAACCATGGAACGGAAACGCTGCAGGGGGTAGAGGTTTTTTTTAGGCTTTTGGAGCGGGAATTGCCCCCAGTGATTGCGGATCTTTCGGGCAACACCCTGACTCAAGTGGTGTTTAAGGCTCGGCTTGAAAAAGCAGGCTGGGCTGCGGGTTCGGTGTACATCAATGCCGATGGATATGCAGGGGACAACCGCTTGGATTTCGGTTTTTTTGCTGGGAAAAAAATACGGGTTGTTGAGCTGCGTGGGCCTGGGGGGAGTCCGGCCTTTGAACGATTGTACTCCACCGATCCTTTGATAGACTTTTCAGTAGCTTCCGAGAATTCGGTTTCAAGCAGCCTATTGGAGAAGGCAGATTTCCTTGTGTTGAACCAACCAAAACAGCTTTCAACTGGACTTTTGGGTTTGCTCAAGCAATTGTCCGAGCAGGGTAGGGGAATGGCTTGGGTATTTGGTAAAGAAGGGCAATTTATTCAGGCAAGTCAAGGGTTTTCGTTTGAAACTTCGGCAGTTGACCTTCAAGCGAGTTTGCTGTCAAAACCCGACCTATCCAATCCCTTTTTTGAGGATGTTTTTTCTAGGCAAGACCCTTCCATGAACGTGCCCATGGTATTTCCTACCTGCCGCATTGGCAGCACATCCATGGCCATTCAACCCATCTTAACCACCGAGCGTGGTTTGCCTGTGCTTTCGCAATTAAAATCCGCCCAATCCATGGGTCAGCATTGGATTTTTTCCATGGACTTATCGCATCCTTCCAATGAATTTGTTCAACATCCGCTGTTTGTTCCTATGGCTTTAAAAATGGCCTATCAATCTACTTTCAAAGCCATTTGGCATTTCAAATCGGATGCCGATGTGGTTTTACAGGTTCAAAAGGCCATAGAAACCCAAGACCCCGTGTACACGTTTTCTCGGTACGGCAATGCGGCTGATTCTTGGATTGGTTTGCGCAGTCCCAAAGGCAATATGGATGAGGTTCGGCCAGGGCGAGGCAACTTAGGGCCCGGGTTGTACCAAGCCAGCTTAAAGACCGATACGGTTGCCGTGTTTGGTATTTCTCAAGCCGGCAGTGAATCCGAAATGGTGTTTTATTCTCAAGACAGTTTATCCAACATCATAAAACAGGCAGCGCATCTAAATCAGTTTGTCTTGGTACAGGGGCAGGAATGGATTGCAGTTGAAGCTGGCTTCCTATTCAGCCCGCAATTTTGGTTAATTTTGCTGGGACTCTTAGCATTGGCTCTCGAAATCCTTTGGTTTAACATTTGGAAATGAAGGACACCTCCACATATCTACTGAAATCGGTTCGAGTTACCGATCCAATGTCGGCCTGGAACCATCAGGAGGTTGATGTTTTGATACGAGCGGGAGTTGTTGAAGCAATCGATGGGCAGATTGATCGAATTCCAGAAGGCTGCAGGGTGTTGGAAGAGTTCACCTGCATTTCGCCCGGTTGGGTTGACCCATGGAACCATGGGGCTAAACCTGGGGAAGAACACCACCAAACCTTACAGGAATGGACAGCTCAATTGGCTCAGTCGGGCATCACCACCGTGGCGCTTAGCCCCACAAAAAGCCAATGCATCGAACAGCTTGCAGGCGTAGATTACCGTCCCTTTTCCCATCAAATGGATGGAATTTCGGTGCATTCATTTGCTCCACATTCGCATAAAATGGAGGGGCAGCACATGGTTAACTACCAGCTGTTGGCTCAGGCGGGTGCAGTGGGATTTACCGATGCTTTTCCAAATAAAGTTTCTAAGGCCTTGATGATTGAGTCGGCTAAATACACATCCATTCTTGAAGGGGCGCGCATTTGGGTTGTGTTGCCCGACCCTGGATTGGGCCGGACTTTTCAGGTGTGGGAAGGCGATACGGCTCTGAGCATGGGCTTAGAAGGCATGCCTATGTTTGAAGAGCGCTTTTATTTGCAGCAGCTGTCAACGTTGGTTGAATATACAGGAAAGGCCGCAGTGTATCCCTTGCTATCAAGTGCTTCGGGACTGGAAAAATGGGAGGCTCATTCTGGGCTTACTTTAGGTACTGCGGCCCATTATTTGTGGTGGTCAGACAAATCAGTTGCCGAATTTAATGAAGGGTATAAATTTTGGCCTCCCCTGTCGCCCCACTCAGACCAAGCGGCTTTGGTGCAAGGTCTTAAATCCGGTTGCATTTCGTTTTTATGCAGCGACCACCGCCCTTATCATTCCGATGCCCGCGAAACAGCTTTTCCAGATGCTCCATTTGGTCAATCTACCCTGCCTTCGTTTAGCTTGGCCGGCTGGACTCGGCTGCGCAGCTGCATGCAACCCTCTGAATTTATTCAGATTATTTCGCACAATTCAAGGGCTTTGTTGGGCTTGCCTAGCATCCGCATCTGTCCTGGTTCGGAAGCCGAATTTACCTTTTGGAATCCAGAAGGGCAGACCTTGGGTGCCTTAGATAGTCCTTGGGCCAATTGTGTGCTGGACGGTGAAATTCAAGGAAGAATGATTCAAGGCCAATTGCATTTAACCGAATGAATTTGGGCTGCACTTTTTCAAACAAAAACCGTTCTTTTTTGTTAAACCTTTAAGATTTTTAGATATGATTTGGTGGAAGCACCTTTTGGTTTTCTTTTTCTTTTTCGCTCTTTGGGAGGGCGTTGCTTGGTTTACCCATAAATATGTCATGCATGGCTTTTTGTGGAAACTGCATAAAGACCACCATACTCCGAAGTACAGCCGTTTTGAACTGAACGATTTGTTTGGGGTATTTTTTGCTGTTCTGTCGATGTATTTAATTGTTTCGGGAAGTTTTAATATGGATTGGCAATTTTCTGCCGGTTTAGGAATTGCCGGGTATGGTGCAGCCTATTTTTTTGTTCACGATATTTTTGTGCATCAACGTGTTCCATGGTTTAAACGCAGTCAAAATCCATACTTGATGGCCTTGCGAAAAGCCCACAAAATTCACCACAAAAGTTTAGGAAAGGAAAATGGAGAGGCCTTTGGGTTTCTGTTTGTACATGCCAAGTATTGGCCAAAGAACCTGAGTTCTCAACTCAGCCATCCCATAAAAACGAGCAAATCAACCCTGTGAAAAATCAAGCTGTAATTGTAGGTGCTGGTCTTGGAGGATTGTCAACCGCTCTTCGGTTAACAACCTTAGGATATCAGGTGCACATCATTGAAAAACACAAAACCCCCGGTGGACGCCTAAATACGTTTAAGGAAAAAGGCTATACCTTCGATTTAGGGCCTTCTTTTTTCTCCATGAGTTACGAGTTTGATGAGTTGTTCAAGGCCTGTAAAATGGAAAACCCCTTGACCTACCAACAGCTTTCACCCTTATATACGGTCAACTTTGCGGGCAGCGATCGCCGATTTCAAATTTTCAGAGAACTGGAGAAACTGGCTCAGGAGTTCGAAGATTTGGAGCCAGATTTTGTAAATAAGTGCAAGCGGTATTTATCGGGAGCCAAAGAGATTTTTCACGATACGGAATACCGAATCGTCAAGAAAAACTTTAACGGCAAGTTGGATTATTTAATGTCAATGGCAGGAGTTCCGTGGAAACATGCACCCGCCATGTTCCGGTCTATGTGGTCTGAATTGGACCGTCATTTTGAATCGCACGAAGTAAAAGTGATATTTAGTTTGGTGGCCTTTTTTCTGGGGGCTACCCCCTTTGATACGCCTGCGGTGTACAAGTTGTTGAATTACACTGAGCTTCAACACGATGGGTATTGGAGTGTAAAAGGAGGCATGTACACCATCACCACCAAATTGGTGGAAGAATTAACCCGCCGAGGGGTTACCTTCAGCTACGATACAGAGGTGGTTCAGGTGAATGAATCCAAAGGAAAGGTGAGCTCGGTTCAGGATCAGCATGGAAAGTTGTACACGGCCGATTTGTTTATCATTAATTCCGATGCCGCTTCCTTTCGAGGTAAATTGCTTGGGCGCACCAAATTCAATGAGCAGGCCTTAGACAAAATGGATTGGACCTTAAGTCCATTCACCATTTATTTAGGGATAAAAGGCAGGGTAGAGGGATTGCATCACCACAATTACTTTTTGGGGACCAATTTTCAGGAGTATGCCGATAAAATTTTCAAGTTGTCTGTAAATCCAGAAAAACCCTATTACTACGTTAATGTTTCTACGAAAAGCGATCCGGAATGTGCTCCGGAAGGCTGTGAAAACATATTCATTTTATGTCCGGTTCCCGATTTACGCTACAAGGCGGATTGGTCCGATGCCAATCAATTGGCCGATACCATTATCGCAGATTTGTCAGAGCGTACAGGATTTGATTTGGCGGCGCATACAGAAGTGCGAAGGGTAATGCCACCCGATGAATGGCAAAATACCTTTAATTTGTACCGGGGAAGCGGCTTGGGTTTGGCACATGGCTTAAATCAAATTGGTGCATTTAGGCCAGCGAACAAAGACGAATCGCTTTCTAATTTGTATTATGTTGGAGCCAGCACCATTCCAGGAACTGGATTGCCAATTGTTGTCATTAGTTCAAAACTTGTAACCGAACGCATTCAGCATGAGCATCCCATTGTATAATTTAACCGTTCAGGAATGCAGCCGACACATTACTCGGCGCTACAGTACCTCCTTCTCGCTTGGCATTCGAATGCTTTCTCCAAAGTTTCAGACTCCCGTCTACTCCATTTATGGATTTGTTCGTTTTGCCGATGAAATCGTAGATACCTTCCACGAACACGATAAACGGATGCTTCTGCAAGAGTTTAAACGGGAAACCTGGTTGGCCATAGAACGTAAAATTAGCCTTAATCCTGTTCTTCATGCCTTTCAATTGGCTGTAAATGAATATGAAATAAATCACCAACTCATTGAAGCCTTTTTGTACAGCATGGAAATGGATCTTGATGAGAATAGCCACGACCAAAAAAGCTATGAAAATTACATTTATGGGTCGGCCGAGGTTGTAGGTCTAATGTGCCTTCAGGTTTTTTGTGAACGAAACAAAGACCAATACCAGCTCCTTGAACCGCATGCAAAAAGTTTGGGTGCTGCGTTTCAAAAGGTGAATTTTTTGCGCGACATGGGCGACGATTACCAGTCAAGAGGACGGGTTTACTTTCCAAACCTAAATTGGGGGGCTTTTAATTTGACCTCCAAAAAGGAAATTGAAGCCGATATTCAAACGGATTTTGAACATGCCTTAGAAGGCATACGGCAATTGCCCAAAGGTTCTCAGATTGGAGTTTATCTAGCCTACCGGTATTACACCAAGCTGTTTCGTAAAATCAAAGGAATTCAACCTGAACGAATCATGCAAGAGCGAATTCGAATCAACAATGCCCGCAAATTAAGCATTATGCTGCGCTCGTTTGCCCGGCATTCTATGAATATGCTTTAATTGAATACGCTATGATCTTCGAATGGACAGGGAAGTACACCTACCTAGCGCTTGACCTATTTACCTTAGGTGCTACGCTCGCCTTGTCCTTTGATAAAAAAGTCGCTTTTTATAAACAATGGCCCTATTTATTTCCGGGCATTTTAGTAGGAATGTTGGTGTTTATTCCTTGGGATATTGCCTTTACCCTTCAAGGCTTTTGGGGCTTCAATCCAGTCTATTTAACCGGTTATTCCCTTTGGCATCTACCAATCGAAGAATGGCTCTTTTTTATTGCTGTACCCTATGCTTCGGCTTTCATTTATGCCTGTTTAGAAGCCTATTTTGGCGATCCAATGAAGCGGTTTCAATCCCATGTCTGGTGGTTTTGGATTGGCATCTCCGCCCTGTGTTTGGGTGTTGGATTTTCTGCTTGGTATCCATTGGCCACCTTTACCCTGCTGATTGCGTTGCTGTTGATTCACCGCTGGTTTTGGGGAACTCAATTTATGGGAAAATTGGGCTTGATGTGGCTGGTTCATTTGCTGCCTTTTTTCACCATTAATGGAGTTTTAACTGCCCTGCCCATTGTTTGGTATAACGACAATGAGAATTTAGGGGTTCGCTTGGGTACAGTTCCTTTGGAAGATGCTTTTTATTCTTTGTTGCTGCTGCTGATTGTGTTTGCTACTATGTTTGGGTTAAAACAAAAAAAGGGGCTGTTGCCCCTGAGCGAAAAATAAGAAATTCAAGGAACGGGATCGGGCCCATGGCCGCCCCAAGGATGGCATCTTCCAATCCGTTTGAGCCCAAACCAACCCCCCCGAAACGGCCCATGTTTTTGTAGAGCTTCAACCATATAGTGGCTGCAAGATGGCGTATATCGGCAGGAAGGAGGCAGCCAAGGCGAAACAATCCATTGATACAGACGAACAAGGAAAATCAAGGGGAAACTTAAAACGGATTTAAGCAAGCCCTTCGCATCAAATTTGCTGCTTTTTCTGGTCATTTAAGCAATTCGAGCGAACGCTGTAAGAACTTAGTCAACGCCTCCCCTTTAAGCATTCCTTTGCTGAGCAAAGCCATATCTAAAATTTGCCGGGCGATGTTCTTTCGTTGCTGTTCATCTTCTTTTTCAAGAATCGAAACCATAATGGGGTGGTTGGCATTCACCACAGCAGATTGCATTCGAAAGGCCTGTCCACCCATCGCATTCATTTGCTGCATTTCATTCATTCTGCGAATGAATTCCGATTCGGTTACCGTAACAGGCATGTCGGAATCGGATAAATTTTCAACCGCAATGCTGAGGGTAGAATTTTCTTTTAGCGATTCGAAAATTCCAACCAAAGTGGCCCGTTGCTCATCGGTCAATTTGCATGGAACCTCAATACCTTTGTCGATTAACTTCTCTGGCGAATCCGAATCGATTCGTGCGAATTTAATTCCCTCATGGGTTTGTTCCAAGTGGCCTAGATAATGGGCTTCCAAAGGGCTGTTCATTTTAAATACCTGATATCCCCTTTCTGTGGCTCTAGAAATATAACCATGGTCAGCCTCTGGGTCGGCCGAATACAACACCACCAATTGATTGTTTTTATCGGTATGCCCGTCCTTCAAGTGCTCTTTTAGTTCTTCTAAGGTATAAAACCGGCCTTCTAGGTTTTCAAACAGAACGAATTTTTTGGCTCGTTCGGCAAACTTCACGTCGGTTATAGCTCCATATTGAACAAAAATCCGAATGTCGTTCCATTTGGCTTCAAAATCTTCCCGGTTTTGTTGGAACATTTCCTCCAATTTATCGGCCACTTTTTTGGTAACATGGCTGCTTATTTTCCGAACGTTAGCATCGGATTGCAAGTAAGACCGAGATACATTCAAAGGAATGTCGGGCGAATCTAAAACGCCATGCAACAGGGTCAAGAATTCAGGAACCACGCCCTCAACCGAATCGGTTATAAAAACCTGATTTGAAAACAAGGAGATTTTTTTTCGTTGAACATCAAAATGTTCTTTGATTTTAGGGAAATATAAGATCCCTGTTAAATTAAACGGATAATCAACATTCAGGTGAATCTGGAACAAAGGATCTTCAAATGAACCCGGATACAGTTCTTTGTAAAATGCAGAATAATCTTCTTGAGTTAAGTCAAGCGGTTTTTTGGTCCAGGCGGGCTCTGTATTGTTGATTTGATTGTTTTCAAAGAAAACAGGCACAGGTAAAAATCGTCCGTATTTTGTTAAGATTGTTCGGACTCTTGATTCGTCTAGAAATTCCTCGCCTTCTTCTGACATGTGCAAAATCACATCGGTTCCGCGCGATTTTCTGCTGGCGGGTTCAATGGAGTAGGAGGGGCTGCCATCGCACGACCAACGGTGGGCGGGCTCTCCAGTTTGAAAGGACTTGCTAACCACCTCAACCTTAGCCGCTACCATAAAAGCAGAATAAAAGCCAAGGCCAAAGTGCCCTATAATGGTTTGTTTGTCTTCTACCCCTTTGTATTTTTCAAGAAATTCACGGGCACCTGAAAAGGCTACTTGATTTAGGTACTTTTCCATTTCCTCGGCGGTCATTCCAATCCCATTGTCAGAAACAGTAAGGGTTTTCGCCTCCTTGTCAATCTTAATTTCAACTTTGGCGGTTTTCAGTGAACCTTTAAACTCTCCAATGGAACCTAACAATTTGGTTTTCTGAATGGCATCGGTTGCATTCGATACCAATTCCCTCAAAAAGATTTCGTTGTCGGAGTACAGAAACTTTTTAATGATGGGAAAAATATTGTCTGTTTGAACTTGGATGTTCCCCTGTCTAGTAACGGATTCTTTTGCGTTTGCCATAAAATAGTTTTTTTCATTTTTTTCAAATACCATACCATCTAATGAAATGGGGACAAATTGGCAGTCCTTGTATATCTTTGTCAGTATGGATGCCTATTCACCTCCCGGATTTTATGTAGAAAAGTACCGTAAGGCCTTGTTGAATGTTGAAGCGAAATGGCAGCCTTCTTGGAATGGCATGCTTGAAAAAATGCAATTGGCTGGGGAATGGATTTTTTTGGGGACAGGGAAAAGCGGCTACATCGGACGAAAATTGGCAGCCACCGCTCGTTCTCTTGGGAAAAAAGCTATTTTCATTTTGCCTTCAGAGGGTTTTCACGGCGATCTTGGGCAATTTTCATCCGATTCTTTGGCTTTTTTCATTTCGAAAAGTGGCAGCAGCGAAGAGCATATTCAATTGGCCGAATGGCTAATGGCGAAGGGTGTTTCTTCTATCGGATTGCTTGGGAATACACAAGGTAAATTGAGTTCAAAATTATCCTTGGTGTTGGATTGTTCGGTTTCAGAAGAGGCCGACAGCCTTAACCTTGCACCTTCGTGCAGCACTATGCTGGCTCTGATTGCCGGGGAGTGCTTGATTTTCTCTTGGGCCGACTCAAATGGGTTTTCTTATTCTGATTTCTCTGCTTTTCATCCCGGTGGTCAGCTGGGTAAAAATTGGAATTTAAAGGTGAAGCAGGTTATGCATCCATTGGATTCGGTGGCTCGGCTTTTGCCCTCAAACACCATGCGACAGGTATTGATTTCCATGACCGAGAAACCGCTTGGCATAGCATGCGTTGAGGAAAGGGGAGTGCTAGTAGGAATCATTACAGAAGGAGATGTTCGCAGGGCTTTGGTGAATGGGGTATCTTTAGAATCGGCCCAAGCAAACGAAATAATGAACCCCCAACCCATAACTTGTGGTCCCGATGCGTTTTTGGGCGCTGCCATTCAAACCATGGAATCGGACCTGCAAAAACGTTCGGCCTTGCCTGTTGTAAATTCCAGCAACCAACTGCTGGGTGTTATTCGAATTCACGATGCGTATTGACCCCTCTTTTTTTTCGCCTGAAAAGCCCTTTTTAATCTCAGGACCTTGTGTGGCCGAATCGTTGGACTTGTGCTTAGAGGTGGCTGAAACCATGGCATCTGTATGCGCCAAGCGCGGCATTCCATATATTTTTAAAGCCTCTTTCGATAAGGCAAACCGAACCTCCTTAAACAGTGCAAGAGGGAAGGGGTTGGAAAAAGGACTTGAGATTTTAGAACAGGTCAAACGCAGCTTAGGACTGCCTGTTTTAACCGATGTGCATGAGAGCTGGCAATTGCCTTATTTACAACAGGTTGTTGATGTAATCCAAATTCCAGCCTTTTTATGCAGGCAAACCGATTTGTTGGTTGAAGCCGGAAAAACCAATTGCCATTTAAACATTAAAAAAGGCCAATTTTTATCGCCCGACGACATGGGTTTTGTTGTTGAAAAAACGGGCAGAATTGATGGGTCCTGCTGGCTAACAGAACGCGGAACTACCTTTGGTTATCGAGATTTGGTGGTTGACTTTAGGGGAATCGAAAGAATGAAAAAATGGGGGCCTGTGGTTTTTGATGCAACCCATTCGGTGCAATCGCCGGGGGGGCGAAATGGGCAGAGCGGCGGAGAAAGGGAAATGGCTGTGGTACTGGCTAAGGCCGCTTCAGCCTTAGGCGTTCATGGATTTTTCATGGAAACCCACCCCACCCCCGACCAAGCCATGAGCGATGCTGCCAATACCCTGCCGTTGGCTGCCATGCCCGATGTCCTCGATATGGTTTTGGAAGTCTATTCACGAACTCCTCTTCCTAACCTGTAAAGCTACTCTTGCGCAGGGATGCAGCTCGACCTTGGCGCATTCCCCCCTTTTTTATCATTTTTTTTACCTTTTTATTGGTTTTCAGCCCTAAAACTTTAATTCCACCAAAGGGGCAGAAATCCAACGTGCTTTACTCCCTATGCAGCGTTTCGAAAATACAAAAGTCTTTAATTTAATAATTTTTCATAGATTTGTAAAGACTTGCATTCTGAAGTAAATGAGAAAAGTTTTATTCTTTTTAATAACTGCATCGTGTTCTTCTTTGGTTGCCCAGCAGCTATGCAATATTACAGCCACTGCCAACCACAACCCAATTTGTCAGGGTTCTAATGTGATTATAACGGCCAACGGGATGCTTCAGAGTGGGGGAGGATACAATTTTAATTTTAATAGCGGTAGTCTTCCTGGAGGCTGGACAACCTCAGGAACAACTCTTTTTACTTCACCATGCGGTCCTAGCCCCAGCGGCACGCCCTATTATTGGGCCGCCAGTTCTGGAAATGCTACCCCCGAAATTCGAACAGCAGCATTGAATGTAACGGGAGGCGGAACCGTTGATTTTAGTTTTATTTATTCTCTACAAGGTGGCATAACTCCTTGCGAAGGACCCGATTTGGCCCGTGAAGGTGTTTCTCTGCAATATTCCATAAACAACGGGGTAAGCTGGGTGGATATAACCTACTTTTCTCCGGCGGGTGTTCAACTTCCAACAAATCCCGGAACAGCAAATGGAGTAGCAAATGGCCCAACCCCTTACACGGTGTGGAATATGGTGAGCATCCCCATTCCTCCTGCGGCTCAAACAGCCAGCACCATGTTTCGGTGGATTCAGTTCTTTTCTTCCGGTACCTGCTGCGACAACTGGGGTTTGGAAGACATCAACATCAACGGTGGCTCAACCGGGAATTATTCTTGGTCCACAGGTTTAACCGGTTCAAACGCAAACACCGATACCTTGTTTTCGGTTCAAAACGATACGTGCGTTGTGGTTACCATTAGCGATTCTACTGGATTTGGATGCTCGGATACCGTTTGCATTCAGGTGATTGATTTATCCAATTCGGTTAGCGTAACGCCAGGCTGCTCGGGGCAAATGACCTTTGCCGACACCAGTGGGTTTGTCTTTACATCTTACGTTTGGAATTTTGGCAATGGATCTAATTCCATTCAGGCAAATCCTACGCATACGTATTCTAATTTCGGAAATTACACAGGCTCATTGGTTATTACAGCTCCGATGGGATGCCAAGACAGTGTTCAATTCCCCATTTCGGTTTTGGACGCGGATCCTACTGCCAATTTTATTCTGCCAACCAATTGCGGATTGGTTAATCTCTTTACCGACAATTCCAATACCCCAAGCGGACCCGGGCAAATTGTGGGGTGGTCATGGAATTTTGGTAATGGAAACACATCTTCAGCACAAAATCCAACCCATACCTATGCTCAGCCAGGACAATGGCAAGTTACCTTAACCGTAACCGCCGCCAATGGTTGCACCGATTCCTACACCATGCCCTACACCAATTGGGCTTTCCCTACCGCTCAATTTTTGTCTCCAACAACTTGTGCATTAAATTCTGTTCAATTTACAGACCAGTCTAGCGTTCCGCTTAGCCAAATTGCAAACTGGGAATGGGATTTCGGACTGAACAACAGCAGTATTTCTGGCACACCTAATCCAACTTTTATTTACCAAACAGAGGGGGTTTACCCAGTAACTTTGGTTGTAACCTCTGCCAACGGGTGTACCGATACCCTGACCCAAAACCTAAGCATTTTGCCTTTGCCCCTCGTTGATTTTACAATCAATACACCCTGCGAAGGGTTTAATAGTCAATTTGTCAATACTACATCCGTATCTCAAGGCAGCATTGCTGGGTGTCAATGGTTCTTTGGGTTTGGAATTCCAAGCCAAACAACCATTAATCCAACCGTTTTGATTCCAACCGCAGGTACTTGGCCAATCACTTTGATTGCAAGCAGCGCAGTCGGGTGCATCGATTCCACAACCAAAAATGCGGTGGTTTGGCCAAAGCCGAACATTGCATGGAATGCCAACCCATTGTCGGGGTGTTATCCGGTAACTCCCTTTTTTGACAATCAGACCAGCATCGATCTGGGTTCTGTGGTTCAATGGATTTGGACTTTTGGCGATGGGGCTACCTCCGCTCAAGAATCCCCAAGCCATACCTATCCGAATGCGGCGGGCTCCTACACCGTGAGTTTGTATGCTGTTTCTGATAAAGGCTGCGACACTTCTGTGGCTGTATTAAATTACGTTACCGTTCGCCCTCAGCCAACAGCCGCCTTTGATTGGACACCCGAAAAGCCAACAGTCAACAATCCTTTGGTTCAATTCAGAAACAAATCGGATATGGGCGAAAACTTTCAATGGGATTTTGGAAATGGAATGAGCTCGACCGATGAAAATCCGCGCATTTATTATGCCGCCGATACCAATTCATACCCCGTTCAATTGATTGTCTTTAATCAATGGGGCTGCGCCGATACGGTTTGGCGTTTGGTAAAGGTAATTCCCGAATATACCCTGTATGTCCCAAATTCATTTACGCCCGATGGCGATGGACTGAATGAATTTTTTACCATTCAAGGAACTGCCATTGTTGAGGCTGACATGGAAATTTTTGACCGGTGGGGAGCCTCGATGTATTATGGAAAAAATTTGGAGCCGATTCAAAAAGGTTGGGACGGAAAAACCAATGCCAATCTAGTTCCTCAGGGTTCTTATGTATATAGATTGATGGTTCGCGATGCATTTAATTTGGTACATGAGTACCATGGCCATATTAACCTTATTCGTTAAGTCCACCTCAAAAGCATGTTCAGTATTTACACCTTTTTCATCGTATCAATTTAACACTAATATGATGCCACATCCTACCAAAGCATTTTCGCCGTTTTATACGGCTTCTGTATTTTTGTTAACGGCCATGTTGCTTGCCTTTCCTATTTCGCTGTTGGGTCAAAATAACGTAGGCTGCCCCAACGCCGACTTTTCCATGAATGGCTTTCAAAACTGGATTGGTGGCATTGGCAACTGTTGTCCCATTAATATAACCAATCCCAATACCATTCAAAATGGTCGGCATACCATTATGACTCCCGGATTGGATCCCATTATCAATGCGTTGACTCGAACCCCGCCCGGAATTTCACAGTCGGCCCGGCTTGGAAATAGCCAAGTGGGCGCCCAAGCGGAATCATTGAGGTATTCGTTTACGGTTACCCAGCAAAACGCGCTCTTTATTTATAGGTATGCTGTGGTTTTAGAAGATCCAGGGCACTCCCCCGTTCAGCAACCCCGCTTTGAAATGCAGGTTAAAAACCAAAATGGGGGGATTATTCCTTGTACTTTTTATCAGGTCGCTGCAGGCGGCAATGTACCTGGCTTTGTAAGTCAAGGTCAAGTGCGTTGGCGCAACTGGACTACCACTGGGGTAAACTTGTTGAACTATGTAGGGCAGGTGGTAACCATCGAAGCAAGAACGGGCGACTGCTCTCTCTCTGGCCACTACGGGTATGGCTATTTGGCCGCCGAATGCCGTCCGCTTCAAATTGACATTACGTATTGCGTGGGCGATACCGTTGCAACCCTGGTTGCCCCTCCGGGATTTGTTGGCTATCTATGGTCAAATGGGGCCACTACCCAACAGATTGCCATTACCAATCCAACATGGGGTCAAAACGTGTATCAGGTAACTCTGACCTCTGCCACCGGTTGTACGGCCCAATTGTCGGCCAACATCAACCCGGTTTTACCTAATGCGCACTTTTTCACCCAAAATTTGTGCAACGGAACCCTTCAATTCAACGATTCTACTACGATTCCGGGCGTTCAACCTGCGGTTTGGAATTGGGATTTTGGCGATGGTAGTCCGAACTCTTCCCAGCAAAACCCAATTCATCAATACGGCTCGCCAGGGACCTATAACGTTACGTTGATTTCGTCGGCCCAAGTGGGTTGTGAAGACACTGTCGTTTTGCCGGTGGTCGTTCCCCCGATTTTAACCCCCGATTTTGTTTTTGACTCCACCTGTGGTATGGTTCGCGTCTTCACCGATTCTTCTTCCATTTCTCAACCCGGCAACTTGGTTTCATGGAGCTGGGCCTTTGGCGATGGGACCTTTGATACCCTTCAAAGTCCCTCGCACACCTATAGTGCTCCCGGCACCTACAACGTTGAATTGGTGGTAACCGACAACAACGGCTGTGCCGATACCATTGTGCAGCCGGTTACAATGAACTCGATTCCCAATGCAAGCTTTACCTTTAATAATGTATGCCATGGGCAGGTTACTCCTTTTGTTAATACCTCTAATATTTTGGGCGGAGGT
>CAILUT010000042.1 GCA_903837495.1 uncultured Flavobacteriales bacterium | reverse complement strand
TCAAAGTGCAATCCGGTGGTAGGTTCATCAAGGATGTATAGGGTGTTTCCCGTTCCGGGGCGCTGCAATTCGGTCGCCAGTTTTACGCGTTGGGCTTCGCCTCCAGACAAGGTAGTAGAGCGTTGTCCTAAGGTTAAATAGCCGAGACCGATTTCGTTTAAGACCGATATTTTTTTAAAGATGGCAGGAATGTGTTCAAAAAAAACGACGGCCTTTTCTAAGGTCATATCTAAGACATCTGAAATAGAAGCGCCTTTATACCTGACTTCTAAGGTTTCAGAGTTGTATCGTTTTCCATGGCAAGTGGGGCACATTACTTCTACATCGGGCAAAAAATTCATTTCAATAACTTCAACGCCACCACCGCGACAGGTTTCGCAGCGTCCTCCTTTAACATTAAAGGAAAAACGGCCGGGAGCGTATCCGCGGATTTTTGATTCAGGAAGCAGGGTGAACAGCTGCCGGATGTCGTTGAAGACCCCGGTATAGGTAGCGGGGTTGCTGCGTGGGGTTCTGCCAATCGGAGATTGATCGACACGAATAACCTTATCGAGGTTACTAATTCCTTTGATTGAAAGAAAAGGAAGGTGGGTTAATTCGGCTCGGTTTAGGGCATTGGCCAGAACGGGGTATAGGGTTTCATTGATGAGCGAGGATTTTCCGCTGCCAGAGACACCTGTAACGCACACAAAACACCCCAAAGGAATGTGGGTATTAACCGATTTTAGATTGTGGCCAGAGGCTCCTTTGATTTCAATCTCTTTTCCATTTCCTGGGCGCCGAACGGAAGGGACTTGAAGGCTCAGTTTCCCAGAAAGGTATTGTGCGGTGATGGAATTCAAAGCGATGAGTTGGTCTGGACTTCCAGAGGCCACAACGGTGCCTCCGTGAATCCCAGCTCCAGGGCCCATATCTAAAATGAAATCAGATTCAAGCATGATGTCTTTATCGTGCTCAACCACCAAAATTGAATTACCTGCATCGCGCAGGATTTTTAGGGCTTGAATTAGCCGGTGGTTGTCTCGTTGGTGCAACCCTATTGAGGGCTCATCTAGAATATACAGCACTCCAACAAGTTTTGACCCAATTTGAGTCGCCAATCGAATGCGTTGGGCTTCTCCGCCCGACAAACTTTTTGCGCTGCGATTTAGGGTTAAATACCCCAGGCCTACTTCCAGCAAAAAGGAGATTCGGTGTTTTAATTCTTTTAAAACTTCTGAAGCGACGGCCGTTTGTTTTGGGTTTAGGGTGGCAGGCAGCTCTTCCATGAAGGATTGCAATTCCAAGATGCTTTTTTGTCCTAAATCTACAATTGAGGCTTTGTTTAAGATAAAATGATGCACCTCGGGCTTAAGTCGGCTGCCAAGGCAAGTGGGGCAATTTTGGTATTCCATGAATCCCTTCGCCCAGCGATTCAGGCGGCTGCTGTGCTCGTTATCGGCCTGTTCGACAATAAATGGAGCTATGCCATCAAATCGGAAACTGCCGCTAATTCCAGAAATGGGACTTTTGAATTTAAGGAGTTCTGGATGCCCATTTAACAGGGTGGAAATAATTTCTGGAGCCAGTTCTTGAATGGGCGTATCCATGGTAAATCCCAAGGCCCAACCCGCCTGTTCAAGTTGCTTAAACATCCAGCCGTTTTTTTGTGTTCCAAGGGGGGCGATGCCTCCCTTTTTTATAGAAAGCAAGGGGTTTGGAAAAATCTTATCTTCCGCTACCACGTTCACCTGTCCAATGCCGTTGCATTTTGGGCAGGCTCCATAGGGGCTGTTAAAGGAAAATAAATTGGGGGCAGGCTCATCGAAGGAAATCCCAGATGTGGGGCACATCAAATTTTTGGATAAAAAAATGGGGGTTTCCTGGTTTTTTTCAAGAACAAGAACGCTGCCTTTTCCGAGTTTCAAGGCGGTTTCGAGCGACCGTTCCAATCGTTTTGGTTTAAGGGGGTCAACCTCTAGGGTATCGACCGAAATTTCAATGTCGTGGACTTTGTAACGGTCTAATTTAAGTCCCAGGGTAATTTCTCGAAATTGACCATCTATCCGCACTTTTAGAAATCCCAATTTGGCACACCGTTCAAAAAGCTCTCGGTAATGTCCTTTTCTTCCTTTCACCAAAGGAGCAAGCAATTGAATTGTGCTGCCTTGAAACCGGTCAAGAATAGCCTCTTGCATTTGCTTTTGGCTGTAGCGAACCATAGGTTCGCCTGTTACTGGCGATAAGGCTGTAGCAGCACGGGCATAGAGGACACGCAGGAAGTCGTAAATCTCGGTAATGGTACCGACGGTGGACCTGGGGTTTTTGTTGGTGGTTTTCTGTTCAATAGCCACCACAGGGCTTAACCCTGTGATTCGATCAACGTCTGGGCGTTCTAAATTCCCTAAAAATTGCCGTACATAAGAGGAAAAACTCTCTAGGTAACGGCGTTGCCCTTCGGCATAAATGGTATCGAAGGCAAGCGATGATTTTCCTGAACCCGATAGGCCGGTAATAACAACCAAGGAATTTCGTGGAAATTCAACATCAATGTTTTTCAGATTGTGCTCTCTTGCTCCTTCAACCCTAAGAGACGGCTTAACTTTGTTCATGGTTGTTTAACCTTATTTGCACCAAAATGTTCAGGAGAGGATAAGGTTCACTCAAGGCAAGTTGATTGTTTTTTTGTTTTTCTGTCGTGTCAGGCTGTACAGAACAGAACTAAGACATAAGAGCAAGGCCAAGATGCCCATAAAATAGGCCAAATTCAAAGTACTGAATGCAAAGAGAACGGCGATTCCGGTAAGGGCGCAAATTGCCGAGATAAAGGAGAAAAGGACGGCGGTTTGGCGCTCCGAAAAGCCCCGGTAAACCATGTGGTGGGTGGTGTGGTCGCGGCCCCCAACGAATGGGGATTTTCCTGCAAGCAGCCGATTGATTGTTACGGTGGCGGTATCGGTGATGGGAATGAAAAAGAACAAATAAATAAGCAGAAAAGCCCAGTGGGGGTTTTCTAAAAACAACCCTTTTTCCAATCCAAAAGCATTGCCGTTCCAAACAATTGGAATGCTAAGGCCGCCGATGAAAACCCCTAAAAACATGCTTCCTGTATCGCCCATAAACATTTTAGAGGGAGACCAGTTGTAGAAGAGAAAAGCGAGCAGAGCAGCTCCGCCGCCGGCAATCAGTGGAAAGTACAGGGCATTGCTGCCTGGAAGAGACCGAACGGTCATAATTCCAGCCAAACCCATTAAAATAATAAAGGAAACCGAGCCGGTTATTCCATCCATGTTATCTAGCATGTTTAAGGAGTTCATAATTCCGACAATCCAAAGGATGGTGAGAGCCGAATCCCAAAAATGGTGGTTAAATACATGTATTTGCAGCCCAGAGGCAGTAAGGATAAGTCCGCACAGGAATTGACCGATAAACTTTAGCCAAGGTTTGGTGTTGTAAGCGTCGTCGGCAAGGCCTATCAGAAATCCCAAGGTTACGGCCCCAGCCAAACCTAGCACTTCAGGTTTAACAATGTCATTTGGATACATCAGCATAGAAAAAACCAAAGAGGTTAAGAAAACGATGAAAAATCCAATTCCGCCAACAGAGGGTTTAACGGTGGTGGACCAGCGTATCAAATTCCCTTGGTTTCTGTTCCCTAAGTTTGATGAAAATTTCAGCAACAGGGCATAAATAAGCAAGGCCAGGCTGCCGCTGAAAACGATAAAAAGGCTATAAACAACTTCGGGTTGAAACACAGGTCAAAATTAATTGAAAGGTGAGACAAAATCCTTGAAAAATGAGGCCACTTTGTCTTTTTCTGATAAAACAGGGTTGTTCAAGCCCCACTGAACATTTAACTGAGGGTCGTTCCACCGCAATGCATCTTCGGATTCTTTGCAATAAAAACGGCTGCATTTGTATGAAAATAGGGTGGGGGTCTGCAGCGCTAAAAACCCATGGGCAAAGCCTTCCGGAATAAACAGCAAATCTTTGGTGGCGTCATCAAGAACAAAAGTTCGGTGCTGCCCAAAGGTTGAAGAGGATTTTCTAAGGTCAACAACCACATCTAAGGCTGAACCTCGAATTACTCGAACTAATTTAGCTTGGGCATGGGGCGGTCTTTGAAAATGAAGCCCACGCAAAACGCCTTTTTCAGACTGTGATTCGTTGTCTTGCACAAAATGAATGGGTAGGCCTAAATCTTCAAAAATAGACCGATTAAAGCTTTCCATAAAATACCCTCTGTCGTCTTGAAAAAGCCGAGGACGTAGCAGGGTTAAGCCATCTATTCCAGTTTCAATGCGTTCCATTCCGTTGCCGCTGTCTATTCGTTTTTGTGTTTGCGTTTTTTGGTAGGAAAAAGGCGTTTGCTTAAACCAGACCAACTCATTGGATTGTTTCGAGCTCTACGTCGGCGTATTTCTTCCTCATTGTCGTCGCTGGTGTATCCATATCCATATCCATATCCGTACCCATATCCATATCCATAACCGTACCCATACCCATAGGAGTAGCCGTAACCGTACCCGTAACCACTTCCTTTTCTGCGGAAGGGAGGCAAGCCATTGATGACATAGCTAATTTTCTTGATCTGGTTGGTGTCATGCAGGCGTTCTAGGTTATTGATAAAGAATTTTCTAGAGTACGAGGCCCTAAACACATAAATGGGATAATCGGCACGGCGCAATACAAAAACGCCATCGGTAACAATACCAACAGGGGGATTATCAACCACAATAAAGTCGTAGGTTTTTTGCAATTCATCCAACATTTCATCCATTCGATGCCCCATGATTAATTCAGAGGGGTTTGGAGGGATCGGGCCTGCGGTGATGTAATCCAAATTGTCAATTTCCGAGTTTTGTACGCAATCTTCAAAGGTGTCGCGTCCAATTAAAATGGTACTTAGCCCTTTCTTATTTGGAGAGTTGAATCCCAAGTGAATTTTAGGTTTACGCATATCGCCGTCAATCACCACCACTTTTTTACCCGCCAAGGCTAAAATACCTGCAATGTTTAGGGCAATGAATGTTTTTCCTTCGCCCGAGATGGTGCTGGTTACCGCGATTAATTTACTTCCTGGATCTGAATTGATAAAGTCGAGGTTGGCTCGAATGTTCCGGAAGGCCTCGGCAATGGTTGATTTCGGTTTTTTATCTACAATCAACTGAGAGATAGGCAGGCCAATTTTGTATTGAAAAACGATGCCTAAGAAAGGCACGGAAGTATGCTTACCGACATCGGCGATGGATAAAATTTGATTGAACAGCAAATACCGAATAACCACAATCAAAAAACTGATCACAAACCAGCCCACAAAGCTGCCACCCACAACCAGTTTTTTGTTTGGAGAAACGGGGATATCGTTGGGTCGGCTGTATCTTAAAACCCGATAATCGGGGGTATATCCTTCGCGGGCCAGCGAGAATTCTGCTTTTTGCTGAATTAATTCGTCGTAATACTTTTCGTTGACCTCGTACACACGTTCCAGTCGAGACAACTCGATTTGGTCTTCAATGCTTTTTTCAATGAACAACTTGCTTTCTAAGTCCTTAATGCGTTGTTGTGCTTCCTTTAATTTAAAGTCAAGTCCTTCAATTTGGTATTCCACCGCCTTAGCCATTCTGCCCCGAATCACATCGATATGGAAATCAAGGCGTTTAATTTGGTTGCTGGATTCTTGAAAATTGTACTGCATCAATTCCCTTTGCAGCAACATGTTTTGAATTTGCTGTACCAAAGATCCGACTCCGGGACTATTTTGAACTTGGCTTGCAAGAATAATAGACTCTCCAACTGGAATATTTTTGTCGAGTATTTTCTGGTAAACGGTGCGGGTAACCTGCAGAGTTATTAGGTATTCTTGTACTTGTTTTTGTAGTTCCAAGAGCTTCCCGAAATCTCCGGCGGTGCTCAAGTCAGAAGTAAGGCCATCGATGCCGTACTTTTTTTGGTAGGACTTCAGGCTGGAGTCGGCTTCTTCGAGTTTATCTTTAATCAGTCCAAGGGTTTCGTCTATGTAAACCAACATTTTATTGGCACTTTCTTGCTTGGAATCGATGTAAAAGCTTTCATAGGCCATGGCTACGGCATTTACCATATCAGAGGCCCTAAACGAATTCACATCGGTATAGGCAATATTGATGGTGTTCGCACCTTCATTCTCAATTTCAATTTCAAGCCCGGGCAAATATTTTTCATTAATGGACTCCGGGTCGTTCACAACAAAATAATGAAAATCATTGGTTTCGTAATAGAAATCGGGGGCCCGCCAATTTACCGACACGTCGAAATATCCAAATTTCTTGACCGTATTTAAGGGAATGGTTTCAGATTCTTTGGATTCATCGATTTCAAATCGAACGGTGCAGGTTCGATCTTCATTAAAGTCAACATGGATTGGAACTCCATAAATCAAGGGATTGACTTTATCAATCTTTATAAAATAAGGGGCTTTATTGTAGTTGTCGGACGACATAATGGCGCCTTTTCGGTAATAGGTTATACCCAGAGGCAAGGTGTCGATGACGCGTTGAAGAAATACCGGCGACCTAAGCAATTCCAGTTCTCGGGCTATATTCAAATCAAAAAAGCTGCCTTGGTTCAGGTAATCTTTTTTGTCTTCATCGGCTTTGGTTAGCTGAATAACGCTAAAGGTTTCAAAAGTAGGCGTGGTATATCTTAGAAACAGGAAAGCGGAAGCTGCGGCAATAACGGCCAACAATAAAACGATCCACAACGAACGCCTAAAAATCATGCCCAGCAGGGCTGGGTCTAAGTCTTGATTTATTGCGGTTACGGGCCGGCGCTCTTCACTCATAATCTACTGTAGATTAGCAACAACAATAATTGTAGTTAAAGAACTAGCTACGAAACTAACTGCTGTCAAATAGGGGTTGATGGCGGCAAAAAACGTTTCGATGGGGCGAATTCTAGGTTCGATGTACACAATATCGTTGGGCTGCAGGGTCAAATCGGCCATTTTCATGCCCTCTAACGTTGAAATGTCGAGCAAATATACTTGAGGGTCTTTCAGGTCGCCCCGTATTACTTTGATTCGATGGGCCTTCCCGTTGGGCGAAATACCCCCAGATATTGCGATGACTTCAAATAAATTCATGTTTTCTAAAAACAGCGGAGTAACTTGGGTTCCAGAGCCGGTGCCGTTGAACAGAAGAACTCTACGGTTGCCCACCGAAACCTGAACAAAGGGGTTTTTGATTTCCAATTGCTTATATAGGTCTTCTAGATAATACTCTGCCTCCCTGTTGGTCATTCCCGCCAAAGGAACCCGACCAACAATAGGCAGTTTACAGGTTCCATCGTATTCCACTAAGGCCGAAAACCCGCCACCGCCGCCCATTCCCATTCCCATGCCCATTCCCATTCCGCCGCCCATGCCCATTCCGCCGCCCATTCCCATGCCGCCGCCTCCATTTCCCCCACCAAAACCTCCATTGCTAATTACGGGGGCACCATAATCGCCCAAAATAGAAAAGTTTAGCACATCGTTAATAGCCAACCGATACACGGTATCCACCTTTTCTGGAATTTCATCAAACTGGTAATTGGCCGGAGTACGGAGCATAAAATTGGGCTGAAAAAGCCTACAACTGCTAAAGCCAAATGCAAGAAAGCCCAACAAAAAGAAGGTTTTAGCCCAGGATTTCATGGAATTGATATTCCTGCAAAGGTAGGAATTTTTATCTAGGTTAAATGGCATTAAGCATGGGGCGGTGTATGCCTTTCTGGTCCAACAATTCCTCATATAAATTTTTAACGTCCGAAACCAACCTGGAATAATGGAAACGATTGCTAACCCAATCCCAACCTAAATCGCCCATTTGATGGCGTAGGTAGGAATCAGAAACCAAGGCATTTAGATTGTTCACAAACCCTTCTAGGTCGCCGGGTTCGGAGAGCAGGGCGGTTTTCCCTGGCAAAACCACGTTTTCGATTCCGCCAACCCGGGTTGAAACAATAGGCTTGCTCGAAGCCTGTGCTTCAATAAGACTAACAGGTGTGCCTTCGTTCAAGGAGGTCAAAGCAACGATATCGAGTCCGGCATTAATCATATCAATGTCTTTTTGCCAGCCCGCAAACACCACATCTGCCAAGGTCGATGACTCTGGGCTGGCTGAATGGCTTAGATTTAGCTGTTGGCAGCATTTTTCCAATTCCGTTCGCAATTCTCCATCGCCTATTATTATGGCCTTAACAGGCAAATTTGTTTTCTTTTTTAAGGCCGCAATGGCCTGCAGAAAAAAAACATGGTTTTTAATGGGCACCAAACGTCCAATAATTCCGATGGCGATGGTGTCCTCTTTCAAAAAAAATGAGCTGCGAAAGGCAAGCCGCTTTTCGTATCGATTTTCTTGAAACCGAAACAAATCAAAGCCCAAAGGAATGATTGTTACCTTTTCGCTCCCGCAAATTCGATGCTCATCTACCAATTCATGTTTTTGCAATTCCGAAAGGGCAATAATGCGGTCGGTCTTTTTTGCCAGCCGCCGTTCCACCGATTTGAAAAAATGCGTCTTTGCCTTGTTAAAGTACGAATGAAATACATGGCCATGAAAAGTGTGCACCACAATAGGTACCCCCGATGAAAAAGCCGCCATCCGGCCAAGGCCTCCAGCTTTCGAAGCATGGGTATGAACAATATCTGGCTTAAAACGCTCGATAATGGATTTTATTTTGAAATACGCCTTTATGTCGTTGTTGTAATTCAAGGACCGCTGCATTTCAGGAATCAAAAAGGGATGCACTCCTACATGCCGAAGGATGAAGTCGGACGAATCTTCGCTGTCTTCTTTTTGACCGCCTATCAACAATGAAGTATAATCCCCGCCCAAGTGCTTTGTTAAATAGGCCGCATTGTAGGTAGGGCCACCTAAATTAAATCGATTGATGATGCGTAGGACTCTGGGCATGTATTTCCAAAAAATGGAATTTATTCCATCATTTAAACAAAAGTAAAATTATTCTTCAATAAGGGTTTTGTCGTACCAGGTTTGCCACACAAATAAACTCCATAAAATAAAGGGCAACTCTCCCGGATTCTTACTGTTCAAGCGGTTTAGCTGCATATTTACCGCGAGGGGGTTTAACACTTTTTGTGCCTTTATCTTTTCTAAATTTAAGGTTTCGTTTAAAAGGCCCTTTAATTCTTTCCTAAACCAAGGCATTAAGGGCACCTCAAATCCTTGCTTACGTCGTTGCCAAACTTCAACAGGCAATTCTGCCCGAAACGCATCAATCAACAGTTTCTTTTTTCGCTGCCCGTCAATTTTGTAGGAAGATGGCAGGGCATGAACATAATTAATCAGGCGGTAATCGAGTAGGGGAACGCGCACTTCTAAGGAATTGGCCATGCTCATTAAATCGACTTTGGTCAACATATCAAAGGGCAGAACCAGCTGTAAATCGGCGGCCAAAACTCCATTAAAATCGGTACTTAAAATTCCGGCACCATCAACCAAGGGCATCAACAAGCTCTTTTCTTGATCCAAAGTTCCGGGGTTTAAAACCAGCTCTTCAACCCAGCGGTCGCCAACAACGCCGGCCCACCTTCGGTACCGTTCAAATGCATCTAAGCGGCTACCTTCCCTGAATTTGTTTAGTTGCCTAATTTTATTTTCTATGGCACTGCCTCGGCCACCAGCAAATTGCTTAATAAAGGGGCTCAATACTTCGGCCAGCAGTTTCTTTTTCCAATCGTTGCGCACCGCCCATTCTCCGGCATGCTTGTGGTATCCGCTAAACAATTCATCTCCGCCATCGCCCGATAAAGCAACGGTTACGTGTTTTTTGGTTTCCTGGCACAACATATACACCGGCAAGGCTGAACTGTCGGCAAAGGGCATATCCATTTGCGCGAGCATGCCCGGCAATTGATTCAATAAATCGTCGTTGCTCAGGGAAAAGGTGGTGTGCTCTGTACCAATACGTTTGGCTACCTGTTCTGCATATCGAGTTTCGTCGAAATAAGGCTGGTCTTTAAATCCAATGCTGAATGTATGAAGTCCTTTTACCCGTTGCGAGGCTACAGCCACCACCACGCTTGAGTCAACCCCCCCACTCAAAAAACTGCCTAGGGGCACGTCGCTGATTAAGCGGTCGGCAACGGCCTCTTCTACCAATGCACGAACCCGCTTTACAGCCGTTTGATAGCTTGGAATGGGAGCAATTTCAGAATCCATGCCGACCGGCAAGCTCCACCAGGCTTTTGGTTCTTCAAAGCCCGATTTGCTGAGCTTAACCCAGTGTCCGGGCATCAATTGTTGTCCGTTTTTAAAAACGGAAATCGGACCGGGGATGTAGCCCATTCTAAAGTAACAGCGTACCGCGGTGGGATTCAATTCTCGGCCCATTCCCAATGGATAAAGGGCTTTGTGCTCTGAGGCAAAAAAATGTCCGCCGCTGTGGCTGCACAGCCACACAGGTTTTATGCCCATTCGATCTCTTGCAAGCCAACAGATTTGCTGTACATGATCAAAATAGGCAAATGCAAAAAAACCATTCAGGCGGGGAAGAATGTCCATTCCCCAGTGCTTCAATCCATTCAACAAAACCTCCGTATCTCCGTCGGATTGAAAGGAATACCCCAGCCGAATAAGCTCTGCTCTTAGGGCTTTGTAGTTGTAAATTTCTCCATTAAAAACAAGGGAGAAATTCCCGCAGGAACTGCGCATGGGCTGATGCCCATTTTCACTTAAATCAAGAATGGACAGCCTAGCATGGCCTAAAAACCAATCATCGTAGAATTGAACAGCTTGGTGGTCAGGGCCGCGCCGATGCAATGAGCGAACGGAACTCTGGGCAGCCTCTGCGTTGACAGAATGCAAAAAAACACCGCCCGAAATGCCGCACACTCCTTATTCCAATCAAAGGTGTATCACCTCTCCATAGGCCGCGGCTGCAGCTTCCATGACGGCTTCCGACATGGTTGGATGGGGGTGTATGGCTGTAATAATTTCATGCCCAGTGGTTTCTAGCTTTCGGGCCATCACAATTTCGGCAATCATTTCGGTTACATTGGCGCCCACCATGTGCGCTCCCAACAGCTCGCCGTATTTCTCGTCAAAAATCAATTTAACGAATCCATCTTTGGCACCGGCAGCGCTTGCTTTGCCCGATGCACTAAAGGGGAATTTACCCACTTTAATGGTGTATCCAGCTTCTTTGGCCGCCTTTTCGGTGTACCCTACCGAAGCCACTTCAGGATAGGTGTACGTGCAGCCGGGCACATTCGTGTAATCAATGGGGTGGGGGTTTTTCCCTGCAATTTTTTCGACACAAACCAGGGCCTCGTGCGAGGCTAGGTGGGCCAAGGCCGGCCCAGGAATCAAATCGCCAAGGGCATAAATGCCCGAAACATTGGTTTGATAAAATTCATTGACCAATACTTTCCCTTTTTCCACTTTTACCCCCAACTTTTCAAGCCCCAGATTTTCGATGTTGGCTTCAATTCCTACGGCAGAAAGAACCACGTCGGCGGTGAGGGTTTCTTTTTTACCGTCTTTGGAAATATGCACTTCCACTTCTTTGCCCTTCAGCACGGCTTTCTCTACGGTTGTTCCAGTATGAATGACAATGCCCTGCTTTTTGAAGATTTTCTCCATGGTTTTTGAGGTCTCTTCGTCTTCAACCGGCAAAATATTGGGCATATACTCAATGAGCGTAACTTGAGTACCTATTGAATTGTAGAAATACGAAAATTCACTCCCAATGGCTCCTGAACCCACCACAATCATGCGTTTGGGTTGTTCCTTCAAGGTCATGGCCTCGCGGTAGCCAATAATCTGCTGCCCATCTTGGGGAATGCTTTCGATTTTTCTGGAACGTGCTCCAGTGGCCAAAATAATGTGTTTCGCTTGGTGCAGGACTGATTTGCCCGATTCGTCGGTAACAGAAACCGTCCCTTTTCCTTCCAGTTTTCCGATGCCCATGAGCACTTCCACTTTGTTTTTACGCATCAAAAATTGAACGCCCTTTGACATGCCATCGGCAACCTGTCTTGACCTAGAAACCATTTCGGAAAATTGGGCCTCTACTTGAGCCACCTTCACACCATACTCGCCCGCATGCTTTATATAATCGTAAACCTGGGCACTTTTTAACAGCGCTTTGGTGGGTATGCAGCCCCAGTTCAGGCAAATGCCGCCTAAATTTTCCCGTTCCACTACGGCTACCTTTAAACCCAATTGAGCTGCACGAATGGCTGCTACATAACCACCGGGACCACTTCCAATTACAAGTACATCGTAAGTCATTGTTCGTCTATTTTTCGGGACTAAAGTACACATTTTCCCTGAATTCGCTTTGGAAACAGCCCTCATTCACATCCCTGTATTCTAGATTTAAACGGCATTAACTAGATTGAATTTGAATGCATGTTTAGGGCGGCCGCGTTTTATTTATAACTCAGGGCATTTGCAGGAGTGGGCTTTGCGGGCGGGATTGAGCTAGGTAGCCCGCTAGGGTGGCAGGGCCTGGCCCGCGTGGCGCGGAGGCGACTTTAGGAGCCACCGCAAGCCCGCTGGGGCAGCCCCTGCCAACCGCGGCCTACCTGCGAAAGCCCGATTTCCCGCCCCAATAAATGAGGTTCTGCTTTGAATTGCCATCGACTTTTCCCATGCCCTTTTTGCAAGCCTTGACAGATTGAAAAGGACTGCGTACTTTTGCCTCGGGCCTTTGCGGCAATCCTTTTAAGCCTCTAATTTCCCTCTAAAATGCACAATCAATCCGATTCCGGTCCTTTTTTTTCCTTTGAAGGGCATTCCCCAGCGGTTCACCCTTCGGCCTTTGTGCACCCCAATGCCACTGTTATTGGGCGCGTTTGGATCGATAAAGATGTGTATATAGGTCCGGGAGCTGTGCTTCGAGCCGATTTTGGAATTATTGAAGTAGGCGCCGGAGCCAATATTCAAGACAATTGCGTGGTGCACATGTTTCCCGGCGAAACGGTGCACATTGAGGCGGGAGCCCATATTGGACATTCCGCGGTGGTGCATGGGGCTCGGGTTGGTAAAAATGCGTTAATAGGTATGTCGGCCGTTTTGATGGACCATGCCTTGGTGGGCAACGAGGCCATTGTAGGGGCCCTGGCCTTTGTGCCGGCAGGCATGGAGATTCCAGATAGAAAGCTAGCTGTGGGAAACCCCGCTAAAGTAATTAAGGACGTATCGCCCGAAATGCTGAAATGGAAAACCTTGGGGACTCAACTGTATCAAAAACTACCTGAACGTTGCCAGCAAACCCTACATGCCACCTTGCCTCAGCTTTGCTCTGAAAATCCAGGCTTTACCCTAGAAAATGGGTTGGCCAGCACCGAATACCTAACTTGGAAGCAATCCCAAAACCTAGATTAATTTAAATTTTAAGCCGTTGGACTGTTTTTTGGCATTACTTTTGGCCTTGTTTCCATCTTATTCTTCTTTCTTTTAAACCAAACATTCAAACTATGAGATTGCGATTTTTAACGCTCCTGTTTTCAAGCTTTACTTTGCTGGCTGTTTCTCAAAATTGCACCGTACCCATGTCGAACGCCGCATTCCAACAAGGCTTAGCACGGGTAAGGACCTCCGCAAACGAACTGGCCATGAGCCAGGCCGCTGCTTTGTTGGCCAACCAATGCCTAAGTTCAGCTCAAGTTAAAGCCGTAGTAATGGCTTTGCCCAGCGATCAAAGTAAGTATGACTTTGCGTTAATGGCTTTTTCAAAGACCATAGATAAAGTGAATTTTTACGATGTGTACGATGGCTTTGCCTATTTCTCCACCGTTTTTCGCTTGCACGATGCTACCGCTACCATCGGACAGCCTGTTCCGCAGCCCAACACTCCGAAAATAGAAATTAAACAACCCAATTTGGTTATTGAAACCCCAAAAAAACGGAATTGGCCTGCACTAAGCTATCCCTCGATCGACAATTACCTTGGAAACACGGGCTGCATTGAACCTATGCCAGAAACCGATTTCGACCAAGTTACCAAAGACCTTCCCGCTACCATGGTTGAAGAACAAGCTCAGGCGATGTGCCGCAACCTGCTGAATAAAAACCAATGCCTTTCTACCGCTCAAATTATGAAATTGGCCACCTTAATGAATGCGCAAACAAACCGCTTGAATTTCTTGAAAGACGCCTACAATGCAGTGTACGACCAAGATAATTTTGGCCGCTGCGGCGATGTGTTGGCCTTGGCCAACTTAAAAAAGGACTTCAGTGTGTTTGTTAACGGAAGGCCCAACCCCAATTCTGAGGTCCCTGCCGCTCCCGTTTGCTCTGTTTCGGCCGTGGAACAAAAAGAGTTGATGGCGGAACTTTCAAAAATCTCATTTTCAAACACCAAGGCGACTTTAGCCAAGCAGATTATTGCCTCGAAAAAGTGCTTTACTTCCGATCAAATTATGGAGATAATCAATCTGTTTTCTTACGAGCAAGACAAGTTGAATATGGCAAAGTATGCGTATGCCTTTTGCATTGACAAGAGCAATTACTATAAACTCAATGGTTTATTTAGCTACAGTGCAAGCAAAGAAGATCTGTCAAAATTTGTGAGCAACGCGGGTCAATAATGGCCTGCATGCTTACGCTGAAGGTTTTTCCACAAAATACATGGCCCTAAGCCCGGTTTTTACCGCTTGCTATTGCCGGTTCTGAGCCGCAAACTGATTTTCAGATTCCAGGCCCAGCCTGTTGGGCAAACCTAGGCTGCACTTGGGTTCCCAGTTTTCGGTCTGCCTTACACAGGTTTTTATCTGTTTCTTGGGCTGTATGTTTTTGAATTCGCCCATTTCACCGCCTTTGTATGCACAGGCTGTTTTTAGCTGTATTGTTGAATGCCCTTTCGAAATGCCGTTTCGATGCGCTGTAAAAAGGTCCTTGCATCTGCAAACATGCAGGCAGCAGCTATTCCAAGAGCAAGGAGGGCGGTTTTTTGCCTGCGTTTTTGCTCAGGCCTAGGACCTTGGTTTTTATTCGGTTTGCTGCCCCCTTTTAATCTTTAAAAAGCGCTGAATCCATTGCTATGTAAGGCATGTAAACAACATTGGTTTCCGTTTTATTGAAATTTTAGGCCATTTTTTAGCTCAGCATTTTGAAACGGCAAAAAAAAGCCTACATTTGCAGTCCCGATTTCGCTTGAAATCTTGGTTCTTTATCAGTCGGTCCGGTAGTTCAGTTGGTTAGAATACATGCCTGTCACGCATGGGGTCGCGGGTTCGAGTCCCGTCCGGACCGCTTTAAAACTTCAAGGGTTTCCTTGGAGTTTTTTTTGTTTTAGGGCGGGTGCGGGCTTTCAGAGCTAGTCCGCCGTCTGCAGTCCCGGTTGCAGCGGGTTCAGGGTAGCTCCCAAGGTCGCTCCCTTCTCCACGCGCAACCCGGCCTGCATCCGTTTCGGGCTAGCTTCTTCAATCCCTCCCGCAGGCGGCTCTTTGCCTTGAACCTGCTGCTCAAATAAGGGGCAATGTTCAGTGTATGCGATTGCAAGCGGAAGGCTTCAAACAAATGAGCCGGCAAGCAATTTGATTAGGGGACTATCGTAAATTCTATAACGGATATAAACCGCACTCCGGTTGAAGCCGCTACCGTGGTGCCTGCATTTAACCACAAAGGAAAAGCACAGGTTGGGCCTGTAAACGACTTCCAGGAACCATCGTAAAATCGAATGGCCTGAATGTAGGTGATGTTGCCATCAATCAAAATGGATTGAACCGCTTCTACATAGGGATTTGCCTGTGAATAAGCTCCAGCCCCGTGTATCGGGTCGTTTTTGTAAGGTGCCGAAATCAATTTCCAAACTTTATTTGCAGGAACGGTATCGAGGGTGGTTACCTTTATTACCTGACTGAATTGTAGGGTTTGGGCGTTCATTTTGGTGATTGCCGCAACCAAAAAAAGGCACAATAAAATGGGTTTCATAGGGTAGGTTTAAGTGAAACAGCGGTTGAATGTGGCATGCGAACAAAACTACATATAAGAACGGGTTTGGTTTGCACAAATTGGAATTGAAAAGCCATTATAAAGGCAAGAAATGCTCAAAAATGTCCGATTTAACCTCCGCATTGCAATCCGATAATTCGGAATTAAGCTTGGGAGTTAAGGCGCAATTGGTGAAAGAGCAGGTGTCGAATTTCGGCATCTGGATGCAAAGGAAATTCCAAGGCCTCTTGGGCCTGATTCAATGGTAGGCTGTTTACCCAATGGTTTTCGAGGGGTAAAAACAGTTCCGACCGAAGGGCATTTTCAAATCGTTCTGTTTCTTCCTTATGCAGGTCAATAATCCAAAAGGTAGGGGCCGCCGAAAAGCCAGTAATGGCATCAAAACTGCCACGCAACTCACGCATTTGCACCCAAAACCCCTTTTGATAGCAAGCCAATAAAAAGGCATCGGCCGCTGTTTTATCTCCGTATTCGCCAATGCCCACCCATTCTTTCTTTTTCTTTCCTAAAAACCCATACAACCAATCTGTTATGAGTTTAAACATAAACTTAGTGTTTAAGAACTTTGAACCATTGATTGCCCAACCCCAAAACGTACATCCCTTTCGGTAAAAGGGCGTCGGGCCGAATGTGAATTTGTCCTGCTGTTTTTTCCACCTGTATGTTCAAGGAATTGCCCCTCATATCTCGCAGGCAAACAGCAGCAAGGTCAAGGTTCATAGCTGAGGCCTGCACAATCCAGGCCATATTTTCGGGCCACCAAGCTACCGAATGCACAGGCATGCCCGGAGCGGTAAGGCTTAATTGGGCTCCGAATTTTCCGTCTAAATCGACCAAAGAATCTTCTGAAATCTTCCAAACAAAGTGCCGTTGGTCTAAGCTGCCTGAAACATACAAATCCGAATTGGGTCGGCGTAGGACTCCGTACGAAATTCCAATGCCTGTTCCGCTCAAACTGGCAAATCGACCGGCAGAAAAGGATTTATCTATTTTAGCAACATAGGGATTGACGGGTAAATTGGGTTCAAATGTGGTGCTGTAGCCAGAAACGATCAGGGAGTCGTCTGGGCTGCAAATAAGGGCAAATCCGGCTTCGGTGCCTGGGCCTCCAAAATACCCCCAACGCTGAACCACTCCGACAGGGTTTGTCGCTATTACAAACAAATCAAATGCTGGCCCTGAATTGGTTGTCGATTCTCCGACCATAAAAATCCGGTCGTTTTGGTCAATTTCCAATGCGAAATTGCCATTGGCATTGGCATCGGATATCAAAGTGTCGTACAACCATTGGCCTTGGTCGTTCATAAAAGCAAAGTAATTGCCATACGAAGCCGTCTCGAAGTCGCCCGAAATCGCCCAAGCTTGTTTGCCTGAATGCCAGCGTATTCCGTGGCCTACATCGTTTCCTTGCCCACCCAGAGTTCGTTCCCAATCTAAGTTTCCTGAGGAATCCAGTTGAGCTATCCAAATATCGCTGCTGTTGTTTTGGCCAGAGGTACGGTATCCGACGATTCCAATTTTGCCATCGGGCGAGGTGCTGCTGCGTTTAATGCTGCTGGAGCCAAAAAAAACAGGGAATGACTTGGTTTTAAGGGTGTCCCCTTGGGAGTTCAGCCACAGCAGAATGCCAACCGATGCGCCGGAAGGAAGATAATAGCCCCCACAGGCCAAAAAGGAGTTGCTGTTAAACAGGGGTTCAATGGTTCCAGGAAATGCCGGCCCAGGAAGAAGGTAGGTTTTTTTGGCAAGCACGTTTAACAGGGTATCGACTTGATACAAAGCCAATGCATCGGGGGCAAATGCATCTGCACGCTCGGCACCAAAGAATAAAAACCCGTTTTGGTTGGGATTCCAAACCATGTTTCGGCCTTGGCAAAAGCCTTGGTCTGGACCAAAGACCCTCACCTGAGCACAAACGAGCGGATAGAAGCTGCAAACTGCTGTCCAAAGAACAAAACGAAAAACGGAGCTCATGGTTTTGGAATGCAAAGCGAATTCAACCCTAAAACATATACTTCAACTGCCTGAATTTCAAGGGCTGCTTCGCAACCCAAGAAGCCAGAAATGTCTTGGTTTGAAACCAAGGCTTTATACTTTTCGGTAAAAGGCACTGACAATGGCAGGTAGCTCCAATGCCATTTTTCTTCTTCATATCCGCTGCGTCCCGAGTTTTCTTTGGTTTGGTACACCTGGCAAAATCCGAAAAGCTTGGCATGGGCGATCAACCAACCGTAAACCCGCCTTCCTTCTAAAGTATTGAAATAGGCAGCGTCAACGCTGTTGATATCTAAATCGGTACCCCAATGGTGCCGAGAAGTTCCGGGCATACTAGAATACCTCATAATGAGTTCTGCTTTTTTGGATGCCTTCCACCTTGTCTTTCCTAAATTGCGCCCTTCAACCCGCCGCAGCCCAGTCCATTTGGCTTCCCAAATGGTTTTTTGTCGAAAAAAAGAACGGGTTGTACTTACCGCTTTTAAATACACCCCCGCCGTATGGGCCGAATCTGCCATTTTGATGAATGCCAGAGCGGCTTCTGTACGCAAATGCTGTTCGCCCTCGGCACAATGTGCGGGTAAAAGGGTGAAAAAGGCCGGCAAAGACTTGGCTTCAAATTTTCCAGTTAGGTACTCTTTTGCAGCAAGCCCTGCAAACAAAGAATCCATTGTTTGAGGATAAATCGGTGCAGCAAATACCTGGAATACCCAAATAAGTACAACGGATGGGAGTGCTTTCATTCTGTAAAGATGAGAATTCTTTGAGTTACCTTTGAGGTTATGCGGATATACCTTAGCATTCCAAGGTCATTTTTGCCGTACCGGGTTCTGGTCTTTTTGATGGTTTCGCTGTTGGGATTGAGCCGTTGCAATCTGGAAGGAGGCAGCAACAATGAACAAGAGGAAACCCCCTACGATTACAGCAGCTTGGTCGCAATGCACCCCGACACCCTGACTCGGCCTAATTTGCAATGGATCAGCTCCTATCGACTGCCCAGCAATCAGTATGGATTTCATCTGGCATTTGATGGGTCCGATTCCACCTATTGGAGTACTGCACCTGGATTAAATCATTTAGAGGGCTTTGAATGGCAGTTTAATCGGCCCCAAAATCTGGGGCAAATTTGCATTAAAACCGTTCAAAGCAACATGTTTGCCCAGCTAAATAGAGTGTTGGTTCTGACCGACCGTGGGCAAATAGAAGGACTTCCCAATCTTTTTTTCCCCATTCCCGATTCAATACGCTGGATAAAGGTGGTTTATCTTATTGATCAAAATTGGAGTAGGGTAGCCCTTCCCTTGAACAATTCGGCGTTTTCTTCCCTGGTTCGGATTCGAAAAGGCCTTTCCGTTCTATTTGAATCCAAACCCCTGGGCACAACAGAAATTCAAATAAAGAATCAGAACGGGAAATTCGCCCCCTGCATCAGCACCGATGGATTTGTTCGAATTACAGAACAGCCTCGGGCAGAGGAGCGCTTTGATTTAAACGACGGCCGCAGGCATTCTAGATTGCTGTTCAATGGGCTTGTTCCTGAGCGTAGGATTTTCTTTCAATTTCCAGATTTGAGGCCTGTTTTGGGTTTTCGCATTCACTCCGATTCTAGTCCTGCGGCCTGCCTTCAATTGTCTTGGCATAAGCCCAACGGTTCAACCGAATTGTTTCAGGTAAATTCAGGGCTATGGGAACATATATTTAAATCGGACACCTTGGCTACCAAAAACATATCGTTTACGCTTCGGCTGCTGGAAGGGCAAAAGATGGCCCTAACCGAATTTGACTTTTGGGATGGGGCAAGGTGGTATCGGGTTCAGGAAGATTCCCTGCAACGGAAACTGGATTTAAACAAATTGACCATGAACATCCCTGCCCAATGGCCGGTGAATAAATCGATATTGTTTGACGAATGGTTTTCAAAAAACACAGCTGGGGCAGCAGATTGGGAAACAGAACGAGATGCTTCAGGGGCTGTAGCATCGGGCCAACAGGTGCAAGCCTTGTTTCGGGCGAATGGCTTGTTTGAACTGCTCTGGTATTTTAAGATGAATGGGGAGGAAAGCTTAGCTTATACCCTGTTTTCAGGAAATTGGAAATGGAATAAAGGCCAACTTGAGTTGAGCGGAACCCTGTGGAGCAAAAACGGGCTATTTGAAAAGACCACCGTTTATACCCCCAATGGAAATCGAATGATTCCCCAAAGCCGCGAATTTCCTGAGTTTGAGTTTAGCTACTAAAAATTAATTTTTGCGGCGACCTTGCCGGTTTTTTGGGGCCGATTGCTGTTTTGCCTGCTCTTCACGCATCCGTTGGGCGCCCTCAAGCCTTTGCATCCATTTGCTTTTCTTTTGAGGTTTTGCCTTGTGGGCCTCCATTTTAAGCCGCAGTTTTGCTTCATCAATAAACAAGTATCGAATGGCCAAAAAGATTAAAATAGAAACGACGTTTGAGAGGAAGTAGTAGTAATTCAAGCCGGCGCTGTAGCTGTTCAATACACCTAAAAACACAATGGGCATTACATACATCATGATTTTCATTTGCTGCATGTTGGCCCCCGATTGCATTTGAGAACTGTTCAAATGCGTGTATAAAATCGTAGTTGCTGTCATTAAAAGGGTAAAGAGGCTAACGTGAGAGCCGTAGAATGGGATTTCGAAGGGCAGATTTAGAATGCTGTCGTAGGTTGATAAATCTTCGGCCCATAAAAACCCTTGCTGCCTCAATTCGATGGCCGAGGGAAAAAAGCTAAACATGGCTAACAAAAAGGGCATTTGAACCAGCATAGGCAAACAGCCTGCCAAGGGGTTTACCCCCGCCTGCCGGTACAATTGCATGACCGCCTGTTGTTTTTTCATGGCCTCGTCGGGCTTAAACCTAGCATTGAGTTCGTCTAACTCTGGTTTTAATAATTTGATTTTAGCGGAAGACACGAACATTTTAAAATTCAAGGGAGAAAGCAATACTTTAATAATCAAGGTCAATAGCAATATAATAACGCCATATCCCAATCCCATTTGATCAAAAAAGTTAAAAACAGGGATTACGAGGTACCGGTTGATCATCGAAAACACCCCAATGTATCCCAAATCAATTTGCTCTTCCAATCCCACATTCATAGAGGCTAAGGTTTGGAAATGCAAGGGGGCAAAAATCCACTCCAAGGACACGGTCGAATTGGGAGCATAGTTGAAGGGCACCGACAAAAAAGCGGAATACCCCATATTTACGCTGCTGTCTGCCCAAGCTGGAAGTTGGGTTTGAGCTTGAACAGGCCTTTTAAAAACACCGTTTTTAAAGAGGAGCGAATTGAAGAAGAACTGCTGCTTAAATGAAATCCATTCAAGGCCCTCTTCAATTTCTTCTGAATTTTCGCCCCCCCTTCCAATTCTTGACACAGAACCGCTTTCGGTTTTATAGTACACGGTTGATGTGGCTCGTTCGTTGGTTAAGTTGAGTTCTTGACGGGGGGCAATTTGAGCCCATTTCAGCGGAAGGTCGCTTTGTCCGCGGTCAATAACGGATTCTAAACCCACAAAACTCAAATCCACTTTTAATGCATATCCCTTGGAATCAAGCACATAAGACCATTGAATGTAGCCTGTGGAATCGTTGGTGTACGCCCTAAGGTTCAAGTTGCGCTCGGTAGCCTTAACCACGCTGAAGTACAAGTCTTTGGACTCAATGCGTTGGTTGTTGTGATAGAATTCCAGATTCATAGAAGCGGAATCCGAATACACCAGATCGAGGTCGGCCTTTTTGCTGGAATCCTCTGAAAATCGATTGTGGTAGGTCTGTTCGCCTAGAATTTTAGCGGAGACGAGGGTTCCACCTCGGGTTTGAAAGGTGAGGGCGAGTTTTTCGTTTTTTAACGAGGCCAGGCTTTCTGTACCCTTGCCGGCATTGGAAAAGACTCCAAAACGCTTTTCCAAAATCGAATTAAGGCCTTCAACAGAATCAGAGCTTGTGGTTAAAGCACCGGTGTTGCCTGCTGTTTGAATTGTTTTGGCTGGGGCCGAATCGGCGATAACAGCGGCTTGAACATCTGCCAATGTATCCACTGCTGTTTGAACCGAATCTGCATTGGCCGTTGCCGCACCTGTCTTTGGATTGTTAAAAATCAAGAAATAGGCGACCATAAGGCCGCTTATTACCAACAAACCCGTCAGTTGTTTTTTGTCCATAGTTATTATTCCTACAAGGGAGCAAAGGTATGCCTTTGAACCTAAAGTCCCAATCTATTCATAATAAGAAATCGCAGCCAATGGAAGTGCAGGCGAACTTCGCTGAAAACCATCAAATTACAGAACCTGGGTTGACCTTTTACAAGTCTTGTCAAATCCTTGGTGATTAGGCCAATCAATGATACCTTTGCAGAGATAAAAAGCGTTCATGAGAAAAGCACTAGGGTTGTTTATAGGTATCGGTCTAAGCCTTGCAAGTTTTGCACAAAATACGGCTACCCTAAAAGGCATCATTCAGCAAACCAGTTCAAGAGAAGCCATCCCTTTTGCCTCGGTTGCGATAAAGGAAAAAACCATAGGAACAACTTCGGATGCCAATGGTTTCTTTTCCATCACCAAATTGCCAGCCGGGAAATTTACGGTGGTGGTTTCGGCCGTAGGATATGAAGTTTGGGTTCAGGAAGTTCAATTGACAGAGGGGCAAATTTTACAGGTAAAACCTCTTTTAAAGAACAAAACGACCTTAATTAAAGACTATGAATATACGGCAGATCGGATTCAGGAAAAAAGAGAAAATACGGGCGTTTCTGTCATTAAAATTTCGCCTGAGGAGATGAAACGGATGCCTTCGTATGGAGGCGAAGCCGATGTTGCCCAAATGATGCAGATTATTCCTGGGGTAACCACCACGGGCGACCAGGGTGGGCAGCTTTTTATTCGCGGTGGTCCGCCGGTACAGAATAAAGTGCTGATGGACGGAGCTGTTATTTACAATCCATTTCATTCCATTGGATTCTTCTCTGTATTTGATACAGATGTTTTGAGCAACATGGACGTTTACGCCGGCGGATTTTCGGCGGAATACGGCGGCCGAATCAGTTCCATCATGGATTTATCTACCCGCGATGGAAATCGGGCTCGGTTTTCGGGCCGCACCAACATTAATTCCTTTACAGGCAAGGTTTTGTTGGAAGGGCCTATGGGAAGGTTGAAAGATGGAGCGGCCAACGCAACATTTTTGGTGAGCGCCAAGGGGTCATTTTTGAAACAAAGTTCGCAGGCTTTTTACCCTTATGCCGACAGTTTGGGTTTGCCCTTCAATTTTTTTGATGGATATGGAAAAATGACTTTGTATGTGGGCGACAATGGTTCAAAGTTGAATTTTTTTGGTTTCGCCCACAACGATTGGGTTACCTTCAATCAAAATTCAGATTTGCAATGGAAATCGGGTGGGGGCGGAGCCAACTTTTTTCTTATTCCTGGCGATGCAAACGTGAATATCGATGGGGTGTTTAGTTATTCAAACTACGAGATTGGGCTGAATGAAACGGTGAGTCCACCGCGAAGGTCTGTTGTAAACGGATTTAACTTCAATGTCAATTTCCATCAGTATTATGGTACCAACCGTTTGACCTATGGAATTGAGGCCTCGGGGTTTACCACAGATTTCAGTTACACCAACGGACAGTATCGGGAGGTTGCTCAGAAAGACAATACGACCGAGTTTGCCTTGTTTGCTCGATATAAGTTTACGGCCGGCCGTTTTATTATTGACCCCAGCTTCCGCTTGCATTATTACGCCTCACTTGCTGAGGTTTCTCCGGAGCCCCGCTTATCCATTAAATACAATGTTACCGAGCACTTCAGACTTAAAATGGCCGGAGGCTTGTATTCTCAAAATTTGATTGCAGCAAATTCAGACCGAGACGTTGTAAATCTATTTTACGGATTCTTATCGGCAGGGAACATTGGATTGTCTGATGATTTTCAAGGAGAAAATGTGCAGAGCGACTTGCAAAAAGCAAGGCATGCCATTTTTGGGGCTGAATTTGAGTTGTTTAAAAATATAGAGTTCAACATTGAAGGGTATTACATGGATTTCTTTCAGCTCATAAGCATGAACAGAGATAAATTGTACGAAGACAGTCCGGGGAATTCGGCCATTCCTGATTATCAAAAGAAAGATTTGATTCGGGAAAGTGGTTGGAGTGCAGGTTTAGATGTGTTGGTGAAAGCGGAGATTAAAAATCTGTATTTGTGGGTGGGCTATTCATTGATGGCCTTAGAGCGTTCAGATGAAGTTCGAGATTACGTTCCTCATTTTGACCGCAGGCACAATATGAATGTGGTTGCCTCGTATCAATTTGGCAAAAACAAAACCTGGGAAATAAATGCCCGTTGGAACTTTGGAACGGGATTTCCCTTTACCCAAACTCAAGGGTTTTATGAAAATCTTGGATTTAACGAAAACATCAATGGAGATTACACGGGGCAAAACGGAGAATTGGGCGTTGAGCTGGGGCAACTTAACCAAGGGCGGCTCCCCAACTACCACCGGCTAGACTTTAACGTAAAGCGTCGATTTATTTTGGGCGAAAACACCAAATTAGAGGTCAACGTTGGGGCCACCAACGTGTACAATCGGAACAACATATTCTACATAGACCGCATTACCTTTAATCGGGTAGACCAGCTGCCGATAATACCTACGATTGGCCTTAATTTTTCATTTTAATGAAGCCCTTTTCAGGTGTCTTCTTTCCACGCTTTGGTTTATTCGCCTTATCCTTTTTGGGGTTCTCAATCTCACATGCTCTGTTTAGCCAAGTTGAAGACAATTTCAATCCAAGAAACCAAGTTTGGAATGCGGCCTTAGGCGATTCTACTTGGATTCCAGGGCAAATCAAACGAAATGTGGGGGGAAATTGACAGTTCAGGGGCCATGGCTGCTTGAGGTTGGCCCCTAAAAGGGTTTTTGTGTTTTTGGGATTTTTGGAACAAGGCGACTCGGCATTGGCATGCGGGCGGGATTGACGCGGCTAGCCCGCAAAGGCAGAAGGCTATGTTGGCGCGTGGCTGGCAGGGCGACCTTGGGAGCCACTGCCGGCCCGCAGGCAACAGCCTTATGCCTGCGGACTAGCGCGGAAAGCCCGAAACCCGCCCGGAAAAACAAACCTCAGAATATCAAAGGAAAAAGGGAGTAAGCTCATCCGTCCAAACCCCATAGTTAACATAATATAAATTATCGGCATTTTTAGATTGCAACTTACCGGGCCCTTGGTATAAAAAATATCGGCAACCTGCCTCTAATGTTCTTGGGAACTGGGATTTCGGGAATTTGGAATGTGCAGCTTCGGGAAATCAAACATGAAATTCCCAAGGGTTCAGGGTTTAAAATGCTGCAGAATGTGCTGAAGTTGGTTTTGGAACAACTCGGGATTGGAATCCAGGTTTGTTAAGCCAAGCGACCTGTTCCAATGCCCATTTTGAAGCCCGTTAATGCTCTCATTTTTAAAGGCCAGCAATCGGTTTAAAAAGACTTTAAAACTTTGAGATACCAAGGGTGAATTGCCGAACATGTGTGAGAAATACATGTCAGAAAAGCCTTGTAATTCCATCGCAATCAATGCTTTATGAATGGTCAACAGATTTTCTTTTGAAATGGGTTTCGGGAAAATCCCTGAGATTCCAGCGCGCACCAGATCGTGTACATCCGATTCGAAGAATTGGGCGGAAATGCCGATAAAAGGTGTTTGACAGCTGGGGTTTTCGGTGAAATACTGCTTCAGCCATTTGGCTCCTTTTTGAGCATCAAGGTGTTGGTCGAGCAAGATAAAATCGTAGGCATTCGGGTTTGTGTTCAGCCGTTTTTGTAGGCGTTCAACGGACTCGGACCAGTCGCATTTCCAATCCAACTGTTCCGCGAGCAAGCGAATTAAAATCGCATTTAGTTCGCTGTCTTCAACAACTAAAATTTGGCCTCGCCAGGCTTTCATTCTACTTTTTTATCTGCTTTGGGCTTGGATTTTGCTGAAGTGCTTTTAACGGTTTTAGGGGTTTCAAGGCTTGGGGCCTCGGATTGGCTTTCGTTTGATGGATTTGATTCTTTAGCGGCAAAGGTTTCGGCCGAATTAAACCCGTTGGCTACCAATTGATTGTACCATTTAAACACCTTTCGTATGTCGCCGTCGTACACCCTTTCTGTGTCGTAATTGGGCAGCATTTCGGCGAAAACGGTTTTTAGCTCCTTCATATCGGCTTTGTGCGATGGAGCTATTTGGCCTTGGTATTTTGCAGAGAGAGAGGCAAAAACATGGCGCAGGGGTT
The DNA here is from genome assembly GCA_903837495.1 of uncultured Flavobacteriales bacterium. Classification (GTDB taxonomy): domain Bacteria; phylum Bacteroidota; class Bacteroidia; order CAIKAF01; family CAIKAF01; genus CAIKAF01. Next base: position 34,494 of record CAILUT010000042.1, on the reverse strand, counting down.
CTTCGCCCTCATGGATATACATGCTAATGTCTTTCAGCGTGCTGACTTGTTCGGCGGGGCTTACGGCTTCGAGGCGTTGGGTATCTAGGGCTTTCGCGATGAGGCCATTTTTTCCGGTTGCAACGACAGTAAAAAGAGTTGATTTTCCGACTCTAGCAATAAGGCTTTCAAATTCCATAATTTAAGAAGGGGTTAAAGGTGCTTTGGTTGGGCAGAAGGAATATAAAATGGTTAGTATGATGGTTTAAAGAACAGACAATCGATTACTTAGTTCCTTCCATTTCGGCTTTGATGGCGTTTCGTTTGGCTGCATCTTCCAGTTTTGAATACACTTGAAAGAGGGTTTTTTGGAAGGTATCGATTCGGTTGGGGTCGGCATCGGGTTTGGCTTTTTCGTTGGCATAGCCGGTTTCTAAGATTCCGGCGCTGTTTGCAAAAAAGACCTTTGCTTCGTTTTTAAGTGCCTCGTATTCTTTCACCTTATTCAGGTCGAGTTCATTGGCTTTTTTGATAAGGGCGTTGGCTTTAATAATTTCAGCATTTGCCAGTTGCAGATAAGCTGCGGTGTAGTTTGGGTCCAATTCAATGGTTTTTTCGTACCCTATTTTTGCAGCGGCTCTGCGTTCTGCGATTTGTGTGGCCAAGGCTTTGGGATCTTTTTTCTCGAGGTTTTCAGCGATTTGGTCGTTGATAACGCCCTTATTGAAATTCAACACCAACAGAATAGCGGGGTCGGCCGTAAAGGCTGCGATGGCTTGTTCTATGGCATCTAGTGCTTTTTCGTCGTTTCCGGAGTTCAGATAAAAGTTAACTTCTTCCAGAATAAACTCCGTTTTCAATTTCGGAAAATCAACTTTTCCCTTTTCAATTAGGGCTCCTGCTTTTTCCATATTTCCGCTTTCCATGGCGAGTTTAACTTCAATGAGGGCAAGGTCGGCCAAGCTTCCGAAGCGTGTTTTGGCGGCATCAATGGCGGCTTGCGCTTGGGGCATTTTTTGAGCGAAGATGTTGAGTTTAACAAAAGCGATGGCAAAGGCCGTGTCTTCGGGCGATAGGTCAACAGCGCTTTGGGCGAACACCAGCGCATCTTCTATTTTTTGTCCTTCGGTAGCGGCAACGGATTGGTAGTAGCTATAGTAGGCCATTTGCCGTCTCAGGCTGTTGTTTTCGGGATCTTGGGTTGCCAGGATTTGCATGGCCACTTTGGCCAAACCAAATTCTTGAATGGATTCCTGAAACTTTTTCGCTTTCAGGTTTTTTTGAGCGGTTTCGGCGAAACGGGCACCGATGCTAAGCATTCGGTTCAAGATTTCGTCGGGTTCTTCCACCTTGGGTTTCCCATTGGATTTCAACTCGACCACCAGGGCTTTCCCGTAGGAAAACATGGCGGTATCTAGGGCGCCTTTTCGGGCCAAAACCAACCGAGGACTTGGGTCGGTACCCAGCAGCCAATAAACATCTCCCCTACGCTTCCAAGTTTTGGATTTAGCGATTGTGGATTCATGTTTTGCGGCGGCGTCCATTTCTTTTTTGGCTTCGAGCAGGGCATCGATGGCTACTTGTTCATTGGGTTCCCGTTCCCGTTTAAAGGTATTGAGGTGTTCCCAAGCGGTAAGAACAGCGGCATCTTGGGCGAAGGAGACCAAGTTTAGGGCTAGAAAGCATAGGGCGAAAAAAGGGCGAAGGGTTTTCATCTGCTTTGTTTATTTAAGGTTAAGCAAGAATAATGCCGTTAATCTTCAGTGGGCAGCTCGAATGTTCCTTCAGAAGGAGCATCATCGGACGGATCTTGCTGGGTCAAGGAATCGTCTGGCATCATTTCAACATCGCTGGGATGGATGAGTTCAGACTCGTCGACGGCTTCTTTTTTAACCCTTGCAACGGCGGCGATTTCGTCTCCATTTTTCAGGTTAATGAGCCGTACGCCTTGGGTTGCTCGGCCCATAATTCGCATTTCCTCAATGGCCATGCGGATGAGTGTACCCTTAAGGGTAATAATCATAAGGTGATCTCCATCAAGTACTGCTTTCAGGGCGATTAGTCCCCCTGTTTTATCGGTAACGTTGATGGTTCGTACGCCTTTTCCACCGCGGTTGGTGATGCGGTATTCATCGAGGTTTGAACGTTTCCCAAAGCCTTTTTCGCTAACTACGAGAACTTCGGCGGGGTCTTTGGGGTCAACGGTAATAAGACCAATGACTTCATCGGTAGATTCGTTGGCCAAGCGGATGCCACGCACACCGGTAGCGGTTCTGCCCATGGGCCGTACTTTTGCTTCTGGGAAACGGATGGCGCGTCCGCTTTTCAGGGCCATCATGAGTTCATGGTTTCCGTCGGTGAGTTTGGCTTCTAGTAGTTCATCGTCTTCGCGCACCGAAATGGCGTTGATTCCGCTGGCTCGGGGTCGGCTGTAGGCTTCGAGGGTTGTTTTTTTGATGATTCCTTTTTTGGTGCACATCACGATGAAATTGCTTTCGGTGTACTCCTTATTATCGAGGCCTTTAACGGAGATAAACGCTTTTACTCTGTCGCCGGGTTCGATTTGAATAAGGTTTTGGATGGGTCGGCCTTTGGTGGCTTTTGCCCCTTCGGGGATTTCAAAAACGCGGAGCCAGAAGCATTTTCCGCGTTCGGTAAAGAACAGCATGTAAGCGTGGGTATCGGCTATGAACAGGTGTTCTAAGAAATCCGCATCGCGGGTTGCGGAACCTCTGGAACCTACTCCTCCCCTACTTTGCTGCCGGTATTCTTGAAGTTGGGTACGTTTAATGTAACCTAAGTGCGAAATGGTTACCACCACGGGTTCATCGGCAATAATGTCTTCGATTCGGAAATCTTGAGCGGAGAAAACGATTTCGGTCCGTCTTTCATCGCCGTATTTTTCGCGGACTTCGGTGAGTTCGTCTTTAATGATTTGCATGCGCAGGGGTTCTTCGGCCAGAATGCGGTTCAGGTAAGCAATTTGCTCCATGATTTCGTTGAATTCGGCACGAATTTTATCGCGTTCCATTCCGGTTAGGCGTTGCAGCCTTAATTCGAGGATGGCTTTTGCTTGAATTTCAGAGAGGTTGAAATTGCTTATAAGTCCTTCTTTGGCTACATCAACGGTTGGACTTTTTCGAATAAGGGCAATGACTTGTTCGATGTGGTCTAGGGCGATGAGATAACCTTGAAGGATATGGGCGCGTTTTTCTGCCTGTTCCAATTCGTATTTGGCCCGTCGAATTACCACCTCGTGCCTATGGTTCACGAATTCCCGAATCATATCTTTCAGGTTAAGCAGCATAGGGCGGCCTTTAACCAGTGCGATGTTGTTTACGCTAAAGGAAGTTTGAAGGGATGTGTATTTGTAGAGTTGATTCAGAACGACATTGGTTACGGCATCGCGTTTCAGTTCAAAAACCAGGCGCATGCCGTTTCGGTCTGATTCCAATCGAATATCGGAAATGCCTTCAATTTTCTTATCGTTGACCAGTTCTGCGGCCTTAATTTGAATTTCGGCGGGGTTGACTTGATAAGGAACTTCGGTAACGATTATCTGTTCTTTGCCGTTGTCGAGGGTCTCGATGCCTATTTTTGCACGAATAACGATGCGGCCGCGCCCGGTTTCAAAGGCGTCTTTTACTCCTTCGTACCCATAGATAATACCTCCTGTTGGGAAATCGGGAGCTTTAATGTATTGCATCAGTCCTGCAATGTCTATATCGGGATTGTCGATGTAGGCCATAATGCCTCCAATAACCTCGGTCAGGTTGTGTGGGGGCATATTGGTGGCCATTCCTACGGCAATACCGGCGGCACCATTAATAAGGAGGTTGGGGATTCGGGCAGGGAGAACGGTTGGTTCTTGCAGTGAATCGTCGAAATTCAGTCTAAAGTCAATGGTGTCTTTATCGATGTCCGACAGCAATTCCTCGGCGGTTTTTTTCAAACGGGCTTCGGTGTACCTCATTGCGGCGGGGCTGTCGCCTTCCATGGAGCCAAAGTTTCCTTGGCCATCTACCAAAGGGTATCTTAAGGACCAGTCTTGAGCCATACGTACCATGGCGTCGTACACGGAGCTGTCGCCATGGGGGTGGTATTTACCAAGAACTTCCCCGACGATACGGGCTGATTTTTTATAGGGCTTGTTGGAAAAGATTCCCAAATCCAGCATGCCATACAGCACCCTTCTGTGGACCGGCTTTAAACCGTCTCGCACATCGGGAAGAGCTCTAGAAACGATTACGGACATCGAATAATCGATGTACGCTGACTTCATTTCCTCTTCAATGTTAATTGGAATGATGCGGCTTCCACCTGCCGCGGGATCGTTCAGATTTTCGTCTGCCATTTTTTCAGTCGATTAGTTGGGCACAAAGTTTGTTTAAACAGAAAGCGAAAATACGCATAACCTCGGTTTAATCGTTGTTTTTTGAACGAAAGATATGGACACAATGTTAACAACCTATAATTGGTCTGTCAGATTATATAGGAAATTAGAAAAGCCGTACCTTGCGAGCAAGAACAAGGCCCCCAAAATTTAACAATCTGAATATTTATCACGTTATGGAAGCTCGATTTTCTCCCAGAGTTAAAGATGTAATCACGTTTAGCCGAGAAGAGGCTTTGCGTCTTGGGCATGATTACATTGGTACAGAGCACCTTTTATTGGGCATGATTCGCGAAGGCGAGGGCATGGGCATTAAGATTTTAAAGTCGCTGGGCGTTCACATGGAGGATTTGCGGAAAGAAGTTGAAACCTCCATACGCCCTCATTCAAAAAATACGGTCAACATTGGCAATATTCCCTTGGTAAAGCAGGCGGAAAAGGCGTTGAAAGTAACCTATTTGGAGGCAAAGCTGTTTAATTCTGCCATAATTGGAACAGAACATTTATTGCTGGCTATACTAAAGGACGAAGACAGCATTGTAACTCGGCTGTTAAAAAGATATCAGGTTACCTATTCAACAGTTAAAGATGAGATTGATTTTATGGCCAACGAAAAACCAAGGGCTGAAACTCCTCGAAACGAGCCGGAAGAGGAATCCGAAGACATGGGAGGGGGATTTAAAAAAAGCCTAGACCCCAAAAGTAAAACACCGGTTTTAGACAATTTTGGCAGAGATTTGTCAAATATGGCTGAAATGGGAAAGCTAGATCCTATTATTGGTCGAGACAAAGAAATCGAACGGGTTTCCCAGATTTTATCTCGGCGAAAAAAGAACAATCCTATTTTAATTGGCGAACCTGGGGTTGGAAAATCTGCGATTGCAGAGGGATTGGCCCTTCGCATTTCACAAAAAAAAGTGTCCCGCAATTTATTTTCAAAGCGGGTTGTTTCCTTGGATTTAGGGTCTTTGGTGGCTGGAACAAAATACCGAGGTCAATTTGAAGAGCGCATGAAAGCGTTGATGACCGAGCTAGAGAAATCGCCGGATGTTATTTTATTCATCGATGAGATTCACACCATTATAGGGGCTGGCGGAGCCAGTGGTTCTTTGGATGCGTCCAACATGTTTAAGCCTGCTTTGGCTAGGGGTGAAATTCAGTGCATTGGAGCCACCACCCTAGACGAATACCGCCAATTTATTGAGAAAGATGGGGCCTTGGACAGAAGATTCCAAAAGGTGATGGTTGAACCAACCACCGAAGAAGAGACCCTTCAGATTCTAAACAACATCAAAGACCGCTACGAGGACCACCACAATGTTACTTATACGGAAGATGCATTAAAGGCCTGCGTAAGCCTAACCAGTCGATATATTACCGACCGTTTTTTGCCCGATAAAGCCATTGACGCATTGGACGAAGCAGGAGCACGGGTTCACATCACCAACATTAAGGTTCCAAAAGAGATTGAGGAGATTGAAAAGGAAATTGAAGAGGTGAAGGTTGAAAAGACACGGGTGGTCAAGAGCCAGCGCTACGAAAAGGCTGCAGAACTCAGAGACAAAGAGCGGCAATTGGCAGAGAAGCTAGAAAATGCCAAGCTAAGATGGGACCAAGAAACGCGTCAACACCGGGAACAAGTTGGTGAAGACGATGTTGCCCAAGTGGTTTCAATGATGACTGGAATTCCAGTTCAGAAAGTTGCCCAAAGTGAGAGCAATGTTTTGGCTAAAATGTACGATGTAGTGAAAGGCAGAGTCATTGGCCAAGACGATGCGGTCAAAAAAGTGGTTCGTGCCATTCAACGGAACAGAGCCGGATTAAAAGACCCCAACAAACCCATAGGCAGTTTTATTTTTCTAGGTCCCACCGGAGTTGGAAAAACCCAATTGGCAAAGGTTTTATCGAAAACCTTGTTCAACAGTGAGGATTCCCTCATACGCATTGACATGTCTGAATACATGGAGAAATTTGCTGTTTCTCGTTTGATTGGTGCCCCTCCCGGTTATGTTGGTTATGAGGAAGGAGGCCAATTGACCGAAAAGGTGCGGCGTAAGCCCTATGCAGTCGTTTTATTGGACGAAATCGAAAAGGCCCACCCAGATGTGTTTAATTTGCTGCTGCAAGCCTTAGACGATGGCATTTTGACCGATTCCCTTGGCCGAAAAATCGATTTCAAAAACACCATCATTATTATGACCTCGAATATTGGGTCTAGAGATTTGAAGGAGTTTGGACAGGGCGTTGGATTCAAAACGGCTGCGCGCGAAAAACAATCTGAGGAGTATTCTACTTCCGTTATTCAAAATGCCTTAAAAAAAGCATTTGCTCCTGAATTCCTGAATCGAATCGACGATGTCATTGTTTTCAGTTCGCTAAGTCAAGAAGACATACACCAGATTATTGAACTCGAACTCTCTGCGTTGATTCAGCGCATTGAATCCAATGGATACAAGATTGTGATTAGTCCACAAGCCCGAGATTTTATTGCTCAAAAAGGATTTGACCCCCAATATGGAGCTCGGCCCTTAAAAAGAGCCATTCAAAAGTACATTGAAGACGGCTTGGCTGAAGAAATAATCAGTGGACGTGTCTTGGTTGGCGACCAAATTTCGGTAGATTTGGAACAGGAGGTCATAAAAATCAGCAAAGCCAAGGTTCGAAAAAAGAAAAATTCATAATTAAAGTGGATTTGTATCTTTGAGGTAAATCAGACGTATGAAGCAGTTTAAAACAATTCTAGCCCTTGGTATTCTTTTGGTTTCTTTGAGCAGCTGCGAAGAGGAAATTTGCATCCATTGTTTTCCTGTTGGAGAAAGCCACGACAGCCCGAATATGGTGGAGTTTTGTTCTATCGATGGAAACGCCCGAATGGATTTTCAGGTTCAGTACATTGATAAATCTTACAATTGCATTCAAGCAGGAGAATAAGCCTCTTTTTTCGTTAAAGCCCCTATTTAGGGGCTTTTTTTTTGTTCGGAAGTTCAGTCGGCGTACAGAATCTGACTTAGGCGTGGAATCTCAAGCGGCTGCGGGCCTGGATCGCATCACCCAAAGTGTGCAATTGCGTTTTTGTTTGATTGCAACAATCAAAACAACTTTGAAAAATCGACCTTTTACACAAGTCCCATTGCAGCAATTTAAACTGAATTTGAAAGCAGAGAAGAAGGGCAGCATTAGGTTTTAACGCTGCCCCTTGAAGCGGCGATGCGAGCTGAGCGAAAGCCTCGAACTGAGGAGCAGGAAGATTGATCAAATGGGCATTGTACGGATATGGCCTTTGGCCATGCCAAACAGCTTTGCCTGCAAATAAGCCCAGTCGAACTGGGTTTATTTAATTGGGCTTAAAAGCTCGGGGTATTAAATGTGGAAAAATGGGGGAACATTGGAATTGAGGCCGGGGCATAAAAAAAGCCCTGTGGGTTAAACAGGGCTTTCGGTTGAAATTTTAAATTTATTTCATGGCTTCTACCCGAATGGAGTACCGAATTTTCAGGCGGTATTCTTGTTGGGAGTTATCGGTTACAGTAACCAATCGGGTATCAAACCGGGTAATAAAGGTATCGGTGAGCCAAGGTTGGATGTCTGCATAGTTGACGGCCAGATTTTCGATTTTACCGCGGTTTGGCAAATCGTTTCCGAAGCCCCCTGCACTTCCGGTAGGGTTGTGTTTGTATGCAGCGAGGAGTTGTTTTCCGGGTTCGGAACGCGACACAAAAAAGATCTCGTATTTTTTGAATGGCCAGAGGGTGGTGTCGGGGCTAATCATTTCGACGAAGGCACTGTCCATGCTTACTTTGTCAATGTTGTCGAAGGTCATACCATTGTTGAAAAGATAATCCCTTAGAAACTCCATATCAACGGTATCGACATTGACCATAAATTCTCCGTTTTTGTAGTTGCCAGGGATAACGATTTCGTTTTCAAAGGGGACTACAACTTGGAAGCGATCTGGACCGCAGGATTGAAAAGCAGAGGCCAGCGCAAAGACGATTGCAATAAATTTAAATTTTCCCATATAACAAAAATACAAACCTTTGGTCAAGATGCAAATTTTTCCATCATTTCGGTTGAAATTCCGGTGGAACTAAAACCGCCGTCGTGGAAAAGATTTTGCATGGTTACCATCCGGGTGAAATCGGAGAAGAGGCTAATACAGTAATTGGCGCAGTCTTCGGCCGATGCATTTCCGAGCGGCGACATTTTATCGGCGTAGTCAAAAAAAGCGTCAAAGCCCCCTACTCCACTGCCAGCTGTGGTTTTTGTTGGAGATTGAGAGATGGTGTTCACGCGCACCTTATTTTTTTTGCCGTAGTGGTAACCGAAACCGCGGGCGATGCTTTCTAGAACGGCTTTTGCGTCGGCCATATCACCGTAATCAGGGAAAGTACGTTGAGCTGCAATATAGCTTAGGCCTACCACGCTGCCCCATTCTTTGATGGCATCTTTTTGATAGGCTACTTGCAGCATTCGGTGAAAAGAAAGGGCCGAGATGTCTAGGCTTTTTTGATACCAGTCGTAATTGAGGTTGGTGTAATGTTTTCCTTTCCGAACGTTTGGAGACATGCCAATGGAGTGCAGGACAAAATCAACTTGAGGCCCTAGGTGTTCTCGGGTTTGATCGAAGAGTTTTTCTACGTCCTCTTGAGCGGTTGCATCGGCACCGATAACGGGTGCATTGCATTGGTTTGCCAGGGTGTGAATGGTCCCCATGCGCAGAGCAACAGGAGCATTTGACAGCACGATTTTGGCGCCCTGTTCAACGGCTTTAACGGCTACTTTCCAGGCGATAGAATTTTCATCTAGGGCTCCAGTAATGATTCCGGTTTTTCCGGCTAAAATTCCTTGCATAGGTTTGTAATTATAGTGCGAAAGAACAAAAATCAATTGGAATTTAATAATTCACGGGCATGTTCAAGTGCGTTTTCGGTGGTTACCTCGGCGCTGAGCATCCCGGCCAATTCTGCAATGCGTTCTTCGTAATTCAGTTCACGTATTCGGGTGGTTCCCTGTATTTTTTCAACTTTAAAATGCCTATTTCCTTTTGAGGCTATTTGGGGAAGGTGTGTAATGGCCATGATTTGCATTCGGGTGCCTGTACCCGAGAGCAAGCTTCCCATTTTTCCTGCGATTTTCCCTGAAATTCCAGTGTCTATTTCATCAAAAATCAAGGTAGGCTGTGCCTTTTTTGGGGCTGCGAGCAATTTAAAAATAAGCATGATGCGCGACAATTCTCCGCCCGAAGCAATTTGCTCTATGGGTTTGGGCGGTAATTTGGTGTGGGGAGCGTACAAAAACTGAATCTCTTCAAAACCCCAGATAGTGGGTTGGGACAGTGGGATAAATTCGATTTGAATTTTTCCCTCTTCAAGTCCAAGTTCCAACAGCAATGGAGCGATTGATTTTTCGGCTTGCCTGGCTCCTTTGTTGCGTACTTCGGTTAGATTTTTACCCCATTCTGCAATGGTCAAAGTGCACTGTTCAATTTGGGTATCCCAGCCTAGCTGAGCTATTTGTAGGTTTTCGAGTTCATTTTTTTCATTCAACCAGTGTTCTGCTAGGCGCATCAATGCACTTTCGTCTTGGCATTGGTGTTTTCGAAGCAAACTCAAGAAGGAGCTTAATCGTTCCTGAAGCTGTTCTAGTTTTAAGGGGTCTGGAGCGAATTCGTGTTCCATGCGCTGCAACTCTTGGCCTAAATCGGCCAAATCGATTCGGGCAGATTCTAAGCGTTGCACCAAATCAAGGTCTTTGGGCACAAAGGCATTTAGTTTTTGGGCTAGATTTCCGGCTTTTTTCAGTTCATCTACAATGTGTTGGTTTTCCAATAGGAGTTCCAATAGGTTTCGAAGCGAAAATTGCAAAGATTCGGCTTGTTGGAGTTGTTGTACTTTTGCTTCAATTTCATCTTGTTGGCCTGCTTGCCATCCTAGGGTCTGCCATTCTGCTATTTGATGGTTTAAAAAATCCAGTTTTCGTTGGTGTTCCGCCTTGTCATTCAAGTAGTTCTCTTTTTGCTGCAGCAATTTTGCTCGCTTCCCAACGACCAAAGAAAATTCCTGTGCCAAGGTTTCGGCCCCTGAAATGCTATCTAGCCAATTGATTTTATAGCTTTTGTTTTTCAACACCAGGGTTTCGTGTTGCCCATGGATATCTAAGAGTTGCTCGGCCAGTTCTTTCAGCTGAATTAAGTGTACTGGAGAGTCGTTGATAAAGGCCCTGCTTTTGCCATTGGGCCAAATTTCGCGGCGCAAGATGCAGGTAGAATCGAAATCCAATTCATGTTCTTCGAACCAGGGCCTAAGTGCTTCCGAATCGAGGTGAAAAACCAGTTCAGAGATGCATTTTTTTTCTTTGTCCACAAGAATAGTTGGATCGGCTCTCTTTCCCATCACCAGAGCTAAGGCACCCAGAAAAATGCTTTTCCCTGCTCCTGTTTCGCCTGTAAACACATGGAATCCTTCTGAAAAGTTTAGTCGTGCTTCCTGAATCAGTGCGTAATTTGATATGTACAATTCATGAATCATAGCCAGGGGGAAAGGTACAGCTTTCGTTCAACAGTTGTTACCGAGCAGCTTCATCGTATTTAGAGCCCTGAGCCGGGTCTGTTTTCTTTAGGATAGGGATTATGCTTGTCTTTTCTGCGGCGGGGGTGTTTTTCAAAATATTAATTATTTCTTGCCGTTTGGCATTGTAGAAGACCTGCAGCAAAAAAGCATTGGGCCTTTGGTCCCACACTTTATCTAATTTTTCTAGTGCTTTTAAGCTGGCAACGCGGCCTTTTTTAAAGTCAGAAACCAGCACATCCATTCCCAGTCGGTGGTATTCATAAAACAATTCACGCAAAGGCGAAAAAGCTTGGTTTAGGTAATCGTTAATAATCCAATAGCGGTTGTTGTTGTTTTCGGTAGAACGCCAACCGGGCTCCGCTAAATTTTGACTGTTGTTCACCACAGCTTGGGCTTTCAGCAATTCTGCGTCTCCGCCTTTGGGTGCCATTCCGTCTTTATCTAAACCGATTATTAGGTAAGAATAAAAGGCCAGCACACTGGTCAAATTAGATTGACTGGCGTTTTCGGAAAAGAAAAAGGCTTGGTTGGGCAAATAGGTAAAGGAAAAGGCTTTGTCTTGATGGTTCAACAGGGGGCTATCGAAAGCGCTGTTGTAGATTCTGCGTTGGGCAATAACGGTAAGGGTTCCGGAATAGGAATTGGGGATAACCTGCCCGGTAGCTGATTTTTCTTGGGTCGTTACATTGATAAAAATCTGACATTGTATTTTTTCAAACTCCTCGTACTCTTCATCTGTCCATTTGGTGTTGTTCATGAATTCCCGGACCCCGGCTTCAAAACCTTCAAAAATAGATAGGTCGGCCTGGGCAATTTGTGCCGTATTGATTTTGACCTCACACCTTAATTCTTGTGCCCAGGCCATTTTGGCCGAGAAGAGGAAAAGACAGACCGCGATTCCTACCTTGATTTGATTTTGCATTCTGCTACAAAATTAAGGATTTCAACGGCAATTTCGGATTTGGATTTCAGCTCAAGTTCGAGCGTTGAATCTGAAGTGATTAAGGTCATTTTATTGGTATCTAGCTCAAAGCCTGCACCTGGATTTTCAAGGGAGTTCAAGGCAAGGGCATCTACCCCTTTTCGTTGAAATTTCAGTTTTGCTTGTTCTATGGAAGTCTTAGATTCTAGAGCGAACCCCAACAAAAAGTAAGGGCGATTGATAGAGGCAAGTTCTTTCAGGATATCTGGATTTTCGACCCAATGAAAAGCGGGAAAGCCTCCGGTTGATTTTTTGATTTTTTGTTCTGCCGGTTTTTTTGCTCGGTAATCGGCAACGGCTGCGGCCATGGCAATTACATCTTGTTGGTTGGCGAGTCTTGTTATAGTGGCCTGCATGTCAAGGGCTGTTTCCACTTCAATGCAATGAATTCCTTGAAATGTAGGAGATTTAGAACCTTTGGTTCGAATCAGGGTAACCTGAGCTCCATTTGAGAAGGCGGCTTCGGCCAAAGCCACCCCCATTTTGCCGGTGCTTTGGTTGCTGATAAAACGAATTGGGTCAAGGGCTTCTCGAGTGCCGCCGCTGCTGATTAGAATGCGTTTCCCTTTCCACCATGGATTAAGCCGTTTAAAAAACGAAAGGTATTGCAGCAGGGATGCCGGTTCGGGCATTCGACCTTTTCCAATCAAACCCGAGGCCAAAGAGCCCTGTTCGGGTTCAACCACCTCGTATCCCATTTCTTTTGCCTTCAGAACATTGTTTTGGGTAGAGCCATGAATCCACATGTCGTGGTCCATGGCGGGCACCAACACCACAGGGCATCGGGAGCATAAAGCCGTTAGCAGAACGGCATTTTCCGATTTTCCTTGAACCAAAGCCGAAAGGCTGTTTGCAGTAAGGGGAGCCAGAACAAGCACATCGGCCCAAAGCGCTAAATTTACGTGGTTGATCCATTCACCCGAATGTGAATTGTAGAGGGAATGAACCACAGGGTTCTCAGAAAGAACCGAAAGAGTAAGGGGCGTAACAAATTCAAGGGCTTGGGGTGTGCAAACAACTCGCACTTCTGCCCCAGCTGCTTTTAACAGGCGTATAAATTCCGGAATTTTGTAGGCGGCAATCCCTCCGGTAATACCTAGAAGAACTCGTTTTCCGGCCAGCATGCGAAAAAGAAACCTTATTTCTCGGACTCTACCGACCCATGACCGGTAGTCTCATTCCGAAAATAAATCTGACCATCCATCCATTCTTGGTAAGCAATGGCATTGGGTTTTGGAAGGCGCTCATAAAAGCGGCTAATTTCAATTTGCTCTCGGTTTTCCAAAACCTCGTCTAAGTTGTCGCTAACGCTAACAAACTCCTCTAGTTTTTCTCTAATTTCTTCTTTGAGCAGCACCTGAATTTGATTGGAACGCCGACCGATGACCGTCAGCGACTCATAAATGTTTCCGGTTTTCTCGTTTAGTTTGCTGATGTCGCGGGTAATGGTTGACAATTCAGCGTTTATCTTTTTGAAATTCGACATGGTAAAAACTATTGATTATCGATGTTGGAATATATGTCGCGCAATTTGGTTGCTTCCGAATTCAAAATAGAGGCTTTGTCGGCCAAATCTTGGGTTCGCAATGCAGCAGCAAATTTAGTGTAATATTTTAAGACTTCCTCATATCTTTCTTTGCGTTTGCTTCTTATGCTTTTGTCTGCATAGCTTTTTTGGGCTTGAATAATGAGAAAATAGATTTGTTCGCGGCGCGGGGTATCTGGAAAATCGGCCATTAAAACCTCAAATGTTGTTATGGCCGAGGTATATTCCATCCGGTCAAAGTGCAGCATTCCTTGTGCAAAAAGCTTGGATTCTAGTTTGGTTCTTAATTCGTCAATCAGTTTGGTGGCCTCTTGAACTCGGTTGCTTTCTGGAAAATAATCGGTAAAAGCCTGAAGCTTTTCAATGGCTTTTATGGTTGATGTTTGGTCCAAGTTAAACCGCGGACTTTCTTTGAAAAGGCAGAACGCAGACATAAAATAGGCCTCCTCGCGTTTTGGACTTTTTGGAAAATTTTGAACGAAGGAGTCAAAATAGTAGCTGCCAAGCAGCATATCTTTAACACCATAGTGGCAATAGGCCAAGTAATAATGGATTTCTTCTGCCGTGCTGCTGCCTCGAATTACCCCAAACAATTCATCGAAAAGGGGTAAAGCTTTCGAATATTTACCCTTTTCGTACAATTCCACAGCCAGTTTGCGTTTGGCCGTATAATCGGAGCTTTTCACAACCTTATTGTAGTCGGTGCATGAAACGGAAAAAACCAAAGTCAGCAAAACGAAAACAGGGTAAAAGGAGAACTTGCGAAATGGAATTGACTGGAATTTCCTCATGCCACCGAAAATATCTTATACTTTTGTGCAAAGTTACGATTAAGTTAAAGACAATATGGGTGATCTTTTTGATAAAATTCGGAAAAATCCGGGGCCCTTGGGCCAATACGCCAAAGTAGCACATGGGTATTTTGCCTTTCCAAAGTTGGAAGGAGAAATATCGAACCGAATGAAGTTTCGCGGCAAAGATGTTTTGGTTTGGTCTTTGAACAACTATCTGGGATTGGGAAACCACCCCGAGGTTAGAAAAGCCGATGAAGAGGCGACGCGTCAATATGGTTTGGCCTACCCAATGGGGGCTCGGATGATGACCGGGGAAAGCGAACACCATGAGCGCTTAGAGCAAGAATTGGCAGCCTTTGTCGATAAAAAAGCGGGCATGCTTTTAAATTATGGCTACCAGGGAGTTATGAGCGTGGTGGACGCCTTACTTGGTCGGCACGATGTGGTGGTGTACGACGCCGAAAGCCATGCTTGCTTGGTAGATGGTGTACGCATGCATCAGGGCAAACGGTTTGTGTATAAGCACAACGACATGGAATCGCTAGAGAAACAACTGCAACACGCTCAAAATGTTACTGCTGCAACTGGAGGAGGGATTTTGGTTATTACCGAAGGGGTGTTTGGAATGGCTGGCGACCAAGGCGACTTGCGGGGTGTGGTGGCTTTAAAACAAAAATATGGATTCCGTTTGCTGGTTGATGATGCCCACGGGGTTGGAACCATGGGACCACGCCTTGGCGGCACAGGTCAAGAGCAAGGTGTTCAAGACGACATCGATGTGTACTTCGGAACTTTTGCTAAAAGTTTTGCCTTAATTGGAGCATTTATTGCAGCAGATCCCGAGATTATTGATTTTTTGAAGTACAACACCCGATCTCAGATTTTTGCCAAATCTTTGCCGATGCCTCTGGTTCTTGGAGCCCAAAAAAGATTGGAAATGATGCGCGACCGGCCCGAATTCAAAGAGAAGCTCTGGACCATTGTTCATGCCTTGCAGTTGGGATTGAAACAGGCCGGATTTAACCTGGGCCGCACGAATTCTCCAGTTACCCCAGTATATCTGAGCGGTGGACCCGCCGAGGCATCCAATCTGGTGGTTGACCTAAGAGAGAATTACGGTATTTTCTGCTCGGTGGTGATGTATCCGGTGGTTCCCAAAGGAATTATTATTCTACGGCTTATCCCAACGGCAGTGCATACCCTCGAAGACGTAAACTACACGGTTAAGGCTTTTTCAGAGGTTCAATCTAAGTTGGATGCAGGATTGTACGACAAGGAAAAGTATGCGGTGGGTTTGAATGGGTAAAATAGGTTGCAATAGCTTGGCTTAGATATTCCTAGAATTGAAAAGCCAAGCCCCCATTTAAGGCAGAATTATTGAGCGGCCTGAAGTTCAAACAAGATGTCTCTCCATTTTGCGGCCTCCATAAAGTCCATGGATTTGGCAGCGGTTTCCATGCTGCGGCGCACCTCTTCTATTTTCTTTTTGCGTTGTGCCGGAGTTAAATAGCGGGCATTGGGTTCGGCAGCAGGGGCCGATTCGTCGGGTTGGGCATACAATTTGGCCGCTTTTCCTGGAGCCACCGATGCGGCTTTTAGAATGCTTTCTTTGCTGGTTTGAAGAGCGATAGGCCGCATTCCATGCTCTATATTGTACAGAATCTGCTTTTCGCGGCGGCGGTCGGTTTCCTCAATCGCTCTGCGCATGCTCTCGGTTACCCGGTCGGCATACATAATTACTTTTCCATGCACATTGCGAGCAGCACGACCAATGGTTTGAATCAAAGAACGTTGGTTGCGCAAAAACCCTTCTTTGTCGGCATCCAATATGGCTACCAGCGAAACCTCGGGCAAATCAAGGCCCTCCCGCAGCAAGTTCACCCCAATCAATACGTCAAAAATGCCCAGGCGCAAATCCCGAATAATTTCTACCCGTTCTAGGGTTTCAACTTCGGAATGGATGTGCCGGCAGCGAATGTGCAGCTTGCTAAAAAATTTATCCAGTTCCTCGGCCATGCGTTTGGTTAAGGTGGTTACCAATACCCGCTCGTCCTTTTCTGCACGCAGGTGAATTTCCTCTATCAAATCGTCGATTTGATTTTTGGTGGCTCTAACCTCAATTTCAGGATCCAACAAACCCGTTGGACGAATTATTTGTTCCACCACAACCCCCTCCGAAAGCTCCAGTTCATAATCGCCCGGCGTTGCAGTAACATACACCGTTTGGCGGGCCAGCGATTCAAATTCCTCGAATTTTAAAGGGCGGTTGTCTAGGGCCGCAGGCAGCCGAAACCCATACTCCACTAAATTCAATTTCCGCTTTCTGTCGCCATTGTACATTGCCCGTATTTGCGGTATGGTTACATGGCTTTCATCAACCAACAGCAACCAATCGTCCGGAAAATAATCCAGCAAGCAGAAGGGACGCGTACCCTCTAACCTTCCATCAAAATAGCGGGAATAGTTCTCAATGCCCGAACAATACCCCAATTCCCGAATCATTTCTAAATCGTACTCCACACGCTGCTGCAATCGTTTTGCTTCCAGCGGTTTTCCATGCCGTTGAAAAAACTCGATTTGAGCCGTCAAATCATCGGCAATCACAGTAGAGGCCGCTTTTATTCGCTCACGCGTGGTAACAAATAAGTTGGCAGGGCTAATAACATACTGCTGCAGCGATTCCAACTCATGCCCGCTAATCGGATCTATTAAAGCCATTTCCTCAATGGAATCGCCCCAAAACTGAATGCGTACTGCCTGTTCCGATTGAGCCAGATACACGTCCACGGTATCGCCTTTTACCCGAAAAGTACCCCGCTTAAAATCTGTTTCCGTTCGAGCATATAAGGCATCTACCAACTTAAATAAAGCGGCATTCCGACTTATTTTTAAACCCACATTCAGCCGAACGGTTTGGGCATGGAAATCCTCCGGATTGCCCATGCCATAAATGCATGACACCGAAGAAACCACCAAAATGTCGCGCCGCCCACTCAACAAGGACGAAGTGGCTGAAAGCCTTAATTTTTCAATTTCATCGTTGATGCTTAAATCCTTTTCAATATAGGTGTCGCTGCTGGGAATGTAGGCTTCCGGTTGGTAGTAATCGTAATAAGATACAAAGTATTCAACCGCATTTTCTGGAAAGAAATGCTTGAATTCCCCATACAGCTGAGCCGCTAAGGTTTTGTTGTGGCTCAATACCAAGGTAGGTCTGTTTACCTGATTCACCACATTGGCCATGGTAAAGGTTTTCCCAGTACCCGTGGCTCCCAGCAGGGTTAAATGAGGCAAGCCCTGATTCAACCCACTCACCAATTCCCGAATCGCCGAGGGCTGGTCTCCGGTTGGCTTGTACGGTTCAAACAGCTTGAAATTCATTTTTTGTTTTATTTTCCTGAAGCTTCTACTGCGCGCTGGCTTCTAAAGTAAACCCACAATCCCAATACCACCAACAAAACTCCAACGGCCATGCCTACATAACGTAGGTTTTGCGTTTTCGGTTGCATCAACTTCAAACGAAATGCCACCGGCTCTGCCAATTCTGAATTTAATGCCTCCGCCTCTTTGTACCAAAGCATGGCAAGTTCAGGTTCGTTTAGCAAATAGGAAAGTTCACCCATGTCCATGCACATCCACGAAATCCAAAGGGGATCATTTTTATACACCCAAGCGCGTTCCTGAAGCCAGTTATACAGTTCTTGCCTAGATTGCTTCCATACGGCTACCTGATTCAATGTCGATTGCGATTTTCGAACCTGCTCAAGGCTGTTCTGGGCAAAAACTCCATTTACGCGTTGAGGCCGACCCAATGGATTTGCCTTTATCCGCAAAAATTGAAGTTCCTTTTTTAAGGTGTTGTTGCCCAATTGCTTGTTCCGCCGAGATGCCTCTTCTAGGGCCATCAGCGCTTTTTTCATGTTGCCCTGCGTGCCATAAGCCGTACCCAATAAAAACAAGCCCATTGCCGTACCGCCATCTTTCTTTTGCCACTCCTCTAAGGTAGCAATCGCCTCGTAGGTCATTCCCGATTCTATTTCCAATTCCAAAAAACGAAGAATAGCGGTTTTGTCTTTGCCCTGAACTGCCCGCTGAATCTCTTTGGCCTTTAATTCTCCATATCCGGTTGTGTCCTTTGCGAAATTCACCTGACTGGGATGAAATTCAGTCTGAGCATAGACCGCCGGAATTAAACAAATCCAACAGCCGGCCAAGATTTGGTGGATGCGATTAATTTTCATGCTACAAAGGTAGGCTAATTTTTAGCCCTTATGCTCCTACGCCTTGCTCAATGCAGCTCCTACCCCTTTGTTGGTTCTCCCAATTAAATTACCTTAACACCGGCAGGCAATAATTCCGAGGTAAATCCGCTACCTTTGCAAAAAACAACATAATTATGGCACTTGAAATTACCGATAGCAACTTTGAAGAGTTGGTAAAAAAATCAGATAAACCTGTCCTTGTTGACTTTTGGGCCGAATGGTGTGGCCCCTGCAAAATGATTGGTCCTGTGGTAGAAGAACTGGCCGGCGAATTTGAAGGCAAAGCCATCATAGGTAAAGTGGATGTAGATTCAAACCCCGTGGTGGCTTCGAGTCTTGGCATTCGTGCCATTCCTACCCTTCTGTTTTTTAAAAATGGAGAAATTGTGGACCGCAGCGTAGGCGTAGTTTCAAAAATAGAACTGGCCAACAAATTGAATGCCCTACTCTAATAGGTGCATTGCATCGAAATGCCGGCCCTAAAGCCGGCTTTTTTTTTGCTTCTAAATCTACTCACCACCAACGAAATCGAAGCCCCAAGCTAAAGCGCCTTGGCAAGCCAGGGCCGTACACATAATTCGGATCGCGCTGAGGCCCTATTCCATAATCGGCCTGGAGTGCATTGCTTAGGTTGTGCAGGCCTCCCTCCCACTCCAAGGCCATGTTTTTACCCAATCCCATTAAACAACGTGCGGTAAAGGAAATTTCAAGAAAGCTCGGACTTTGAATCAATGCTGGCAATTCGCCTTCTTGGTTGGGCATGCGCAGCAGCTCGATGGAGCCCCAATACCGTAGGTAGGCCGATAAAGACCATTTTTGCTGTTGGCCGGGGAAGAGCTCTCCACGCAGCATGCCCGACCACGCTGGGACTTTCAGCAAGCGCGGGTGCTGCCCAGAAAGGCCCCACTCTTCTGAATCCCACAGCTCTTGAGCCTCGTCCAACCGTTGAACAATGGAATTCACCATGCCCTGCAGCAGCCATTGTTTGCCACGCAGTTCGGCTTCAAATCCGCAAGACAGCATCCAAAGGCCTTTTCCATTTGATTTTTCTTGCAGGTAAAAGTCGGGCTGGGCACTTAAACCCTCCCAAACAAAAACCCCTTGCAGCCGGTGCAGGGTGGCGTTGGCCTTGGCCTCCCAAACGACGTTTTTGCCAAGTTTTCTTTCGTGCCGAATCCAAATTAAACCTTGATGGCCATGCTCTGGCTTTAGATTTGGAGACCATATTGAAAAAATGGGCTTGGCTCCCAGCATGCTTAGGTGTAGGTCTTCGTCGAATACTTGGGGAGACCGTTGGGTGGAGCGGTAATTAAATCCGAATTGAATGGCTTCTGATATCAGGAATTCTGCTCCTAGATTGGGAAGAAGTTCAAAAAACAGAGCCGTTTGAAAGCTGCTAACGTTTTCCAGTTTTACACGGCCTGAAAAGGCATTTAAGGGGCATTGCAGGCCGGCTTTAAACCGCAATAAAGGCTTGGGATTCCAGCTGAGCTGCAGTCCAAGGTTGCCGTTGAAGGCTTGCTGGGTCAACGAGCGTTGCAGGCCGGGAGTAGAATCGTTGAGCAGATCTTGGCCAAGGGAAGCGTTTAGGGAGAGTTGCAGGTTTGGCAGAAGGAAAATATTGGCTTTCCAGCCCGATAAAAGCTGGGTTTGCTGGCTGTTTCCAAAGAACAAAAGGGCTTGACCGGTCGAATCGGGACCGGGGAGGTCCAGGCCATTTCCGCCGTAGTAGCTTTGGCGCTGCAGGGTGTGGAACTGCAGAAAGGTGGTTTGAGCATAGCGGGGATTGGGGGTAAAAGTCCAGGCGACTTCGGCAGAGGCGTACTTGTGTGAAATGGCTTCGGCCACGCGTCGTTCAGGCAGGGGCAGCTGCATGTCGCTGCCTCCGGTTCGGGAGTCCAGCAAGCCACGCAGGTTTAATTCCAAATTGTGTACGCGGTTCAGGGCTTGTTGAAGGGAGATTCCGAGGGTAGAGAGTTCCAGTTTTGGGCTTTCAGAAAACCCGTCGGGCTGTACATCCCAGGCGCTGCGGTCGCGGCGGTTTAGCCAAGCTTGGGCTGAACCTTTGGACCAAAATAGGGGCTGAAAGAGCGTCAGTTGCCGGTCGCCGGCTCCGCCTTCCCAGAGGCTTTGCCTTAGGTTTAGCCAGCCTGTTTGCTGCTGTGCGGGGTTGGTTTGAATGTCGAGGAGGCCAGCGGGGAAAAAGCTGCTCCATTCGGGGGTATGCGTTCCGCTGCGGTCCAGCTGCAGGGCCGATAAAAGTTCGGCAGGGACAAATTCCAGTCCGTAAACCAGGCCCATGGAAGGCAAAAAAGGCCGACCGTTCAGCAGCAGCCCGGTGTAAGGCCCTGTTAGTCCGTCGGTTTGAAGGCGATTGAAGCCGCAGCTTTGGCAGGATTCCTGCACAAAAACCCCGTTCATCAAGGGCAGCACTTCTTTCAGGCTGGCTTGCTGCAGAGCTCGGATGCGGTCGGTCGGCACAAAAACCAGAGCGGCTTGGTCCTTCGAAGCATGGGTGTTCGCGTTGAAAGAGAAGGGCTTAAGCTGAATCGACTTCAGGGCGCTGTCGGAACGCTGGGCCGATAAAAGGCAGGGCAAAAGCAAAATAAAAAGGGGATATCGCACCGATATTTTTAGGCTAATCTAAATAATTTACATGGAATCACCTAAATTTTTATTTTTTTGGGGCGCTTATCCGGCTGTCATAGGTAGCGCTGCCGGCTTTGCCTTTGCCGAAATGGGCTGTGGTGGCTCCCCCTGGTCGCCTCCTCGCCCGTTCGGCAATGGGCAAAGCCTGGCATCGGATACCTTATTCCATCCGGGCGCCGGGCCTCGCAGCAGGAATGGCGCCTTGCCGAGCAAAAAAAGTAAAGTGAGATCAGTAGGTCAAAACGACCTGCCCATGGCCTTGACGCTGACCGCTTTGCATGGTTCCGCTGCTTACTCCGCCAATGTAGCCGGAGCCACCGCCACCGCCCACAGCGTAAGCGCTGCCTCCGCCGTACCAACCGCCGCCGCCGCCACCTACGTGGTAAGCACCTTGGCTGCTGCCGCCTTGGCCGAAGCTGCCTGCGGCCCCGCCGCCGCAGCCGGCTGCACCGCCGGCGCTTTGAGTTCCCCCTTGTCCTGGGCAGGCGCCGTTTCCAGGTCCGTTGATTCCTGGGCTTCCGGTGTTTCCTCCGCCGGCACCCCCAAAGCCATGGTCGGGGCCTCCTGAATTTCCACCGCCGCCACCACCGCCAACAATAACGCGATTGTTCAGGGTTTGACCGTTGGTGCGCACGTCCGAGGCACCGCCACCGCCGCCGCCGTATTGACCGTCTCCACCTCCCCCATTCCAGCCCCCTGGGCCGTTGGTGGCCGAGGCCGGTTTTTCTCCCACGTAAATGTAAAGCACCTGACCGAGACTAACCGATAAATTGCCTTTGGCATAGCCACCGTAGCCTCCGTCGTCGGCGAAGGTTCCTCCGTCGCCTGGACCTCCTTGTGCGCCATAGCATTCAATTTGAACCAAGTTGACGCAGGCTGGCACGGTCCAGGTTTGAACGCTGCCGGTGTAGTTAAAGGTGGCGGTATTGCCTCCGAACGGGGGGCAATTGCTTACGGTAATTTGAACACTGTCTGAGGCTACACAACCGGCCGAGCTGGTAACGGATAATGTTACCCAGTAATTTCCGGCTTGCGACCACTGAACCGAAGGATTTTGGGCGGTTGAGGTGGCAGGTGTTCCCGAGCTAAATACCCAAGCATAGGTTGAGCCTTGCCCTGTTACCGAAGGTGAAAAAACAACGCTTGAATTGATGGAGGGGCTTGCTGGCAACAGCGAGAATGTGGCGGTTGGCATAGCCACAGTTACCGACAGGGATTGCGGAGCCGATTGTCCGCAGGCGTTTTGGGCGGTTACCTGAATGGTACCGCCTGAGTTTCCGAAGGTAACCAATACGCTATCGGTGTTCAACCCTGAAACCAAGGTGGCTCCGCCGGGCAGGGTCCACACATACCCGCTGGCGCCCACAACGGGAAGTACAGAGTAACCGATGGAATCGGCTCCTGGGCAATTCAAAGTAGCTCCAAGAATAGAGCCAGGAGTGGCAGGTGGGGCGGTACATTCGCAAGCTACCACTCCCCACCCGTTCGAAAAATAGGCTTCGATGCAGTGGGTAGTCGTGTTGTAAATTTCAAGTCCAATGGCGGGCGATTGAATGCTGTCGCGGGCGCCCGTAGTTAAGCGTGGAAGCAACAGGCCTTTGTTGGTCGATTTAAGTTCCAGTATGGAACTGGGATGTGGGGCCACCGAATCGCCAATCAACACTCCTTGGGCTGAAAGACTGACATTCAAAACGATAAAGGCAAAAAGCACAGGTATTTTCATGCCTAAATGTACAGACAATTTGGGTAAGGAAGGATTAAAAATTTACCCAATTGCCCATGGCTTGAGCGGCCCGCGGCAGGGATTGAAGCGGCTAGCACGCAAAGGCGGCGGGCGGGCTGCGCGCGGCGGCAGGAGCGACCTTGGGAGCTACCTGCCGCCCGCTGCAGCCCAGCCTGCCGACTGCGGACTAGCGCTGAAAGCCCGTTTGCCGCCCTAAAAAAAAAGCCCGGAAAAACCGAGCTTTTTTGAGGTCCCGAGCGGATTCGAACCGCTGTAGCAGCTTTTGCAGAGCTGAGCCTAGCCACTCGGCCACAGGACCATACGAAGGGCAAATATACAGCTTTTTTGGTTAAAATTGCCCCGTATGCAGCAAAACCAAGGTGCAGGCCGTTTCTACCTGAATTCCAGCCTGCTGCAGCTCCTGCATCAGTTCCGGATTTTCAGCGCCGGGATTGAAAATAACGCGCTGCGGAGACAGGCGCAGCAGTTCAGCCTTTGCTTTTGAGGAATGCTCAGCATTTACGTACACCGTTACCGTATGAACGCTGTGGGCTTCGGGAAATTCGGGCGAAATGGGAACTCCGGCAATTTCTCCGGCACGAATACCCGTTAGGGCCAAAGCGTAGCCCTTTTGCTGCAGCAAAACCGCGGCTTGATTGGCGTAGCGGCTTGGGTTCGGGTGGGCTCCCCAGACCAGCACCTTTGGCTTTTTGGTACTCATGTTTTTTTCTATTTTAAATCAGCTCGAAGAAAAACCCCCTCAATCTGAGCATACAGCTCCTCCGCCGAGCGGTCCCAAGAAAATTCAGTCGCCCGTTTAAGTCCCTGCTCCGAGCAGCGCAGGCGCAAAGCCTCGTCGCTCAACACCCGTTCAATTCCCTTTTTGATGTCGGCAATGCTGTAGGGATCTACCAGCACGGCGGCATCGCCGGCCACCTCGGGCAAAGAGGAACAATTGGAGGTCAACACCGGCACTCCGCAGGCCATGGCCTCCAACACAGGAATGCCAAAACCCTCGAACAACGAGGGCAACAGCAACGCATGGGCCGCCGCCACCACCTTAGCCACTTCGTTTCGCTGCAAACGCCCCGTAAACCGAACCTTATCGGGGTTTTTAAGACCCTGTACCGCCAAATCTACCGGG
The DNA here is from genome assembly GCA_903837495.1 of uncultured Flavobacteriales bacterium. GTDB lineage: Bacteria > Bacteroidota > Bacteroidia > CAIKAF01 > CAIKAF01 > CAIKAF01. The sequence goes on along the minus strand of CAILUT010000042.1, from coordinate 10,453 downwards.
GAATTCGACCACATGGCTTCGCCTACAATCAATAAATTGGGTGCATTGGGCTGTTCCTGCCACAGCAAATCCAAGGCCTGCAGCAGGCGGGGCAGGTTTTTGCGGGGAATTTGAGCCCCCAAAAACAACAGGTAGGCATTGCGCGCGTTGTAGGTTTGGCGGGTGGATTGGTTTTCGGAATCGCTGAGCGGCTTAAAATCAGGACCTGCGGCGTTGTACACCACCCCAATATCGGCCAAAGAAATGCCTAGGGTTTCATGAATGTCTCGGGCCGAAAAGCGGGAAACGGTGATGAGTTTGTTGGCCTGTCGGGCATAGTCCGGGAAAAAATACCGAAAATAAAGGCGGGTAAAAAAAGGCAGGTTTTCTGGATGCTGCAAAAAATTCAGGTCGTGCAGCACCACCACTTTGGGCAAAGAACCGGGAATGCTCCAGCCGTCGGGCGAGAAAAAAATGTCGGGTTTGTGGCGGCGCAGCAAGGCCGGAATTTCCCAATGAAAGCGCAGGTACCACAAAAAGGGATGCCGGCTGGGCAACCGGGTGGCTACCCACTGCACGTTGTCGGGAAAATCCCAGCGGGAATCTGCCTTACGGTCGTGCACCAACAAAAAGCTGTGCTCCGGATGGTTTCGGGCCATGCGCACCAAGGTTTCATAGGCAAAGCGGCCGATGCCTTCCAGGCGATCGAACAGAAGCAATTGAGCATTTACGGCTATTTTCACCTACCTTTGGACTTAGAACAAAGGTACCGCATTGAACGGGAATATGGCAGATACATCACGCATAGAAAACGAAAAAGCCTTTCACAACGAATCGTTTTCAACGGGGCTACGAAGCAAAATCGATTCCTATTACGAGATATTTGTGGGAATTCGGGGGGAATTTCGGCGGCGGGTGGCCGAAGCCATTCGCGGCGAAAACGCCTTGGAACTGGGCTGCGGTCCCAGCACCTTTAGCCCTGAATTCGCCGCATTGGCGGCCCACATCAAAGGCATTGACATTTCAGAAGAGGCCGTTCGGCAGTCGGAAGAAAGAGCCAAAGCGGCAGGCCTAAGCAACGTCGATTTTCAGGTTATGAACGCCGAAGAATTGCAGATTCCCGATGCTTCTTTGGCCTTGATTTTTGGCTCGGGAATCATTCACCACTTGGATTTAGAGGCCTTTTATGCCGAAGCCAAGCGGGTGTTAAAACCTCAGGGCCGCATCTTGTTTATGGAACCTTTGGGCCACAATCCCCTGATAAATGCCTACCGAAATCGCACGCCGGGCATGCGCACTCCCGACGAGCACCCCTTGTTAAAAAAGGATTTAGAAAACCTGTCGCAACACTTTAGCAATCTGAACATTAAGTACTATTATTTCTGGTCTTTGTTCGCCATTCCCTTTCGCCGGTTTCGGGTATTCAAACCGATGTTGAGCCTGCTGGACGGCCTGGACCAACTGATGTTCAAATTGCTGCCCATTAGCCGCACTTGGGCCTGGTATGCCTTGATTGATGCCAGCGGCCCAAAAGCCACAAAAAAATGAAGAAAATAGGGTTGTTCATAGCGTGTATGCTGGGGTTTCTGCTTGGACTTGGGGCACAGAAAACCCAATTGGCGGTGTTAAAGTACGAGGGCGGCGGAGACTGGTATGCGAATCCAACCGCGCTGCCCAACCTGCTGCGCTTTTGCCAGAAAGAAATGGGAATGAACTTGAATTCAGAGGTGGCGGTGGTTGAGCCGGGCAGTGCCGAGTTGTACAGGTATCCGTTTGTGCATGCCACGGGGCATGGGAATTTCAAGTTGAGCAATTCCGACATACAGCAGCTGCGCACCTACCTGTTGGCGGGTGGGTTTTTGCACATTGACGACAACTACGGCATGGACAGCTATGTTCGAGCGGAGCTAAAGCGTTTGTTTCCCGACAAAAGCTTAGAGGCATTGGGCCGCAACCACCCGATTTTCAAGTCCCCCTACTCTTTTCCACAAGGCTTACCCAAGATTCATGAGCACGACGGAAAAGCTCCGGAGGCCTTGGCCTTGATGCACGAGGGCAGAATGCTGGTTTTGTACACCTTTGAATGCGACTTGGGCGATGGCTGGGAAGATCCGGAAGTGCATGGGGATTCGCCAGAAACGCGTTTAAAAGCCTTGAGAATGGGTGCGAACATTCTGCATTGGGTGTTTGGGGGGAAGTAGGTTTTGAGGGGGATTTGGTTGTTGAGGGAGGTTTGGCGGCTGACCTATCGTGGCGGTTTTTTAAATCATGAATCAAAGGTCCATTGCACACCGTTCCTCTACTGGAATTTAGTGCAAAAAGGAATCATAATTTCCTGAGTGAATAAGGGCCGTTTCGCTATTGGGATAGGCATTGCAAAAGGTTTTGCTGATTCGGTGCTTGGCTTTTTCCTTCCATTTGAACTCATAAGCCTTTAAACCTCCGTCTGCTTCTTCCAGGTAGTCGATTTCTTGCTTTTCTTTTGTTCGCCAGAAATACGAATTTCCGTAAAATCGCTGGTAGTAATTCTTTTTTCTTCGTTCCGAAACCAAATAATTTTCCCACAAGGCCCCAATGTCTTGCCTTCCTTCCAAAAGCTGAAAAGAGGCTATCAGGGCATTGCGTATTCCGTTGTCGTAGAAATATATTTTCTTCGATGCCTTTAACTCATTCCTCAGATTTCGGCTAAAAGAAGGCAAACGAAAAACAACAAACGATTTTTCCAACAGTTGAATGTAGGTTTCTACGGTTTTGCTATCCAAACCAATCGTATTGCCAACCTCATTGTACGATACTTCTTGCCCAATTTGATACGCCAATGCTTGCAATAACTTAACCAACTTTTCTGGCTTCTTTATGTTCTCTAGCATCAGCAAATCGCGGTACAAAAAGCTGTCGGCCAATAGCTTTAGCACCTCAATTTCATTCCCTTGGTTGTTTATTACTTCAGGATAAGAACCAAATACAAGCCGATGGTTTAATAGCCTTTGTTCCATCATTTCTTGACTGTGGTTCGCCAATTCTCGGTAGGCCAAGGGAAACAAGTGGAATTCAAATTTTCGGCCGGTTAGGGGCTCCTGGGTTTTGTTTTGCAGTTCAAAAGCAGAAGAACCGGTGGCAATTACCTGAATTTCAGGGTAGGTGTCTGCCAACAATTTCAAGGCCAACCCAATTTCCGGAATTTGATGCGCCTCGTCAAGTATGGCAATTTTTTTATTCCCTATTAAGGCCTTAAGCGATGTGGAGGTCGGATTTTTAAATCGCTCTTTTATGTCGTACTCATCTGCATTTAGCCAAAGCGCATTGTCCCCTTGGGCATGAAAAATTTTTTTCAACAAGGTGGTTTTTCCAGTTTGCCGGGCACCAATCAAGGTTATGACCTTTCCTTTAAAAAGTCGTGCTGAAATTTGTTCTTCAATAATCCGTTGAATCACAAGCGAATTTTACGTAAAAGTACAACCTTTTTGGAATGGATTCCAAATTTATCGTAACTTTTTTGGAATAGATTCCAAATTTAGCTGGTTTTTGCTTGGCTGCATTGGGGGCGGCAGCCGGGCTTTCCGGGCTACTCCGCGGTTGCCGAAAGGCTGGCCCAGCTGGTTTGCGGGGGCTCCTAACGTCGCCTCCGCACCTAGCGGGCCAGGCTTCGGCAGCCTTGCGGGGTAGCCTCGTCAATCCCTGCCGCGTTGTTGCCGTTTGCCGTGTGGGATTTGAAATTGGGTTGAGGCGTTAACGCAGCGGCGCAAAATTTTGAGTCGCTGCAGCTCCTAGGTTTGAGTTGGCTTTGAAGATGATGGATTGTGGGCCGTTTCAAGGCCGAACTTTTATAACTCATGGGATTATCCTAACTTTGAGTGTGTTTGTCCATGCCTTACGTTTTTGGTACCGCAGAGCCTGGCTTCGATTGTTGCCTTTTCGGTCCTATGTGCTGCAATCTACCTTTGGCGTACTTGAGTTGAAATTGGCTTTGCACCGCATGGTTCAACCCGATTCCCTGTACTTTATGCGTTCTGGGCTTGAGGAATTTGCCTATTCGGGCAGGTACCGAAGTTCCAGTTTGGTTGCGGTACGCAACGCGAAAAAACCTTGGCAACGGAGAATCAAAATTCGAATACAATGGCAGGAAAATCCAAATGGAGGCAGTTTGATTCGCTTGCAAATGTCAAATCCTTTTTCTCCATTTAATGTTTTTTATCTGGGCATTGTGTATGGCTTGTATTGGTGGATTTACCCCCAACCCTTTTCCAGCCCTTGGCTGAACGTGCTGGTTTGGCTGTTTCCGCTGGTATTGATGTATGCCTTTACCAATGCCTCTTTTCAATTGATTTATCGGGCCGAAAAATCAAAGCTGTTCCGGCATTTGAAAGCCCAACGGTTGGTGGTTTCAAAGGCCTAGGTTGGCATGCTTTTTGTCGTTTTTTCTTTTAGCCTTGTTAAAAGGCCTTGCATTTGGGTAAACCCCGGCTCCGCCGAATGAAAACAAATCCGATACTTCCTTTTTCCATTGCCTCGCTGCTGATGATGCTGATACCGATGTTGGTGTTTGTGTGGATGCCCGGACACGAAGCCCCTTGGTATGAACTGGGCATTTACCCGCGGGAATGGAAAGGGCTTGTGGGCTTGGTTTTCGCTCCCTTTATTCATCAAAATGCTACCCATTTGTTCAGCAATGTGTTGCCTTTGGGAGTCCTTAGTTTTTTAACCCTATGGATAGTTGGTCGGAGGTTTTTTGGGCTGAGTCTGGGCTTGATTTTGCTGGGGGGATTGCTGACCTGGCTGATTGGACGGCCCTCATACCACATTGGCGCCAGCGGTTTGATTTATGGGTACGTTGGGTTTTTAATGGCCGCCGGCATTGTGGCCGACAATGTCCGCCTGCTGGCCTTTACAATGCTTGCGGTTTTTCTGTATGGATCCATGGTTTGGGGGCTTTTGCCCCTTCAACCCGATGTGTCGTTTGAAAGCCATATTTCAGGGGCTTTGGCCGGAGTTTTTTGGGCATTTGTTTTTAAGTCTAGCCTGCCGAAGCGCACAAAATACAGCTGGGAAACGGAGCCCGATGAACCGGAGGAAGGCCAGGCAGAGGAACATGAACATGGGGCAGGACCGTTTTCTGGCCATCAAAGCATGCAAATTCAGTACGAATGGGTATCTAAAAACCCCAAGACAGAGTCGCCCAAATTGGAAGAGGAGGATTGAGCCCCGAGCGGCCTGCGGCAGGGATTGACGAGGCTACCCCGCAAAGGCCAAAACGGAGGCCGGCCCTAGACCGGCAGAGCGACCTTGGGAGCTGCTGCCGGGCCTGGGCCGGCCCGTTTTGGACTGCGGAGTAGCCCGGAAAGCCCGGCGGCCGCCCCAATCCAACACCTTTGCCTGGAAAAGCAAGCCAAGCAATTTCAACCTGTACATTCCAAACGCCCCCCGAAATATTACCTTTGTTCCATGGCAAATCAAGCACTACCCTTAACCCCGCCCAAAGGCATGCGGGATTTTGGCGCCGAAGAAATGCGGAAACGCCGCTTTATTTTTGAACGGCTGCGCAATGTCTTTTTAACCTTTGGATTTGATGGCATAGAAACTCCCAGCATGGAACGGATGGAGGTTTTAACCGGCAAGTATGGACAAGAAGGCGACCGGCTGATTTTCAAAGTTTTAAACAGCGGCGATTTTATGAAGGCGGTGCAAGAGGCCCAGCTGCCCGAACCCAATTCCAAGCAAATGTTGGGTTTGATTAGCGAAAAGGCCCTGCGCTACGACTTAACCATTCCCTTTGCCCGTTTTGTGTCGGCCCACCGAGGCACCTTGCCTTTTCCTTTTAAACGCCACCAAATTCAAGCGGTTTGGAGGGCCGACCAACCCCAAAAAGGGCGTTACCGCGAATTTTACCAATGCGATGTGGACGTTGTGGGAAGCCGTTCTTTGTGGCAAGAAGTGGAATTGGTGCGGGTGTTTGCCGAGGGCTTTGCTGCTTTGGGAATTGAAGGAGCTCAAATTCAAATAAACCACCGCGGATTGTTGATGGGATTGGCAGAACGCCTGGAAATGCCTGAAAAGGCCGCTGCCTTGATTGGGATTCTGGACAAAAGCGATAAACTGCCCAGCGAGGCCTTGCTGGATTTGTTCCGCAAAGAAGGACTTAACGCAGCTCAACTTGCCTTGCTGGACCCCTTGCTGAACTGGCTACCGGGAACTCTGCCCGAAGCCATTAAACCGCTGTTTGTGGGTTTGGAAAATGCCGAAAAAGGCATAGAAGAACTGGAACTGGTTTTTGACCGCTGCCTGGACTTGGGAAGCCTGCCCGGCAAGGCAAGTTTGGTTTTTAATCCTAGACTGGCCCGAGGCTTAGACTACTATACCGGTTGTATTTTTGAGGTGCTGCTGCCGGGGAGCGGTTTGGGAAGCCTTGGCGGTGGCGGGCGTTACGACAACCTGACCGATATGTTTGGGGTTCCCGATTTGTCGGGCGTAGGAATATCGTTTGGGGCCGAGCGCATTTACGATTACCTGCAAGCCCAGCATTCTTGGCCTGAGGACTTGCAAACGGGACTAGATTATTTCTTCTTGCATTTTGACGAAGAGGGCGCAAAAGCGGCACAGCGGTTTATGGTAAAACTAAGGGGGCTTGGTGCACGTTGCGACATGTTTCCGGAGGCCGTTAAAATTCAGAAGCAAATGAAGTATGCCAACCAGAGGAAGGCCAAATTTGTTGTTTCGATTGGAGACCGGGAGCGGGAAAATCAAGAAGTTGGAATAAAGAACATGCAGACCGGGGTGCAGCACACTGTTTTTTGGGAAGACCTGCCTCAGCACTATACATCGGAAGCTTATGCCGCAGGTTGAATTTAATTGCAGGCCATTGAGCTTGCTCGAGTTGTTTTCCTTAGGCCATGCAGACACTGAAATCTGTTTAGCTGCGGAATTTTATGCGCAGGTTGAGCGCTCTAGGGCCACCTTAGAATGCATGCTCAAGAAAGAAGGTGCACGTTATTATGGAATCAACACAGGATTTGGTGCCCTGTACACCACCGAAATTGCAGATGAAGACAGCATAAAACTGCAGGAGAATCTGGTAAAATCGCATGCATGTGGAACTGGAATGCCAGTAGATGAAAGGGTTGTGCGTTGCATGCTTGGATTGAAGATTCTTTCTTTTGGTTGGGGGCTTAGCGGGATACGGCGGGAGGTTGTTGATCGGCTTTTGGAATTTTACAAACTGGGAATACTGCCAGAGGTGCCGGAGAGTGGTTCGCTGGGTGCCAGCGGGGACTTGGCTCCCCTAGCCCATCTTTCCCTTCCATTGCTGGGGATGGGCTTTTTCCATTTTCAAGGAAAGCGGCATTCGGGGGCTGAAATAGAATCGATGTTTGGGTTGACTCCTTTGCAGCTGCGTGAAAAAGAAGGTTTAGCCTTGTTGAACGGCACCCAATACATGTTGGCTCAGGGTTTGGTGGCCTTAGAAGGAGCGTTGAAAGCGTGGGATTGGGCACAGATAAATGCGGCAGCAGGATTGGATGCGTATTCTGGAAATTTAGCGGCTTTTGACCTTCGGGTTCATGCGGCTAGGCCGCATAGGGGTCAAATTCGGAGTGCGGAGGGTGTTTTGGCGCTTTTGAAGAATTCAGAACTTCAAAGCAAAGAGCGGAAATACCTGCAAGATCCCTATTCGTTTCGCTGTGTGCCCCAGGTGCATGGGGCCATTTTGGACAGCCTGCACTTTATCGGGAATACGATTGAAGTAGAGGCTCAGTCAACCACCGACAATCCCTTGATTTTCAGTGACACCGAAGAAATAATTTCAGGGGGCAACTTTCATGGGGAGCCTTTGGCCTTGGCGATGGATTACCTTAAAATTGCAGTGGCCGAATTGGGAAGCATATCTGAACGCCGCATATACAAACTGATTAATGGAGACAGGGGCTTGCCGGCTTTTTTAACGCCCAATGCAGGGTTGAATTCTGGGTTTATGATTGTGCAGTACAGTGCTGCCGCCTTGGTGAGTCAGAACAAGCAAGGGGCGAGTCCGGCATCGGTTGACAGCATTGATTCAAGCCGTGGGCAAGAAGACCATGTAAGCATGGGTGCGAATGCGGCATTGCAGGCCAGAGCTCAGGTAGAAAGGGTTTGGAGGATTTTGGGAATGGAATGGCTGGCGGTGTGTCAGGCGCTTGATTTTCACCATCCGTTGCGCAGTTCGACAGGCATTGAATTCTACCGCACCCAATTTCGGGCTGAGGTTCCTTTTTTACAAGAAGATGCCGAAATGAGTCCCCTGATTGAAAAGTCAATTGCCTTTATTCAATCGCATGGCTAACTGGAATTTAGGCAGGGGTTGTTTTTTGGCTTTGTTCAGTTTATTGAGTTTAAGCGTTCAGGCCTGCGATTGCGGTGGGGTTTTGAAAAACTGGTCGGCAGATGCCGTTCAAAACAGTTGGGCTGTAGCTCGCGTACGGGTAGATTCAATGGCAAGCATAGATCAAACGCGGTGTTGGGTTTATTTCCGAGGCCTGGAATTGCTGTGGGGCGATTTGCCATCGCCGATGAAAATCGGGTACGACTGCCAGAGTTCTTGTGCCATGGTATTTTTGCCTGGAGAAGAATGGCTGTTGTATTTAGACCGGCAGGCCGACAAAAGTTTAGGGCTTCACTTTTGCAGTAGGAGCCGAAAAAAGCCTAGGGGAACAGAAATAGACGAGGGGATTGTGGCATCTAGAATTACCTATGCTGAAGAGTTGGGCAACATCAAAGCCACCTTTCCGGTGCGAAAATTCATGGCGGTAGCGGCTTGGGAAAAGTTAGAAAAGGGATCGGTTCGCAGCTTGCATGAGCGAAGGGCGATGCCATATCCGGACCGAAAAGAAGCGGCGGTATTGCTTGGGATATCGGCCGCCGTATTTTTCTTGATTTGGTGGATTTTAAAGCGCTGGCTCTTCCGTTGATTCGGCTTGGGCCAATTGGGCTAGTCTGGAGATTCCACCGGTAACCACATCGCCTATTTCCACCCGAATTTCGGTATTTAAAGGAAGGAAGAGATCGACTCGAGACCCGAATTTAATAAAGCCCATTTCTTGGTTTTGAGCGACTCGAACGCCTTTGATCGCGTAACAGCAAATTTTACGGGCAAGCACACCGGCAATTTGACGAATCAAAAGCCGCTGGTTTGAATGGGTAACCATGCCTACGGAGCTTCGTTCGTTTTCGGTACTGCTTTTGGGGTGCCAGGCCACCAAATATTTTCCGGGGTGGTATTGGTAATGCTCTATTTCTCCGTCAATGGGATACCAATTGATGTGCACATTCAAAGGGTTCATAAACACAGAAATTTGCCAGCACTCTTCTTTCAGGTATTCGGGTTCAAACACCTTTTCAACCACCACTACCTTACCGTCGCAGGGGCTGAGCACAAAATCGGGTTGTTTTTTTAATTTGCGGTCGGGGATTCGGAAAAATTGAATCAGCAAAAGCAACCAGGCGGCGCCCAAAATGGTGATGCCCAGGGAGAGGAAGTGCGTTGGGCCGAGCTGAAACATGAGTCCTGCGATGAGGGTAAACACCAGCAGCACTGAAATCCCAATCCAAAGGTGTCCTTCCTTGTGTATGCCGTTCATAGGAGTAGTTTAATGATATAAATGTAGGTTAGTGGTACCGCAAATATAAAGGAATCAAACCGATCCATGGCTCCTCCGTGTCCGGGCATGATGTTTCCGCTGTCTTTTACCCCGGCTTTTCGCTTCAAAAGGCTTTCAAAAAAATCGCCCGCCACGGCCAGGGGCACATAAATCAATGCAAACCCAATCCAAGGTATGGGGTTTGCGTTTAGCCAGTATTTGGAGAGGAAGAACAAAAAGAGGGCCGAGCCGATGAGGCCGGCAAAAAAGCCTTCAACGGATTTTGAGGGAGAAATAGAGGGGGCGATTTTTGTTTTTCCGAAGAAACTCCCTGCCAGATAGGCCAGGGTATCGTTGATCCAAGTGAGGAAAAACAGCACCATAATTACTTTGGCGGGGAAAGGGTCTTGCCAGCCCAACCTAGACAGGAGCCAAAAGGCCAGTTGAAGCAAGATTCCCAAGCTTAACCATACGGCGGTTGCTGTGGATTTTTTTGCGAGCCACAGGAACATGAGCAGGGCCAGCAGGGAAACAGCAATGCCCAACGAGGGGTCAAAGGCCAAAGAATCGGGGGGCAAAACAGAGGCCGCGGGCAAGATCAAAAGAACGGGCGCCGTCCAAGGGTTTGGGTTTAATCCGGTCAATTTGGCCACCAAAAAATACGATTCTCGGGCAAGCAGCAGAGCGAAGAGGGCCATTCCGAATTGGAAGTAAGGGGCCTTCAAAAAAATAAGTCCCAGAACAAGGGAAACATAAAACAACCCTGATGTGGCTCTAATGGCCACTTCCTTGCCTGATTTGGCTGACATTTATTTTTCTGCTTGGTCGGGTTTGTCTTCTGAGTCGGGGTTGCTGGAGTCGGGGAACAG
>CAILUT010000041.1 GCA_903837495.1 uncultured Flavobacteriales bacterium | reverse complement strand
TTCTTTCCCGCGCCCCCCCCCCCCCCCCCGTCCACTCCCGCACCCGATCATCCCTCCCGCCCGTGAATCCGTTTACCACATGCCCCCCCAATCAATAATCATCCAAAAACGCCTTGCAAACAGAATCCTACTTACCTTTGCAGTTCATAAAAACACCTTACTCTCGTTACGTTCCACGTGGAACATTTTCAATTTTGACCATGATCGATGTTTTTGATGTTATTGTTGTAGGAGGCGGACACGCCGGTTGCGAAGCAGCGGCAGCAGCAGCAAACCGCGGAGCCAAAACCCTGCTGGTTTCTATGGACCTATCGCGCATCGGACAAATGTCCTGCAACCCCGCCATGGGCGGAATCGCAAAAGGTCAAATCGTACGCGAAATCGATGCCCTCGGCGGACTCTCAGGAAAAGTATCCGACCGCTCACGTGTTCAATTCCGAATGCTCAACCGCTCCAAAGGCCCCGCCATGTGGAGCCCAAGAACCCAAAACGACCGACAACTCTTTGCCGACCTCTGGAGGCAATACCTTGAAGCAATACCAAGCCTAGAGTTCTGGCAAGAACCCGTGAAAGAACTCTGGATGGAACAAAACTCCCTGCGCGGGGTCGTAACCGCTCGTGGAAACCACATCGCCGGAAAAACCGTTGTGCTTACCTCCGGAACTTTCCTCAACGGACTCATTCACATCGGTGAAAAAAACTACGGGGGCGGCCGAGCCGGCGAACCCGCCGCATACGGCGTTACAGAACAACTCCTAAGCCTTGGCTTTGAATCCGGACGAATGAAAACCGGAACCCCACCCCGCATCGACGGCCGGTCCATCGATTACAGCAAAACCGAACGCCAAGACGGAGACGAAAACCCCGCTTGCTTTTCTTACGAAAACCTGAACCTGACACAAAAACAACTTCCCTGCTTCATTACCTACACCAACCCCTTGGTGCACGAAATCCTTGAAAGCGGATTCGACCGAAGCCCCATGTTCAACGGAACAATTCAAAGCTTAGGACCACGCTACTGCCCTTCTATTGAAGATAAAATACACCGCTTCGCCGATAAAACCCGGCACCAACTCTTCATTGAACCCGAAGGCTGGAATACAGTCGAAATCTACCTGAACGGTTTCTCAACCAGCCTGCCCGAAGACGTTCAATGGAAAGCCCTAAGGCAAATACCCGGACTGGAAAATGCCCGCATGTTCCGCCCCGGATATGCCATCGAATACGACTACTTTCCGCCCACTCAACTCAGCCTTTCGCTCGAAACACGACCCATTGAAAACCTGTTCTTCGCAGGCCAAATCAACGGAACCACCGGTTACGAAGAGGCCGCATGCCAAGGACTCATGGCCGGAATCAACGCAGTACAAAAGGTACGCAACCAAGAACCCATTGTGCTGGGCCGGGACCAAGCCTACATCGGTGTGCTCATCGACGACCTTATCCACAAAGGCACGGACGAACCCTACCGCATGTTCACCTCCAGAGCCGAATACCGCATTTTGCTCCGCCAAGACAATGCCGACGAACGACTCAGCCCGCTCGGCCATAGCCTAGGTCTCATATCGGCACAACGCATCGAGGGCATCGAAAAAAAGCAGGCCGAAAGCCTTGGATTGCTCAAATTCCTAAACAACAACAGCGCTGAACCCAGCGAAATAAATCCTTGGTTGGTAAAAATCGATACCGCCCCCATTGCTCAAAAAATACGCTGGGCTCAACTGCTCGCTCGGCCCGGAATTGACCTAAATGGATTGGCAGAAAACAGTGAAAACATGCGCCAAGAGCTGAGCATGCGCTCAGCCGACGTCATCACCGACGCCGAAATCCGCATCAAATACGCCGGGTACATGGAACGCGAAAAAGACACGGCCGAAAAAATAAAAAGGCTCGAATACGTCAACATTCCCAGCGATTTCGACCCCATGCACATCCACGGACTATCCATGGAAGCCCGATTAAAACTGAGTCAGCAGCAGCCAAAAACCGTAGGACATGCGGCTCGAATCAGCGGAATTTCACCCTCAGACATCGCCATTTTACTGGTGTTTTTAGGCCGCTAATTCAAGCCCTTCCCCCGCCTTTTATTGCGAACTGTTGGGGCGGCAGCCGGGCTTTCCGAGCTAGTCCGCACCTTGAGGCGGGGCAGTGCAGGTGCCGCAGTAGCTCCTAAAGTCGCTCTGCGGCCCACTGCCTGCCAGCCGCCCCAAGCTTTGCGGGCTAGCTGCGTCAATCCCTGCCGCACCTCGAAACCTGAAAGCCTACGCCAAAAAAAGAAAGCTTAAAAAACACCCCTGCAAAAAACCCGTGCAATAGTTCCAAAGGCAAAAAGCCAAACTCAATTCAACACCGGCAAATCAAAAATTAAAAAGCGGGAAAAGGCCGTTCAGGTTTTAATAAACACAGGTGCCAGCCCATGATTTAAAAAATATGCGATTCTCGGCAAATTAAAAACAAGGCTTTTAAACAATAAACCGTTGTTTTTCAGTTCTATACATGAATATATTTAGTTGAGACTAAATACTTAGAACTGGCTTAAAAAGCGAACGTCGTTCTCGTACAGCAATCGAATGTCGGGAATTTGGTATCGGAGCATGGCCAATCGGTCAATTCCAATGCCAAAGGCATAGCCGGAATATTCTTCGGGATTGATGTTGCAATTTTCCAAAACGGCGGGGTCAACCATTCCACAACCTAAAATTTCCATCCAGGCAATTTCTCCGTTGGCCTTTCTTCGGCCAATGTCCATTTCGGCACTGGGTTCGGTAAAAGGAAAAAAGCTGGGCCGAAACCGCACCTCAAATTCCTTTCCGAAAAACTGATCCACAAAATAGTAGAGCACCTCTTTCATATCGGCAAACGAAACGTCTTTGTCGATAAACAGTCCTTCGATTTGGTGAAAAACAGGACTGTGGGTAGCGTCGTTGTCACAGCGGTACACCCGGCCGGGCGCCACCACCCGAATGGGCGGCTTTTGGTTGAGCATGGTGCGGATCTGCACTCCGCTGGTATGCGTTCGCAGCAAGCGGTCTGGATTTCCTTTCATAAAAAAGGTGTCCTGCATGTCTCGCGCCGGATGGTTCTCCGGAAAATTAAGGGCGGTAAAATTGTGCCAATCGTCTTCAATTTCGGGGCCCGTTGCCACACGGAAACCAATTCGGTTGAACAAATTCGTTAAATCGTTCTCGACCTGAGTTAGGGGGTGAAGGCTACCCCTGGGCAGGGGAACGGAAGGCAGGCTGATGTCGGTCCAAGGCAATTTAACCTCTGAATCAAGGTTGTCCAATGCTGCTTGATGCAGCGCGCTGGCCTCGGTTTTAAGCCGGTTTAATTCAGAGCCCCATTTGGGTTTTTCAGAACCCGGCAACTGCCGAAACAGGTCCATGGCCGATTGAACCAAACCGTTCTTTCCAAGCACATCGCGCTTAAAGTTCTCGCAATCGTTTTTCGTTGTAAGCTTCGCCTCTTGAATGCGCTGGGCTATTTCCTTCAGTAGGGTTTCCATGGATGTGCTTTGGTACAAAGATAATTGAGCAGTGCGATTTATAGGTTCTTAAAAAAAATCTCTACCTTTATGTATAATATACCGCCATGATTCGCACGTTAACACCTGTTTTTCTTGCTCTTGCTCTTGCTTTCAGCACCTTTGGTTGCTACGAAGAGCCGACCCCAGGAACGGTAATTGTAACAGTTTTGGATTCTCAAGGTTTTAAGGTTTCAGAGGCTGAGGTTCGGTTCATTCAAAATGGAAATGGCGCCGGCATCGTCGATGTAACTAAATATTCCAATTCGGCCGGTGAGGTAAGCTATACGCATACCGATCCCATTTCAGATTTGCCCCTGGAAGTCGTATTGAACGTCAGTGGTAAAAAGGCCGATTTGATTGGCCAAACTGTGGTGCGGATTATTCCCGGTGAAACCAGCCGCGAGATTCTGCAGCTGTACAATTGATTCATGCGTGTAAAGGCTAGACCCGACCTTGAATTTCAGGCCGAATGGGCGGCCCTTCTAAAAAACCTGCACGATATACTGGGCGATGCTCCCGAACTTGAAGCGGTTCTTATGCTTATAGGCCTCCAAGAAATTGGACTTGGCCCCCTAAAAATGAACAAACAGCAAAAAATGGAATGCCTGCACGTGGCCATTTGCGCTTTGCTTGTTCCCTACGGATACTACAACTTTATTGGCCGCGATGAGGATGGATGGCCGCATTTTGAACTGCTAAAGCCCGTTCCTGAATTGGCTCCTACCCAACAACACCGCTTTATTAAAACAGCCATATTGGGCTATTTTCAGGCCGAATAAACCCTTTTCTTCGGTCATGAACGCTAACGGTTTGCTTGTAGGCGAAGCGGCGGAATTTTACCAAAATGCTTCGCTGAAACCTAAATGTAGCGTTTTCACCGAATGATTCAAAACTTACGTTAGCCGCCGTGTTGCTTACAAACTGGTAGATGCGGTTTATCTTAAAGCTTATTTTTTAAGTCCATCCGTCCATGCAATATTCTGACTATTTCTATTTCTTTGGCAGATAAATTCCTGTAGAATACAACATGCTGATAAGATCGATAGCCCATTATGCCGGCTGCGATTTCATCGTACTTTTTTCCTCGGTTGGGTAGTTTTGCTAATTCTTTACAAGAGTGTAGGAGCAATATGTAATATTTTTCAGCTTGTTTCTCCGACCAAGTGTCACAAGTATAGTCCCAAATGTCAGCTAAATCTTCAACAGCCTTATTTGTTAAATGAAATTTAGCCATTTACTTTTTTCTTGCCTTTAGACTCTCCAAATGTTTCTTTGGGTCAAAGTCCTCCGCTATACCGCTATCAATGCCTTCCTGAATAGCGTTCTTTAAAATTGATAAACGACTTTCTTCTTCCTCTAGTAAACGCAGTCCAGCCCGAATGACTTCGCTTACATTGTTGAATCGTCCTCTAGAGATTGAGTATTCAACAAAAGCCTCAAAATGGTTTCCAAGTGATATTGATGTGTTCTTTCCCATGGTCCTTTTTTTCAAAGTTACCAAATATTGGTAATTGCCCCATGTTTTCTGTAATTTTTAAATCGCATATAACGGATTGCGGTATGAGGTCGTGGCGGATTACGGAGCAAATACATATCCGTTTACACCAAATGTAAAGGCGAGTTACAACCTTTGAATCAGGAAAGCCCCGCCATGCTTTATGGCCGCTTGTTAGGCACTTCAATTTTATTTTTTTATTTTATCTCTTAAATCCATAATTGGTTTTTCATAATATTTATATAATAAAGTTGAGAATGTAATAACAACGAACCAGTAAATCAGATATAAAGCCCAAGAAGTTTGTGGTCCAAGAGGCGGAAAATTATCCCGAATTATTTCAGATACAAGTGTTCGATTAATTAAATACATTGAATATGATATCAAACTTATATGAGTAAATATTTGTGTTATTATAGGAGGCGCTTTTTTAATACTATCAAATTTTGGAAGTAGTAAAAAACAACCAAAGCTTTGGAAAAATATTTTAAATACTTTAGTTGAAAAGTCATTTGGTAACCAAATAGTATAGAGTATTGCATAACTAATAACAATGCCAGCCAAAAAGCTAATATTTCGGCTTTTAAACCAGAATTTTGGACTCCAATACTTAATAAATGCAGCCAAAAGTCCTAATGCAATTCCATCTAATCGATATATCACCACTTTATAAATTTTAACTCCTAACCAAAAGGCATCCACATCAAATTTAGACGCTTTGAAATACCTTAAAAGAAATGGGATTAATAAAAATAAAAATATCGCCCATAGAAAAATTAGACTTTTACGTACCTTAAAATTTCTTAATCCAAAGTAAAGCAAACTAAGAATTATAGGAAAAAGAAGATAAAACCACTCTTCTACACTTAAGCTCCAAGACTCCCAAAAAAACCCATAAAATGGTTTCGAGAAGTTTTGAAGAAATAGAAAAAATTTCCAATTGAACTGA
>CAILUT010000040.1 GCA_903837495.1 uncultured Flavobacteriales bacterium | reverse complement strand
GCCATTCTCCTAAGCTCCCCGCCGCTCACCTTCCTTACTCCAATCTATCCTCAAAAACATACCATTCGTGCATTCGTGGCTTTTTAGTGGGTAGTTATTAGTGGGTAGTGGGTAGTTGGTAGTTCTTTGGTGTCATTCTCTTAAGCTCCCCGCCGCTCACCTTCCTTGCCCCAATCAATTCCGCCGCAGCCAACCCAAAATCCCCCCACCCTCTATTTCCCATTTCCCGCCCTCAAATCTCAACCCATACCGCTCCCGCGACGAACCCCAAAACCCCGGATTCTGCTGCACGATTTCCAATTCATCCGCACCCACCCAGCTGACTATGCACACATGCCCATAGGGATTGCCCACCCAACCATCAAACACCAACAAATCCTCTGCCTTTGGCTTGCGCTCACTCGGATTCCTGCATTGAATCAATCCCCTGTCCACATTTTTCTGCCCATCGCTAAGACCTACCTTAAAAAAGTCTTTGGCATGCCCAAAGCTGTTCGGCATTTTATGCCCAAACCGTTCATAATAATAGCGCTTTACAAATTCCACACACTGATACTTCAACCCCAAATTGTAGCCATCGGCCGCTAGATTTCGCCCTCCCACATGCTCAACCGCCCCATTGAAATACACCTTTACCCCATTAAACTCATCTACCACTTCTCCTATACTGGCCTGCTTTTTCTTCCCCAACCCAGGAACCGCGGGCACCCCCTCTGGTTTTTTCCATACCAAGGCCCCCAATCCAATTAAAACCAGCAAAAACAAGGCCGCCAAAACCACACCTGTTTTCCCTTTCCGACGCATAACCCTTATAATTTTGAATCTGCATTCATGCCAGCAATCTGCGCATCAACCACGGCCAAACCTTCTTCAAAGGTGTGCGGAG
Organism: uncultured Flavobacteriales bacterium; assembly: GCA_903837495.1. Lineage (GTDB taxonomy): Bacteria > Bacteroidota > Bacteroidia > CAIKAF01 > CAIKAF01 > CAIKAF01. The sequence goes on along the minus strand of CAILUT010000040.1, from coordinate 21,326 downwards.
CATAGCCCAATTCTCGCCGAGCTTTCTCAATGATAAAGCCGGTTTTGGGCGGCCGCTGTGCGGGTTGGTTTAGGGTGGCCGAGCTTACCGTTTCCAAAGCATCGGTAGGCAAGTGCCAAAAGGCTGCCACCCGCCGCACCAGTTCATCTATGCCCATCATATCGGGACCCGAAATGTGGTAAATTCCCTCTGCTTCCCGCTGCACAGCAAGCCAACAAGCCATAGCCAAGTCTTCAGCCAGGGTGGGCGAACGAAATTGGTCGTTCACCACACGCACCGCATTCCCACTCTGCAGGGCATTGCGGGCCCAAAGTACGATGTTCGACCTGCTCATGCCTTGGGTAACTCCATACACCAAAACAGTACGCAAAATCGCCCATTTTAAGCTGCTTTGCATCACCTTTTCCTCGGCTTTCCATTTGCTAAGGCCATAGTGGCTCAGCGGATCTGCCTGCCCGCTTTCGTCGTAGGGTCCGTCTTTCCCGTTAAAAATAAAATCGGTGCTGATGTGAATCAAATGGCAGTTCCACCGTTCGCAAGCGCGCAGCACATTCTCGGTGCCTTGAATGTTAATGGCATCGCAGGTGTCGGGCTCTTGCTCGCAAGCGTCCACATGGGTCATGGCCGCAGCATGAATCACCGCGTTCGGACGAACGCCTTCCCAAACGCGCATCGTCTGTTCTGCATCGCGAATGTCCAGCGCCGAATAGCCCACCCCTGCCGGCAATTTCAGCCGATTCTCTCCCTGACCACAGGCATGCACACGCAACCCCGGCTGCCGCGCCAGCAGCTCTACCAATTTCTGCCCTAGCAGTCCATTGCTTCCCGTAATTAAAAGGTGCATGCCATTCAAAATCATTAGAACAAGAGTACAAAAAAGAGGGCAGATTGCCTCATTTTTTGGGCGGCAGCCGGGCTTTCCGGGCTACTCCGCAGGCCGAACCGGGCCAGCCCTAGCCTGGCAGTAGCTCCTCGCGTCGCTCTGCCGCGCCAGGGCCGGCTGCCGGTTCGGCCTTTGCGGGGTAGCCTCGTCAATCCCTGCCGCAGCGCCACCCTGCATCAAACGGCAAAAAAAAAACACATTTGGCCTTGACAAGTTGAAATCTCGGTCCTACCTTCGCTGAAATACATAAGACGATGGTACAGGAATCCTTCCTGCATCAGGTATGGCAACGGCATCCCTGGCGCGGAAAAATACTGCAGGTCGTCCCCCACCAACCGCTTGAAATTATTCACCCCGGGCTTTTGAATACCTACGGTGGCCCCGACTTCCATGCCGGTCGCCTGCGCATGGGCAATCAAGAATGGGCCGGCCACATTGAACTGCATGTGCGGTCTTCCGATTGGTTTCGACACGGACACAACCAAGACCCCGCCTATGCCAATGTGATTTTACATGTGGTTTGGGAACACGACGAAGAGGTGGTTCTAGGCGACCGTGGTCCTTTGCCTACGCTAGAACTAAAGGGATTAATACCCGAAAACTGGAGGCATCAGCAACGGGAACTCGACGGCAGCCTGAACGACCCGCCCTGTTCCATGCACTTCCCCCTGCACGTTCCAGGTGCCGAAGACTGGGACGAAATGTGGGTGATTCGCCGATTGGAACGCCGAGTCGAAATGTGGAAAGAACGCCTGCTAAGCCTGAACATGGATTGGGGGCAATTGCTCTGGGAGGCCCTGCTGCGCTCTCAGGGCGGTGCCGCCAATGCCCTGCCTTTTCAGCTTTTGGGCCGCGCTTTCCCACTAAACTTGGCGTACCGCTACCGCAATCAAACCGATACGCTGACGGCACTAATTTTAGGCCAAGCCGGATTGCTGAACGATTTCGATGCCCAAACGGCTCGCTGGCAGCAAACCCACAAGGCATTAGGCCCTGGCTTATTGGGGCCGCCACTGCCTTTGTTTTTATGGAAAATGGGGGGAATTCGTCCGGCCGCCTTTCCAGCCTTACGCCTGGCCCGCATGCAGGCCATATTGCAGCACTGCCACCCCCTTACCAAATTGCTTAGCCCCGGCGGAGCCGAATCGCTGCGGGCGGCTTGGAGTTTGCCTTTGCCAGAATACTGGCAAACGCATTACCACCCAGGCCGGCCCAGCAAAACCCGGCGAAGTCAGGGCTGGACCGGCTACGAATCCGCCCTCTTGAATGCCCTTTGCCCTTTAATTTATTTGAGGGGAAAACTCCGCAACCGCCCCGAATGGATGCAGGCGGCGTTGGATTGGCATAGGGAATTGCCCGCCGAAAAAAACCGAATTACCCAAAAGTGGAAAGGCTCCGGACTCCTCCTTTTATCCGCCATAAACAGCCAATCGGCCCTTGAACGCTATGAAAGCGCATGCCAAAACCGGCAATGCAGCACATGCCCCATCGGGCAACATTTGGTGTTTGATGGCGGCGCCGCCCCGGCCCCGGCCCCGTAGAGACGCAATATTTTGCGTCTCCCAACCCGCACGTTGTCCAACCCGCACCCGTAGAGACGCAATATTTTGCGTCTCCCAACCCGCGCCCCCCAACCCGCAAAATATTGCGTCTCTACGGGCGCTCCAATCGATACACCTCGCCCAAACCGATGCTCATTTCTAAATTGCTGCCGCTGCACGTCGCACCGCCCGTCTTATCAGGAATTTGCTGCTCAACCGTGTAGGTGTATGGAATGTTGCAGGCCAATCCGGTGGATTTAAAGTCGATGCTCAGCGTACTGCCCGAAAGCGTCCAGCTAAGGTCGTAATAGGCTCCACCAACCCCGCCAAACAAGGCACAGCTGCTTTCGCAATCCGCAATCCGCAACTGCCCAGTGCCATCGGCATTAAAGTCGATGTCGGCTCCGCATGGAAAAGGGCTCGGATTGAAGCGCCAAGTACCCTCAATGCAATCGCTCAAGGCCTCTTCACTTTGGCATGATGGCAGACTGCTGCTTAGCAGAACCCCCATAAACAAAACCCATTTTATGGACTTAAAATCTCCCATTGTTTTTTTTTCTTAAAGCTAAGCAATTTTAAATCAAATCACGATCTGCCGCATTTCAACCCAGCCCCTTTTTTTTAATTTTATAACATTAAGTCGAAGTTGCACCGCCTACCTTTGTACCCAATGAACAGAAAGCCGTTTTTGGGGTTTATAGTGGGTATGAAATGGATTTTATTCGTCCTTCAACTCTGTTTCTCCCTGCTGCTGACCGCTCAACGCAGCGAAAAGGCCACCCTTTCCGGCTATGTACGCGATGCCCAAACCGGCGAGTCGCTGCCCGGAGCCGCCGTGGTGGTTAAAGGCACTACCACCGGAGCCGTAGCCAACACCTACGGCTTTTACTCCCTAACCCTGCCCAAAGGAAATTACCAAATTCAGTGCGCCTACCTAGGGTACTTGGCTCAAAACGACAGCTTGGCCCTGTTCAGCAACCAATCGCGCAACTACGAACTGCAAGTGCAAGCCAAGATGGCCGGCGAATACACCGTTACCGACGACAAAGCCCGGCAAAATACCGAGAGCACCCGCATGAGTACCATCGATTTGCAAATGGAAGAGGTGAAGAAAATGCCCGTGCTGTTTGGCGAGGTCGATATTTTGAAAACCATTCAACTGCTGCCCGGCGTTAAAGGCGCCGCCGAAGGCAGCTCAGGCTTTTATGTTCGAGGCGGCGGGCCCGACCAAAATCTCATTCTGCTCGACAATGCTACCGTGTACAACGCCTCACATCTGTTTGGCTTCTTTAGCGTGTTTAACTCCGACGCCATTAAAAACGCCGAACTCATTAAAGGCGGCATGCCCGCACGATACGGAGGACGCCTCAGCTCCGTACTCGACATCTCAATGAAAGAAGGCAACATGAAGGAATTTCATGGCAGCGGGGGCATTGGACTGATTGCCAGCAGACTCACCCTGGAAGGCCCTATTGCCAAAGACAAACTGTCTTTTTTGGTGAGCGGCCGCCGCACCTACGTGGATGTGCTGCTGCTTCCTTTTTCGGGCGAAGGCAGCGCCTTGAATGGAAATAGCTACTATTTCTACGACCTGAATGCCAAGCTGCAATGGAAAATAGGAGAAAAAGATAGGCTGTTTTTTTCAGGCTATTATGGCGAAGATATTTTCAACTTCCGCAGCTCCACAGGAGCGCTGCGCATCGATATCCCCTGGGGGAACGCCATCGCCTCGCTGCGATGGAACCACCAATTTGATTCCCGCCTGTTTTTAAATACCACGGCTTCGTTTACCGACTACAATTTTAGAACAGGAGCCCGGGGCGAAAACTTTAGTTTTGAACTGAACAGCGGCATCCGAGATTATACCCTTAAAACCGATTTTTATTGGACGCCCAACAGCAAGCATTTGATTCGATACGGTTCCGAAATGGTCTTCCATGAGTTCCGACCCAGCACCGTTCAGGCATCCCTTGAAAGCAACAGCATAGGACTTCCAACCGCCCAAGTTATGTACGCCTTAGACGGCTCTTTGTACGCCGAAGACGACTGGAACATCAGCACACGCTGGAAAGCCAACCTGGGATTCCGGCTCAGCTATTTTCAACATACAGGACCTTTCGACCGCTTTATTAAAGGCAACGACGGAACCAACATCGACACGGTTTCATACTCAAACCTAGAAAACATTCAAGATTATTTTCGCGCCGAACCCCGGATTGCCCTTCGGTATTTAATCAACGAAAACAGCAGCTTAAAAGGGGCATTTACCATCAATTACCAAAACCTCCACCTAGCTAACCTGGCCACCGTATCGCTGCCCACCGACATCTGGCTGCCCAGCACATCTTTGATCCCGCCACAGCAATCCATTCAAGGCAATTTGGGCTACTTCCACAATTTCTTTAACAACGCCCTAGAAACCTCGGTCGAGGTTTACTATAAACACATGGACAACCTTGTGGAATACCGCGACAACAGCAGTTTTGGCGACCTGGTGAACGACAACCCCGACAATATTTTGGTGCTGGGCAGCGGCCGAAGCTATGGCGCCGAATTTTTCATCAAAAAAAGATTGGGTAAAATTACAGGCTGGATTGGTTACACGCTAAGCTGGACCGAGCGATTTAATTTCGACAAAAACCTGGTGAGCTACGACGGCGATTCGTTCTTTCCACGGTACGACCGCCGCCACGACATTTCGGTAACAGCCACCTGGGAGGTATCCAAACGCTGGACGCTGTCGGGCGTGTTTGTGTACAGCACCGGCAACGTGCTGGCCGTGCCCTCTGAATTCTACTTCCTCGGCGACGACATCATTCCCTTTTTTACCGACCGCGACAACTTCCGCATGATGCCATACCACCGGTTAGACCTGTCGGCAACCTACGTAATCAAGAAAACCGACAAGTGGGAAAACAGCTTAAACATTAGCATTTACAACGTGTACAGCAGGCTAAACCCCTTCTTTGTGTACTTCGATATTGAATCAGACAGCAACACCGGCGCCGTGAATTTTCAAGGCAAGCAGGTGTCGTTGTTCCCCATAATTCCGGCAGTAACATGGAACTTTTCTTTTTAATTTTTTTGGGGGCCATTTCCGGCCATTGGCTGCATCTGGCTAGCAAAGCGCGGCGCCGGATTGCCGCGGGCTTGGGTTCACTGAAGTTCACCCAAGCCCGCGACTCCGGCGAACGCACTTTGCTGCACCCGCTGCTTGCCGCTGTCCGGGGCCCGGGCCGCATTTTTACATCACACCACCTCCTCTGGATTGGTCTGGCCGCTTCCCTTAACAGTTCCTGCGAAACCGATATCGATCTGTCTATTCCCATCAACGAATCCTCATTGGTGGTCGATGCCTACATCATTAGCGGCGAACCCGCCCGGGTTTCGGTAACCACCGCCTATCCCTACACCTCTGTCATTGATTTGGAAAGTTTGGCCTCAATCGTGATTCCCGATGCCATTGTGGTTTTAAGCGATGGACAGCTAACCGACACCCTTTTGTACACGGTCGATTTAAACCTGTTCCCACCCTTTTTCTATCAAGGCCAAAATCCCGCCTTGTTCGGTCAGCCCGGCAAATCATACACCATTCGCGTGATCTCAGGCAACGATACCGCTACCGCCAGCACCCAAATTCCTGCGCCAGTACCCCTTGATAGCCTAGCCTGGGAGTCTGAAGGCAAGGACGAAGAGGACAGCACCATTGAATACGGGCGGCTTCGGGTTTGGTTTCGTGACCCCCCCGAACTGGGAAACCACTATCGGATATTCCTAAAAACCCAGGCCTTTGCCGCTTTTCAAGCGCCCAACAACAGTGTGTTTGAAGACAGAATTATTAATGGTGACAGCATCTTTTTTGATGTGTCCAAACCCGATGCTGTACCAAGCTTTTTGGTTCCCGATTCCCTAAGCTTTCAGGAGCGTAGAAGGTTTGTTAAAGGCGATACCATTGACGTTCGATTTTGCAGCATCACCCGCGAGTCCTTTACCTTTATCCGCAGCTTTCAAACCGCAGCCGGTTCCTTTGGGAATCCTTTTTCCGCTCCCACTTTTGTTAAAAGCAACATGAAAGGAGCCCTCGGCGGTTTTGTAGGCTATGGTGCTTCTTATCACACCTTCATCTCTCAATGATGCCTATCTTTGGCTTAAAATGCAACCCATGTCTGAATCTGCCGAACACCATGCCTTACCCTGTCTTATTTTAGGCTCAGGCCCCGCGGGTTATACCGCCGCTATTTATGCCGCCCGAGCTGGCCTTAATCCAGTTATGTACACCGGCCCAGAACCCGGAGGCCAACTCATGATCACCAACGACGTAGAGAATTACCCCGGTTATCCCGAGGGCATTATGGGCCCCCAAATGATGGAAGATTTCAAAAAACAAGCCCAGCGCTTTGGAACCGATGTGCGCTTCGGAATGGGCACTTCAGTTAACCTTTCTTCTAGGCCCTTTAAGGTAACCATCGACCAAGCCAATGAGGTGTTTGCCGAAACCCTAATCATTACCACCGGAGCTTCGGCAAAATGGCTGGGATTAGAAAGCGAACAACGCTTAAACGGCCGCGGAGTTTCAGCCTGCGCCGTTTGCGACGGATTCTTCTTTAAAAACCAAGATGTGATTATTGTGGGCGGTGGCGATACCGCCTGCGAAGAAGCAATCTACTTGTCAAAACTCTGCTCCAGCGTCCACATGTTGGTGCGAAAAGACAGCATGCGCGCCAGCCAAATCATGCAAAAAAGGGTGCTTGGCAATCCGAAAATAAAGGTCTATTTTAATACCCAACCCATAGAAGTATTGGGCGAAGACACCGTTACTGGGGCCCGTCTTCAAAATACGGCCACCGGCGAAGAATTTACCTTAGAAGCCACCGGATTTTTTGTGGCCATTGGACACCGACCCAACACCGATATTTTTAAAGGTCAATTGGACATGGACGACAACGGTTACCTAAAAACCATCCCAGGAACCACCTCTACCAAAATACCGGGGGTTTTTGCTGCCGGCGACGTGCAAGATTCCGTGTACAGGCAAGCCGTAACGGCGGCAGGTACCGGATGCATGGCGGCCCTAGAAGCCGAACGTTTCCTAGCCGCTCAAGAATAATCCCCAACAATACGACAGGGAAACAGTGGAACGATTTTTTGGCTTTTAACCCAAGCAAAAAAAATCGATTTACCTACCTTTAATTTCAAATTTAAGCAAGATGGATTACCGCATTGAAAAAGACACCATGGGCCAAGTACAGGTGCCCGCGCACCGATACTGGGGAGCCCAAACCGAACGTTCACGCACCAACTTCAAAATTGGCCCCGAAGCCTCTATGCCCGCCGAAATTATCCGCGGATTCGCCATTTTGAAAAAGGCCGCAGCCTACGCAAATACCGATCTGGGCGTTTTAACACAGGCTAAGCGAGATGCCATCGCCGCAGTATGCGACGAAATCTTGGCCGGGGGCTTATCCGATGAATTTCCCCTGGTAATCTGGCAAACCGGCTCAGGTACCCAAAGCAACATGAATGTAAATGAGGTGGTGGCCAACCGCGCCCACGTGCTGCACGGCGGCAGCCTAAACGATGCCGATAAAATCCTGCACCCCAACGACGATGTCAATAAAAGCCAAAGCTCGAACGACACCTTTCCCACCGCCATGCATATTGCGGCTTACCATTCTGTGCTTACAGGCACCTTACCCGGCATGATGGAATTGAGGAACGCACTGGATAAAAAAGCCAAAGAATCCATGGAAGTGGTGAAAATAGGCCGCACCCATTTTATGGATGCTACACCCTTGACCTTAGGTCAAGAGTTCAGCGGTTATGTACAGCAAATTGACAACAGCGTTCGTGCCATCAACAACGCCCTCGAAGCCATTCGCGAAATTGCACTGGGCGGCACCGCCGTGGGTACAGGTTTGAACGCCCCCAAAGGATATTCAGAAACGGTGGCCAAGTACATTGCCGATTTTTCTGGCCATCCTTTCGTTACTGCTCCCAATAAATTCGAGGCCCTCGCCGCCCACGATGCCATGGTTGAACTAAGCGGAGCCTTAAAACGCTCGGCGGTTGCCCTAATGAAAATCGGAAACGACGTGCGCATGCTCAGCTCCGGTCCACGCTGCGGAATTGGCGAAATCTTAATCCCCGACAACGAACCAGGTTCGTCCATTATGCCCGGAAAGGTAAACCCAACTCAGCCTGAAGCCCTAACCATGGTCTGTGCACAGGTTATCGGAAACGACGTAGCGGTCAGCGTTGGTGGAGCCTCCGGACACTTTGAACTGAATGTGTTTAAGCCCCTGATTGCCGCCAACGTCCTGCAATCGGCCCGTTTGCTTGGCGATGCCTGCCGTTCTTTTAGCCAAAATTGCGCCGAAGGAATTCAGCCCAATTTGCCCGCCATCCAATCGAACCTTGAAAACAGTTTGATGTTGGTTACGGCTTTGAATCCCCATATTGGCTACGAAAAATCGGCCGCCATTGCAAAAAAAGCCCATAAGGAAAATACAACCCTGCGAGAAGCAGCCTTGGCCCTCGGTTATTTGACCAACGAACAGTTTGATGCCTGGGTAATTCCCAACCAAATGGTTGGCGAACTGCCGCACTAAATTTGGAACGTTGAAAAAAACACGGTTTGCTCCAACCCCCAGTGGGTTCCTGCACAGGGGCAACCAATTCAATGCCCGCTGCGTTTCCGATTGGGCAAAATCCGAAGATGCCATTCTTCGGCTGCGCATTGACGACATAGACCGAAGCCGCTTTCGACATGCCTATCTAGAAGATGTTTTTTCCCGTTTAAAGGAATGGGGAATTCAATGGCAGGAAGGACCCCTTGACCCGGCCGATTTCCTCAAACACCATTCCCAACACCTTCGTTTGCAACGGTATTCAGAAGCACTCTCCGAATTACAAGAATTTGTGTATGCCTGCACCTGCTCCCGAAAAGACCTGCAAAAAGCACAAAACGTTGAAGGCTGCCCCAATAAATGCAAGGAAAAAGCCCTAGATTGGATACCCAACCAAACAGCTTTACGGGTGCATTTAATTCAAGGCACCGAAACCTGGCAGCGGCCCGATGGGGGCTGGGAGTCGGTTGAACGGCCTGCACTCGTTCCCGATCCCGTTGTGTGGACCCGCGAAGGATTGCCCGCCTACCATTGGGTTAGCATTGTGGACGATTTAGATATGGGAATAACCGATGTGTGGAGGGGTGCCGACCTATTGGAATCAACAGGTATTCAACGGCAACTGGCCCGGCTGGCAGGCTTTCAGTCCTTCGACCAGATTCGTTTTGGGCACCACGAACTTATTGCCGATGAATTTGGAAATAAATTAAGCAAAAGCGTCTTGAGTCAAAATCAGTAGTCCCTTTTGCTGGGTATAACGCCCCGAACTCCGCCCCTTGGGTTTTCAACATCGCCAAGGTAGCGGGGAATTAGATGAAGGTGGGCATGGAAAATGGTTTGGCCGCCAGCTTCACCCACATTCACTCCAATGTTAAACCCATTGGGCTTGCGCTCTGAAATCAGCAGCGCTCTGCATTGGTTCAGCAAGTCGATGCAGGAAATCTGCTCAAGGGGGCTCAGTTCAAAAAAGTCGGAACAATGCCTGCGGGGAACCACCAAAACATGGCCCGGACTAACAGGGAATCCATCGTAAAATGCCAGGGCATGCTCGTTTTCTGCAAGCATTTGACGCTGGCTTAATGCACAAAAAGGGCAGGGGACGGTAGGGGAGTTCATGCTGTTTCTAGGTATTCAAATCCATTGTTGTGGGCAATGCTTAACAAGGGCGACAATTGGTCGCGGAACCGTTCGCTTGAAATCGAATCTATTTGGGGGAATAGGGTTAAATAATCCTGCAGAAAGCGGTTCCGGGGAGACACTTCAAGCATGTGTTGAACCGCGGTGGACTGCAAGCGGTAGAATCCTTCAAAATATTGGTTCAACCGGGGTAGTTTGTCGCTTTTTCGAGAATTAAACGAGGGGTCGGCCGGAATCAAATTCCACATTAAGTCATGCGAAACAAAGCGATAAGGTATGAAATGTTCCACAGCATAGTTCCCTTTTTCCATGGGTTTCCCAGTGTAAATACAGGGCTGAGGGCCTAGGTCCTGCAATACTTTGTCCCAGAAATCTCGGCGTTGGGGTGTTAAGGAGCTGCGCAAAGCGGTTTTTATCAATTTATTCGCCAGATCGGGTACCTGAGGGTTTTTGGCCTGCAAAAACTGAGTCAAGTTCCAATAGCAAAAGTCCTTTAGCAACCGAATGTTGCTTTCTAGGTAGGGCAACCAAATGGGGTTGATTTCAATTCGGTCGGGAAACAAAGCATACAATACCTGATTCGAATACGATTGCGATTGGCTGTAGATTCGGTTGCGCTGCTGCCCATCGTTCTCTCCTTTGTGTTTTGGAAACCAAGGGCTTAAAAACCAATGGGGCACATTTTTGTCAAAATGCTGCAATTGGCCTAAAGATACACCTTGCGTGGTTCCAGATAGCTGGGAAATGACCTGTTCTCTTGGCGCGTCTATGGGAATGGATTCCAAAATGCACAAAGCCTGAGCCGCTTTTTGAATAAGGTCTTGAGGTCCAAATGAAACCTTAAAGTAGTGGATGGTGTACCAGGCCTGAGCCAGCATTTGTGCAAACAAATCTTGCTTGCGGATTTGGTCTTTGCCCTGTTCCACAGAATGCAGAAGGGCCAAAAACCAATAAAACTTGTAGGTGGTCGAAGTCTTGTTAAAGCATGCCGCCAGGTTCGCCACCGGAAGGTAGGGGGAAGGAGTAAGAGAGGATAAGACCACCATAAATTCAGGAACAATGTACGGATTTGTATGGCCTGTTTGCTCAGGCTACTTGCATTATTTCAGACTCCCCTGTTTTAACTTTAGGCCTTTACCCCCCTCATTTTTCCGCCGCCCTTCGGCCGAAAATGTGTACCTTTAGTGGCACAATCAAGGGACATTCCACCAAAGGAGCCATGAAAACACGTCTTAATTACCGATTGTTTTCCATTCTAGGTTTTTTGATGTTTCTGCCCATTGGGCTCCCGGCCCAAGCCCAGCCCAACGATGCCGAATTGCTCCGCCTGGCCGATGCCGATTCTGTTCAACGTATTTTTAGCCGCGACAACGGGAATTTTAGCGGCGTTTTTTTTGCCCGCGTTGCCGCCTCTCAAAAATGGGGCATTTTCAACGCTTTTACCCCCTCGAAAAACACCGCTCAGGTCGTTCCCATTCTATTTGACTCCCTAACCCTTGTTCACCATCCTGTTTATGTGTATTTGGCCTGGCAAGATGGGAAAATGGGTCTGGTAGAAAACAGCCGAATCCAAGAGCGGGTGCCTTTGTTTTTGTACCAAGACGGAATGTACGCCTTAGATGCCCAACAAAACCACTATGTTTTGGTTAAAGAAAAAAACCGCTGGTTTGTTTTAGATGCACGTTCTCAGCGGCCCTTGAGCACTAAATCCTGGGCCGACCCCCTACGCATACCTTTGCCGGTAAAATAATGCTGGATGTGCAGCACAACAACCTGGGGGCCGAAAATAGCCCTTACTTAAGGCAACACGCCCACAATCCCGTATGGTGGCAGCCCTATGGACCTGATGCAATTCAGGCCGCCCAAAATCAGCAAAAACTGATTTTAATTAGCATTGGATATTCAGCTTGCCATTGGTGCCATGTTATGGAAAAAGAATCCTTTGCCGATGAACATGTGGCCGGGGTGATGAATGCCCGCTACCTTTCCATCAAGCTAGACCGAGAAGAGCGCCCAGACTTAGACCATGTGTACATGCAGGCGGCCATGCTCAGTAGCCGGCAAGGGGGCTGGCCCTTGAATGCCATTTGCCTGCCCGATGGACGCCCCTTTTTTGCCGGAACCTATTTCCCCCGCGACCGGTGGCTGGCCATTCTACATCATTTCTATGGCCTGTGGAAAACAGAACCCAGCACACTCTGTGAAGCCGCCGAGGCCATCCAAAAAGGCATTGCAAAACTCCTTTCGGCCCCAGTTTTACAAAAAGAGCCTGCCCTTTCGTTTTTAAAGCCGATTCAAGAATGGAAATCAAAGGTCTATCAGCAGTTGGATCCCGATTTTGGGGGCCCCGACCGCGAACCCCGATTTCCCATGCCCGCCATTGCCTTGCCCTTTTTAAGCGACAACCAACCTATGGCCGAACGAGTAAATACTTGGCTGCTTAGAATGGCGGCCGGTGGCATTTACGACCAAGTTGGGGGTGGTTTTGCCCGCTATTCCACCGATGGATTCTGGTTTTTGCCCCACTTCGAAAAAATGCTGTACGACAATGCTCAGCTGTTGGAAGTCTATGCCCTAGCATGGCATCGCAATCCCCACCCCATTTATTTAAGAACCATGGCCGGCATTGTTCGATGGGTTGGCTCCGACCTGGCCCTGCCCGATGGGCGATACCAATCGGCCATGGATGCCGACAGCGAAGGCCAAGAAGGCGCCTATTACGTTTGGACACCCAATTCCCTGCCGGCCTTAAGCCCCGAACTTTGGTCTGATCTTCAGGCCGATTTTGAATGGAAAACCGAGGGGAACTGGGAAGGAAATACCCTTTTGTGGCGCCCCGAACGGTGGGCCGACCCCTTGCTTCCCAATACCGAATCGGCCTTACTTTTATTGGAAAAAGTTCGGCAGATGCGGGTCGCCCCTGCCATTGATTCTAAAGTACTGTTGGGTTGGAACGCACTCTATTTGCGCGGGTTGACAACCCTGGTTTTGGGAGTGGAAGCCCTGCAAACCACAGCTTTGGACGCCGCCCAAACATTGGCTGAGGCCCTTTGGGCTTACCGAACAGAAGAGTCGATTTGGCTCCGCTGCTTAGAATCGCCCCGGCCCTTGCCCGCTTTTTTAGACGATTTAGCCCCCTTAGGACTCTCCTACACACAGCTGTATCAGGCAACGGGACTTTTTATTTGGCTGGAGCGAAGCCAAGTTTTGGCTCAAGATATTTTATCTCAATTTAGCCGGCCTGAAGGACCCTTGCTCTCTTTTTCCACCCGCCCCGATCCGGTTACCCAGCAACACCATGTTGAAATTCAAGACAATGTGGTGCCATCGGCCAACAGCATGGCAGCCCGTTTCTTTTTTGAGCTTGGTGTTTTGTCTGGAAATCAGGAATACCAAGACCGAGCACGCGCTATGTTAACGCAGGTTTTTGATGCGGTTCAAGAGTCGCCCATGTGGCATTGCGGTTGGGTGTTGCTGGCCGAAATGCTGGAGAATCCAATGGATGAACTTCGTTATGCTGGCGATCCTGAACGGGCAAGACATGTGTGGAGGCAGCGCCTGCGGCCCCCGTTTCTGATGCAAGATGAAAGCCTGACTCTAGGTCAATGGCAAGTTTGCCGAGGAACCCAATGCTTGCTCCCTGCTGCCTCAGTCAAGGAATTGCTGCTCCATTGGCCCGAATAATCTGGGCCGAACGAAACAAAAAAAGGCAGCCTTATGGCTGCCTTTTTTAATAGAGATGTACAATTCTTAATTCCACTGAATTCGGTCGGTAACCACGCCCATAACCGTTGTCAATTCAACCAAATACAATCCAGAGGGGAGTCCGTTGCGTTCTAGAACCACATGTGAGGTGGGTTGAACTTCGGCATCGCTGATTTCAACTCCGTTCAAGGAAAGAACCCGCACTTTTGATATGGAGTTGCTGGGGTGTACCCGTAGGTTGATGTAAGCTTCAGATGGATTGGGGAAGCTGCTGTGCTGAATCACGAAGTTGTTGATGGGTTCGTTGTTTAGCGTAGGATTGTCAATCACCAATTTCATGCGGGGAATCAAGAATCTGACAATGGTGTCGATGTAGGTCATGGCTTTGGCTTTGCTCATGTCTGGGTTTCCAGCCAAACCGTTGGCGTTGATGGTGGGGCCGCTTTGACCATATAGGACCGCCTCCGCGCTAACGGCTGCCGTGTCCCACCATTCGTACGGAGATGTATCTTCCAACGGACCTGAAATTTCAGGACGGTCAATTTGGAACAGCCCTTCGTACTGGGCTTTGGGATTCAAAGCGTAAGCCCTTTGGCTAATGGGATCGGTGAAGGTGTGGTTCTGCCAAATGTCGTTGTTGTTTAGCTCGTTGGCACGTTTAACGGCAGCCCGGCTTCCTTGAACAAAAACAACGGGTTGTCCTGTGGTAGGAACAATAACCACGCCTGAATCGATCGGGGCATAGATGTCGCGGCTGGCATGAATCGAAGCCAAAGGCGGCTCTTGCCAACCCCCTTGCATCCAGCTGATGTCACCAATGGCACCACCTAGGTTAGCCACCATAGATACATAGTTTTCGTAGCCGGGATGGTTGTAGTTGTTAAAAAGCCCTCCAGTTCCGTTCACCGAACCCACCAAGGTATCGTTGATCACCGAGTTTCCACTGGGCAATAAAAACTTAGGCAAGGCCGTTTCTTCTTGGCGGTTCAAGGTGCCGTAAGCCAAGGTAATATACCCTCCAGATCCCTGACCAATCAAGATGATTTTGCCGGGATTGATGTTGTAGGTAGAAGCTTCTTTTTTAAAGAAACGAACCGCGGTTTGGGCATCGTGGATGGCTCGGTAAACCGCATTTAAAATACCGGCAGTCCGTTCAATTTGAGTTTGAGCAAAGGGATTCCAACCCAATCGGTACAGCGGGGCTGCAACCACATAGCCTTTCATGGCCATGCGTACGCACATTTCAACCAAGGCCGAATCTTTGTTGTCGCCAGAATACGATCCGTTGATGTACTTCGGCAAGAATGAACCGGTGTGCAGCATAATAACCACTGGGCGATCGGTTGCATTGTCGCTGGCAGGCGGAGTGTACATGTCCATGTATAAATCGCCCAACAATGGGTTGGCTGAACTGCTTCCGCTAGGCGCTGGAGGAAAGCTCAAAAAATAATAGTTTTTGCCAAAGGGAACATTGGGTGTAATGACCACGTCGTTGCGGTTGAACACATTGTCCACATAGCGGGTTTGGGCCATGCCCGTTAGGCTAAGACCCAAAAGGGCAAAAGAAAGTAAAATGTTTTTCATAGTGTAAAATTAGATATCTAAGGTAAAAAGAAAACCGAGATGCCCTACCTATTCAACAGGTTCATGTCAAAAAGCAATGAAAAATAGACGATGCGGCCAATTTGAGGGCCTCCATAAACCTGAATCACCCGGTTGTCGGTTAGGTTTTGAGCCCCTATTTTTAAGGTGGTATGCGATTTCGGATAGCGGTAGTTCAATTGAGCATCAATCAGATAATAGGAAGGAATACTGCCAGTGAATTGAGGCGAGCCCTCAAACAAAAAGCCTTCAATCCATTTGAAGTTCATGTTGAAGCCCCAGTTTTTTAGACGTACAAAGCCCAAATCCAAGTCAATGTCCCGACCCTCAAATCCCAAGTTGAATTTGTGCTCTGGTGTATTAAAGGCGGGAATCAACGGGTCGGTGCTGCCCATTCTGTTCAGCACATTCCAAGAATAATTGCCCGACACGGTGAAGTTCTTTTTGAAAAAATAGTTGGCCTGTATCGCCGCCCCATACGTAAAAACAGGATCTTTGCTGTTGGTGGCTACCCGGTATGCCTGGGTTTTGCTGGTTGGAAAGAAGGTGATTTTGTCGTAAAACAAATCTACGCCCACCTGATATCCAATAAAGTCGGTGTACCAGCTAAAGTACCCACCACCGTCAATAAACAGACGTTTTCCTAAAGTACCACGATAGCCCAGTTCCAAGGTTCTAACCTGTTCCGGCCGAACGGGGTCAATGTTGAAATAGGTTAGGGAATCCAAAGAATTGGTGTTCAAAAAGGCATAAAAATCATCAACCGAAATTAAACTGTCACGGCCTTGCAGATTGCCTACCAACCGGGCTCTACCCACATCGTAATTCAGGAATTGGTCGGCCATGGTTGGATTGCGAACCCCCCAGGAGCCGGAGAATCGAAAGGTGTGTTTTTTGTTTGGAGAATACACCAAAGAGGCTGCCGGACTAAAGAGCCAATCGAAGTTTTCGTTTTTGTCGGCCCGAAAGGTGAGGCTTACATTCACCTTTTCCCATTTTTTTTCCATGCCAAGGTAGGCCCCAGCCTGCCAGTTGGTGATTTGCCGGTTGTTGGTATCAATAAAAATCGTGCCTTCGGAATTTGGGCGGTACATGCGGAAACTGCCCCCGAATTTCCATTCGATGGAGGCCAAACCCGGAGCTCCACTGCCCGCGCCAAATTTTTCGAGCAGCTCTCCGGTTCGGAACGAATATCCCGCATCGGCATGGTACAGAGCCGATCGGTCAATCAATCTGCTGCCGCCGGCGCCCAAGGGTTGAGAAACAATAGATTGGAACGCGGAATCAAAGGCCGCCGTTCCGGCTTCAAAATAGGGCTCAAAACCAAGCCCAGCCGATTGATTGGCGTGATTTCTGGCCTGTTGATGCCATGCTCGAATCAAATCAATGTTCTCTGTCAAAAGTTGGTTGGCCAGAGCATAGTTGTAATTTACAGGCCCCTGAAAATGGACGTTAGGCATCCCCGGAATGCTGTCGTACAAGGGTCCGCCTCCAAAGCCAACAATGTTTTGATTGTAATACGTACTGTATTGACCTAGCCAGGTTTTGATGCCATTCCCGGTTTGAATATTGTTGTTCAACATTTCAAGGGCTGTGGCTACCACATCGTAAGAACTGCCCGCATCTTCGTGGGTAGCATATACGCGCACAAAAAAGCGGTTCTCTTTTTGAATTTCGAACCGGTGTTGAAAAAACTGTACGTCTTGAAGCCGGTACCGGTTTTCGCCTTGATACACGGTTGAACCAAATCCAAAACTGGATGCAGCAATAAATTCCACTTTGTTTTTGCTGAGGTAATGCAGGGCGGCATTCGCTTTTATGTTTTGGGTTTGGTAATCCATTAAATCGCGTTCTCGATACCCCGACCGATAAATTAAGCCAAGCCCAGGACTGTAGGCTTGGTCAAATTTTGAGGTGTAATCGTAGGGGCCGGCTAAGGCTTCATCTCCATAAATATTTACGGCATCGTAGCCCCCTGGATTAAATTCGTCGGCCTTCGAGTCGGTGCTTGGGGCGTAATTTTCGGCTTCCCAATCGTTGGCCTGCAAATAATATGCGTTTAATTTATAGCCGAATCGGGGCCGCCCCGACTTGTCTTTGATAAAATCGGCCCAGCGAATCGAGGCTTCAGCCAGATTCCGCTCGCCCCCTTTTATTGATACACTTAACCCTGGAAACAAAAAAGGACTCTTCGTGGTCATGTTCAGCACGCCATTAAAGGCATTCGGGCCAAAAAAGGCCGAGCTGGCTCCTTGTATTAAATCCACCTTTGCCACATCTAGGTCTGAGGAGCCCAAAAAATTGCCCAGAGAAAAGTTCAGACCTGGGCTCATGTTGTCCACCCCGTCAATGAGTTGCAGCGAGCGAACCGGGCTGGTGGAGTTGAAGCCTCGGGTATTTATAACTTTAAAGCCCAGGCTGGCGGTGGTAATGTCAACGCCCTTCATGTTGCCAAGGCCTTCGTAAAAACTTAACGAGCTGGTTTGTTTAATGGCCACCGCATTCATCGATTCAATGGTGAGGGGGGCCTCCTGCTGTTTTTCGGTGATGCGGGTGTCGTAAATTTCGACTTCCTTTAATTTTACTTGGGTAGAAACAAGCTGAATTTTTACGGTTTCGGCAGCACTGTTTACCCTGATTTCTTGTTTTTCATAGCCTACACCCGTTACTATTAGGGTCAGCGGCCATTTCCCCTTGGGCTTCAATTCAAATTTTCCATTAAAGTCGGTAGAAACTCCGTTGAAGCTCCCCTTTTCTATGATGTTGATGCCAAAGAGCGGCTCTTTGTTCCCTCCAGCCTCTTTTACCACGCCTTTTAACACCTGAGCAACCACGATGCCTTGGCTGGAAAACAAGCCAAGGCTCAGCAGCAGCAACCGTAAATAGAAGACAGAAAAATGTGATTTAAACATATACCTGCGAAAATGGAGGAGGATGGCCATCCTCTTTATTTCAAAGGTAAGTTAATTGACAATATTAGGGAAAGATTAACAGACAGATCACCGCATGGAGTTTGCCACCCAACGGTCCTATAATCAACAGGATTCAAGCTTGCTGAAAAAAAAACGCCGGGAATTCCCGGCGTTTAAAAAGCGTTGTATTTCGGATTGCCCTCTAAATTTAATTTACGATGTCTTTAAAATCTGCGTTTTCGCGAAATTTCAAGAATTCCAAGTCTTTTTTGGCTTTTGCCTTGAGGCTGGCATCGCCTCCAATGGCTTTACGTAGGTTTTCATACACTCCCTGTTCGCCGCCAGCCCGGGCAGCGGCCACAGCCTTCAGATATGAAGAAAGAGCTTTGTCTTTGTCGTTGCCGCAATCCAACGTAGAAGCAGCTTGGGTTGGCGCACCCGAAAGTACTTTGGCCAAAGCGGCGTTGAAGGTGCAATTGCTGCCGTATGAAGAAGAGGCAGAAGCGTAATCGCCGGCTTTCACCTGTAGGTTCCCCATGTTGTATTTGGCTTCGGGGCTGGAGCTTTTGCTCAGGTATCGGCTAGCTTCTTCTTTGTTTCCTTCTTTCAAGGCAACAGCACCCAAGTTGTTGGCAACCTCTGAAGCCGAGGCATTGATTTTTTCTGCCTTTTTAAATTCGGTTTTAGCTTCGGCCCACTTGCCTTGAGCGGCAAAAATCACCCCCCGGTTGTTGTAGGCTTGGTAATCAGAAGGATAGCGCTGAGCGGCAAAATCCAACACCTGCAATTGTTGGGATTGATCGGAAAATAGGGTGGCGGCATACAGGTATTCGGTAAGTGCC
This sequence comes from uncultured Flavobacteriales bacterium, assembly GCA_903837495.1. Taxonomy (GTDB): domain Bacteria; phylum Bacteroidota; class Bacteroidia; order CAIKAF01; family CAIKAF01; genus CAIKAF01. The sequence continues at coordinate 2,078 of CAILUT010000040.1, read as the reverse complement.
AATTCTCCATTTAGCAAAGCCATGCTCCGCAGCTCGTCTTCGGTTTTTTGACGTTGTTTAACGCTGAGAACCGCTTCTGAGCGACGCAGGGGCGTAAATACTTCTTTTTCGAGGGTTTGGTACGTCGAAGATCCCAGGGCTTTGAAGTCTGAGTTCATGGCGTTGCTGTTTACTTTGCTTTTTACCTCCGATTTGTTGTCGACCGTTGCAGAATTCAACAAGCGGTTAAATCCGTCGGCATCGGCCCCTTTTCCGTTCACATCCCAGGCCAACGAAGACCCTTTAAGGGCAGCTTTGAAGGAACTTTCCAGAAACGATTTGGCCGCATTTGAACGGTCCATGGACAATTCGTTGTTGATTAAAGATTCGCCGTCGGGAGATGCCCAGCCGTGAATTTCAAAACGCTCAAACGTGGAACCCTCTTTCTGTTGTTCGGCCGCGAATTTTTTTAGAGCCTTCATTTCATCTGAATTCTTTTCAGAAGGGCGCAAAGAGGCTGAATTGTAGGGATAATAAAAAGAAACCCGAGCGGTTTTGTAAATGGGGCCATAGCCATGAGGGGTTGCCACAAAACGTTCATCGTTTTGAAGCAAAAGCGGTGTAACAATGGTTCCTAAGGCAATGGGAGCAGGGGTCGATTCGTTGTACTTCTCTTTGCCTTTGATGGAGGCCGTAACTCGAAGATGCAATTCTGCGTTCTGCATGCCTTCTGCATAAGCTACGCTGAGATTCACGGGTTTTATTTTGCCGCCTGAATGGGCCAACACCTGTCCGTTGCCCGTGGATTTTTCTCCTTGGTATTGAATGGGCGAAAACACCTTTTCCCCCCCTTGGTATTTAAGCACAGGGGTAATGGTAATGTCTGCTTTTTTTGGAACCAGTTTTTCTGGGTATGAGGCGGTTACAGACCATTTAACACTGTCTCCATGCAGCTCAAGCGGGCTGGGTTTAACCTCATATTTTACTTGATCCAAGTTGAATTTTGCACAGCCAAAAAGGAAGATTCCGGCCATTGCAACAAATCCGTAGATTCTAATTTTCATGGTTTTTTTTCTATGGTTTCAAGCAAAGGTAACCAAACTCTTTAAAATGAGAAACAACTATAATTTCCAAGGGGTTAAGGGAGAATGGGTTTGGTTTTTTTAACAATTTAGAGGGCATATTTACCAGCGGCTTTCCACCAAATGCACCAAAGTATGACCCATAAGCAGGTGCATTTCTTGAATGCGTGAAGTAATGTCGCTTGGAACAATCAGGCAGAGGTCTGAGAATTCGGGCATGGTTCCTCCATCTCTGCCTGAAAATCCAATGGTTTTGCATCCTTTCATCCGAGCGCGTTCTAGGCCGCGAATCACGTTGGCGCTGTGGCCCGAGGTAGAAAGTCCAATGCATACATCGCCTTTTCGGGCCAGGGCTTCGATTTGGCGTGAGAATACCATATCAAATCCAAAGTCGTTTCCAATGCTGGTTAAGGCAGCGGCATCGCTTGTAAGTGCAATGGCTGGAAGGCCAACCCGTTGAGTCTGATACCGGCCGGTGAATTCGGCGGCCAGATGCAGGGCGTCGGCGGCACTGCCTCCGTTGCCCATGAGTAGGATTTTACGCCCCGCTTTCAGCGCATCAAAGCAAAGGTCTGCTGCCTGAGCCAATTCCACGGAACACCGTTCCATGGTTTTCTCGGCCACTTTAATGTGGGCTAAAAATTCGGCGTGAATGGTTTCCGACATGCTTCTTTTATTGCTTTGGCAAAGGTAACCAATCTAATGGTTTGAATGGGTAGGGTGTTCTGCTCCTTTTGTTGCGGCCGAACTTTGATGAGCTGAAAAATGGCATTCTAGGACGGAAAGGCCAGGTGCCGCGTGGCGCGGAGGCGACTTTAGGAGCCACCGCAAGCCCGCTGGCACCGGCCTTTCCGACCGCGGACTTGCCCTGAAAGCCCGTTTGCCGCCCCCCAAATCCCTTTCCTCCATCTGGCCCGGGCACAGCCCGCCCAAAGGCGAAATTGGAGCTACCGATTCCTCCCCCCTGGGGGGAAGCTGGCCCCCCACTACAAAGGTACGAACACCCTGTCCGATTAG
>CAILUT010000039.1 GCA_903837495.1 uncultured Flavobacteriales bacterium | reverse complement strand
GGCAGGGATTGACGAGGCTACCCCGCAAGGGTGCCGAAGCCTGGCCCGCTAGGTGCGGAGGCGACGTTAGGAGCCCCCGCAAACCAGCTGGGCCAGCCTTTCGGCAACCGCGGAGTAGCCCGGAAAGCCCGGCTGCCGCCCTAAAGCAGCCCCCACAACCTACAATCAAACGCAATTTCAAAACCCACAAGCCAAACGGCCACGAATTGCTATCTTTGCCCCCGATAGGCGGTAGAACGCCAGCGTTTGTATTCACTTTAAAGCACTCAATATGGCCGTTACGCAGGATCATATCAAAGAGATGGTTAGGCGCCTAGATGCGCTGAGGGGGTCACTTTGACGTGGCTTCGAAAGCCATAGAATTAGAAGAAGAAAACCTGAAACGGCAGGACCCCGATTTCTGGAATTCACCCAAAGAAGCCGAAATCACTGAAAAAAACATTCGGCAACTCCAAAAATGGTTGGCCGAATTCGATGCGGCTCAATCGGCCCTGGACGACGTGCAGGTGGTCTTCGATTTCTTTAAAGAAGGCGAAGCCACAGAATCAGAACTCGAAGAAGCCCGAAACACAGCCCTAGCCTGCCTGGACCAACTGGAATTCAAAAAAATGCTGTCGGGCAAAGAAGACGGCCTGAGCGCTGTGCTTCAAATCACGGCCGGAGCCGGCGGTACCGAAAGCTGCGACTGGGCCTCAATCTTGATGCGCATGTACCAAATGTGGGCCGAAAAAAACGGATACAAAGTCATTGAAACCGACTTTGTGGACGGCGACGTGGCCGGCATTAAATCGGTCACCATGCAAATTGAAGGCGAACATGCCTATGGATACCTGAAAGGGGAAAATGGAGTGCACCGATTGGTACGCATTTCGCCCTTCGACTCGAACGCCAAACGCCATACCAGCTTCGCCTCGGCGTACGTGTATCCGATGATTGACGACACCATTGACATTGAGGTTAAAGATGCCGACATTGAATGGGAAACATTTAGGTCGGGCGGGGCCGGAGGACAAAACGTGAACAAGGTTGAAACGGCCGTTCGCCTACACCACAAGCCCAGCGGCATTGTTATAAAAAACCAAGAGAGCCGCAGCCAGCTGCAAAACAAAGAAAATGCCATGCGCATGCTCAAATCGCAGCTCTACGAAAACGAAATGCGCAAACGCAACGAGGCCCGGGCCGAAGTGGAAGGAAATAAAAAGAAAATTGAATGGGGTTCCCAAATTCGATCCTATGTTCTACACCCCTATAAATTGGTGAAAGACCTAAGAACCGATTTTGAAACCTCAAACGCTCAGGCCGTTTTAGATGGAGATTTGGACGGATTTTTAAAATCCTACTTACTCAATTACAGCGGGTAAATTCCCGCCTATAATTCGGTTTTATTGCCCCAACCTCTCTCCAAGCCTAGGTCCTTTTTGTACCTTAGCAACAGCTTTTAAATCTGCGCCCCATGATAGGAACCGACATCAAAAAACTGGAAAATTACGTGCTGGGTCGCTGGACCACCGGCGAAGGCGATGGCCAAATGCTGTACGATGCCTCGACCGGCTCTGAACTCGCTCTGGCCAGCACCCAAGGGCTGGATTTTGAGTCGATTCTACACTATGGCCGACGCACCGGCGGGCCGGCCCTTCGAAAAATGACCTTTCACGAACGGGCCCGCATGCTTAAGGCACTGGCTATGTACTTGAGCGAACGCAAAGAATCCTATTATGCCATAAGCAGCGCTACCGGGGCCACCCGCGTTGATTCATGGATTGATATTGACGGCGGAATTGGCAACCTGTTTGTGTACGCCTCAAAAGGGCGCCGTGAGCTGCCCGACACCCCATTTTATGTAGATGGGGCACCCGAAATGCTATCGCGGGGCGGCAGCTTTATTGGCCACCACATTGCGGTTCCCCTTGAAGGCATTGCCGTTCACATCAACGCCTTTAATTTCCCCGTTTGGGGCATGCTCGAAAAAATTGCCGTAAACCTGTTGGCGGGAGTCCCCGCTTTGGTAAAACCCGCCACCTTGACCAGCTTTCTGGCCGAAGCCGTGGTCCGCGACATCGCCGCTTCGGGCATTCTACCCGAAGGAGCCCTGCAACTTATTTGCGGCAGCGCCGGCAATTTGCTGGATTATGTGGATTCACAAGATGTGGTTACCCTAACCGGATCGGCCGAAACCGGATTCAAACTCAAAGCCCACCCTTCCATTATTCGCCGCTCGGTTCGCTTTAACATGGAGGCCGATTCGTTGAATTGCTGCATACTGGGCCCCGATGCCCAACCCGGCACGCCCGAGTTCGACCTGTTTATTAAAGACGTCATGCGCGAAATGACGGTGAAGGCTGGGCAGAAATGCACCGCCATACGCCGGGTTATTGTGCCCGAATCGCTGCAAGAAGCCGTAGGCCAAGCCCTAAAAGAAAAACTGAGCAAAAACACCATTGGAGATCCGCGGGTTGAAGGGGTTCGAATGGGACCTTTGGCTGGAAAAAACCAACTGAGCGACGTGCAAGAAAAGGTACAAGAACTGCTGCAAAGCTGCGATGTGTACCACGGTTCTGATCCCCATTTTGAAGTGATGGGGGGCAGCCGAGAAAAAGGAGCGTTTATGGCCCCCTTGGTTCTGATTGCCCGCGACCCGCTTCGCAACACCGCTGCCCATTCCGTTGAAGCTTTTGGTCCTGTATGCACCTTGATGGGCTACCGAGATACGGCCGAAGCCATTGAATTGGCGAAGCTGGGCGGCGGAAGCCTGGTGGGCAGCATAGTTACCTACAACGACGCCTTTGCTGTGGACGTAACCCTTGGGGCAGCCTGCATGCACGGACGCTTATTGATCAACAACCGCGATTGCGCCAAAGAAAGCACAGGGCATGGTTCGCCCATGCCCCACTTGGTGCACGGCGGCCCAGGCCGAGCCGGGGGTGGAGAAGAAATGGGCGGCATTCGCGGGGTAATGCACTACATGCAACGCACCGCCATTCAAGGAAGTCCCAGCATCTTAACGGCCATTACCCAGGTTTATCAGCCGGGAAGCAAGCAAACCGAAGACCTGGTTCACCCTTTCCGCAAGTACTTTGAAGAGCTGAGCATTGGGGAAACGCTGCTGACCCACAAACGCACGGTTACCGAAACCGATATTGTCAATTTTGCCAACATCAGCGGAGACAATTTCTATGCCCACATGGACGAAACCTCGCTGGAAGGCACCTTGTTTGAACGGCGTGTAGCCCACGGATATTTTATCTTATCGGCCGCGGCCGGTCTGTTTGTGGATCCGAAAAAAGGCCCGGTTTTGGCCAACTATGGATTGGAAGACTGCCGCTTTACCAAACCCGTTTATGTGGGTGCAACCATCGGAGTGAAGTTGACCGTAAAAGAAAAAATAGCCCAAGAACAAAAAAATCCGGAAGACCTGCCCCGTGGCATTGTGAAATGGCTGGTGGAAGTGTACGACGAAACCGGAGAAACGGTGGCTTTGGCAACCATTTTAACCTTGGTTCAACGCAAAAATGCATAAGGTATGGCAGAGGATGCTTCTGTTTATTTAAGCGAAGGAGACGTTCAGGTTGAACGGCTGGGTAAAATCAGTACCGTATCGTTTTTTCATCCGAAAAGCAACAGCCTGCCGGGCAGGGTGTTAAAAAAACTGGCTGAAGCCATAAAGACAGAAGGGCAAAACCCTGAAGTGCACGTGGTGGTTCTGCGCAGCGAAGGCGAGAAGGCCTTTTGTGCGGGGGCCTCATTCGACGAGCTGCTTTCCTTAGACAACCGAGCCGATGCCGATGCGTTTTTCATGGGATTTGCGCATGTCATAAATGCCTGCCGAACCTGTCCCGTTCCCATTGTTGGCCGGGTGCAAGGCAAAGCGGTTGGAGGGGGCGTAGGCTTGGCCGCCTCGGTCGATTATTGCTTCGCCGCCCAAGGCTCTCAAATAAAACTGAGCGAGCTGGCCGTAGGGATTGGCCCTTTTGTGGTAGGTCCTGCGGTAGAGCGAAAAATGGGGCTTAGCGCCTATTCCGACATGGCTTTTAACGCCACGGAATGGAAATCGGCCGAATGGGCACGCGAAAAAGGCTTGTTTATGGAGGTGTTTGCTGGGGTGGCCGAGCTGGACTCGGCGGTAATGGCCTTGGCCGAACGTTTGGCCAACAGCAGCCGCGATGCCTTAACCAACATAAAAAAAGTGTGTTGGGTCGGCACCGAGAATTGGGATAGTTTGTTGAAAGAACGGGCGGGAATTTCGGGAAGGCTAATTCTTGAACCCACCGCAAGGGCCATTTTGCAGCAGCTGAAAGGATGAGAAGCGGAACGGTATTTTTGCTGTTCGGCCTATTTTTTTGGGCTTGTGGAACACAAAAAAAGAGCCCAAGCGCCGCATCAGATGTACCCCTAATTGGGCATCGGTACGGGGCCGTACTTGATGAAATTGGAGGCCCAGAAAAAAGCATGGGAAACCTAAAATTGTACGCCCAAAAAGGCTTGATTTATTATACCGACCCAAAAGAGGAACAGGTAATTGGTTTGGTATGCAGTTGGTTTGAAGGGGGGTATGGGTTTCGAGGTCAGGCCTACGGATTTCGATTGGGCGACACCTACCCCAAAGCCTTATCGGTGTGGGGAAACCCAGAACGCCGGTATTACAAAAACGAACTGGCCGACGAGGTGCATTGGAAAAACGACAGCATGGAGGTGTGGATGGAAATATGGCGGGAATCGGGTTTTGATGCGACCCTAACGGGCGATTACGAGGCGGAGACGATCAAAAGAATGGTGTTTTATCGGCGGTTTTGAGGCCGTTTGGCATGTGGGGGGGGCGTAGAGACGCAATATTTTGCGTCTCCGCGTTGACGCATCCAATCCGAACCGAATCCGAACCCACACGCGATACCGCATCGAATCCGACCCGGGGTAAAGACGCAAAATATTGCGTCTCTACGTTACCGCATCGAATCCGAACCCGAATCCCAACCCACACGCGTTACCGCATCTAAGGCTTAATTCTAACTATTTTATTGTCTCTGAATACAACTAGTTCGCTGTTCATTTTTTGCTTGAAAGCGATTAAATTTTCATGCACCTTTTCCATTCCAGCCATAATTTTTTCTTGGAGCGCTGTTTTTTTATGCGTTGGCATGGCTATGTTTTTTGAGTTGTGTGAATTTAACTGAATTTAAAACGATGATTTCGGCCCCCTTGGCTTTGACAGCAATAAGTTCTGTCCGTGCTTCTGAGTTATCAAATACCATTAACTCATCAATGATTGGTATTTAAAGGTCAAACAAATTTACAATTCCTCGTTTATACCGTCTCTCGACAACCTTATTCTCGATGTTATGCCCCCCTTCCTTAACCCTTATTTTTACGCGTTCAATGGCAAGGTTTACGTTTTCCAGCCAAAAGAAGAGCAAAACAACATTCTATCCTGTCTGTTGGGCATGTTTAATTTTAGAGGCGTAATTTCTACTGGCCAAGGTAGTTTCAAAAGCAAAGTTATCCTGCCTGTTTATCAAGTCATTAATTCGTTGTACCATTATCTTTCCTGCTTCAATTGAAACTTTTTCGGGTTGGAAGGGCGACAACCCTTTTGCTATTTCATCTGCATTAACAAACTCTTTGCAGTCCAAAATCTCAGGCAATAGTGTGAAGGAAGCTGTGGTTTTACCGGCGCCGTTGCATCCTGCTATTATGTACACGTTTTTTTGCACCTTCAAAGATAATGAATTCCAAATGGGATGTTTTATTCTCCTTTGTCCTTCATGTCGCTGTTTAATAGGGTATAACGGTTCATAGTCGGCCACGAATGCACGAATATTGCAGCTACATCAATCGGGACGTTGAAAAACAATTGGAATTTGAATGGAAATTCACAACAGCCGGGGGGGGGGGCGTAGAGACGCAATATTTTGCGTCTCCGCGTTGACGTATCGAACCAATACCCGAACCCACACGCGATACCGCATCGAATCCGAATCCATGCCCAACACATGCCCGGGTAGAGACGCAATATTTTGCGTCTCTACGTTATCGCATCGAATCCGACCCGGGGTAAAGACGCAAAATATTGCGTCTCTACGTTACCGCATCCAACCCGAACCCGAATCCAACCCACACCCAAACCCAATCCAAAATCCCACATGATAAACGGCTTTGACATTGCCCCGCCCTTGCTTACCTTTGTGCCTTACTCGCCAACCATGTATAGAACACACACCTGCGGAGAATTGCGCCTAGCCCACGTTGGCACCGAAGTTACCCTGAGCGGTTGGGTGCAACGCAACCGAGATTTGGGGGGAATGACCTTTGTTGACCTGCGCGACCGGTACGGAATTACCCAACTTTCCTTTAACCTGGAGGCCCGCCCCGAACTCACCGAACAAGCCCGGAAATTGGGCCGGGAATTTGTCCTGCAAGTCAGCGGAACCGTTACCGAACGCGAAAGCAAAAACCCCGGCATGCCCACCGGCGATATTGAAATTCGAGTTACCCAGCTGCACATTCTGAATGCCAGCGAAACACCCCCTTTTACCATTGAGGAACAAAGCGACGGGGGCGATGAACTGCGCATGAAATACCGCTATTTGGACTTGCGCCGACCCAGCCTGCAGCGCCAACTCATGCTCAGGCACAACACAGCCCAGGCCGTACGCGAATACCTGAACTCGGCCCGTTTCATGGAAATTGAAACCCCGTTTTTGATCCGCTCAACCCCCGAAGGAGCCCGCGATTTTGTGGTGCCCAGCCGCATGCAAGCCGGACAGTTTTACGCCCTGCCCCAATCGCCCCAAACCTTTAAGCAACTGCTTATGGTATCGGGCTACGACCGCTATTACCAAATTGTACGCTGCTTCCGCGACGAAGATTTGCGTTCAGACCGGCAACCCGAATTTACCCAAATCGACTGCGAAATGGCTTTTGTGGACCGGGAAGACGTCATTGCCACCTTCGAAGGTTTGCTGCGGCATGTGTTTAAGCAAGTAAAAGGAATTGAACTGCCCGAGTTCTTGCGCCTGTCGTACGATGAAGCCATGGAACGCTATGGCTCCGACAAACCGGACCTGCGCTTTGGAATGGAAATACATGATTTAACCCCGCTTACCCGAAACGAGGCCTTTCCCGTTTTTGAACAGGCCGAATCTGTGCAGGCCATTTGCATTCCCGGTGCGGCCGAGTGGTCGCGCAAACAGCTCGACACCTGGACCGATTGGGTTAAGCGCCCACAAATTGGAGCTCAAGGCATGGTTTGGGTAAAATATGCGGCCGACGGAACCCTGAAAAGCAGCGTCGATAAATTCTATTCTGAAAGCGAACTGCAACGGTGGTCCAGTGCATTGTCGGCCCAACCCAACAGCCTGATTTTGGTGTTGTCGGGTTCAACAACCAAGGTGCAAAAACAGTTGGGTACGCTGCGGCTGGCCATTGCCGATGAGCTGGGACTGAGGCCCAACGATACCTTTTGCCCCCTTTGGGTGCTCGATTTCCCCATGTTTGAATTTGACGAGGAGCAGGGCCGCTGGTTTGCCATGCACCACCCCTTTACCAGTCCGTACGGAGCCGATTACGAGGAACTGCGCGAGAATCCCGGAGCGGTGCGCGCCAACGCCTACGACTTGGTTTTGAACGGCAGCGAAATTGCGGGCGGTTCCATACGCATCCACAACCGCGAAATTCAACAAACCGTGTTTGCCCTGTTGGGGCTTTCGGCCGAAGAAGCCGAGCAGCAGTTTGGCTTTCTGCTCAATGCCTTTAGATACGGGGCTCCGCCACACGGCGGCATTGCCTTTGGTTTTGACCGGCTTTGTTCCATCTTGGCCGGCCTCGACAGCATCCGCGACGTTATTGCCTTTCCAAAAAACAATGCCGGCCGCGATTTAATGATCGATGCTCCCGCCGAAATTGACGCCCAACAATGGAAAGAACTGAACCTGAAACCCGCTAAATAGAGCCAAGGCATGCCTTGGCTCTACTGGATTCAAATTGGGCAGAAATGCCGGAAAGTCCTGAGGAAAAATGGCGGGATTGCCAAAAAGTCGTACGAGAAAATGGCAGGTTTGCCAGAAAGTCGCGGGACTTTTGTGCATTTGAGAAGCAAAGTCCCTACAAATGGAGTGAATTGCTGTTTTTTTAGCTGGTAATACGGGTCTTTTGCACGTTTAAAGACATTAAATTTAAAGGGATTGTTGGCGGCCTCAACCCCGGCCAATCAAAAACGCGTATTCTAGGGCCAATTCCTTGAGCCGCTGGAACCTGCCGCTTTGGCCGCCGTGCCCGCTGTTTAGGTCGGTGTGAAAAAGCAACTGAGGCATGCTCTGGTTCAATTGCCGCAGCCGAGCCACCCATTTGGCGGGCTCCCAGTACTGAACCTGAGAATCGTGGTAGCCGGTGGTAACCAACACATGCGGGTAGGCCGCTTGCCGAACTTGATCGTAAGGCGAATATTCCAGCATGCTGGCAAAATACGCCGGATCGTTGGGATTGCCCCATTCGTCGTATTCTCCGGTGGTCAAGGGAATGCTATCATCAAGCATGGTGGTAACCACATCTACAAAGGGCACCTGAGCCACCACCGATTTCCATAAATCGGGGCGCATGTTTAAGCAGGCGCCCACCAACAGGCCTCCGGCACTCCCGCCCATGGCATGCACATTCCCCGATGCGGCAAAGCCTTTTTTTACCAACGCTTCTGCACAGGCAATAAAGTCCAAAAAGGTATTTTTCTTCTGGTGTTTTTTTCCACTTTCGTACCAGTGCCTACCCAAGTCTTGGCCGCCGCGAATGTGGGCAATGGCAAAAACCCAGCCTCGGTCCAACAGCGACAAGCGGGCCGAACTGAACCAAGGGTCCAAAGAAATTCCATAGCTGCCATAGCCATACAAAAGGCAAGGCTGGCTTTCGGGTTTAAACAGGTCCTTTCGGTACACCAAGCTGATGGGCACCTGAACTCCGTCCTGGGATTCGGCCCAAACGCGTTCGCTGAAGTAGGCCTCTGAATCGTGTCCGCCCACCACTTCTTGTTCTTTTAGCAAGCGGGTTTCTCCTGTAAAAAGCTGGTATTCAAGGGTAGAAACCGGACGGGTTAGGGAGGTGTACCCAAAGCGAATCGCATCGGTCTTAAATTCGGGATTTGCGTCCAACCATAGGGAATACACCTGTTCGCTGAGAGGCAAACAATGGTCAACAAGGGAGTTTGAATTCAAGGGATAGATGCGCAGGCGCTGCAGACCTTGGTCTCGTTCTTGAACCACCAAAAAATCAGCGAAGGCCTCGACCGCCTCGATCAACACCTGAGGTCGGTGGGGAATTTCCTCTTGCCAATGGCTCAGGTCTGGGTTGGCTACTTGGGCCCACATAAGCCTAAAATTCAGGGCTTGGTGGTTGGTAAGAATCCAAAACCGATTTAAGCGGTGGCTGGGATAATAGAGCACATCGGTTTTGCGGGGGCTAAGCACTTGAAAATCGGCTTCGGGTTCATGGGCTTGAATAAAGCGGCTTTCCGAGGTCTGGGTGCTCAGGCTGTGAATAAAAATCACCTGTGCATCGCGGCTTTTTTCCAGCTGGCAATAAAAGGTCTCGTCGGGTTCGTAATACACTTGAACCGGGGCATCGGAGCTTGCGGTATCTACTCGAAACACCTTGCAGGTGCGCAGGGTTTCGGGGTCTTTTCGTTCAAAAAACAAATGCCGATTGTTGGCGGCCCAGGCATAGCTGCCATCGGTATCGTCGATGCTGTGTTCCAGCACCCGGCCTGAGTCGATGTGCTTAATAAAAAGGCGGTATTGCCTTCGTCCAACCAAATCGAGTCCGTAGGCCAGGTATTGGCCATCGGGACTAACGCAGAGACCAGCCTCTTGAATGTACGGTTGGTTTAGCCCTTCGGCATTGACATCGAGCAAAAGTTGTTCTTGGTCTGAACCCTCCTTTTTCCGGAAGTATTTTGCATGTTCGAGTCCTTCTTCAAACCGGTGGTAATACCAGAAGCCGGATTTCAGGTAGGGCACGCTGTTGTCGCGGGGGGATAGTCGGCCTTTCATTTCTTGAAACAGGGTTTCCCTCAGCTCGTTCAGCGGCTTCATTTGCCCTTCTAAGTAATCGTTTTCTGCTTGCAGGTAAGCTAGAACATCGGGGTGGTCGCGTTCCCTGAGCCAAAAAAAGGGATCGGGGCGTTGAATGCCATGTTCGGTATGCACATGGGCAATCTGTTTTGCCATTGGAGGCATGGGGGTTGAATCAGACATGCTTCAAAGGTAATTGAAACGGGGCCGCGGCTTGCTAAATAGGATTAGCGCAGGCGGATTTGGGTTCCGATTTCCAATGGGCTACCGGATCCGGCCCGGTTTTTCTTTAGCAGGGCTTTGGTTTTAACCCCGTATTTGTGCGCAATGGAGTGCCAGGTGTCGCCCGCTTGCACGGCATGCTCGTTTGTTCCAAGGGCAGCCGAATTGCGCAGGGGTTCTAAAAACACAATTTGGCCTGCTTTTAAAGCGTCGTTGGGTCCGCGCTCGTTGTACTTCATCCATTTCCGGTCGGGGAGTTCAAAGGTCTGGTTAAAGAGGGCTTGATCAAAATCGCTCAGCAGTTCAACGGCCCGAAGGCCATTGACGTACACCAACCGATAGGATTGGCTTTTGTTGCCTTGGGGTTTGGGTTTGGTTTCCGCGACCGGCTTTTTTTCTGCTTCGGTTTTAGGGGTTTTGCTTGCCGCAGCTCCGGGCAGATCGTACGTGTTCAAGGAATAGCGTTCAATCAGCCCAATGAGCAGTTCGGGGTATTTGGGGTTGGTGGCGTACCCGGCGGCTTTGAGTCCGTTGGCCCAGCCTTTGTAATCGGTGATGGGCAGTTCAAAGAGGGAAGCGTATCGGGGGCGGGTGCGCAGAAATTCGGCATGGTCGCGGTAAGAATCCAGCACCTTGTCGTAGGAGCGAAAGCATTCGTTGGGAGCATCGTCGTCCATGTGGTAGGTTTTGCCGGTCCAACCGGCATGGCATTTGATTCCGAAGTGGTTTTTAGCGGTGCGGGCCAGGTCGGAATTGCCCGAACCGCTTTCCAGGATTCCTTGTGCTAGGGTAATGGAAGCTGGAACTCCGGATTTATTCATGTTTTCAACGGCGGCCTGGGCATACTGTTCGATGTAGGATTCGGTGCTTTGTTTTTCTTGGTCTTGTGCGGCTGCGGGCAAAACGGAAAGGAGCAGGAAAGAAAGGAGTGGAAGGCGCATAGAAAACCAATTTTACCAAAGGTAGAACTCGGTTGAGGGCGGTTTGGTATTTGCTTGGGTATATTTTTAACACATGGGCGTGAATTAAGGAGGGAGGCTACATTCGGCATGGTTGAACTGTTGGGGTTGCAGCCCATCTGAATCGCTTTCCTTTAACCCGATTTATTCCAGCACAGGCAAACAGATCAACAAGGAAATTAAAAACAGCGGCTTTTCCCTTTGAAATTTCGACAAAAAGAGCGGAACGACGAAGGGAACGAAGGGCTAGGATTGCGGTAGAGAAATCCTTAGGAACTGCAAATGCCTGCTTTCACATCCTTGTGAAATTCCATTCCAATTCCAATAGACTTTCATAGTTCCGGCTCATTTGGGAAGGAATGCACGATTTTATTTTGCAATCGAAGCTGCCAACATTGTTGCGGACAATTTAGCCCCGAAAGCACGAACATTTAGCAATCTCAGCTGTCCTTCCAAGGCGATTATAAGGATTATTGATGGTGGGCGTTGTTGAGGCTTAAAATGGCCGCGGAACAATCAAAGAACTTTTGGTTGGCATCGTTCCCACGTTTTTTTGAATTTTGATTGGCCATAGAATTGGGGCATTGCGGCAGGGATTGAACCGGGTTGCCCGCAAGGGTGGCGGGGACTGGCCCGCGAGGCGCGGAGGCGACTTTAGGAGCCACCGCAAGCCCGCTGGGGCAGTGCCCGGCAACCGCGGACAACCGGTGAAAGCCCGCAGCCGCCCTAAAAATGAAATGGAACTTGCATTGCAAAGAGCAAGGGAGACTATCCTTCTAAAAAAACAAGGGGTTGGCCCTGCTGCATTTCGACCTGAACAAACTGCCCTTTCAGGGTAGAAATTCGGGCTCCTGCGATGTCGGCCGAGATGGGAAATGCCTTGTGCATGCGGTCAACCAGCACAAGCAGGCGGATGGCGGCCGGCACCCTTAGCGCAGCGGCGGCAATGACTGCCATGGCCGTACGGCCGGTGTTCAGCACATCGTCCACCACCACCACTTGGCAGCCCATAAAATCAAGATCCTGCAAAGCGTGCACCGCCTCCGTTTCTGGATTGGATTTGTTTAAGCGCACCGAAGCGATGTGAATGCGAAGCGAAGGCTGCTGTTCTTGCAGGTGTGTTTTTAGTTGAAGGGCCAGCGGACTGCCATTCTTTTCAATTCCCAAAAGAAAAACGGGTTGGTTGGGATTGAGCAATTCCAACAACTCAACCGCCATGCGCCGTTGAGTTGTGGGTAAATTCAGGTTGCTGAGTATTTGTTTGCGCATAGAGGTGTAAAAGGCGGTTTGAAACTACGCATTTTTGAGCATCTTTGAAGGGTTTAATGGAGTGAAAGGGAAAACGGGGGGGGCATGGCAAAACCATAGCGTCAATTTAACAAGGGGGTAATTTTGCATTCACGGGGGGAATTTACCTTTAGGTTAGGAAAACGAACTGAAGCCCCTTATCATGAAAATAACG
>CAILUT010000038.1 GCA_903837495.1 uncultured Flavobacteriales bacterium | reverse complement strand
GGCTGCGCGCGGTGGCAGGAGCGACCTTGGGAGCTACCTGCCGCCCGCTGCAGCCCAGCCCGCTGCCGGCGGACTAGCCCTGAAAGCCCGCGGCCGCCCCCTTAAAAAACAACTTAGCCTTCATTTTTAATGCAATTAAACCGTGTTAATTTGCTGTAAGTCTGTTTGTTAAATTGAAATCTGCCTCCAATGCCGACTTTCAATTTCAGTGCATGCCTTGAAAGCCTTATTGGCAAAGGGTTTCAATTGATTTAAAGGCAAAATCCGGCCAATAGTTATCAACAAAGTGGTAAAATGTGGGAATAAGTGGGGAAAAGTGGGAAATCTTGGCTAATTTAGCCACTTAGAAGCCCCACCTATGGCCCATTTTATCGGAGAACATAGCGCAAAAATTGATTCAAAAGGACGGGTATTGTTCCCCGCTTCCTTTCGCAAGCAATTGGCGGGCGAAGGGCAAGAGGAGTTTGTATTGAACCGGGGATTTGAGCGCTGCTTGGTGCTGTATCCCCGCAAAGAATGGGATTCAATTTCAGGGCAATTGGCCAAATTGAATCCATTCAAGAAAGAGAATCGGCTTTTTGTTCGGCAATTCAACAATGGGGCCATGCCGATTTTGTTGGATTCGGCAGGGCGGATGCTGATTGGAAAAGACCTGTTGAGCTATGCTGGAATATCCAGCGATGTGATTTTTGCTGCCAACGGCAACAAAATTGAGCTGTGGTCCAAAGCCGATTACGACGAGATGATGCAAATTGACTCGGATGCCTTTGGCGATTTGGCCGAGCGTGTGATGGGCGGGGATTTTAATGCTGCCGAAGAATAATGCCTGCTGCTGTGTACCATACCGCCGTATTGCTAAAAGAGACGGTGGACGCGCTATTGATGAAGCCGGACGGGGTGTATGTAGATGCGACTTTTGGTGGTGGCGGTCACAGCCGCGAGATGCTGAGTCGCCTAGGCTCTGCCGGCCGTTTGCTGGCGTTTGACCAGGACCCAGAGGCCCGCAAAAATCTGCCGGACGATGCGCGGTTGACCTTTATAGCCTCGAATTTTCGGTATTTAGAATCGTATTTAAGGGTGTATAAAGCGGAACGGGTAGATGGAATTTTGGCTGATTTGGGGGTTTCTTCTCATCAATTGGATGCCCCGGAACGGGGATTTACCTATCGGGTTGAGAGTCCGCTCGACATGCGCATGGGGCCGGGGATTCCCACCACAGCGGCTCAGGTACTGAATACGGCTTCCTTGGCCGATTTGACGGGCATTTTCAAGAACTACGGCGAGGTGAAATTGGCCTATCGGCTGGCGCAACGCATTGTGGATCGCCGGGCGGAATCGCCCTTTGAGCGTTCAACCGATTTGCGGCCGATGGTAAAAGGGCTTTGCCCACCGGATGGGGAATCGCGGCTTTCAGCTCAGGTTTTTCAAGCCTTGCGCATTCATGTGAACGACGAATTGGGGGCCCTACGCGATTTTTTGCAGGGGGCAGCAGCCTCGCTGAAAAACGGCGGACGGGTGTCGGTGATTTCGTATCATTCGCTGGAAGACAGGCTGGTAAAGCATTTCTTTCGGTCGGGCAACTTCTTAGATGCGTCCACAACCGACCTATATGGAAAACCGTTGCGGCCTTTAAATCCGGTGAACCGCCAAGCGATTGTGCCGGGCCCAGATGAATTGGCCGAAAATCCGCGTTCGCGCAGCGCTAAACTTAGAATCGCAGAGAAAGCATGATTCGCACAAAAAAAGAAATTGCAGAGGCCAATGTTGAAAGCAAAAGCAGTGGAGCTTGGCTGATGTCGTTTTTGCGTGCGGAGTTGATTGACCCAGCTTGGGTGTTTGCCCATGCGGCTTTTGTGCTTTTTTTAACGGGTTTAGGCTTGATGTACATTGCCGCCTCGTATGTGTCGCTGAACAGCATACGTAGGCTTGAAGACTTAGAGAAAAACATCAAGGTGTTAAAAGCCGTTAGCATTGAGCAAGAGAACCGCCTGATGGAATTGTCGAAAAAGGGAAGGTTAGAGACCTTGTTGATGGATCGGGGTATTGGCATTCCTTCGGAACCACCCCATGTCATGGCCGTGTCGGCCGATAGCCTGTCGGAACTCTACTAACATGTCAACAAAGAGAACCATATCGCGCAAAACAAACCTAGTGGCTTTCGTCCTTTTGGTTGGAGCCATGGCGGTGGTAGCTCGTGTGGTGCACATTCAGGTGGTTGAAGGCGAAAGTTGGAGAGAACAAGCACGCAAGCAATCGGAATTTGTGCAGCGCATCGAGCCGGTTCGGGGCAACATTTTGGCAAGCGATGGTTCGTTTTTGGCCATTTCCTTGCCTTTGTATGATGCTTACTGGGATTTGGGCTGCCCCGGTGCGCATCGAGATTCCTTGCGAAAATACGCCCAGGCCCTTGGCTCGGGGTTGGTGAAAATTTTGGGCAAGGGCAATGCCTCCGAATGCATGAACCGCATTTATGCGGCTCAACGGATTCCAGCCCGCTACTATCCCTTGGCCCTTGGGCTTAGGCATCATCAGGTTGAGGCCATCAAGGCCTTGCCCATTTTGTCTTTGCCCCCGTACAAAGGAGGCTTGATTATAGAAAGCCGAAGCACCCGCGAAAAACCGCTGGGAATTTTAGCTGCGCGCACCATTGGTCGTGTTTCGGCCAACGAAGAGCGCTTAGGACTTGAGGCCGCTTATGATGCAGAGCTGAAGGGAAAACAAGGACTTCGATTCATGGAGAAGTTGTCAAAAAATGTGGTTCGGCCTGTATTTGGCGAAAATGCGGTTGAACCCGAAGACGGGCTGGACATTAAAAGCAGCATTGACCCTGAAATTCAAGAAGTACTCGAAAACGAACTCAACCGACAGCTGATTGCAAGCCAGGCCGACCACGGCACAGCGGTGGTGATGGAAGTTAAAACCGGATACATTCGGGCCATTGCCAACTTAAAACGGGGCAGCGATGGCCAGTATTACGAAGGGTACAACTACGCCATTGGAGAAAGCATAGAGCCTGGATCGACCATGAAATTGGCCTCAATGCTGGCTTTGTTGGAAGACGGTTATGTGCATTCAGACGACACCATTCAAACGGGGCAGGGGAGCTTGGTTTTAGCTCCGAATGTAACCCTTCACGACAGCAAAACGGGTGGGTATGGTATGTTGTCTGTGGCCAAAGCGTTTTCGGTTAGTTCCAATATTGCCATTGCCAAAATGGTATTGAAGCATTACAAAAATCAGCCTGAAAAATTTTTAGAACATTACAGAAGGTTGGGCTTAGATCGGGCAACAGGGATTGAAATCCCAGGCGAAGGCATGCCTTTGGTTAAGCGCCCGGGCGATGCCACATGGAGCATGCTGACCATGCCAATGATGGCCATAGGCTATGAAATTCGGCAAACACCCCTTCAAATTTTGACCTTGTTTAATGGAATTGCAAATGGGGGCAATCGAATGAAACCCCAGTTTGTAGAGGCTATTTTAGAACGCGGAAAGGCCATTAAGACCTTTCCACCCAAGGTGGTGGGCGACAAGATGTGTTCAGATACAACCTTAGCTCAATTGATGGCCATGTTAAAGGGAGTTGTTCAGAACGGAACGGCCGATAATTTAAAAGGGCATGTAATTCCAATTGCAGGAAAAACAGGAACGGTGAAGATATCGGGGGGCAAGCAAGGCTACACAAAAACCTATCAGGCCAGTTTTTGCGGTTTTTTTCCTGCCGACAACCCCACCTATTCCTGCATCGTAGCGGTAACCAATCCCACCTTTGAATCGTATTATGGAAACAGGGTGGCCGGACCTGTTTTTAAGAAGGTTGCCGACCAAGTGTATTCCAACTCTTACAAAATAAATCGGTTCCATTATACCAAGATGGAACGTTCGGCCTCAGCAGCTATGAGGTATAAGGGAACCGCTGCCGAGGCAAAATGGCTGGAAAAATTTTTACCTGTGGCCGTTCAATCTGTGCCTAAAACACCGGGAACAGACCCCAAAGCCATGCCCAATCTGCAGGGTTGGACGGTTTCAGATGCGGTGGTAGCCTTGGCTGAGCGAGGTATTTCGCCGCGGATTGTAGGCCAAGGAAAAGTGCATAGGCAAACCCCTGCTGCGGGTACACACTACCCCGAAAATACCTTGGTTTTATTGGAATTAGCTCCATGAAGATACTGCGCGACATATTGTTTCGGGTTTCCATTTTGGAAGTAGTCGGATCGACCAACCTGGCCATTGAAGGCTTGGCGTCCGATTCACGCAGGATAGGGAAAAACAGCCTGTTTTTTGCCTGCCGCGGAACCCTGGTTGATGGCCATGATTTTATAGAACTGGCCATAGAATTGGGAGCGGTGGGTATAGTATGTGAAGCCTTGCCAGACAAGCTACATCCTCACATCACCTACATTCGGGTGGGCAACGTCTCTGGATCAATGGGTTGGGTTGCAGCAAACTTCCATGGCAATCCTTCGTCAAAATTAAAGACAATAGGGGTAACTGGGACCAACGGCAAAACCTCGGTTGCCACCGGTTTGTACGATTTGTTTAGCAAAATGGGCTTTGCCTGTGGCCTGCTTTCTACGGTTGAAAATCGAATCGGAGCCGAGGTGTATCCCTCTACACATACCACTCCAGACGCCATCCAATTGCAGTCGCTTTTACAGAAAATGCTAGAAAAGGGCATTGGGTATTGCTTTATGGAAGTGAGTTCCCATGCCTTAGACCAAAACCGCACCACAGGGGTCGCGTTTTCGGGTGCTATTTTTACCAACATCACCCAAGATCACCTCGACTACCATAAAACCTTTTCAAGGTATATTGAAGCGAAGAAAAAATTGTTTGATGGCCTGCCGTCGGATGCCTGGGCCTTGGTGAACGGCGACGACAGGAATGGGAGGGTTATGCTGCAAAACTGCAAGGGCTCTCCGTTGTACACGTATGGATTGCGTGGAGATGGAGACATCAAAGGGAAAATTGTAGAGAACAGCTTAGAGGGGTTGTTGCTTCAGATTCAGCAAAAGGAAATTTCGACCCCATTTGTTGGGAAGTTTAACGCCAGCAATCTTTTGGCCATCTATGGGGCGGCTGTACTGTTGAAACAGAACCCCGACGCTGTTTTAACGCATTTAAGTTTGATAACGCCTCCTCCAGGCCGTTTTCAGCGTTTAAGCAAGGAGGGCTGCCCAACGGTATTTGTAGATTATGCGCATACGCCCGATGCCTTGGAGAAGGTGCTGATCACCTTACAAGAAACAACCCAAGGGCAAGGCCACATTATAACGGTGGTAGGTTGTGGTGGAAACCGGGATGCCGCAAAGCGTTCTGTAATGGGAAAAATCGCCACTCAATACAGTCAGAAAAGCATATTTACCTCCGACAATCCAAGAAACGAAGAGCCCATGGCCATTATGCAAGCCATGCTGTTGGATTTGAGTTTGGAAGAAAAAGTGTCGGTATTGATGATTGAATCGAGGTCAGAAGCCATCAAAGCCGCCTTCCATTTGGCGATGCCTCAGGACGTCATTTTGATTGCGGGGAAAGGCCATGAAACCTATCAGGAAATTTTGGGGATAAAACATCCCTTTGATGATGTTCTGGAAGTCCGCAACGCATTAAACGAATATAACGCTTAAAGGCTATGCTGTATTACCTATTTGATGCATTGGATCAGGCTGGCTTACCCGGAGCAGGGGTATTTCGGTTTTTGTCGTTCCGTGCCGGACTGGCTTTGCTTATCTCTTTGCTGATTTCGGCTGTTTTTGGAAAGCAATTGATTGCCCTGTTGCGGAAAAGACAGGTCGGCGAGTCGGTCCGCGATTTAGGCTTAGAAGGTCAATTGTCTAAAGCGGGTACGCCCACCATGGGGGGGCTAATCATATTGGCGGCGATTTTGATACCGACGGTTTTGATGGCCAAGATTGACAATGTGTACATCGCATTGATGTTGGTTTCAACCCTGTGGTTGGGTTTGATTGGGTTTATTGACGATTACATAAAAGTGTTTAAAAAAGACAAACGGGGCTTGGCCGGTCGGTTTAAAGTTGTAGGTCAGATTGGACTGGGTTTGCTGGTAGGCATCGTTTTGTACACCCACCCCTCGGTGGTGGTGCGCTTGTTCGACGCGCAGGGCCGCTTTGTTGACTCGCACCGGTTGCTTACCACCTTGCCTTTTATTAAAGGACATGAATTGGATTATGGGGCCCTAATGGATTGGTTTCATATCGGTTGGGATGCCTATGCTTGGGTACTGTTTATTCCATTGGTCATTTTTATTATAACGGCGGTTTCAAATGGGGCGAATATGACCGATGGCTTAGACGGATTGGCTACAGGGGTTTCGGCCATTATTGGCTTGGTGCTGGGCATATTCGCCTATGTGAGCGGCAACCTAAAATTTGCAGATTATCTGAACATCATGTACATCCCCAATTCGGGCGAACTGGTTGTTTTTTCGGCCGCCTTTGTGGGAGCCTGTGTTGGTTTCTTATGGTACAATTCCTTTCCAGCCCAGGTTTTTATGGGCGATACCGGCTCTTTGTCGTTGGGAGGTATTATTGCGGTACTTGCTATTTCACTGCGCAAGGAGCTCATGATACCTATTTTGTGTGGAGTGTTTTTGGTGGAAAACCTATCTGTGATTTTGCAGGTAAGTTATTTCAAATACACCCGTTCTCGCTTTGGCGAGGGAAGGCGCATTTTCAAAATGTCGCCCCTGCATCATCACTATCAAAAGTTGGGCTTGCATGAGGCTAAAATTGTATCCCGCTTTTGGATTGTAGGCTTGGCTTTGGCGGCCTTAACCATTATTACTCTGAAATTGCGATGAGCACAGCGGTCAACATTCTGGTTTTGGGTGCCGGCGAAAGTGGATTGGGCGCAGCCATGCTTGCCCGCAAAAAGGGGCTTAGCTGCTTGGTTTCAGATTCGAAGCCGATTTCTGTTGAAAGCAAAAATACCCTCTTAGAATGGGGTGCTGAATTTGAAGAGCAGAGCCATAGACGCGCCCTAAGCCTTCAGGCCGATGTGGTTGTAAAAAGTCCAGGCATTCCCAATGAAAGCCCTTTGGTTCAGGAACTGCTTAACAAGGGACTGCCGGTGATTTCGGAAATTGAATTTGCCGCCCGTTTTACTTCGGCGAAATTAACAGGCATAACAGGCACAAACGGCAAAACGACCACCACAAATTTGGTGCATCACCTCTACAAACGGGCCGGTTTGAACGTAGGTATGGGCGGCAACGTGGGCGTTTCTTTTGCTCGATTGTTGGCCGAAGAAGTTCAGCCCAAAGACCATTATGTGTTGGAGGTATCTAGTTTTCAATTGGACAATACCCCAACAACGCGTTTTCATACCGCTATTGTGTTGAACATCACCCCCGACCATTTAGACCGGTATCAATATCGATTTGAAGGGTACGCAGACGCTAAAATTAAATTGTTGGCAAACCAACAAGCAAACGACCACTATATTTTTTGTGCCGACGATGCCGGCACCACCGATGCCTTGTTGCGGAACAAACACCTGTTGCATGGGCAAGCGCACCCATTTGGATTTCAATATCAACCCGGGTTTTCTGCCTGGACAGACTCAACGAATATGTACATCAAAGACAAACACCTTACCCTTGACATGTTGATTTCAGACCTAGCCTTGCCTGGTCAGCACAATGTGTACAACTCCATGGCGGCCGCCATTGCAGCTCGGGTTCAAGAGATTAAGAAAGAAGACATTCGAGAGGCCCTTTCGGATTTTCAGAACATTGAGCACCGAATGGAGTATGTGTTGAAAATAAAGGGCATGGATTTTATCAACGATTCAAAAGCCACCAACATCAATGCGGCTTGGTATGCATTGGATTGCTATGATGGTCCTGTAATCTGGATTGTTGGCGGGGTCGATAAGGGGAACGATTATGAGGCCCTAAAGGACTTGGTTCAGCAAAAAGTAAAGGCCGTAATCTGCTTAGGAACCGAAAACGACAAAATTCGTTCGGCCTTTCAAGGGGTGGTTCCCGAATGGCTAGAAACCCAATCTATGGAAGAGGCCGTTCGGGCTGCTTATTATTTGGGTAAAGCTGGCGATACGGTATTGCTGTCGCCCGCCTGTGCCAGCTTTGATTTATTTGAAAACTACGAAGACCGGGGACGTCAATTTAAATCGGCCGTCCGAAATCTATGATGCGCAATTGGTCAACATATTTAAAGGGCGATGCCCTTATTTGGCTGGTGGTTTTTTTCCTTTCCATCGTTTCATTGCTCGCAGTGTATAGCGCGGCAGGATCCTTGGCGTACCAAAACAATGGGGGAACAGCTGAAGCCTATTTGTTTGACCGTTTTAAATTTATTGTACTGGGGTTGGTTGCTATGTATTTTGCCCATAAAGTGCCCTTTCGGGTATATGGTTTGGTGGGCACGCTAGGCATCATTGTTGTTGTTCCTTTGCTGCTGTTAACCCTGTTTATGGGTTCAAACATCAACGATGCCAGCCGCTGGTTACGCATTCCTGGCCTGCCGTTTTCCATCCAAACCTCAGATTTGGCGAAGCTGTTTTTGGTGTTGTACATGGCCAAACGCTTGGCCGCGGCTCAGCCCATGCTGCATGATTTTGTTAAGGGGTTTTTACCCTTGGCCCTACCCCTCGTTTTGGTAACGGTGCTGGTACTTCCGGCGAATTTTTCAACCGCAGCTTTGTTGTTTTTAATTGGCTTAATCATGATGTTTATAGGGGGAGTCCCTTATAAATACCTATTTGGTTTGGTGGGTTCGGGCATTGTGGGATTGTTGTTGTTGATTTTGTTGGCCACCGCAATGCCCCGTTTGCTTCCCCGTCTTTCTACCTGGAAAGCCAGGATAGAGAACTTTACCTCAGATGCACCCAAAGACGCCTACCAGATTGAGCAGGCGAAAATGTCTATTTCTATGGGTGGAATTTTAGGTCAAGGCCCCGGAAACAATGCCGGGAAGTACCGACTGCCTCAAAGTTATTCCGATTTTATCTTTGCTATGATTATCGGTGAATACGGCTTGCTGGGCACCGTATTTTTGCCGCTGGCCTTTGTTTTTTTATTGTACCGATGCTTAAAGGTTGGCAGCCGAAGCCAAAGTGCATTTGGAACGTTTGCCGCGTATGGTATTGGATTGTCTATTTCCATTCAGGCCTTTATCAATATGGCTGTGGCGGTGAATTTATTCCCGGTTACAGGTCAGCCCCTGCCTTGGGTATCCATGGGTGGAACCTCAACCCTCATCACCGGATTAACCCTTGGAATTGTACTGAGTATTTCTAGGGGCGAGGCAAATTCTACGGAATCAACAAATACGGTACAGGAGGGCCAACTGTCGCATGCCTAAACGATTTGTTATAAGTGGAGGCGGTACTGGCGGGCATATTTTTCCCGCTATTTCAATTGCTCAGGCGCTTCGGTCTGAGCTGCCCGACTCCGATTTTTACTTTGTAGGTGCTTTAGGCAGGATGGAGATGGAAAAAGTTCCAGCCGCTGGATTTCCAATTTTAGGCCTTCCAATGCGGGGATTTAATCGAACCCAACCCCTTAAAAATCTTGGACTGCCATGGGCCCTTTTTCGTTCGGTATGGAAAGCAAATCGGTTTTTGGCAACCTACAAACCCGATGCGGCCATTGGAGTAGGGGGCTTTGCTTCTGGAGCCCTGGGGCTGGCTGCTGTTCAACGTCGAATTCCCCTGTTTTTGCAGGAACAAAATGCCTTTGCGGGCAAAACCAATACCTGGCTAGGAAAATTCGCCGCCCATATTTTTGTGGCTCATCCCAATATGGAGCGGTTTTTCCCGGCCGATAAAATTGAAAATGCCGGCAATCCGGTTCGTGCTGTATTTGAAACGGAAGCTCCTGAAATGGCAGGCAGTAAGGCCTTTTTTGGACTCAGTTCCGACAAACCAACCTTGCTGGTTACCGGCGGAAGCCTAGGAGCAGGAGCCATTAATTCGGCGGTTGCTCAGGCTTTGCCCAACTGGCTTGAAAAGGGCTGTCAGGTCATTTGGCAAACCGGCGAACGCCAGTACGAAGTATACCGCCACCTGAACTCAACCGGTGCGGTTTGGGTTTCTGCCTTTATTCCAGATATGCAGGTGGCCTATGCCGCCGCCGATGCCGTTGTGAGCCGTGCCGGTGCCATGGCCATTGCCGAATTGCTGGCCATGAAAAAGCCCGCCATTCTGGTTCCTTTGCCCAGTGCGGCCGAAGACCACCAAACCCACAACGCCAAATCGCTTTCGGAAAAAGGGGCCGCAGTGCATTTGCCCGAACCGCAGCTTAATCTCCTTTTGCCCGATGCCGCATGGCAACTGTTGAACAATGAAGCAGAACGGAAAGGCATGCAGGAAAAACTGTCGGCCTTGCATCAAGCCGGCTCGGCAAAAAAAATCGCTCAATCCATCCTCAATCGCCTCAACCCATGAACCTGCCTCCACATACCCATGTGTTTTTTGTTGGCATTGGCGGTGCGGGCATGAGTGCACTTGCAGGCTTGCTGCATGGCCAAGGAATACGGGTTGCCGGATACGACCGCAGCCCAGGACTGATGACCCACAAACTGATGGGCTTAGGAATTCAGGTGATTTTCGATGATTCTGTGGATTGCATTCCTGCCGAATGGAACACCTCAAACACCCTGGTGGTGTACACCCCTGCCATTCCCTCAAACTCGATCTTGCTGAATCATTTTACCCATTCCGGAAATCAGGTCATGAAAAGGGCTCAGTTGATGGGTGATTTGCTGCAATCCACTCAGGTTTTAGCCGTGGCTGGAACCCATGGAAAAACAACCACTTCGGCCCTGTTGATTCAGCTGCTCAACGCCGCAGGAATACCCGCCAATGCCTTGATCGGAGGGTATGCCCTTAATATACATGGAAACTACCAATCGGTTCCATCGGGGGCATTTACCGTGGCAGAAGCCGATGAGTTTGACCGGTCTTTCTTAACCCTGCACCCTTTTGCTGCCATTTTTAATAGCTTAGATGCAGACCATTTAGACATTTATGGCACAAAAGAAGAACTGTGCAAAAACTACATGTTCTTTGCTGACACCGTTCGGCAGGATGGATTTATCCTGACCGGCCCTGGAGTAAAATTGACTTCGACCCACCCAAAGGTTTTGTCTTTTGGAATGTTGGAGAGTCCGTTCTTTGCAAAAAACATTCAAACCCAGCAAGGGCTTACCACGTTCACTTTGGTTGTTAATCAGGTGTCGGTAGGCGAGTTTCAATTGCCTATGTTGGGCCGCCACAACGTGAATAATGCCTTGGCCGCCATCGCCGTTTGCCTGCAATTGGGTGCATCTGTGTCGGATTTGCAAAAGGGGCTTGCAGAATTTAAAGGGGTTTACCGGCGCATGCAATTCCACCCAACAAGTTCAGAACACGTGTATTTCGATGATTATGCACACCACCCAACCGAGATAGATGCCGCCATTCTTGCGTTAAGAGAGGCCTTCCCCGGTCGGCGCTTGCTCGGCGTTTTTCAGCCTCATTTGTTTAGTCGAACACGGGATTTCTGGGCGGATTTTCAATCTAGCTTGAGCGCCTTGGACGAGCTGATTTTGTTGGATATTTATCCGGCGCGCGAAAACAAAATTCCCGGTATAACAAGCAAAGAATTGGGCCGGGGCATCACCGGAATTCCTGTGCATACTGTGGAACACCCTAGCCTTATGCCTACATTCAAATCGGTATTAAAACAGGGCGATGTCGTATTGAGCATTGGAGCTGGCGACATCGACATGCATTGTTCTGAAATTGCCCAGCATTTAAATCAAATTCAGTATGCGAAATTGGCTTAAATGGATACGGATTTCTCTAGGGGTTTGCACAATGCTAGCCCTGTTGGGATTGGCTCAATCCCAGCCCATCTCGTACAACGAAGTCCCCGTTGTAGAATGGAATGCGGACGACACCCTAGACCTGATCGATTATTCAACTGTGCTTTCTTGGACTTCTGGGTTTTCATCGAAAGGCAGCCGTTGGCCTCAAATCGATTCCATCGAAGAACGCTTAAGGCGCCACCCCAGCGTGCATCAGGTACAGGCTTCGGTTGGCATCAATGGAACAATCCGAATACAAATTGACCAGCGCGACCCTCTTTTGCGGTTGATGGATTCCTTGGGGCACCAACTGTATTTAGATAAATCCAAGCATTTGATGCCCGCACTGGTGGGCATCCCGGCTCGGCTGCCTGTGGTTACAGGCCTGCCGAACCTATCCAGATTAAAATCAGACACCCTGCTTCTGCAAGATCTAATGGAACTTGCCAACAGCCTGTATGCCGATCCGTTTTGGTGGATTTTTTCGGACCAAATTTCGGTGAATTCCACCCAAGGCTTTGTTCTTACTCCCAAAATTGGCAAGCATCAAATCATTTTGGGCAGCACATTGCATTTGCCTGGAAAATTGAAAAAGCTAAAGCTGTTTTATACGAAGGGTCTTCACCCGGCCGACTGGAATTTGTATTCCATAATAGATGGCCGCTACCAAGGCCAAATTGTTTGTCAGCCAGCGGCATACATGCCTCTGCCTACGCTTCAACCGGCAGATTCGCTGCCACGTACCGATTCTATTCTTTCAATCCAAAATCCGATATAAATTCTACGTTATGAGCGCGCAAAAAAGCCCCCCCCCACCCGAACGCCTAACTGTGGGCCTAGACATTGGTACCACCAAAATTGTTATGATGATTGGCAAACTGAACGAACACGGTAAAATTGAAATCGTGGGTTCCGGAACAACCCCTTCTACAGGAGTTCAGCGGGGTATGGTTACCAATATCGTTCACACCATTCATGCCATAAAAAAGGCAAAAGAAATGGCCGAAGAGGCAGCACAAGTAGAGGTACAGCAGGTCATTGTTGGCATAGCCGGTCAGCACATCCGCAGCTACCACAATACCAGTGTTCGAATGCGCGGTCAGGATGCCGATATTATTACGGAAGCCGACATCCACGATTTAACCGCCCAAATGCAAAAAATGGCACTGGCGCCAGGCGAAAGCATCATCGATGTGATTCCTCAAAATTTTGTGGTGGATGATTTGCCCGAAATCAAAGATCCGATCGGCATGCAAGGAGCCCGCATTGAAGGCAATTACCACATTATTACCGGGCAGGTTAATCCGGCAAAAAACATCTATCGCTGCGTGGAAGAAAGTGGAATGAAGGTGCTTGATTTGGTGTTGGAGCCGTTGGCTTCTTCTGAGGCGGTGCTCAGTGAAGAAGAGAAAGAGGCTGGAGTGGCCTTGGTTGACATCGGTGGGGGAACCACCGATATCGCCATTTTTCAGGACGGCATCATTCGGCATACCGCTGTTATTCCATTCGGAGGCAATACAATCACCCGCGATATTATGACCGGTTGCCAGTTGCTTCAGCGCTACTCCGAAATCCTGAAAATTAAACACGGATATGCCATTCCGTCTCAAGAAATGCTAAATCGGGCCGTTACCATTCCAGGGGTTCAGGGCGCTGCCTCAAAAACCATTAGTGTTTCCAATCTGGCCAACATCATTAAAGCCCGGATGGAAGAAATTTTGGAATGTGTGCACGCTGAAATCAGAAACAGCGGGTTTTCCCACCACTTGGGTGCAGGCATTGTGCTGACCGGCGGCGGATCGCAACTTCGGCATATTCGTCAGTTGACCTCTTACGTAACCGGTATAGATGCCCGGATTGGTTTGCCGAACAGCCACGTACACGGCGCCCCCGACGATCTTCTCGCTCACCCAAAGTACGCCACCTCTGTCGGACTTATGATGATGGGCTTCCGGAAAAAATACCAGATTGCGGCAGAACCGACGCACATCGGAAAAGAAAAACCAAAAGGAAAGGCCAAGGCAGCAGATTCCTTTAAGCCTAGTTTTTTAGATATCATTAAAAAACAATTCAATTCCATATTGGAAGACGACACCAACGACACCATGCATTAATCTAAATTTTATACCACAACCAAACGAACAACTCCCAATACCATGAACAATAATTCAACAAATCAAGACGACATGTTTTCCTTCGAAATGCCCCGCAAAGACAACGCTTCCATCATTAAAGTGATCGGTGTTGGAGGTGGGGGTTCCAATGCAGTGAACCACATGTTCCGCCAGGGAATTACCGGTGTCGATTTTATGGTCTGCAATACCGACCACCAGGCCTTAAACACCAGCCCCGTTCCCATTAAAATCCCATTGGGGCAAAACCTAACCGAAGGCCGAGGTGCAGGGTCTATTCCCGAAATTGGCCGAAAAGCCGCCATTGAAAGCATTGACGACATTCGTCAACATCTTTCTGACAACACCAAAATGGTATTTATTACCGCCGGATTGGGCGGTGGTACCGGAACCGGTGCCGCTCCCGTTATTGCCAAACTGGCTAAAGAAATGGGCATTTTAACCGTTGGTATTGTTACCATTCCTTTTCAGTTTGAAGGAAAAAAACGGGGCGTACACGCCATCTCTGGCTTGGAAGAAATCCGCAACAGCGTCGATACTCTGCTTATTATTTCAAACGACCGCTTGCGCGAAATCTATGGAAATTTGTCCTTGACCAATGCCTTTGGTAAGGCCGATGACATCTTAACCACGGCCGCAAAAGGCATTGCCGAAATCATTACCGTACCAGGTTACATCAATGTGGATTTCGAAGACGTTAAAACCGTCATGACCAACGGCGGTGCAGCCATTATGGGAGCCGCTATCACCGAAGGCGAAAACCGCGCTTCCCTTGCCGCCGAACAAGTCCTGAATTCCCCTTTGCTAGACGACTCCGATATCCATGGAGCAAAACACATTTTACTCTATATCTCATATGGAGAAAATGAACTTACCATGGACGAAGTGACCGAAATCAACGAGTACGTTCAAGAAAAGGCGGGCATGAATGCCAATATGATTTGGGGCACTGGACGGGACGAAACCCTAGGACAAGCCATTCGAGTTACTTTGATTGCCACTGGATTCAATAAAAACGAATCCGCAAACGCCGCTGAACCCATGACCGTTCAACTGGATACCAACTTTGAAGCAAACAAAACACAAAACAGCTTTGAATTGGCCCAATTAGATAGCCTAGAGGTGATTCCAGAAGCAGTTAACACCGTCGAATCCCCAACCTCTACCATTACGGTCGATTTGCTGGGCGACGAAAGTCCGCGCGAACTGAACACCGGAGAATACACCCTATACCAAAAAGAAGAAGGACTCGCAACGCCCGCGGCCCCGATTGCCAAAGCCGAGGCTCCAACCCCCAACAGCATTTCTGTAATGGGACAACGCCGCGAAATGCTCGAAAACATCACTGCCAAATTGCAGAATCCAGCACGCATCGCAGAATTAGAACAAAGCCCCGCTTACATGCGCAAAAAAGTGGAACTGGATTTGACCCCTACCATGGACGACCGGGTAGCTTCTAAGTCAACCCTCTCGCTCGAAGGAACCGAAATTCGCCTGCGCGACAACAATTCTTTTCTACACGACAGTGTAGATTAATTCTGCACGCTATACCGAAGCGGCCGGCCGATTGAAACACCGGCCGGCCGCTTTATTTCTGTTTTCAAAATTTGCAGATAGGCATAAACTTCTCCGTTTTGTAGATTAGATTTGCTATATTTGCGTCCCGTTTTACGGTTTCTTTGACATGGAGGGCATAGTTCAGTCGGTTAGAACGTCAGATTGTGATTCTGAAGGTCGTGGGTTCGAATCCCATTGTCCTCCCTTTTTTTTACTCGGGGCTTTTACCCCCGCTTCAGGGTGGTAACGACCCCCAAAGGCAATCGCTTTCCAAATCTATCTTTCAAACACAATTCGGCAGTCTCAACAACATCGCCTGGTTTGGAATGCTGCTGTACAACGTTGTACATCAAAACCGACGAAAACCCCAAGGAATAGGTGTTCACCAACAAAAAGCCCTGGGTTTCATCCAACAAGGCTACCGCCTTTCCCACCAATTCGTAAATCTGCTTTTCAAGCACCCAAGACTCTCCGTTCGGACCATGACCATAGGCCGGAGGATCCATGATTATCGCCTGATATCGCTTGCCTCGGCGAAGCTCCCTGCTCAAAAATGTGGGTGCATCTTCAACCATCCAACGGATTCCATCCATTTTAGAAAGCTCCAAGTTGGCTGCGGCCCAGGTTACTACCTGTTTTATGGAATCTAGATGGGTTACCTGTGCCCCCGAAACCCGAGCGGCTAAACTCGCCCCACCCGTATATGCAAAGGCATTCAATACGTTTATTTCGGGACGGTTCATCGCCCTTAACTCCTTGTCTATGCGCTCCCAGTTCAGGCACTGCTCAGGAAATATTCCGATATGCTTGAACTTGGTTCTGGCCAATTGAAAGGTCAATGTAGGGCCCTGCAATAAGGTGTATGATATGGTCCAGCGTTCAGGGCATGGCTTTAGTTCAATCCATTGGCCATCTCTTGGGCTACTTCCAACAAATCGAACATGGGCTTGTTTTTCCCACTCGGCTTCCGATAGGTCTTTTTGCCAAATGGCTTGAGGCTCCGGACGGATGGCAATTACTTTTCCAAACCGCTCCAATTTCTCAAAGCCACCTGAATCCAATAGTTCATATTCGTTCCAGCCGCTCGTTTCGTGTATGGGGATGTGCTTCATGCTGATTTTAAAGTGCGCACAAATAAGGTTAGTCTCGATTCAGCAACAATTTGCCCGCTGCCCGTCTCTATGGTTATATTCCATACCTGTAAAGTATTGCCAAGCTTTACGGGCCTTGCCACACCAATTACGGGTCCCTTTCCTTCGGGTATCGCTTTTATGTGGGTGATGTCCAAATTCACCCCTAAACAGGCATGGGTTTCTGGGTTCACGGTCATGAAGGCAGCAATGCTTCCCAACGATTCGGCCAAGGCAGCCGATGCTCCGCCATGCAACAAACGGGCGGGTTGAACCGTAAAATGCTCCACCGGCATTTTCCCCTTTATGAAATTTTCGCCAAGCTCACAAACCTCCATTTTTAAGTGCTCCATCAGGGTGTTTCTGCACAAAAATTGAATCTCTTCGAGCGAATAGGGTTTAAACCAAATACTCATGCTCAAAGGTAATAAGTAAAACCACAAGCCCTTAAAACTTCTTTGTGTGTTTTTCCCGTTTATTTTTACCCTTACCCAACAAAGCCCCGTACTTTTGTACCATGGAATATCAATTGCGTGTGAAGGGAATGAGCTGCACCGCCTGTGCCGCGGCCGTTGAAGCGGCTCTGAAAAAGTGCCCAGGAATCCAACAAGCTCAGGTTTCTTTTGCCTTAGAAGAAGCGCAGCTTCAAATTGCCAATGCCGAGGCTATTCCTTTGGCCATCGCCGCCGTTCAGAAGGCGGGATATCAAGCTGCTCTAATGACCAATCCCGAACAGCAGACCGAGAATCCCCGTTTGGCCTTATGGGCCCTTGCCTTTACACTGCCCGTTTTTATATCCGGCATGTTTTTCCATACGCATGTTCTGACTCCGTTTATCGGTTTGATTTTTAGTACGCCTGTTTTGTGGTTGGGACGAGGCTTTTTTATCCGGTGCTTCCAGCAAGTACGGCAGCGGCTTCCAGGAATGGACACCTTAGTCGCTCTAAGTACAGGCATTTCGTACCTATACAGCGTCGTTTCCTTGGCATTGGGCCAAACCCATGTGTTGTTTTTTGAGGCGGCATCTATGGTTCTTTCCTTTGTTATGCTAGGAAAATGGCTGGAATCCAGGGCCAAACACAAAACAGCATCTGGACTTAAATCTCTGCTCGAAATTATGCCCCATTCCGCCAGATTGCACCTGACTGGCGAACGGGTTCCTCTTGGCGATTTGAACCTGAACACCCTTATTGATGTATCATTGGGTGAAGAAATGCCGGTCGATGGACTGTTGGAGTCGGGCCGGCTGGAACTAAACTCCTCTTGGCTTACCGGCGAATCTCTGCCCGTTTTGGTGCTGCCAGGAAATCCTGTCTTTGCAGGCAGCGTTGTTCTAAATGGAAATGGGATTGTTCGGGTTTCCGCCATCGCTGATGCCTCGCGCCTAGGTCAAACCTTGGCTCAAGTTAAACGAGCCATGGTTTCCAACCCGCCTATAAAGCGCCTTGCCGATGCCCTGGCAGCCAAGTTCGTCTGGTTTGTCCTTGTTTTTGCTGCTTTAAGTGCCGCTACTTGGCTCTACATAGCTCCGCATTCTCCCGGCCTTTTCGCCCTGCAAGTAGGCCTTACCGTCTTGGCAGTGGCTTGCCCCTGTGCATTGGGCTTGGCTGTTCCAACCGCAATTTATGTGGCGCTGGGAAAAGCCGCTCAAAAAAGCATCTTTTTTCAAAAACCCGAAGCCCTTGAATCGTTGGCAAATGTGAACCGGGTTTTTTTAGACAAAACCGGGACGCTGACCTTGGGCAAGCCCAGGGTCGCTTGGGCCAGCAACCAAAACGAATCGATTAAAATCCGGGTGGGACATTTGGCCTCAAGATCCCAACACCCCTTATCCAAATCTTTGGTCGAATGGTCCGGATTTCAAGCCAATGCAGAGTATAAGATGGAACAATCATTAGTTTCCGAAATTCCCGGATTGGGCTTGGAAACGACAGGCGACTCGGGCATTTTAAGGCTTGGAGCGCCTAACTGGGCAGGGCCTTGGCCCAGCGATGTGGTCATGGACGGGAGTCCGGTGGTTCTCGGTGATGGCGTCAATGCCTTTGCCGCTTTTTTACTGCATGACGAGGCCAGACCCGATTTAGAAAGGGTACTTAAGGAACTTGACGCTTTGGGAGTTCCGCCGGTTGTTTTAACCGGCGACCACAGTTTGAGCCCTCAACTGAAGTTGATCTTGGATCCCTACTTCGTTGTTCGTCTAAATCAAAGCCCTGAAGATAAGATTCAAACCATTATTCAATCCAAAGCAGAAGGCAATACGGTTTTAATGGCCGGCGATGGCATGAACGACGCTCCAGCACTCGCCGAGGCACATGTGGCGATTGCCATGGGCGACGGCAGCCACTTGGCCAAGCACTGCAGCCACATTAGCCTGGGAAATTCCAATCTCCTTCTGCTGCCTGAAACCATTCGCATTGCAAGGCAAGCTAAAAAAATTATGCGGCAGAATATGTTCTGGGCTTTGTCTTACAACGCCCTTGTTTTGTCCTTGGCTGCCGGAGTTTTGTACCCCCTGACGGGGCATCTGTTTAATCCCATGTGGGCCGGAATGGCCATGGCCTTTAGTTCTATTTTGGTGCTGCTAAACAGCCTTCGTTTATCGCTTTCTTAAAGCGGGGAAATCCGCATCTTCGCCCAAAGCCCGCTCTTCTGGACTCTTGTAGCGAAAGAAAAAATTCATCCAAATGGAGCGCGAAAGCCGAAAAACCACGGGGAAACTCAGAACAATGCTGCCTCCTATGGCTGTGAAATAGATCCATTCCTCTTCCCAACTGAAAAAGGGGAACAGCACAACGAAGACGGCGATGGCAATTGCCGTGGTTATTGCATAACTCACATAACTGGCCCCAAAATAAAAGCCAGGCTCGGGTTGATAATTAAATCCACATGCAGAACAACTCCCATGCATTTTTAATGCCGCCGAAGGGTTGAAAAGCGCGTTGCTGTGAAATATGTTGCCTTCATGGCAGCGTGGACACCGCATTTTTACAATAGAGTACATTCGGTGTCCAGGTTTATACATAGGCTAAAGATACATAGACCTGCCGCAAATGGTGTAACTTTTGTTGCACTTGGCCCGTTGAATAAGCAAAAAAAAACCGCGCCTTGGCGCGGTTTTTAAAATCAATTGCTTCGTTTATCGGGTTTCGCGTATTGGGTGCCAGCCCGGTGCACATAGCGGTTGTGCTTGGCAATGCCCATTGGGGGACCAATTCTATCCATGGCACAACGGAAACCAATCCATTCTGTGGAAGATTGTTCGTCTAAAAAGCGGCGGGTGCCTGGAACCATCCAGTATGCAGGATCTTTCCATGAACCGCCCTTAATTACCCTTGCTTGGTTGTTGATCAGCGTGCTTGCACTGTAATCGTACATCGCATGCGTTCCAGATACCGAATCCGCATAGCTCGCGTCATTGTAATACAAAGAAGAAACAACATCGCCGTCTTCGTTGTCCAAATAATTGGCCCGCTTGTAATTTCGGCGCATGGCTGCATCGTCTTTGGTAACGTCCACATATTGTATTCGACCCAAAGAATCTTTTTCGGAAAGAAAGCCTTCGTCGTCAAGCAATTTTTTCTTGAAAACGTTGCCGCGGAAAGGACGGAATTCATCAAAATCCATCAACGAAAGCGGACGGTACACATCCATTACCCATTCGGAAACGTTGCCGGCCATGTGGTACAAACCAAAGTCATTTGGCCAATAGTAATATACAGGAGCCGTAGCATCTGCCATATCGTTCAGGCGGCCTGCACTTCCCATGTAATCCCCACGTCCCCGACGGAAGTTGGCCAAGAAATCTCCTTTAAATTTCTCGTTTGGATTGCGGGAAATACTGCCGCTCCATGGATACAATCGCTTTTCTTTGATGATTTCACGGTCGGTAGAAGGGTCCGTAGTTCCAACCAAGGCCAAGGCTGCATATTCCCATTCGGCTTCGGTCGGAAGGCGAAACTTAGGCAACAGCAATCCATCTTCTATGCGCACTTTACGCTGCTCTCCAGTGAAAATATTGACAGGTTGAAATTTCTTTTTGTTGTTCAATCCCAATTCATATTGGCCAGCCAAATACGCTTCCGTATTAAAGTTCTCTTCGGCCAATTGCTCTTGTGGATGCCAAACCATGATTTTTTCTCGAACCATAATCATCTCGTTGGTCCGATCGGTACGCCACGCACAGTAATCATTGGCTTGAATCCAGCTCACACCCACCACCGGGTAATAATTGTATGCCGGGTGGCGCAGGTAATTGTCCACGTAATTGTCAAAATAGCCCATTTTCGACCTCCACACTAAGGTGTCGGGCAAGGCCTTGGTTAATACTTCAGGATAATCCTCACCAAATACCCGTTTTACCCAATGCAAATATTCACGGTACGCCACGTTGGCAACCTCGGCTTCATCCATATAAAAAGACGAAATGGTAACCCGGCGGGGCATATTGTCATGTTCAAACAATACATCTTGTTCTACTTGACCCATCACAAAAGTTCCACCCTCTATAAGAACCAAACCC
This sequence comes from uncultured Flavobacteriales bacterium, assembly GCA_903837495.1. Taxonomy (GTDB): domain Bacteria; phylum Bacteroidota; class Bacteroidia; order CAIKAF01; family CAIKAF01; genus CAIKAF01. The sequence goes on along the minus strand of CAILUT010000038.1, from coordinate 19,754 downwards.
GGACCGGTTTCTTGTTCAATATATGCAGGAACTTCGAAGCCGCCATTGCGAGCGTCGTTGTAAGCCCAACCAGTGGTAGATGAAAGGTGCTGGTCTTTGCAAGACGAAAAAGCCGCAACGAGTACGGCGAACAATCCTACTTGGGTTATCTTTTTCATGCCAAGGCAGTTTTAAGCGAAATCTAAAAGTAAAACGAAAGTAATAAAGATTATTGTATGTCCAATAGATTAGAAAGAAGGACAACGTACAGTCCGGAAGCGACGCATGGGTTGGCGGCAAGGAATTTTCAAGCCCAACGATATTTCATGCGAGCCCGCAGTTCGGTTGGTCAACCTAGAAATGGTAACATCGTACGAATATCCAATGCGCCAAGTGTCGCGCTGCAATCCAAATAAAGCGATGAACGAATCGTTGTTTCGGTACCAAATTCCGCCCACAATAGGACCTTTGCCAGCATACAAACCAATGTTGAGCTGATAAAACGACTGCTGCAACATGAACAATACGTTGGGCGAAATAAACAAGTCGCCCGAATACTTCCGACGCTTGCCCAAAGGAATCATGGCCCCGAAGTGCGTCGTTAATTTAAACGGCAAGGCACTGGCTCCCAAAAACCCCTCGTTGGGCTGAGTAATGTGGTGAATGGCCGCTCCTCCGTAAAAAATCTGATTGTACAATACCGCACCCGCCGCAAAGTCAATCATGACCTTTTCGTCGTTGTCAAATACCTCCTGAGTCGCATAAATAAACCCGTAGCGGTCATCAATCTGGTCTCCAAACGTCAATTTGCCTACATCCAAACTCCGCTGCAATATCCCTACCTCTGCAGCAATGCGAAGGCTGGCTTTGCGAGACAACTTAATCAGATACGAATACGAAACGGCAAAATTATGCGAGGTTATGGTGTTGGTGCCAGCCTCGTCCCGCATCATCCGTATTCCAATGCCCCCCTGCAAAGCATCAAAATGCTGGTCGTATGAAACGGCGTACGTCCGGTAATTCCCAGAAATCCCTGTCCACTGAAAACGGCTGTTCATCGAAATACGAGGACAGCGAACCGACCCAGCAAAAGCAGGGTTTAAATAAATTTGATTGGCGTAGAATTGAGTGAACTGCGGATCCTGCGCCTCAGCTGTAACCGCTGTTAACCCACCGGCCAACACCATCATGATAGTCTTAAAAATGCGATTCACCATAGCAGAAGAATGGTCATATATGTTTCAAAGGTAAGAAAAGCCCGTAAAGTTAGAACATATTTTAACATTTTGATGTTGAAAGTGTGTTCGGGAATTAGAAAATGGAGCTCTTGCACGGGCTGCATGGGTGAAAATTCCTGTATGCATCTCTTTCTTTTTTTATACTAAACCGTTTCTTTTTACGTTCTCGCCCTGGCTTTTTCTCTTAATTTACGTTTAAAGATACCATTCTTTTTTTTAACCGTCAATGATTCTACTCCGATTTTTTCTTAATCCTTCCTTTCGCCCTTGCCTCTATGATGCTCAGGTTGTACCTTTACTCTCAATGAGAAAGCTGTTTTTTCTACTCGGGTTTTGTGCCGCACTTCCCCTCACCGCTCAAGTTAAGTCCGAACGCATCGCCCTGGATTTGGTTTTTTCTGCCCCAACCGAGCAGAATGAACCCCTTACATGCTCCGGAAACCACGCTTTTCCCGACAACGCTTTTCCCTCCTGGTCTATTGTGCTGTCAGGAGAGCAGGCGCTTTCAACCCCATCTGTTTCCTTATCTAGTTTCGATACCCTCCGTTTGCCTCAGGGCTCAACCCTTGCCCAGCCCTTTGATTTGCATGCCCAGCAGGTTCAATTTTTACCTTTCACCCTCCGCGGACGCCGATATCTGCGGATCGTCGGGCCTGCCCTTTTTATCGACAATCAAAACAATCTTTTGGTTCCAAGAGAATTGGAACTGAAGCCCCAATCCCCCAGCGGCCCCACCCCGCCCGCCATCTTAACCACCTTGGCAACCAACTCGGCCCTAAGCCAAGGCGCTTGGTTTAAATTGGGTATGCTGACCGAAGGCGTTCACCGCCTAGATTATGAACAGCTAATTCAATGGCAGGTGATTTCGGCCCCGGTTCCTTCCGCTCAATTTGGAATGCTCGGAAACGGCGGATACCGCCTGCCCGAAGACCTCAACCAACCCCGCCCAACCGACCTGAATCCCATCCCTATTTTTATGGTCGATGGCGGCGACGCTCAATTTGGCCCCGGCGATTACCTGCTGTTTTATACCCATGGATTAAATCAATGGCTTTGGAATGGATTGGAATATGTCCACAACAACAACATGTATTCCGATACCGTTTATGCTTTTCTAAGCCCCAACCAACCCGGTCCGCGCTTGGCTATGACCCCCATGCCTTCCGGCAGCCCCACTTATGTTTCAACCAAAGGCGATTTTTTTCAATGGGTTGAAGATGAAAAACAAAACCTGATTAAGTCGGGCCGAAAATGGTTCGGCGATGTGTTTAGCTTTACCAACGCGTATTCCTACCCTTTTTCTTTGGGAGCTTTTACCCCAGGCGATTCGGTTGCTTTTCGTGTTGCAACCGCCGCCCGCTGCGTGGGCTGTTCTTCCAACTTTTCCTTTTCAGCCAATGGAATCCCCGCCGGCTCAACCACCCTAGGTCAGGTTTCAAGCAATTATGCAGGAAATTACATCACCGAAAACACCTTTTCTTCTAAAATTCAAGTTAATTCAGCCAACCTAACCATCCAAGTAACCCGCACTAGCCCCCAGTCGGGCTCAGAAGACCAGCGGGCCTGGCTCGATTTTGTAAGCATCCATTACCGCCCAACCCTTCAATTTAATGGGCAGCCTTTTGTTTTTCAAGATTATTTGGCTCAAGGATTGGCCGAATACCGCCTCCTCAATACATCTCAATCTATGCAAGTGTGGCGGGTCGATGACATGGCCAACGTTCAGGTGCTTAGCCCAGCGGTGGGAAGCGGATTCAACTACCTGCGCGTTCCAAACTCGGAAGGCGGTAAGTATGCCGTTTTTGGAGCCCCCGCTTCCCTGCCCACTCCCTTTTATTTTGGTCAGGTACCCAACCAAGACCTACATGCTTTGGTGCTTTCTGAACCCCTGCCCGATCTTCTTGTCATTACGCATCCTTCTTTGGTCGAACCCGCCCAGGAATTGGCCGATATGCACCAAATCCAAGACGGCATGACCGTGCACCTGCTCAGCACCCAGCAGATTTTTAATGAATATTCAAGCGGGGCTCAAGACATTACGGCAATCCGAGATTTTGTACGCAGTTATTTTCAAGCGCGCGGCGATTCCATCGGACCTCGATACCTGATGATTTACGGTTCCGGAAGCTTTGATTACCTGCCCCACCGAAACCGCTTGGCCGCCCCCAACCACAACCTGGTTCCTTCTTTCCAAACCTGGGATTCACGCAGCCGCAGCGGCGGCTCTCACCCCTCTGATTTTTTCTACGCTGCCTTTAGCCCAAATACCAGCAGCGACGGAGTTGTAAACAGCAGTACCCCCATTTGGCTTGGAATTGGACGGGTGTTAGCCACAACCCCCGCCGAAGGGTTTGCCTACAACCGCAAAGTGATGCACTACCAAGAAAGCAATCAATGCCTAGGCGAATGGCGAAATACCATTACTCTGTTCTCCGACGACATGGAAGCCGCCTGGGAAAGCAGCTTCGTTACCGACAACGAATGGATTTACAATTGGCTTAAAAACAACAAGCCCGTTTGGAATGTCGATAAAGTGTACATCGATGCCTTTCAACAAAATACCACCGCCGGACAACGATACCCCGATGCCAACGATTACTTGAACCGCCGAATCAACAAAGGCTCTTTGTTTTTGAATTACATTGGCCACGGCGGCGAATCTGGACTTACCGCCGAACGCGTTCTTCAAATCGACGACATCGAACAATGGAACAATTCCAATCAATTCTCCATCTTCTCCACCGCAACCTGCACCTTTACCCGATTCGATGACCCCACATTCGAATCGGCCGGAGTGCGTGTTTTGCAGCGCGAAGACAAAGGTGCCGTGGCTCTGCTTAGCACCGTTCGGGCCATTCCCGTTGTGCCAACCTACCTTAAAAAATGGACACGTGCTACCTTCGATGCCCTCGATGCCGACAACACCCGGTTGGGAGATATTTTATTTGAATCCCGAAAATGCATCCCCAGCTGCGATGGCGGCGAAAACAACATCCTGCTGTTCGGCGACCCCGCCCTAAGGCCCGCTTTTCCCCGATACCTTGTTCTAACCGATACCCTAAACGGGCAAGCCCTAAACCTCCAAACCTTCTCCGATACCCTTAAAGCCACCGATATAGTACGCATCAGCGGTCGCGTCGCCTCCCGCGATAGCCTAACGCTGGAATCCTTCAATGGCATTGTTTCTGTTTCCGTTTTTGACAAACCACGGCAACTCCAAACCTTGAAAAACGACCCCGATGGGATGAACTTTGACTTCGAACTCCAAAACTCAGTGGTTTTTCGCGGGCAGGCCAGCGTGATAAATGGCCGGTGGAGCATCCAATTCAAGGTGCCTCTAGACATCAATTACTTGGTGGGCGACGGAAAATTTAGCTACTATGCCCACAACGGAAATGTCGATGCCCATGGCTACGAAGCGAAAATTAAGGTGGGGGGAGCTTCCGGAAATTGCCAAGACGACGACCAAGGACCCGAAATCAATCTCTTTATGAACGATTCCCTTTTCGTCGATTTAGGAATTACAAACAAGGCGCCCACATTTTATGCCGAGCTCTTCGACCAAAGCGGAATCAATACCGCCAACGGTGGAATTGGACACGAAATCCAACTCAGCCTCTCCGGCCCCATAAACCAAACCTTTTACCTGAACGATTACTACCAGGCCGCCATCAACAGCTACCAAGCGGGCTCCCTGCGCTTTCAATTGAAAGACCTGCCCCTAGGGTTCTACTCCGCCGAATTGCTGGTTTGGGACGCCTGCAACCGCGCCAGCCGAAAATCCCTGAACTTTACCGTCGTAGGAAATCAACCCAATGCAATCCGCATTGAAGCCTGGCCAAACCCCTTCGACCTGTCAACCGCTCTGACCTTTCAACACAATCTTGCAGGACGCGAAGTGAAAGTGAATGCCCGAATCGCTGACCTGCGGGGCAGCTTGGTTCGGGAATTGAATTGGTCCGGAAATCCAGGAGGATTTCAAGGTGTAAACCTAAGCTGGGACGGAAAAAACAGCAGCGGATCCAACGTCAGTCCCGGAGTCTATATCTTGTCTGTCGATGTAATCGATGAATTTAATCAAACCACCTCTGGATATGCCCGAGTTATTTATGCCGGGCAACCATAACCCATATTTCAGGAATCTGACCTATATTTGCACAGCAGGAATCTTATCGAAAATCATGCACACATTTAAATACTCTGTCTTGGCTTGCCTTTCCTTGGGTCTGGCAAATCATTCCCTACAGGCTCAGAGCGACGCACCGACCCGCGTTGTAACCACTTCGGTCCCCTTCCTTGTTATCGGTCCCGATGCCCGCGCAGGTGGAATGGCCGACCAAGGCGTTTCGACCTCGGCCGATGCCAATTCCCTACACTGGAACGTGGCCAAACTTGCCTTCGTTGAAAAACCCATGGGCTTGTCGGTTTCGTACACCCCTTGGTTGCGAAACCTAGTGCCAGACATCAACCTGGCTTACGTTGGCTTTTACGGAAAAATCAACGACCGCTTCACCGTTGCGGCCTCCCTCAGGTATTTCAACATGGGCGACATTAATTTTACCGATGAAATAGGTATGTTCATGGGTACGTTTACCCCCAACGAACTGGCCATCGATGCCGGCGGTTCTCTGCTGCTCTCTGAACATTGGAGCATGGGCATTAGCTTTAAATTCATCAGCTCAAATCTGACCTTAGGCCAACAAGTAAACGGCCAACCTACCGAGCCTGGACTGGCCGGCGCCGGCGACTTGGGTTTCTATTTCCAAAAACCCGGCCGTAAAATCGGCGGATTCCCCATGGTGTACCGATTCGGTACCGCCATTCAAAACATTGGTTCTAAAATCGATTACGGCAGCGCCCGCGGTCCCGAGTGGATCCCCGTTAACTTTAGGCTTGGTGGCGGCGCCGAAATGAAGATCGACGATTACAACCGCATTTCCCTGAACCTAGAAGTCAGCAAACTCCTTGTTCCCACTCCGCCCGAAACAAACCAAGCCGGCGATACCATCCTTGCCGGCCAAGACCGCGACCGCCCTGTGCTTACCGGCATGTTTACCAGCTTAGGCGACGCCCCCGGCACCGGAATCTACGGCAGCGTGTTCGAAGAAGAAATGGATGAATTTGTTTGGAGCATCGCCGCCGAGTATTGGTACGGCAATGTTCTGGCAGTCCGCTCCGGCTTTTTCTACGAATCGCCCCGCAAAGGCAACCGCCAATACATCACCCTGGGCGCGGGCCTTCGCTACAAAGTCTTCGGGCTCGATTTCGCTTACGTATTGCCCGTCGGCGGCCGCACCAACCCCCTTTCCAACACCCTGCGCTTCACGCTCAGCTTCGATTTCGCCAAAGGATTTGGCAAAAATTAATTCTTGAAATTCTTCCCGATGGCCCTCTTTCGAGGGCTTTTTTTTTGGGCGGTGGCCGGGCTTTCGGGGCTAGTACGCGCTTGCCGGCCGTTGGGGCACTGGCTTTGCGGGGGCTCCTAAGGTCGCCTCCGCAGCTCAGGCCCCATGGCCCGGCAATCTTGCGCGCTAGCCTCCTCAATCCCTACCGCCTGTCAACCCTTGCCGGTGTCCCCTCATTTTGCACCTGATCCTATTTCGCTCGCATTATTTTCTCCGTACATTTACGCCCTAATTTAAAATGTGAAGCCATGGTTAAAACCATTGTACTGCTGTTGTTTACTTTGATTGTTGTGCCTGTTTTTACGGTGTATTTTGACCAAAACAGCATGAACCCAGAACAGCTTAATTTGCTTATGCAAAGCGGCGGAATCGCCCTGGCTCTGGCTTTGGCGGCATTTATTGTTAGTACCATCACCGGGAATTGCAGCCAGGTCGATAAAATGTGGAGCATTGTCCCCGCTATTTATGCCTGGCATATTGTTGCCAATGCCGATTTCGTGCCCGAAAGCGCTCAACCTCGCCTGATCTTAATGGCTTTGCTGGTTACCGTTTGGGCCGTTCGCCTGTCCTATAATTTCTCCCGTCGTGGGGGATTTACCTGGAAATTCTGGACGGGCGAGGAAGATTACCGATGGGAAGTCCTTCGCAAACGACCCGAACTCGGCGGAAAATGGCAATGGATGGCCTTTAACCTGTTCTTTATTTCTCTATACCAAATGGGCCTAATTTGGCTTTTTACTATGCCCATCATGGTGGCCGCTACCGGCAGCAATCCCTTAGGTTGGATCGATTATGCCGCCGTTTTTGTTGTCATTTTCTTAATCATAATTGAAACCGTGGCCGACCAACAGCAATGGGACTACCAACAAGAAAAGCACCGACTAAAGAAAGAGGGACAAACCCTAATCGGAAAATATGCAAAAGGATTTACCCACACCGGCCTTTGGCGCATTTCTCGCCACCCCAACTACTTTGCCGAGCAATCCATTTGGGTGGTGTTTTACTTCTTTAGTGTTTCTGCCACCGACCGTTGGCTCAATTGGTCGGTTGCTGGCGCTTTGCTGCTTGTTATTTTATTTAAAGGCTCTGCAGATTTTAGCGAAGGGATTTCTTTAGAAAAATATCCAGACTACAAAGATTACGTAAAATCTACGCCTCGGTTTATTCCCAACCCCTTCAAAAAATAAGGGAATACGCAACAGCTCTTTTCGTAGGAGAAGGGCTTAGCCCCGTTTAAAAATCGGTTTTAAAAGCGGAAGTCAGGCCCTTCGCCTTTTTGAATGTTGCCCCATGCCCAAATGCCGCCCGCGGCAGGGATTGACGAGGCTTGCCCGCAAGGGGCAGGTTGATTGGCCGTGCCGGGGGCAAGGAGCGACCTTGGGAGCTACCTTGCCCCCGCACGGCCTCAACCCTGCACCGCGGACAAGCCCGGAAAGCCCGTTCGCCGCCCAAATCTTCAATCAAACAATCAATTCAAACGCTCGGCCCGTACAATCCGAAAAGTGGAATCCTGAAGCTCTACATACAATCCCGTTGTTTCCGATGGATTCTCCAGAAAATACATGCGCGGCTCCCGCCTAGGTTCTGATTTAGAGATGTTTACCCTTGACGAATCAATCCAAGCACCCAGCTTTGCTGCATTCAGTCCTATGCCGTTTAATTGCGTTAAGCTGTTCTCGTCGGCCGAAAAAATGCGCTCCCGAATGGATTCTCGAATCTTGGCCGCAGGCCACATCGCCGGCCCCTCAGAATGGTTTCTCCATACCAAGGCCCAAGCCAACAGGCTGCCCAATCCCAAACCAAGGCCGTACAATTTTAATCGCCGGCCAAACCCTTTTTTCCAACTCATGCTGCAAAGTTACAGGGCAGCCATTATTAAGTCAAGCTCCCGAAGGGGTAAATCGTACAATCCGGCGAAATATTTGTTGGTTACCATGCCATGAAACACGTAAATGCCTGACCTTGAGCCATGATGGTAGCGCAGGTAATCTTCGTAGCCTCCAGCCTGTCCAATGTCAATCAACAGGGGCGAAAATATATTGCTCAATGCAATGCTTGCCGTTTGTGCAACCCGACTTGAAATGTTGGGTACGCAATAATGCGTAACTCCATATTTTTTAAAGGTTGGTTTTTGGTGGTTGGTGATTTCTGAGGTTTCAAAGCAGCCCCCTTGGTCAATGCTCACATCAATAATAACAGCCCCGGGTTTCATGCTGCGTACCATGTCTTCGGTTACCACCATGGGCGTACGGCCCTCGGGAGCCCGAAGGGCGCCAATAACTACGTCGGCGTCGGTCAGCCTGCGGCTTAGTTCGTTGCCGCTAATCAGCGAAGTGAACACCCGTTGCCCGCCCAAATGCTGCTGCAAACGGCTTAGCCGGGTTAGATTGTTGTCGAACACCCGCACCTGCGCCCCAAGTCCGATGGCGGTGCGCAAAGCACTTTCTCCAACCACACCGGCCCCAATAATAATTACTTCAACCGGCGGAACCCCAGTAACGCCGCCCAGCATGATTCCCTTGCCTTGGTTTGCATTCGACAGGTATTCGGCGGCGATGAGCAAACTTGCCGACCCCGCTATTTCGCCCATAGAGCGCACAACAGGGTAAAAGCCATTTTCGTCTTTTAAGTAATTGTAGGCCAAGGCTGTAGCCTTTTTTTCAACCAGCTTGCGTACAATGTCGCCATACTGATGGGTCGATTGCACGGCCGAACAAATAAATTGCTTGGGCCGAATCCAGTCTGCCTCTTCCAAGGTAGGCGGCGATATTTTCAATACAATTCCCGCTTCAAACACTTCTTTTGCCTGATACACAATGCGGGCCCCGGCATCCGAATAGTCTTTGTCAGAAAAATGCGCATTTTCTCCGGCTCCGGCCTCTACCGCAATCTCGTGGCTGTGCGCACACAGCAGCGCAACGGCAGCTGGAGTAAGCGGAATGCGGGTTTCTTGAAAGGTGGTTTCTTTGGGTATGCCAATGGTAAGCCGGGCCGAGCTTCGGCCAACCTCCAGCATTTCTTCCTGTGGCATCAGGCCTAAATTGCCTTGCATTCGTGAAAAAGGCAGTTTGCTCAGATTCATTTTTCGGGTAAAATTAAATGAACACTGCGCTCAAAATCAGGCAGTAAATCAAGGTTTGCGGTGTAGGCTGCTTCAAATTGCGCTCGAATGCGTTCAGGAATCCGTTGGGGCCATTCCACAAAAAAAACGGCCGAGGCGTCGTCGAGCAGCGGGTATATGCCCGTATCCCAAAGTTCGTTTTCATGTTCAATCCGATACAAATCAGCATGGTAAACAGGGGTTGTTCCACAAAGGTACTGATTCATGATGGCAAATGAGGGGCTTTGAATGGATTCCAAACAGCCCAAATGTTTGCAAATGCGTTGTACAAAGGTGGTTTTACCCACACCCATAGAGCCAAAAAGCCAAACTAAATCACCGGGCTTAAGCGTTTTGGCCATAAATGCAGCGGGTATATCCCAATCCTGTTCACTACGTATGGTCCAATCTAGGGTTTTCATTTCGATTCGAGCACCGCCAAAGGTATTAACATTTCTTCTAGCGAAACCCCTCCGTGCTGAAAGGTATTTCGGTACAAATTTACATAGTAGTTGTAATTGTTGGGGTAGGCAAAAAAGCGGTCTGTATCGGCAAAAATGTAGCGGCTACTTACATTTGACTTGGGTAGGCCTATCAATTCTGCCCGTTCAAATTCTACCACTTCAGCAGGATTGTACCTTAGGTTTTTACCCATTTTGTACCGCAAATTCGTGCTGGTGTTTCGGTCGCCCACCACTTGAATTGGAGTATTGACCCGAATGGTGCCGTGGTCGGTCGAAATCACCACCGCAGATTTCATTTCAGCGGCTTTCCGAATCATTTCTTGCAGCGGACTGTTTGCGAACCAGCTGCGCGTTACGCTGCGGTAGCCCTCTTCATCGGCCGCCAACTCCTGAATTACTTCCATATCGGTGCGGGCATGCGACAGCATATCCACGAAATTGTACACAATGACGTTTAATGCATTTTGGCTTAAGTTGGAAAATTGTTCCAGCAGCCGTTTTCCCGATTGCAGGTTTGTAATTTTATGGTAAGCCATTTTTGAATTCAAGCCCAAGCTTTTTAGTTGCTCACGCAGCAAGCTTTCTTCGTGGGCGTTTTTAGAGCCCTCTTCGTCTTCTTCAATCCAATACTGCGGGAATTTCCGCTTGATTTGGTCGGGCAGCATGCCCGCAAACATGGCATTTCGCGCATACTGGGTTGCTGTGGGTAAAATGGAGCAGGTCATCGTTTCTTCTTTAATCCGAAAGGCATCGCTCATCATGGGCCATATAATGCGCCACTGATCCCAACGTAGGTTGTCAATAACCACCCAAAACACCGGGCCTTGAGGCTCGCTGCGCAGCAAGGGCTGAACCTTTTCTTTGAAAATTCGGTGCGACATTAAAGGGGCTCCAACTCCCCCTGCCAACCATTCTGGATAGGCGCGTTGCACCGCTCGAACAAACTGCTGATTCGCCTCTTGCTTTTGTGCGGTTAAAATCTCCAGCATGGCTGTATTTTTCGATTCGGCCAATTCCATTTCCCAATACACCAATTTTCGATACACATCATCCCAATCCATGAAGTTCATCCTGCCTCCAATCCGCATTCCAATTTCACGAAACTCGCGGATGTACTGCTGCGAACTTTGCTCTTGCACCAATCGGCGGCTGTCTATGATTTTTTTTACCGACATTAACAATTGAGTTGGCCGTACGGGTTTTATCAGATAATCCGCAATCTTTCCGCCAATAGCACTCTCCATAATATGCTCCTCTTCGCTTTTCGTTACCATAACCACAGGCAACTCAGGGCGCTGAGCCTTGATTTCGGCTAAGGTTTCTAGCCCCCCCATGCCCGGCATGTTTTCGTCCAACAACACCAAATCAAAATGCCGTTCTCGAACCAAATCAAGGGCATCCTGCCCATTGTTCGCGGTTTGAACCACATAGCCCTTCTCTTGTAAAAAAATAAGGTGAGGCTTCAACAATTCTATCTCGTCGTCCGCCCATAAAATCGATACGTTTTCCATGTCTTTTTTTCGTTTTTAATCCTTCGCCGCAGGAATGTACCTTTGTCCTGTTTTCCATGGCGGGTTCAGATTCTCACACAACGCCAAGGTAGGCACAAAATTGCGTTTATGACTACAACCGGCTACTCAAAAATTTTTAACGATCCCGTGTACGGTTTTATTACCGTATCGGACCCCCTGCATCAACACATCATCAACCACCCCTGGTTTCAACGGCTTCGACGCATTACCCAAGGTGGCTTGTCGCACTTGGTTTATCCCGGCGCCCACCACACCCGATTTCACCACGCGCTCGGCGCTATGCACTTAATGGAACAAGCTTTGTTGGTCATTCAACGCAAAGGAACCCCTATCTCCGATGCCGAATTGCAAGCCGGCATGGCGGCTGTTTTGCTGCACGACATCGGCCATGGTCCATTTTCGCACACCTTAGAAGGCGTCCTGCTTTCTGGGTTTCACCACGAGGCATTGACCCTAGAAATTATGCATATCCTGAATGCAGAATTTGACGGGAAGTTAACCCTTGCCATTCAAATGTTCTTGGGAACCTACCCGCGTCCTTTTTTCAATCAGCTTATTGCCAGCCAGCTTGATGTGGATCGACTGGATTATTTGCGGCGCGATAGCTTTTACACCGGTGTGGCCGAAGGGGTAATCGGTTCCGAACGCATCATCAAAATGATGGTGGTCATGAACGATGAATTGCTGATTGAAGAAAAAGGCATCTATTCCATTGAAAAATTCCTGATTGCCCGACGTTTGATGTATTGGCAGGTCTATTTACACAAAACGGTGCTGGGAGCCGAGGCTTTGTTGCATCAGATTTTTCGCCGAGCTAGGCTGTTGATTCACGAAAAAGTGGATTTGTTTTCTACCCCGGCCTTGCATTTTGTGCTGCAATCAAGCCCAGAACGAGCCCTACATTCCGAACTGGTGAATGCCTTTGTTCAACTTGATGATTCCGATGTGATGTCGGCCGTTAAAGTCTGGTCCAGCCACTCCGATGCTATTTTGTCTCAACTGTGCACGCGCTTGTTAAATCGCCACTTGTTTAAGGTTCGCATTCAATCTGAACCCATATCAGCGGCCTTTCTTGCCCATTGCCTTCAGGCCGTTTCTGCCCATTTTTCCTGCTCCATCGATCAGGCTGGCTTTTTTGTTGCCCAGGGTTCGGTCAGCAACCAAACCTATGACGCCGAAAAAGGCCCCATCCGTTTCTGCATGAAATCCGGTGAAATCCGCGATTTTTTTTCAGCCTCAGACAACCTTTCCATCGAAAAAGCCCTCAACATAGTTACGAAGCGTTTTATTTGCTATCCCAAAGAAGTACAGATTCCCTGATGACGCCCTCCCAGTTGCCCCCTTTTTCATGGCATCCCGCCAACATTGCCGAATGGGTTCAAGGAGAATTGGTAGGAACCCCAGTTGCCCAAATCAACGGTTTTGCTACCCTGGCCGATGCCGGTCCAAATCAGCTTACCTTTCTAGATGACGCTAAGTATTTGGCTCAACTTAATGCATGCCAAGCCGCTCTGGTTTTGGTTTCTGCCCACATAAATCTGCCCTCAAACTTAAAAATGGCCTGCATTCGGGTGCCAAATGCCAGGGAAGCCCTGCTGGTTTTATTGCAGAAAGCCACCGAAACCATAAAACAAGCCTCAGGAATTGAAGCCGGTGCCTTGGTGTCTGAATCGGCTCAAATTCATGAAACAGCCTGGATTCATGCGGGAGCAGTTGTGCGGGCAGGTGCAATAATTGATGCCGAGGTTCAAGTCCATTCGGGCGCCCTGATCTCCGAAGGGGTAGTGGTGGGTGCAGGAACCCAAATTGGGTCGGGGGTTCAATTGCTCGCCGCTTGCCGAATTGGCAAAAAATGCATCATTCAAAGCAACACCGTTATAGGTTCCGACGGCTTTGGGTACATGCTTGGAAGTGCTGGATTGCAAAAAATTCCCCACTTAGGTTCTGTGGTTATTGAAGATCAGGTTGAAATCGGAGCCAATTGCAGCATCGATCAAGGGATGTTAAGTCCTACCCGAATTCATCAAGGCGTAAAAATCGACAACCAAGTACACATTGCCCACAACGTTCAGGTGGGTGCCCATACAGTTATTGCCGCCCAAACCGGCGTGGCCGGCTCTGTGGTTATTGGAAAAGCCTGCCGCATTGGTGGACAGGTGGGTTTTGTTGATGGCATTCACATTGCCGATGGGGTCGAGGTCGCCGCTCAATCTGGAATTATGAACTCCATTCACGAACCCGGTTCTAAGGTCTGGGGCTCTCCGGCCATGCCTGCACAACAATTTCGCAAATCGTTTGTCTTATTCAGGCGTTTGCCTGAATTGGTAAAAACTTGGACTGCGCATGAAAAATAATCCATCTACATTTCCACAATCCTTCTCTGAGAAAAACGTTGCCGTTTTTCAGCAAACCCTTCAACAACCTGTTTCCTGCCAAGGTGTAGGACTGCATTCAGGCCAAGCCGTACGCCTTCGGTTTTTGCCTGCCGAAATCGGAACCGGAATTCGATTCCGCCGGGTTGACCAATCGGATGCCCTAGATATTCCAGCCCTGGCCGATTATGTCATTCATACCGAACGAACTACGGTTTTGGGACGGGAAGGCCAAAGCGTTGCCACCGTAGAACACAGCCTAGCCGCAATTTGGGCCCTCGATTTAGACAATGTGTTGATTGAAATCGATGGCCCAGAAATGCCCATCTTCGACGGCAGTGCTCAACCTTATGTGCAGGCCCTTCAAGAAGGGCGATTGCAGCAGCAAAATGCAGAACGCCGCTTCCTAGATATCCTTGAACCCATTACCCTTATGGATTCCAGCCGAAATTCCGTTGTGGTGGCCAGCCCTTCAAGCCGATTTTCATTGGAATGCAGCATCGATTTTCAAAGCGCACACGTTCCAGGAGGCACCTATTTTCTTGATAATCCCGAGGCCTTTCTCGCTGAATTGGCCCCAGCCCGTACTTTTGTGTTTTTTCACGAGTTGGAATACCTCATGGACCAAGGTTTAATTAAGGGGGGAGATTTAGATTGCGCCTTGGTATATGCCGAACAGCCCCTGCCAGAATCCAAACTGCTCCGACTTATTCAACGCTTCGGCCGCGATAAATTAACCGGCAATTCCCTGGGATTGTTAAATACCCTGCAACCCCGATTTTCAGATGAACCCCTGCGGCATAAGGTATTAGACGCCCTTGGCGATTTAGCACTGGCAGGCCGCCGAATCCGGGGCAGCATTAGCATTCACCGACCCGGACATTCTATAAATGTTGCGTTTGCCAGAAAATTGAGAGAACTTTACGCCCATGAATGAGCGCAACATTTCTGAAATAGATTTAAACCAAACGGTGTACGATATTCATGCCATTATGGGCATGTTGCCCCACCGGTATCCTTTTTTGCTGGTAGATAAGGTCGTTTACCTGGACTCCGATTCGGTTGTTGGAATTAAAAATGTGACCATGAACGAGCCTTTTTTCCAAGGACATTTCCCCGGGAATCCCGTCATGCCAGGCGTAATGCAAATTGAGGCCATGGCTCAGGTGGGCGGCATTTTGGTTATGAGTACCCTTGAAGATCCACAAAACTATACGCCTTATTTCATTAAAATTGAAAAGGTGAAGTTTAAACAAAAGGTGGTGCCCGGCGATTCCCTCGTGTTTGATTTGCATTTGGTGTCGCCCATCCGCCGCGGCATTTGCCACATGGCAGGAAAAGCCTATGTGAACGGGAAAGTGGTGATGGAAGGCGAAATGATGGCCCAATTGGTTCGGAACGCACAATGACCTCGACTGCCGAATTGGTCATTCAGGTTGAAAATTTGAGTCGCCAGTTCGGGCCCAAAATGATCTTTGAACATAAAAACATCCGCTTCATAGGGCCAGGTCTGATTGGCATTACTGGAGCCAATGGCCGGGGAAAATCAACCTTGCTGAAAATTTTGTCGGGCTTGATGCGCCCCGATCAGGGACAGGTTTCTGTTTCGGTCAACGGCATGCCCCAGGCTGCTGAACAATGGCCAAAATCCATGGTTTTGTGCGGGCCCTATATTGATTTGCCCGAACAAATCCGCCTCAAAGAATTGCTCGCCCTCCATAAACTGCTGATGGGGAAGCTGTACAGAACTTCGTCCGAATCAGAACTGTTGGATTTGGCAGGCTTATTCAACGAGCAAAACCAGTTTGTTCAGGCCTTTTCATCGGGAATGAAGCAGCGGGTACGGCTGCTGTTGGCATTTTTGTCGGATGTGCCTTTTTGGTTCCTCGATGAGCCCGCTTCCAACCTTGACCAAGCCGGATTTGAATTTTATTCCCATATTATACGTCGGGAAAAAAATATAAGGTTAATTTTGGTGGCTTCCAATCAACCCGAAACGGAACTTCTGGAAGCAAAAGAAATATATGAACTCTAATTTTTAATCATGGCTACTACCTCTGATTTCCGAAATGGTTTGTGTTTAGAAATGAACAACGACTTAATGATTATTCTGGAATTCCAGCGTTTTCAAACCGGGCGGGGAGCCTCTAACGTACGCACAAAACTGAAAAGCCTCAACACCGGGAAAATCATTGACCATACCTTTACCGGCGGCGAAAAAATCGAAACCGCCCGCATTGAAACCCGCAGCCATCAGTTTCTATACCGCGACGACAGCGGCATGTTTGTAATGGACAACGAAACCTTCGACCAATTTTACCTTCAACCCGAATTGGTCGAAAATCATGATTTGTTGAAAGACGGAAATTCCATTAACATCGTTTTTCATGCCGAAAAAGAATTGGTTTTGTACGGAGAACTGCCCGACTTCGTTGAATTGGAAATAACCTACACCGAACCCGGTATTAAAGGCGATACCGCCACCAACACCCTGAAGCCAGCAACCCTTGAAACGGGAGCCGAAATCCGCGTCCCCCTGTTTGTAAACCAAGGCGACCGAATTAAAGTTGATACCCGCAAACGCGCCTACAACGAACGCGTTAAATAAGGCCCGCTTTTCAAATGCGCTTCCCCAGCACCATTACCCCCCAGCAAATTTGCTCGACCTATCAAGCCGAGTGCCTAGGCAATCCCCAGTTTCCAATTGTGGGGCTCAATGAAATACATGTGGTGCAAACCGGCGAAATTACCTTTGTTGACCACCCCAAATACTACCAAAAGGCATTAAAATCCAATGCCTCCGTTATTATTATCGACAAAGTTCCCGAAATCCCACACGATAAAACCCTCATCGTTTTTCCCGACCCCTTTACCATTTTCAAAGCCCTAATTGAACAATATAGCCCCATGAAGCCTTCCCGGCAATTGGTGGCCGAATCGGCCGAAATTGGCGAAGGAACCATTCTGCAACCTGGAGTCTTTGTTGGTGAAAATGTGCGCATCGGAAAAAACTGCCTAATCCACGCCAACGTTAGTATTTACCAAAATACCCGAATCGGCAACAATGTGATTATTCACGCCAATTCCACCATCGGCGGCGATGCCTTTTATGTGAAACGCCGACCCCAGGGCTACGAAAAATTCCCCTCCTGCGGAAGCGTTTTAATCGAAGACGATGTGGAAATTGGTTCAGGGTGTACCATTGACCGGGGCGTTACCCACATTACACAGGTGGGCCAAGGAACCAAAATTGACAATCAAGTCCACATTGGCCACGATACCATTTTAGGCAAACACTGCTTGATTGCAGCCCAAGTGGGAATCAGTGGGGTAGTGGTGATTGAAGATTTTGTTCAAATCTGGGGCCAAGCCGGTATCGCTAAAGACCTGACCATTGGAAAAGGCGCTGTTGTGCTTCCAAAATCAGGCGTTATGCGCAGCCTGCCCGGCGGAAAAGCCTATTTGGGCGCCCCCGCCGAAGAAGTGAAGGCCGTAATGCGGCAATGGATTGCCATTCGAAAACTGCCGCAAATCATCCGAAAATTTAAGATTTAAACGGTGGTTCGAAACCCCCAGCAACGCCTTCAAGTTGTTTTACAAGTTACCAAAGCAATCCAGGACAACTACTCCCGGAACCAACTGCTGAAGTTCCTTGAAAGTGTCTTGAAAAACCACCTGGGGATAGATGGCTTCGCCGTTTATTCCCTTCGAAATCAAAAGCCATACCTGGAATACGATACCGCTAACCTAGCCCCCCAATTGGCGGAAATGCCCCTGGCCGATTTCTTAAATAGACTCGAACCCAACGACGATTTGGTGGAAATCCTGGGAGAAGGGCTTTGGCCTTTCGATCTGGTTATCCCCGTTTTCCATAAAACCTCGCTGTTGGCCGCTTTGCTCCTAAAAAATGCCGGAAACATCGATGCCGATGACGCCAATTTTATCCTCTCCCTGGCCAATATCCTCTATGTGTCTTTTGAAAACAAACTCATGACGCGCGAGTATGCCCGGCAACGCTCAGAACAAGCCGCCCTAAGCCGGCAACTCGAAGTGGCGGCCTCTTTGCAACGGCAACTTTTTCCCAAGGAAATGAGCTCCGGTAACGGCATCGAAGTCGATGGATTCTTCAGAACCCATGCCGAAGTCGGCGGCGATTACTATGATTTCTTCCAAGCTCAGCCCCACCAATTCATGTTCTGCATGGCCGATGTCTCCGGAAAAGGAGTGGATGCCGCTTTTTTGATGTCGAATTTTCAGGCCAATTTCCGAACCCTCTCGGTCTATGAATCCGATTTGTGGAAAATGGCCCAAATCCTGAACGGAAAAGTGAATGACCTCGCCAACGGCGATAAATTTATTACCTGCTTTATCGGTAGATACAATACCGTTTCCCGAACCCTCGATTATTTGAACTGCGGCCACAATGCCCCCATGCTCCTTGCAAATGGCAAAATGCAGCTGCTGCCCGCCAATACCGTTGGCCTTGGTATGCTCGATGTCCTTCCTCCAGCCGTTCCCTTAAAAGCCATTCTGCCCCAGCAATCCGTGTTGGTCTGTTATACCGATGGTGCCACCGACTTGGAATCACCCACAGGGGAACGTTTCGGAGAAGCCGCCTTGCAAGAACTAATCCAAGACAACCACAACCTCGCCATTGCTGACCTAAATGCCCTTGTGGTTCGTAAATTGGAACACTTTAGACGCGATTTCCCCTACCGCGACGACATCGCCTTTTTGGCCTGCCGATTCAATTAACCAAAATTCAACGTTCGTTCAATACAATTTGCAGCCCATCATAGGCCACCTCAAACCCAAAAGGCGCTACCAAGCTGCTCCATTCCTCATGCAAAAAACCGTCGCTCGGCGAAACCTGTGTCATAATCCAACGCGTGCGCAGACTCGTTATTCCCATTTCCTCGGTCTTTTCCTTAAACCGTTTTAATTCCGGAAAGCCCATTCTATGCGTGTCTGTGGACGGCTTGGCTCCCTGAATGCAGCCCACCACAACCGCATCCAATATGCTGCCACTTTTCAAATACCGCAAATTCCGCTCGTCGTAAAGCCCCGTATCGGTTGCGTACAATACCGAGTTGCGCCCCTTCCGAATTACATAATTGAACGGATTTAAATCCCCATTGTTGCTGGCCTTTAACGGATGTATTACATAAGGCCCTAAATTCAAAACCTGAAAGGGCTGAATTTCATGAAAACTTACCACATTGCTGACCCCCAATACTTGCTTTGCTTTTTGTATGCTTTCTAAGTTCCCAAAAATACGCAGATGCTCCCCGCTTTTTCGCTCACCAATAAACGGCAGTACATAGGCCATCTCATCGGCAGCAAAATTAGGATACGACGACCGCGTAATAAAAACATACTTCAAGTGGTTCAATTCCAAGCCTTGGGTTACCACTTGGTGAAAGGTGTCGGCCGGAAAATCTATTTTTAAGTGCGAATCAACCATCAGCGCACTCCGCGAACGTATGTCTTTATGCCCCAATTCCAATGCACGCTGATGCCCATACCTTTGGCTGAAAATGGCCGGCACCGTTGTTTCTCCGGCAGTTCCCATAACCGTTATTTTCATGATAAGGGGCTTCAGTTCGTTTTCCTAACCTAAAGGTAAATTCCCCCCGTGAATGCAAAATTACCCCCTTGTTAAAT
>CAILUT010000037.1 GCA_903837495.1 uncultured Flavobacteriales bacterium | reverse complement strand
GGCTGCGCGCGGTGGCAGGAGCGACCTTGGGAGCTACCTGCCGCCCGCTGCAGCCCAGCCCGCTGCCGGCGGACTAGCCCTGAAAGCCCGCGGCCGCCCTGAAAATTAGAAGAATAAGCCGTTTGGAAATTCCGAAAATCGGGTGCTTTATTGGTGAAAATCGTACCTTTACATTATGTCTGAAATTACCATAATTGGCGCTGGGCTTGTGGGTTCATTGCAAGCGTTGTATGCTGCGCAAGCGGGATTTACAGTAGATGTTTTTGAGCGGCGGCCCGACATTCGGTTGGCAACCCTGTACCAGGGAAGGTCGATAAATTTGGCCTTGTCGGACCGGGGTTGGAAAGCGTTGCAGGAAGTTGGATTGGCAGAGCAAGTGCATGAAATTGCCATTCCCATGTACAAGCGCACCATGCACGACGTGTCGGGGCCGCTGAGGTATCAGCCCTATGGTTCAGATGGGCAGGCGATTTACTCGGTTAGCCGGGGTGCTTTAAACCGCTTGCTGCTGGAAGCGGCCGACCGTACGGGCAAGGTTCGTATGCACTTTGAATGGAGGTGTAGCTCGGTTGATTTTAAACAAAAGGAATTGCATTTTGATGCTGCGAACAGCGGGCAGCGGACGGTGAAATACGGCCGTGTTATTGGCACTGACGGAGCTTTTTCGGCCATTCGGCAGGCCCTGATGATGAACGACCGATTTGATTACCATCAATTTTACATTGAACACGGGTACAAAGAATTGACCATTATGCCTGATGAAAAGGGTGGGTTTAGAATGGAAAAGGAAACCCTGCACATTTGGCCTAGAAAGGATTTTATGCTGATTGCGCTTCCGAATCCGGGGGGCTCGTTTACCTGCACCCTGTTTTTTCAAATGGAAGGCCCTTTGTCGTTTGCTTCGTTGGATTCAGACGAAAAAGTGATGGACTTTTTTAACAGCACCTTTCCAGATATTGTCCCTTTGATGCCCGATTTGGCTCAGCAATGGACAACCAACCCAGCCTCAGCGCTGGTAACGATTCGGTGTAAGCCATGGAATTACAAAGATGAAGTGTTGATATTGGGAGATGCGGCTCATGCCTTGGTTCCCTTTTATGGGCAGGGTATGAATGCTGGTTTTGAAGATTGTTCTTTGTTGAATGCAGCATTGAAGAGCCAAGGCGGGGATTTTAGTGGTTTGTTTTCGAGTTATGCCGCAAACCGGCAGCCCGATGGGGTTGCGATTTCGGAGTTGGCCTTGCGGAATTTTATTGAAATGCGCGACAAAACCGCCGATCCGTCGTTTTTACTTCAAAAGAAAATTGAGGCCCGCTTTTCGGCGGCCCATCCTGAAAAATGGCAGCCTTTGTATTCGATGGTTACCTTTTCGCACCGCCCCTATAGCGAGGCCTTGCGGCGCGGCGAACTGCAAGACTCCATTATGAAACAAGTGATGAATCGCCCAGATATTGAACAGGTTTGGGATGCGCCCGAAATCGAATCGGCCATTTTGGCGGCCTGGGAAAGTAGCCCCGAATTGCATTGAGAACAAAGAGGAAACTGGTTGTTTTTACCGGTGCTGGGATTTCGGCCGAAAGCGGAATTCCCACATTTCGGGGAAACGATGGCCTTTGGGAGGGACATCGGGTAGAGGATGTGGCTACACCGGAAGCCTTTGAACGGAACCCCGATTTGGTGCATCAATTTTACAACGAACGCCGAAGAGCTATTGCCTTGGCCCAACCCAATGCGGGGCATTTGGCTTTGGTAGAAGCTGAACTGGATTGGGACGTTCAGGTGGTTACCCAAAACGTGGACAACCTACATGAGCGGGCTGGCAGCAACCGGATTTTGCACTTGCATGGACGAATTGACCAAGCTCGAAGCATAGAACCCCCTACCGTAATTGTTGAGGTGGAAGGAGACCTGAGTGCCGAAAGTTGTTTGGCCGACGGACGTCGGTTGCGGCCTCATATTGTATGGTTTGGGGAATTGGTCCCGGCGATTTCAGAGGCCCAGAAAATGGTGCAGCAGGCCGATGCCTTATTGGTGGTGGGGAGCAGCCTTCAGGTGTATCCAGCGGCGGGCTTGCTGTATGAATTGAAGGCGGGTAGGCCCTCGGTGCTGGTGGATCCTGGAAAAGCCGGAATTGCCCGTTCCGGATTGCATCACATCCAAAAGGGCGGTGGTTTGGGAATTCCTGAGGCATTGGAATACCTGAAGAAGTATTTGTAGTTCTGCTTTTGGAGGCCAGGGGGAGAATGTGAGCCTGAGAAATGGAATTGAAAATTAGCCAGAAAGGCAACTATTCGTGCATTCGTGGCTAAACTCAAGGAATAGGGGGAGAATGTGAATCTAAAAAAATGGAATTTGAATTTAGCCACGAATGCACGAATGATTTGGATTCGGGGCGAGACTCAATTCTTAGGGGGAGAATGTGAGCCTAAGAAATGGAAGTGAAAATTAGGCAGAAATGGACAATTGTTTGTGCCAGGTCGCCCCCTTTTACTCCTGTATTTTAATGAAGCGGTAGCGTCCAAGGAACTGTCCCTGCATGTCAGAAACGGTTATGAAGTAGGTGCCGCTGCTTAAATTTGGAAGTTGAATGGTATGGGGTTGTGCATCGGAAAACCATATTCTTTGTTCAGACAAGCAACGTCCTTGAATTTCATGGATGTTTATGGAATACAAACCCGATGGGCTTGCGTTCAATGCTGCGGTGATGTGGTTTTGGGCAATCGGATTGGGCCAAAAAGAAAGTGCCGGCCTGCCCGTTGTTTCATCTATTGATGTGGCCGAAACCACCTCGCCCAAGCAATGTAGATTTACGGGGGGGGCACCACCGCCCGTATGGATCTGAGCACTCCAACCGTGCGTACCTAACGGTAAGCCGGCTTTCATGCGTACATGCAAGGAAACAGGTTGGCCTAAAACCACTCCGCCTTGTATGGGGATGCTCAAGGTGGGAGAAAAAGATTGGCCGTTGGCAGAAAGCTCAAAGTCGGCCGAAGCCAAAATGGCAACGCTGCCCCCGCTTAAATTGCCTCCACTTAGCTGGTAAATTTGCGCCGCAGAAGGGCCGGCACCCATCACGTAACTAAATCCAAATACACTGTCGGGGCTCAAGCTTAAATAGGGAGCTTGTGGCGTGGTAAACGGAAAAGGATTGTTGGCGGCTGTCGAGGTAT
Organism: uncultured Flavobacteriales bacterium; assembly: GCA_903837495.1. GTDB lineage: Bacteria > Bacteroidota > Bacteroidia > CAIKAF01 > CAIKAF01 > CAIKAF01. The sequence goes on along the minus strand of CAILUT010000037.1, from coordinate 1,448 downwards.
TGAACACAAAACCGGGTTGGCAGTATTCGTAAGCGCGCAGATAATAGGTTGTTCCGGGTTGAAGCCCGGTAACTTGTACTGAATTGCCAGCGCTTCCGGCAAAAACACACTGTTGCCCGCTGCCCGAGTAGGCTGGATTGGGCGTAGGTAGCGTGCCAGATACCGGTGCCACGAAGGAATTCTGGGTGTGGATGTACACCACTCGGCCCCCCCCGTTTCCGCTGGTCCAACTTGCCAAAGCCGCAGTGCTGCTTGGATTGGGAGCTTGAAGCAAAGAGGTTTGAAGGGTAGGAGCCATGCAGGTGCCACCGCCCGAGCTGCTGACAAAGGAAATGGGGTTGGTGTTGCTGATTCCCGTGGCGTAAATGGTGTCGGGGGCACAGTATTCATAGGCCCGAACAAAGTAGGTGGTGCCGGCGGTGAGCCCGCTGATGTTGATGGGGCCAGAGCCAGGGCCGGCGAAAACGCATTGTTGGCCCGAGCCAGAATAAACGGTGTTGGCAGAGGGCAGGCTGCCGTTGGCGGGGTTGGCAAAGGAATTCAGCGTGTTGATGTAGAGCACCCGTCCGGCGCCGTTGCCGTTGGTCCAGGAAAGGGAGGCCGAGGTGCCGGTGAGCGAGCCGGCTTGAAGGTTGAACGTTTGGGTAGATGGGGCGGTGCAAGATGCTTGAGGAGCAACAAACGAAATGGGGTTGGTGTTGCTGATTCCCGTGGCGTAAATGATGTCGGGGGCGCAGTATTCGTAGGCCCGAACAAAGTAGGTGGTGCTGGCGGTGAGTCCAGTGATGTTGATGGGGCCAGAGCCAGGGCCGGAGAAAACGCATTGTTGGCCCGAGCCAGAATAAACGGTGTTGGCGGCGGGCAGGCTGCCGTTGGCCGGTGCATTAAACGTGTTAACGGTATTGATGTAAAGCACGCGTCCGGCGCCGTTGCCGTTGGTCCAGGAAAGGGAGGCGGAGCTGCCGGTGAGCGATCCGGCTTGAAGGTTGAACGTTTGGGTAGATGGGGCGGTGCAGGGGGGCAGCGGGGTGCTGAACGAAATGGGGTTGGTGTTGCTGCTGCCCGTGGCGTAAATGGTGTCGGGGGCGCAGTATTCGTAGGCCCGAACAAAGTAGGTGGTTCCGGCGGCGAGTCCGCTGATGTTGATGGGGCCAGAGCCGGGTCCGGCGAAAACGCATTGTTGGCCCGAGCCAGAATAAAGGGTGTTGGCGGCGGGTAGGCTGCCGTTGGCGGGAGCATTGAACGTGTTAACGGTATTGATGTAAAGCACGCGTCCGGCGCCGTTGCCGTTGGTCCAGGAAAAGGAGGCCGAGCTGCCGGTGAGCGATCCGGCTTGAAGGTTGAACGTTTGGGTAGATGGGGCGGTGCAGGGGGGCAGCGGGGTGCTGAACGAAATGGGGTTGGTGTTGCTGCTGCCCGTGGCGTAAATGGTGTCGGGGGCGCAGTAT
>CAILUT010000036.1 GCA_903837495.1 uncultured Flavobacteriales bacterium | reverse complement strand
TTTTTTATTTTACTTTTTTTGGTCAATTGAAGCAAAAAAAGGGAGTTTGCTCTAAAATGCATTGACGTTCAAGCGGGAGCTTTGGCCGTTTACTTTGCAATTAGGGCCAATTTAAGTTCTTTAAGCAGTTGATGCATGCTGTCTTTGTTGTCTGAAAAGGCTTGTTTTGCTTTTTTATTTCCCGAAAAATGAATTCCCTCCAAACTTTGAATGGTTTTCCAGCCCATATAGCTTAAAAGCCAGTCTGTTTTGTCCATTTTTAATTTAATTTTTCCGTTGCTGTCAATTTGGCCCACATAGCGTTTGGGCAGCATGGCCTTCAAGCCCCGGGTTAGGCTTTCTGTTTTTAGGCGAATATTGCCCCAATGGTCAATTTTCCCGCTGAGTTCGGCGGGGTAAACACTGGGTTCCATAAATGAGGCAGAGCCCCTGATTTCAATGGTTTTAACTTGGCTGCGCCCGGTTGAGGCAAGCCGCCCAAAAAAGTGATTGGCATATTCCCCTGTCAAAGCAAAACGGCTGGGCCTAACTTTAAATTTCAATCCCTTTTCGGCGAGCAGCTGAAGATTTTCTTCGGTCAAAGCCTTATAAGGCTTATGGTTTTTGCGCAAAAAGGAGTCTAAATTTTCAAATTGTTCTTGTTCTCGCAGCAAATAATCCCGTTTTTTTCGGCGAAATTTAAAAAAACCAACCAAAGCGAACCCATTTTCCATTTGCTCCAATTCGTTCTCCAAGTCCCTTAAATGCTGCTCTGCGGCTTGCAAAGTAGCCCATTGTTCGGCGCCTTTCAGTTCTGAAATTGGCAAAGCTTCATTCTTTTTTTTATTGGCCATTTTTATTAAAATTTATCAGGTGCGTTTTTGGTAAGATTTGGATTAACATAGATGGCGGCTTCGGGCTTTCCGGGCTACTCCTCGGCCCGGTGGCGGGCGTTGCAGGCCCAAAAGGAGCTCCCAAGGTCGCTCTTTTGTTGCCTGCAGCGCCTGCCCCACCGGTCCTGTGGGGTAGCCTCGTCAATCCCTGCCGCAGAGCCCCCTTAGGTCTTTTGCAAGGTTAAGAATTAAACTTGATAATAATTCCTGAACCAGCGAATAAAACGTTCAACCCCCACTTCTATGGAAATGCTGGGTCGGTAGCCATATTCGTTTGCCAATTCTGTAACATCGGCATACGAAACTAGGACATCTCCGGGCTGCAGGGGCATTAAATTGAGTTTTGCTGTTTTTCCCAATTGTTTTTCAATTTCCCGGACAAAATCCATTAGTTCTACAGGCTTGCTGTGGCCAATATTCAGAATCCGATATGGGGCTGAGGACACATCGGGTTTTGGTCGTAAGGGGTTAAAATCTGTGGACGGCTGAGCTGGTTTTAGCAGCACATTGACGATTCCGTTTACAATGTCGTCGATGTAGGTGAAATCGCGGCGCATTTTACCGTGGTTGTACACATCTATGGGCTGCCCGTTCAAAATTGCTTTGCTGAATAAAAACAGAGCCATGTCGGGCCTGCCCCAGGGGCCATAAACGGTAAAAAAACGAAGGCCAGTGGTTGGAATTTGGTACAAATGGCTGTAGCAATGTGCCATCAGTTCATTGCTTTTTTTGGTAGCAGCGTACAGAGATACCGGGTGGTTGGTTCCTTTTTTTACCGAAAAGGGGATTTCGGTGTTCAGTCCGTACACCGAGCTGGAACTGGCATAGACCAAGTGAGCTGGGACAAAAGACCGACAGGCCTCTAGGATGTTTAAAAAGGCCGTCATGTTTGATTCCAGGTACACTTCTGGGTGGGTAAGGGAGTATCTGACCCCGGCTTGCGCCGCCAAATGCACAACCCCATCGGGCTGAAATTTTTCAAAAACCTCCATTACAGAAGATTTGTTGGCCAAATTAATGCGCTTGAACCGAATGGGCAAGGTGCTGCTTTGAATTTCTTGGTCGGAGTCAATGCCCTTGGGGTCAAAGCCCAGATGAACCAATCTGTTTTTTTTCAACTCGGGGTCGTAGTAATCGTTCATGACATCTACCCCATACACTTCCATGTTTTTTTCGCTGGCCAGCATTTTGCTGACATGAAAACCTATGAACCCGCCTATCCCTGTAACCAGTATTTTTCTCACCTTTGCAATACTTTAATGCAAAAGTACAAATTTATTAGGCATGCTATTGATTAAGATAATGCGGCTTTCGCACTGGACAAAAAATCTGTTTTTGTTTTTGCCGCTTTTTTTTAGTGGGCATGTTGGGCATGTAGATGCATTGCTGCTTTGTTTGTCGGGGTTTTTGGCTTTTGGTTTATCGGCATCGGGCATTTACATCATCAACGACGTTCGAGATGTAGAGGAAGACCGATTGCATCCGGTCAAAAAGCAGCGTCCATTTGCTTCCGGGCTTTTATCTGCTCGGTTGGGCATTGGCATGGCAATAATGCTGTTGGGTTCAGGGCTGATAATCGCTGCGGTTTTAAATCCCTTGTTTTTGTATGTTTTACTGGGGTATATAGGAATGAATTTGGCGTATTCAATGGGCATGAAGCATTTGCCCATTGTTGATGTGAGCATGATTGCCACCGGATTTGTGTTGAGGGTGGTTAGCGGGGGCGTACTTGCCCAGGTCGAGGTTTCGCATTGGATTGTTGTAATGACGTTTTTATTGGCTTTGTTTTTGGGATTGGCCAAACGCCGCGACGATTTGGTTATTCACCGCGATTCAGGCAAGGTGATGCGCAAGTCGATGGAAGGGTATAATTTGGAGTTTATTAACGCCGCAATGACTTTGATGGCGGGTGTAATTGTTGTGGCGTATTTAATGTACACTTTGTCTGACGAAGTGATTCAACGCATGGGAACCGGGCAACTGTACCTAACAGGTTTGTTTGTGATTATGGGCTTGATGCGGTATTTGCAAATCACCTTGGTTTTTGAACGTTCTGGGAATCCCACTCAAATTTTATTGCGCGACCGGACCATTCAATTGGTTTTGATGGGTTGGATTTCGAGTTTTGTATTGGTCTTGTATTCTGGACAATTGTTGGGGCGGTGAAATCAAAAACCACGGTCAGCAATTGGGGGAATTACCCACGGATTCAGGCCGATTTTCGGCCTTGGCCTCTGCAGGCCAGCACCCCGCAAATTGCGAGGGGCATGGGGCGGTGCTACGGAGACAGTGCCTTGTCTGCCCACATTGTGGATGCCCGAAGTTTAAATCACTTTTTAGATTTTGACTCCAGCAGCGGACTCCTTACGGTGGAGTCAGGGGTTACTTTCGATGAAATTCTTCAGGTTTTTGTGCCTAGGGGTTGGTTTTTGCCCGTTACCCCGGGAACTCGTTTTGTAACGGCAGGCGGCGCTCTGGCCAGCGATGTTCATGGAAAAAACCACCACGTAGATGGCAGTTTTTCTGACCATGTTCTGTGGTTTGACCTATTTACGGCGTCGGGGCAGAAGCTGCGCTGCAGCCGAACGGAAAATGCAGATTTGTTTCACCTCAGTTTAGGCGGAATGGGCCTTACAGGCATTGTTCTGGCCTTGGCCTTTTACATGAAACCGATTGAAACCGCTTACATTCGGCAGCATACGGTTCGTTGCGAAAACCTAGATGAAACCATGGCCGGATTAGAAAGCTATGGGAATTGGACCAATTCAGTAGCCTGGTTGGATTGCATGGCTGGGGGAAAGGCCTTTGGACGTTCTATTTTGATGCTGGGCGAATCGGCCAAACTTCAAGAACTATCGCCAAAACAAGCCTTAAATCCCTTAAAAATTCATTCTACCAAGGGCATTCCCTTTCCAATAGATATGCCGTCCTTTACGCTGAATCGGTTCACAGTTCAGGCGTTCAATCGGGTTTATTTTAATAAACATCCAAAAGGCAGCCAAGATTCGGTGGTGCATTATGAACCCTTTTATTATCCGTTGGATAAAGTCTTGGGTTGGAATCGGATATATGGGAAGCGCGGATTTACCCAATACCAATTGGTGGTACCGCATCAAGATGCTCGAAAGGGCCTTCAAGAAGTCTTGGAATTGTTGGCCAAACGGCGCATGAGTTCCTTTTTGACGGTGTTGAAAATATTTGGAGAGCAGCCTGAAAATTACTTGCGCTTTCCGAAGGCAGGTTTTACCCTGACGCTTGATTTTGGGATAGCGGATTCGCTGTGGCCCTTTTTAAATGAACTTGATCAGGTCGTAGAACAATATGGGGGAAGGCTATACCTGACCAAAGACGTGCGCATGTCGGCCGACTTTTTAAGGCGAACCTATCCAATGGCTCAGGAGTTTATTGATAAACTAAAGGAAATGGATCCAGTGGGCACCTTCCGCAGCTTACAATCAGAACGTTTATCCATACATGCATGAAAAAGAATATTCTACTTGTTGGAGCGAATTCAGATGTAGCCCAAGCCATAGCAAAGTTAAGGGCCGAGAATGGGCATGCCCTTTGGCTAACAGGCCGAAGCCTAGAAGCGCTTCAGCCCATTGTGGCAGACCTGAAACTTCGGTACGAGGTGGAGGTTTCTGCCTTTGTTTACGATGCCGAAACCAGCAATCCAGAGGCTTTGATTTTGGCCTTGCCGGGTTTGCCCGATGAGGTACACCTGGCCATGGGCTACTTGGGCAATCCAATATGCATTGAAGATGCAGCTGAAACCACTCGGATTATGACCGTGAATTTTACGGCCGCTGTTTTGCTGATGAATGCCTTGGTCCGTTCCTTGATTCAAGAAAAAAGGAATGCGGTCCTGGTAGGGATTTCTTCGGTGGCTGGAGATCGAGGCAGAAAATCCAATTTTTTATATGGGGCAGCCAAGGCCGGATTTTCGACCTATTTAGATGGGCTTCGAAATTTTGGGTATGCCCATGGAATACATGTCGTTACGGTAAAGCCAGGATTTATTCGTTCAAAAATGACCGCTGGATTGCCTTTGCCTGGCCCATTGACCGCCACGCCTCAGCAGGTGGCTAAAGCCATAGTAAAGGCTGTACGAAAGCGCAAGGGCAGGGTGTATGTGTTGCCTATTTGGGAGCTTATAATGTTGATTGTTCGAAACATACCCGATTTTGTGTTCAAAAAAATGAATTTATAGAACCCAAGCCGGTCAAAGGCTTTAAAATCGCCTTTTCAGGTTCTTCCCAATCCATTCGATGCTTAGCCACAAATAAGGCAAAAACAAAGGCCATAGCGGCATTTTATACCGGAATAAGCTGCCCAGCACAGGAGTAGTAACTCCCATTAACACCAGCAAGGCTAAACCGTACCAAAGACTGGCCCAAAACCAAGCCCGCATGCCTTTGTTTTTGCCCAACCACAACCCAAATCCAATCAGCAGTATGGCCATAGATTCGGGCAGCATAATCCAGGTGAAAATTCCATGAAAGTCGCCAGGCAGGGGTCTGAAAAGAGCATTTACAAATCCCCATTTTAAAGTAGCAAGAAAGGGCAGCCAATCGGGTTCAAAGGGAGGAAGGTACACCTGGCTTCCAGCCTGTTCGGCGGCGGCTAAATTCAAGAAGTGATGCAGCTTGGTGCTGAGCATAGAGAGGATCGGGTTCCAATGGGTCAGGCTGCTAAAAACAACATAAAAGGCAATACCAAGTAGGGGGAAAACAAGTTCAGGAATAAAATAGGAGGGGACTTTGAACTTGAATCCATTGTTCTTTTTTGATTCCCAATACGAAGAAAGGCTATACACCGAAATGAATCCGAGCAACAGAAATGCCATGTATGACTTGGTGAAATGCAGCAAAGCAATGGCTGCGGCGGCACCTAAAAAACTCCAAATCCGGTTTTTAATCAGAAACCAGCTTCCAAGGGCTAGTCCCATTTGCAAAAGGACCAAGGCCTCTTTTAAGGGAGCCGAGCTCCAAATTAGAACGGCAGGTATGGCATGCAGGAGAATAAGAAGACCTGTTGGTGGTAAATTCCATCTGCTTCCAACCACGCGGCACAGCAGATAACTCCCTACAAACCCAAAAATCGAGAAAATCAAGCTGTGTGCCCACAGGCTGTTGCCGCCCAATAAGCGTAAAATCGCATGGGTGCGAATGACGGCTCGGTTGTCGTTGTACATTCGGTTTCCATAGGGGTGAACCCAATTGAGCATGCAATCAAAATGCCGCCCTTCGTATTCAAAATCGGTGGCGAGTCCAAACCAATTTGCCCAAAACTCATCGGGCGCATTGGCATGCACTTCGGCCATATTTACGGCATCGTTGTAATACCGGTGCACATCGGCTTTGCTGTTATCGGTATAGTAATAGGTGTACAAGGCAACCGTACCAAGCCCAACCGCAATGCGAAGGCTTAAAATGAAAAGGAGGATGTATTTTTTGTTTTGCTCAAATCCAGGCAGGGGGAATTTCCACAGGCAGATAAAAAGGGCAAATATCCCGAATAAGAACGGCCAAGAAACCATGGTTCAAAGATAGGGGGAAAGGGCTGATTGTAAAACCTGTGCTGCAAGAGCCAAACCAAAGGGCTGAAAAGAACAAAAAAAGCCAAACCGAAGTTTGGCTTTTTTTTGGTGGAGCATAACGGAGTCGAACCGATGACCTCTACAATGCCATTGTAGCGCTCTAGCCAGCTGAGCTAATGCCCCATTTTTGTTAAATGAGATGGCAAAACTACAAATATTTCTCATTTTTGTACAAATATAATTTATGCCTAACCATCCGTTGACGTATTCCATCCAAACTTTGCTAGAAAGGGCATTGAATTTTCCGGTTAATGTTACCTCTATACGGCCCTTAAATGGGGGCTCGGTGAATTCGACCGAGGTGGTTGAAACCGATCAGGGTGCTTTTTTTATAAAGCACAACCGAGCTAGCCAGCACCCCAACATGTTTAAGTTGGAACAAAAGGGCCTAGAGCTCCTTAGATTGTCGCAAGCGGTTCGGGTTCCTACCGTTTATGGAGTTATCGAAGCCGAGGGCCAAGAAATTCTGATCATGGAAATGATAGACAGAGGAACGCCTCACTATGATTTTTGGCCCGAATTTGGAGCCCAGCTTGCCCGTCTGCATAAAACCGAAGGGGCCGCTTTTGGCTTGGATTACGACAATTTTATTTCATCTATTCCACAAACCAATGCACAGAGCCCCACTTGGGCTTCGTTTTTTTATGAGCAGCGGTTGGCTCCCATGCTGAAGCGTGCTGTGGATTCAGGCAAAGCCGACATTGAACTGTCGGGGCAACTGGAGCGGCTGGGTGGAAAGTTGGCGGAAATTTTTCCGGTAGAAAAGCCAGCCTTGCTGCATGGCGACCTTTGGGGGGGCAATTTTATTTCAGATTTAAGTGGAGATGCGGTTATTTTTGATCCCGCCGTTTATTTCGGACATCGAGAAATGGACTTATCTATGACGCGCTTGTTTGGAGGCTTTGATCCTGCTTTTTACCATGGGTATGAGGAAGAGTGGGCACTAGAACCCGGTTGGGAAGAGCGTGTGGCTATTTGCAATCTGTATCCTTTGTTGGTGCATGTGAACTTGTTTGCAGGCAGCTACATTCAATCGGTACGGAACGTACTGAACCGATTTTAGCCTTTGCAAGGTTGCAAAGATTCCATATTGAATTTGGGTTGATTGACCTTTGAGTCATCATTTAATCCAAATTCAATATGAAAACCAGCAAAACCATTTATCAATTTGTATTGGACCAAAGCGGTTCCATGTCAAATGCCCGACCACAAACCGTCGATTTGTTCAATTCTCAGCTCAAAACCCTGAGAGAAGCCCAAGAAATGCACCCCGAACAGCATTTTTATGCCGCTTTAACTGTATTTGATACAGAAGTGTACCACACCATCGGCTTTTCAGTGGTTCAAGGAATGCCAAGTTTAAATTTGGCCGACTACCAACCTTCTGGAGGAACGGCCATGTACGACGCGATAGGCGATTCTATAGCCCGCATCCAAACCTTTTTTGCTCCTGAGCTAAAAAGCAAAGAAGCCAGCGTGGTGGTCGTGATCCTAACCGATGGAATGGAAAACAGCAGCCGTAGGCACACTGCTTCTGCCATTTCTTCTCAAGTGAAAGAACTGGAGCAAAGCGGAAGTTGGTCGTTCACCATGTTGGGAGCCGATTTTGATGTACATCAATTGGCCGAGGGATTAAATTTAAAGCAATCTTCGACCAAGCAGTATTCAAAAAGCGAATTTTTCGAAATGCAACAGGATTTGTCTTTTTCAATTTTATCCTATGCTCAAGAAAAGAAGGCCGGAAAAGAATCCATCGAGTTTTTGAAGTCGGATAAAAAGTAAGATTAGGGTTGATTGGTTAACCAGCCTGTTGCATTGCACAGGCTGGTTTTTTACTTTTAATCAATGAAGGTCCATTTATTTTACTCCACGCTCCCCAAAGAACAAATCGATCTCGAAGTTTTTGAGAATGTGGTTGACTTCTTGCAGCAATCCAAAGGCCCCATCCAATTTGCTGCCGGCATGCTGGATTATCGGCAGGAGATGCCTGCGTTTTCAATGCACTCGCAATGCAATTCGGTCGAAGTCAAAATTCACTCCATTTCGTTAAACAAGAAGCTCGCCCTTCCAAAACAGAAGGGTAAAATTCGCACTTGGTTCAGCGCAGAAAAATTCCAGACCCAGAAAGGTAAAATCACAGAACCAGAGCCGGAACCCAGCCCAGATTTCCCCAAAAGAGAAGCCTACATGCCTTGGGATTATTTTTTTGATCAATGCCGTCGTTTTCGCGAAATGAACTCCGTTCCAGACCAAGACCATGTTTTCTTGCTAAGCAACATGGGCAACGATAAAAACTGGTTTGGTTCCATAGGGCCCAGCGGCCGCGATTATTTTATTCATACCGCCAATTGGGACTATTTTTTTAAAAATGCCGACGAGCAATTCCCCATATCCTACGAAGTCGTGGTCTGGCTGCTTAGGCACCTGATGTTTGGAGACCGCGAAACCATGTTGAATGGGATTCATTCAAAACCCAAGGGCTGCGCCAACGATTTCTGCCAGAATAAAGAAGAAATCCAGTTGAAAATGCGCACTGCAGACGTTTGCCAACTGTGCATGGACAAGCTGTAAGCCCGTTCATACAATCCTTTGTGCCTGGCTCAAATTCTAGATGTTTTTGAGCGGGTGCGTGCGCATTTGCTTTTCCGTGAAAGGGCCGCCTTGCTAAATAGGCCCTGCCGTATTGAAGTGGTTGGATTTAGCCGACACCTGTTTTTCCCCGACCTGGGCAATACGGAATTGAAACTAAATCCCAAAGAGAAAACCCTGTTCTTGTTTTTCTTGAACCACCCCGAAGGGGTGAGGTTGACCCATTTGTGTGACCATAAAAGGGAACTTGAACAGCTGTACAGCCGATTCGTTTGTTCAGGAGACCAAGGCGGAGTGCGAGAGGCCATTGAGCGCTTGGTTGACAGAACCGATTCAAACCAACACGAGGTTTTGTCCCGCATTAAGTCAAAAATTATCGGAGCTGTAGGCTCGAAAATGGCTCCCTTATACCTTATTTCAGGAGACCGAGATGAGCCAAAGAAAATTTGTTTGGATCGGGAATTTGTGATCTACCGCGATTGATGCTTGGCTTGGCAACTGCACTTTATCTGAATAGATGCAAAAAGCCCTGCTCTTGGGTAACATTGTCGTCCAAAAGAATCACGTAATAATACACCCCATCGGAAGCAGGAACCCCAGAATGGTCAACCACTCCATCCCAACAGGTCGTATTCTCATTGCTCTGGAAAATCCGTGTCCCCCACCGGTTGTAAATCCAAAGGGTAAAACAGAATTCGTTTTCAAGCCCTACAGGGCAGAATAATTCATTCAAGCCATCGCCATTGGGAGTAAACACATTTGGCATTTCAAACTTTAAATAATCGGACATGCTGCCCCCGGCAAAATTTAAGGACAAGGTATCGCGGCAAGGTCCGTTCCAAACAATTTGAGTTAACGTTGCGGCAGAATCATAAGGTATCTGAGCTATGTTTTGCCCAGGAGCTAGGGCTTGGCCGTTGAGCAACCAGAGCACTGAATCGGCATTTTGCGACAAATCGTTCAAGGCGAGCTTCATGCCCAAGCAGCCACCCGAAGCTACCCAATCAAATCCGGCAATGGGAAATTCGGTATGAACCTGAATCGCCACCGTGTCGGTGCGTTCACACACTCCGGGTTGACCTGGAAAAAACGTATTTAAAATATAGGTGGTACTTCCTGTGGGTGTGGCAATGGGGTTTGGAATATTTGGATTCGATAAGCCTGAGCTTGGGGACCAGAGGTAGCCTAAGCCTATGGTGTCATTGAAGCCTAGAGCCACACTTTCGCCTTGGCAAATAAGCTTGTCGGTTCCGGCAAAGGTGCTTGGGTCCAACACCATTACAGGTTGAACAAGGGTGTCAAGGCAAAAACCATCGGAGGCCAATAAGCGGTAAGTAGTACTGCTGCTTGGAAAGGCTCTTGGAAATGGAATGCTTGGGTTGGACAATCCTGCGGAGGGCGTCCATGCAAAGGAAACTTTGCCCGTTGTATCTGCCTGATTTAAAGCAATGGTATCGCCGGGGCAAAGGGCAAGCGAAGGCAAATTCACAACTCCGTTGATTCGGTATTCAATGCTATACAACAGGGAATCTTTGCAGCTGCCTAGGCTGTACACCAGTTTGTAGGTGGTGTCGCTGGGGGGAGTCGCCAAGGTGAATTGGGTTGAATCGGTTTGCAGTCCAATATTTGGAGACCATTGGAAATCGGCAAAGGCAGAAATGGCCGAGTCGCCCAACAAAACAGATTGACCTGGACAAATAAACAAGGTAGTGTCGGGTAGGGAAGTGAGGGTTTCAACAATGATTGGCACAAAAAGGGTGTCGGAACAGCTTCCATTGTTTAAGACCAATCGATAGGTAATCGAAGTGAGGGGAGAGGCTAGGGGATAGGAACTGCTTGGATCGGAAAGACCAGAGGTGGGCGTCCAGGTGTAATTCACCGTTGGGTCGCCGTTGGGGGTTAGGCCGATGTAAATGGATTCACCTACGCATAAAATGGCCGTATCGGCGTTTTCTGTGGCATTGTCGAGAATAACAACCTTTTTCTTGATGGAATCTACGGAATTGCAATTGCCGCCTGTATTATCAAAGGCATAGAGGGTAACCTCATACACCCCCGATTGCCCATAGGTATGGCCCGGATTGGTTAGGGTAGAGGTGGTTCCGTCTCCAAAATTCCAAAGGTAGCTGGTTGCTCCGGCGGAATTGTTTTGGAAGAACATGGCGGAGGGAAGGCAGACCGAGGAGGGGACGTTAAAGTCGGCAATGGTGGTTGGAAAATCAAACGAGAATTTAAACACCCCATTGTTGCAGTTGGGTGAACTGTTCACCACGGAATGAGCCCCCACCGTTGTTGGGAAATCGGAATTGCCACCACACCCTGCGCAAACGCTTTGATACATCATTCCTTTCCGGTCAAATCGGCTGGTTCCTCCGTCCACATGCTCAGCACTGATGGACCCCCCATAAAAAGAACCATAAATCAACTGGTTTGCGTTGTCGTCCATCACCATCAAATAGTAGTCAGACCCGGTTGTAAACTGTTGAAACGCGGTTCCAGGCGTAATGGGAAGCCCCGAGGTTGTGGAGCCAGTATAAAATCCATTGTTGACCAAACCGCCCCAACCCGAAAGGTAAATTTTACTGCACACATCCACCAAAAAGGCCGAGGGAGAAATATCTGGATTCCCGTCGCCGGTACCAAAAGCGGTTGACCAAACGAGCGCTGAAAAATCGGGCGCATATTTTCGAATGTACTGTCCCCCAGAAGGTATATTAAAGTTGGCATTGGTGATATAATAAGTTCCTGGAGCATTGGTTTGCCCTAGAACATACACATTGTCTAAGGCATCAAGTTGAATGAAATAGTTTTGGTCGTAGGTAGGAGAGCCTACATACATGCTGTTTAACAGCGTGTTTCCATTGGCAGAAAAGCGAGAGGCAAATCCATCGGAAATTCCGCCGTAATAGGTATTGAAGGGTGAATTGGCCATTGGGAAATTGGTGGAATTTGTGCCCCCTGTTACCAACAAATCATCGTTGTTGTATAAATCTAAGGAATAAATGGCATCGTTGTTTGAGCCCCCCAAGTACGAACCCCAAATCATGGTTGTTAGCCCGTTGTCCATTTTAAACACAACCCCGTCTTGGCCTCCGCCTCCGTAAGTTGTTTGAACTGTATTGGGTGTAACCGGGAAATCAGAAGAGGCCGTTACGGTAGCGACGTAAATGTTGTTGAGGTTGTCGATGATGATTTCGCCTCGGACTTCATCGGCGTAGTTGAACCGCAGGGGGGCACCTTGATTTAGGCCGTCATTTCCAGAGCCACCTACAAAGGTAGAGGCTTGAAGGGCGGTTCCATTGGAAGAAATGCGGCTGATAAAAATATCGGAGCCGGAATTATAATTGATGTTCATGGAAGTGGTGGTTCCATTTGTACCCCCGTTGAAAGTAGCATCAAACGCATTTTGAGTAATCGGAAAGTCAGAAGACCCCGTGGTTCCATACACAAATAACTCATCGAAGTTGTTCACAACCATGCTGTGGGGCAATTCACTGCCGCTGCCGCCCAAATAGGTTGACCAAACCAAGAAACTGCCCGTGGTGTCGTATTTAGAGAGGGTAACATCGGAAGGGAAAACGGATCCATGTCCCCCATTCCAAACCGTTTGAAAGGCCCCATTGGTGGTTGGGTAGCCAATGCCATTGGCAACGCCCCCTGAATATAAAAATCCATCTGAGTCGTAGGTGGCCGTATAGCCCCAATTGTCTGTGGTAGAACCCGAAAAGGACCCAAACACCAAAAAGGGGTCAACAATTAAGGTCTTACTTTTATTGTAAGCCCCTAGATTGAATCCTAGGGTATTTCCATTTAAACGGAACGAGCATTCCACCCACGTGGTATCGCCCCCTTCGTTCAATTGGTAGGCAACAGGTGCCTTTTCTAGTACTGTACCCAACGTGGTTTCAATCTTTAGGTTTCCATTTTCGACGTAGAGAGCCTGAGCCCCCGAAAATTCAAATTCAATATTTTTAGGAGCAGATCCAGGATCTACCACAAACTCATATTTCAAATTTGCGCCTTCCGAAAAAAAGCGGCAGGCAATTCCTTCCCAAACATCTTGTGCAACAATATATTGATGGGTGCGCAAATCAGAAGCCCAGCGGGAAGGGTCGTTTCCTAAAAAGTAGCTGTAACGTGTATTGCCTGGGTTATAGCCCTGCCACCTTAGGGGGCCGAAAGGGTTTCGAATGGCAACTTCAACCGCATGGGAATGGATGTTTATTTCCTCGGGTTGGCCTTTGGTGTGGGCAGCGTGCAAGGGTTCTAAATCGGCCCAATGGAACTTCCAGCCCGATTGGGTAAAGAAAAGAGCCCCTGCGGGCAAATCTGTTTTGAATTGGAATGGCCCTTGCCATTGCCCTTTGTTTTCAATAAACCCCTTTTGGCCAAATGCCGGTTGAAGGAGAGCAAGGAGTAGAATCCAAGCGAAGGATGCAGTGGGGAGCTTAGGCATACACAATGGGGTGTAAAATTCAAAGATACACATTAGGAGGTTGAATGTCAAAGCCGGCGGCGATTCAGTGCTGGAAATGGGATTGAACAAAATGTGCTTTAAAATCAGATTCGTGGGGCTAATTTGCAAATGTAGCGAGGGGGTGTTACATTTGCAGCCCTGTTAAAGGGATTGCGGGGTGTAGCTCAGCCCGGTTAGAGTACACGTCTGGGGGGCGTGTGGTCGGAGGTTCGAATCCTCTCACCCCGACAAGCGGTCAATTTCGATTGGCCGCTTTTTTTTTGAAAAATATTCAAGCCATAAGTTCTCACACACCTAGCGTTTAAACTGCCTAAAAAATCAAAGTAGGAACTTTATATAAAATTGGAAAATAATCGAGCATAAATAAGGCTAAATATTTCTCATACCCTGTAGAGAGGTTCTTTAAAAAAACAAATAAAAACTTTGTTTACGAATTGTCTTGCCAAGTGTTTCAACAATGTGCTGTTGAGATTTTTTTAGGTTAAAAATTTTCGATAATCTTGACCTTGAATTCAAAGTGTGGACTTTGAAATTTTCTTTTTTTAGTTAACAAACATCTATGAGAAACGCTACTCAACTCTTTTTTCGCCGAACCATCCAATCGCTTTGTTTGGTCGCCGCAACTTTTGTCCTTTCCAGTTTGGGATTTGGACAATGTCCAACCCCCTCGGCCCTAAGCTCGGCCGCAACCTGCGGGCAAGGTGCAACCCTTTCCGCCTCTGGCTCAACCGGTCTTTACCGCTGGTATAGCCAACCCAGTGGCGGTTCAGTATTGGGAACAGGAGCTACCTACACCACTCCAGCCATGTACGCCCAAGCTACTTATTATGTTGAAGCCGTAAACAGCTACAACAACCCCAACTGCGTTAGCCCCCGTGCGGCTCTGGTCGTAACAGTGAATCCCCTCACCATGCCTAGCATCGTTGGCGATTCGGTAAGCTGTGGCGGCGCCGCAACCTTGTCCGCTTCGGGCTCAACCGGATTGTTTCGCTGGTTTGCAGGTCCAACGGGCGGTTCCGTTTTGGCAACCGGTGCAACGTTCTCGCCCCCCAATACCTTGCAATCTACTACCTATTATGTAGAAGCAACCAACAATTTAAACCCATCGGCAACTGCCACCTTCAATTATACCGGCGGTCAACAAAGTTGGACCGTTCCGGCAGGCGTTTTCGCCATCTCCGTTGATATGGAAGGTGCCGAAGGAAGCCGAAATACCAATTACAACAACCGCGGTGGATACGGCGGTAAAGCTGTAGCTATTGTAGCGGTTACCCCCGGTCAAACCGTTTACATTTATGTTGGTGGTTGGCCTGGAAACTCCCAATCCTCTGGAGGTTACAACGGCGGTGGCAACCAATTTTATTCTACCAGTATGGCCAATTCCGGCGGCGGTGCCACCGATATTCGCTTAGGCGGCACTGGCCTAAACAACCGCGTACTCGTTGCCGGCGGCGGCGGCGGCGGTGGTTTTAACTGCGGTACCGATGGTTCTCGCGGTGGCGATGGCGGCGCCGCAACCGGTGAAGACGGTTTATATTGCGGCAGCACTGGTAATACCTCATTTACCGGCCGCGGTGGTTCTCAAAATGCCGGTGGTGCTGCCGGTGGCAACTGGTGTTGCCCTCAGGCTGGTTCCTCCGGTCAAGGCGGAAACGGCGATTTTTACGGCGGCGGCGGCGGCGGCGGTTTCTACGGCGGCGGCGGCTCTAGCTACGGCGGCGGCGGCGGCGGTTCCAACTATGCCGACCCCAACCTCTGTACCAATATTGCTCATACCCGCGGTACACGTCAAGGTCATGGTCGCGTTAGCTTCTCCTATACCACTCCTTTTTGTTCCAGCTCCCGGGTGCCTGTCCCTTTGACGGTCATTCCCCTGGCTACCCCATCCACAAACCCAATCAATGCTTCCTGCGGCAGCAACATCACCGCTTCAGCCTCAGGGTCAACCGGCTGGTACCATTGGTTTGCTGCGCCTACAGGCGGCTCCCCTCTATCTACCCAATCCAATTACAGCATGTCTTTTGTTACTCAATCCGATACCTTGTGGGTTGAGGCTGTTTCTGACCCCAACCCTTCAGGGAGTCAAACCTTTAATTATACCGGCGGGCAACAAACTTGGACTGTTCCAGCAGGTGTCTTTTCGCTTTCTTTCGATGTGCGGGGTGCCCAAGGCGGAACCAACAGCTGGAACGACGGAGGTCGAGGCGGAAAAGTTCTCGGAAATTTAGCCGTTACTCCAGGTCAAACCCTGTTTATTTATGTAGGAAACCAACCCGGTAGCGGCGGTTGCTGTACAGGAATTTGGGGACCTGCCGGATGGAACGGCGGCGGTCAAGGATATGCCTATTACAGCGGGCAGGAAGCCCGCGGCGGTGGCGGTGCATCCGATATCCGAAGCGGTGGAAATACGTTGAACAATAGAGTTGTGGTTGCCGGCGGCGGCGGCGGTGCCGGTGGTCAATACTGCAACGGAAACCAAGATAAAGGCGGCGCAGGCGGCGGTTCAGGAACTGCCGGAAACGGCCTTGCCTGCAACGGATACAATTCCTGCTATTGCGGTGCCGGTGGTACTCAAGCAGCAGGCGGACAAGGTGCTACCTGCTACGGCGCTCCTTCTGGCTCTTTTGGCCAAGGCGGTAGCGCATGGGGCGGTTGCTGCGGATATCCCGGCGGCGGCGGCGGCGGCGGCTGGTATGGCGGCGGCGGCGGTGCCTATTACGGCGGCGGCGGCGGCGGCTCTAGCTATGTTAGCCCAACCCTGACCAGCAATGTTACCCACACCCAAGGCGACCAAAACGGAAATGGTCAAATTACTCTGAGCTATGTGAAATCCTATTGCTCTAGCACCCGCGTGCCCGTTTCTTTAATCGTTTCTCCTCTGCCTGCTCCGGTTACGCAAGGCGATTCCGTAACCTGCGGAACCCCAGTTACCCTTACCGCAACCAGCAGCAGTACCGTTTCTTGGTTCGATGCCCCTATTGGTGGCAATTTAATCGCCATCGGTTCCAGCATCTCTTTGCCCCCAATTTTAGGCTCAGATACGCTGTTTGCCGGTTCTCAACTGACCAACAACCTAAGCGGTTCACAAACGTTTAATTTTACAGGCGCTGCTCAAACCTATACGGTTCCAGCAAATGTTACCTCCCTTACAGTCGATGCTATGGGTGCCCAAGGCGGCGGTTCTTTGCCTAGCCCTGGCTCTAACCCAGGTGGTCTTGGCGGCCGAGTTCAAACGACGCTAAGCGTAACTCCCGGTGAAGTTCTAACCATCAATGTAGGTGGAACAACCACCAGCAATTCCGGCGGATGGAACGGCGGCGGTTCAGGTACCTCAAACGGTGCCGGCGGCGGCGGCGGTTCTGATATCCGCAGCGGCGGTACCGGTCTTGCCAATCGAGTTGTTACTGCCGGTGGCGGCGGTGGCGGCGGCTGGAACTGCGGTTCTGGCATGAACGGTGGACACGGCGGTGGCTCTGCTGCAGCCCAAAATGGATTCAATTGCGGAAGCAACGACTACAACGGTACCTGTGTGGTCGGTGGCGGAGCAACCCCAACGGCCCCCGGCGGTGCCTCAACCTGCGGATGTTCTGACCCAGGCGTGTTGGGCATTGGTGGTCAAGGTGGCACCTGCGGCAACAGCGGCGGCGGCGGCGGCGGCGGTCAATTCGGCGGTGGCGGTGGATACTACGGCGGCGGCGGCGGCGGTTCTAGCTTTGCTAGCCCAACCCGCGCTTCTTCAACCACCCAT
>CAILUT010000035.1 GCA_903837495.1 uncultured Flavobacteriales bacterium | reverse complement strand
GTTTTCGATGGCGAAGCCGTTCATGTTGAGGGCCGTGTTGGCAGGATTGGGCAGAACCAAGGCCCATTGCGGTGCTTGAGGCGTGCCGGCGTTGTAATAAAACCCGGCCGGAGCCAACGTCGCTCCGGTGTTGAACACCATCAGCGAGGTGGCGGGGTTGGCAATCGTAACTGCATCGGTGCTGCTTTGCAGGTTTACCCTGGGCATTAAAACCCCGCGGGTTGTGTCTTGGGTTTCAAGAATCGCCGAAGGATCGGGCGTTCCGGGTTGGGGAGATATTTTCACGCCTTGGGCGAAGCCCAATGCACAGAATCCCAATCCCATAAATAAAAAAGTCAACCTAGTTGCCATGGAATATATTTTAAAGTGGAAAGATACTAAAATACCATGGGTACAGGGAATCCTTAGCCATCGAATTTACCTTGGCTTTACTTTTCCTTTATGTAAGGTTTCTTTTACGGTGAGGTAATGGGATAGCGAACCACGACAATGCCCGATCCGCCGGCTCCGCCTGTACCTCCCTGACCACCGCCCGAACTGCCACCCCCGCCGCCGCCGGTGTTGGCTTGACCTGCCACCCCAGAATTGTTTGTTCCGCTGGCTCCATTTCCTCCTCCGCCTTGGCCTCCGCTGCCTGGAATGCTTGAATTCATGGTTCCTCCACCTCCGCCACCCGCAAACCAAAAGGTTGTACCTGTAATGGCTGAGGATAATCCAGGGCCGCCATGGCCGCCCAAATTTCCAACCACGCCAGTACCCCCAGCTCCGCCGCCACCTCCTCCGCGCGAACCTGAATTTGGGTTAAGTCCGGCCCCATTTCCGCCCGCGTTCCCTTGTCCGGGCGTGCCTGCCGCTCCAGGAAAAGCACAGGACATCCAGGCACCGCCGCCTCCGCCCGAACCGCCCGTAAGAGCTAGGGAATTGCAACCAGCGTTTGAGCCGCTTCGGGCAGCTCCACCTCCAATGGCAGTTTGACCAAAAGCCGAAGAGTTTTGTCCGCTTTGGGCCTGAAACATGCTAGGACTGGCCGGAGCACCCCCAGCGCCCACTGCAATGGTGTAGGTCTGAAGGCTGATATTCAAACTTCCTGTCAAAAAACCTCCAGCGCCCCCGCCACCTGCAAAATCAAAGCCGCCTCCGCCGCCGCCTGCCACAATCAGGTAATCCACCTGATTTGAACTTCCTAAACCGTTTACGGTAAAATTGGTATTCCCCGTTTGGGTAAACCGATGCACTCGATACGTTACTCCCGCATTGCCGTTGCTTCCGTTTCCTACATAATCAAACACCTGCCCGCCGGTGGCTGCAATCGGACACCATAGCGTATCGCTCAGCAGGGTAGGGCTCGAGGCTCCGCAGGCGTTGTAAGCCCATACATAGCTGGAATACGATGAATCGCAGTTTAGCCCCGTTTGGGTGTAATGCAAACTGTCGCCCAAATCGATGGCCGTAGAATATGTGTTGCTGCTGTTCCATTTGTAACCCAATGCGCCTGGAATGCTGTCCCAACGCCAGCTAAGGGCACCTGAAAGAGGAATGGCGTTTTTGGCTATTGGGGCGGCGGGTGGATTGCAGCCACAAAAAATGTTTTGCCAGCCTCCCGGAGGAATGTAGGTTTGAAGGCAGTTGGTACCGGTATTAAAGACAATCAAGCCGGTGGCAGGCGAGGCAATGCTTGAAATTTGAGCTTGACTCAATCGGGGAGGTAAAAAACCACGGTTGCTGCTTTCCAATTCTAAGACCGCCGAGGAATCAACCAATCCCGATTGCCCACCAATTTTTACCTGAGCATGAACCGTTGAATAGGCAAACAAACCGAAAAGAAAAAGATATAAATTCCTCATTTGATAAAAATACATTCAAAGTTAATGTGCTACAAGTACTTGGATGGCCTGTTGAACATCGTTAACAATATAATAAACGCCATGTGGTAAAAAGGCAGGAACCTGAATTTGGGCTTGTTCTGTGGACCGAACCTGTTGCAGTATTTTTCCCTGTACTGAAACCCATTTTAAGGACATGTTTAACCATTCCTTGGGCAAGTTGAGGTTTTGACCCGGTTTAACTGGATTTGGAAAAACGCGGAGGGTAGAACCCGTTTCGGTGGAAAGTCCTGAGCTGATTTTTTTGCCGATGCAATATTCTCCCGACTGCGGTTTTAATAGGTCGAAGCGCCCTATTTTATCGTTCAAATTTGCTCCAGGAACATGCAAGGCAACGCTGGGATCGGCGGTAGCCTCTGTCCATACGGCATCCCGGTTCGGGCGAAACAACAGCACCAAACTGTCTTCTGACCCCAGAATCAGTTCGTTGTCTAAACGTGCTGAGCTTCCGGTAGTTCTGCCGTTGTAGTTCAATGCTAAGGTTAAATCGCTGGGGGCTCCATTGGGAAAATAAAAGGACCAATGCCGTTGGGTGTTCAGCATAAGTCCAGGACCCCAACCGTTGGCTCCCGTCCAACGGTGCCCAGCAAACATGCGGTAGGGCGTTGAGCTTGTTTTGGCAGCGGTTACTAGAGCATAGCCCAAGGAATAATTTCCTGAATTCGACAAAAGGGTGTCGGTGGCCGTTTCGGCCAAACCAAGGGCCTCGTTTCGGTTTACCAAGGCATGTTTGGGTTCAAAGGGCAGGGTGGCGGAGGCCAATGTGCTGTCGCCCAGAATCAAAACGCTTTGTTTGAACTCTTGGCCTGGGGTTCCCAGCCAGGTTAATTCGATGGGAATGCCTGAGGAGTAGCCTGTTTTTCCTTTCAGGTGTTGGGTGAGGTAAACAGATGCATTGTATTGATTTCCAAAAGGTGAAAAACTAGTTTTTTCAGGAATAATGCCCGTCCAACCCGGTTTGCGCACCCATTCTATGAAAAAGCTGTTTAGGTTGATGCCGCTGGCTTGTTCTAGGGCTTGCTGGAAAGAGGCTGCATCCCAATGGTCAAACGAGAATTGCTGCAATGCCGTTTGAAGCGATGCAAAGAACAGGCTGTCGCCCATGATGCCCCGCAGGCTATGAATCACATCGGCGCCTTTGCTGTAGGTGGTGCTGCTGTAAATGTGCTGTGGTGGAACTCCGCTGATGGGCCAGTAGCCTGGTTCGTTCCAATGCAAATGCTGCAACAGATCTTTGTGGGTTGAACGAAATAAATTCATGTAGCTGCCTCGGCTGTACATGAATTCATTGAACACCCATTCGGAGTAGGAGGCAAATCCTTCGTTTAACCACATGTCGTCGGCGGTGCGGCAGGTGGCTAAGTTGCCCCACCAGGCATGGCTGAGTTCATGCACCAATACATCTTGGTAGGCCAAGCCGGCGGTGCCTAAGGAAATGGGATAGGCAATGTTTTCAGCGTGTTCCATGGCTCCACCCGTCATAGGGACCAAAGAATAGCCCACCTTCGAAAAGCGGAAAGGTCCAAAACGCTGCTCAAAAATATGAAAGGCCGAATCTAAGTTTAGGCAGGCTTGAGAAAATGCAGCCGTGTCTTGAGCCCTGGCGGCGAAAACCTTAGGAAATGCGCTGCCGTTTAGGTGAGAGTGAATGGAGTCGTTTAAAAATTCAAAATCGGCCACAGCCACCGAGGCCAGGTAGGGGGGAATGGGCAAAGATTGCCGGTAATGCATGTACCTTCCACCTTGACCATCTAGGGAATCCTGAATCAAATGGCCTCCGGCAGTGGCGGCTTTTACAGCCGGCATCCAAATTTTATAATCAAACAGAGCCTTGTCGGTAAAATAATCCAAGCAAGGAAACCAGGTGCGCCCATAGCTGGGCGGAATTTCACTTAAGGAAACGCCCACGTTGAAAGCAAAGCCCTGGGTTTGGTAAAAGCCGCCAAACGAAGGGTCTTGCTGAGGAAGGCCTTGGTAGTAGATTTGAATTTCGGCGGTGTCAGTAAGGGCAGGAGAAAAATACAGCCTGACTTTCTCTTGACTCCCCAATTGAAGAAAGGGCAGGGGGGCTTGCCCCAGAATGACCGAGTCAACCGTTAGGCCTTTTAAATCGAATTCTACGCTGTCTATGCTTTGAAGGGGCAGAAAGCGAATGTTGGCTTGGCCTTTTAAAATGAAAGGACTGAATTGCCTGAAATCTAACTTTAAGTCGTAATGCAACACATCCAACCGGTTGGCCCGATTGTCGTTGGGGTACAACTGAGCAAAGCTTGGAACAAAGGCCAAACTCATGGCAAAAAGAGAAATACAGCGTGCGAACATAGAGTAAAAGTACAAAACCATAATTTTACACGTGTAAATTTGCAAAAAGGAACGTATCTTTATGTCAAGGCAATAAAAAGTTACATTTGTAATATGAAAACATTTTCCAAACGACTGGCTTGGTTGCTGGCGCATGAAGAGCTGAGCCGGGCTGAATTTGCCCATAAAGTAGGCATTTCGGTATCGAGCTTATCGCATTTGTTGAGCGAACGCAACCTTCCAGGCATGGAACTGTTGATGGCCATGTGCACCGAATTTGCAGGGTTGAACCCATCTTGGCTGCTTTTGGGGAAAGGGGAAGCTTTTGCCTTGCCTGAAACGTCAAATAGTAGCTTGTTTGTTTCCAAGGACTTGCATGTAGAGCCCATGAAATTGGCCATAGAAGTGGCCCAGGAGCCGATTCAAGAGCCCAAACCCAACACCACAACGCAGGAAGAACCAAAAGCGACCGAAGTGCTTGGAAGGGAAGCCTCCGATTCGGCCGCTGCGGTTTCTGCATGTACAAAATCCGATTTAGAATCAGATATTGAGTATGTTATGGTCTTTTATCGGAATGGAACGTTTAAGAAATTCGGTCCTGCTCAGGTTTGATTTTGCCTCGCTGTTCAGTTTCACGCCCCCATGTTTTACAAGTGTAACATTAGCCGGATGTTCTTTCCTTTGTTCCACACAGCCTTTAAGACTTAAGTCCGGCATTGTGCCTCATTTTGTATTACAAATGTAATTATCGGCCTTTTCTTTGCTGTTTACAATTGTAGTTAAGCGGTATTTTCAGCTTTCTAAAAAAATCACAATGGCTTTAAAAACAACCGATTGCCCATAAACGCATACTTTAATTCGCGGAGCTGCAAGCCAGCAGGCCGCCCGGCGCCCTGATTGCAGCGGAAAGGAACTGCAGGGCACAGCCCTATTTTGCGGGTGGCGAGGAGGCGACTTTAGGAGCCACCGCAGCCCCCAGCAAAATGGCTGTGCCCAGCAGGTACTTGCAGCGGAAAGCAGGATTAGCGCCCCAAATCCTGCCCCAAACCTGTTATAATTTTGTACCTTTCCAGCCTGAATCTTTTGCCTGTATGCCCCTGATTTTAACCGAAACCCATGCTGCCGTTCGGGTTATTTCGCTGAACCGCCCCGAGCTGATCAACGCATTTAACCGTGCTATGGCTGCCGAACTGCAATCGGCCCTTGCCGATGCCGCTGCCGATGACCAAATTCGCGCTGTTTTGCTGAAAGGCGAAGGCCGTGGCTTTTGCTCTGGACAAGATTTGGCGGAAGCCATCGATCCCAACGGGCCCGCCATTCAAGAAATTGTTGAAAAAACATACAATCCCATTGTTATGGCTCTGCGCTCTATGCCCAAACCCGTTGTTTGCGCTGTGCATGGCGTTGCTGCCGGGGCCGGTGCAAATGTGGCACTGGCGGCCGATTTAACCCTCTCTGCCCAATCGGCCAGCTGGGTGCAGGCTTTTTCAAAAATTGGACTTATTCCCGATTCCGGAGGCACATTCATGCTGCCTCGGCTTGTTGGACTGCAACGCGCAGCCGGTCTGTGCATGCTGGCCGAAAAAATCAACGGAGAAGAGGCGGAACGCCTAGGCCTTATTTGGAAATGCCTGCCCGACGATGCCTTGTTTTCTGAAGCCTTGGCCCTGGCCGAACGGCTTAGCCTAATGCCAACCCAAGGACTGGCCCTGACCAAACAAGCCTTTAACGAAGGCTTGAACCAAAGCCTGCAAGCCCAACTGCAGCGCGAAGCTGTGCTGCAAGCCCAAGCCGCCCAATCTCACGACCACAAAGAAGGTGTGCAGGCCTTTTTAGAAAAACGAAAACCCAATTTTAACGGCAAATAAGCATGAATTCTTCTTCGAACATCGCCGTAATTGGCGCCGGAAGCATGGGACTGGGTATTGCCGAAGTGGCCGCCCGTGCCGGACATCCCGTGTTTTTGTGGGACGCCTTTCCGCAGCCCGAAAAAGGCATGGCCCTGATGCGCAAACACCTGGAAAAAAGCAACGAAAAACTGGGTTTGGGGCAAGCATGGGTCGAAACGGTTTTAAACAGGGTAACCTGGGTTGATGCCATTGAATCCCTGCCGGCCTGCGCCCTAATCATCGAGGCCGTACCAGAACAGCCCGATTTAAAACATCAAATTTTTGCTCAGTTGGAAGCCGCGCAACCCCAAACCTGCATTCTGGCTACCAACACCTCGTCCTTAAGCGTGGCAGGCCTTTCAGGTAAACTAAAACATGCCGACCGTTTTCTGGGTCTGCACTTTTTCAATCCGGCATTCCTAATGCCCCTGGTCGAGGTGGTGCCTGGGGTTTTAACCCGGCCCGGACTGGCTGAAGAACTATCGGCCCTGATGCGGACTTGGGATAAACTGCCCGTGCTGGCAAAAGACACCCCTGGTTTTATTGTAAACCGCGTGGCTCGACCTTTTTACGGAGAATCCATCCGAATTCTAGAAGAAGGCCTTGGCAGCATCGGTCAAATTGATGCCACCCTAAAAGAAAAGGCCGGTTTTAAAATGGGCCCCTTTGAGTTGATGGACTTTATTGGCCACGATGTGAATTTTACGGTTACCGCCACTGTTTTTCGGGAATTCTGGTGCGACCCCCGCTACAAACCCTCTTTTACCCAACAGCGCCTAATGGAAGCCGGTCAGCTGGGTCGGAAATCGGGCCGGGGATTTTACGATTATTCCAACGAAGGCCCCTTGCCCCAGCAACTGCCCGATGAAGCTACCCAAGAAATCATTTTAAATAGGGTGCTGCCCATGCTCATGAACGAGGCCATCGATGCCCTGCATTTGGGCATTGCCAGCGCGCCCGATTTGGATTTAGCCATGACCAAAGGCGTGAATTATCCCAAAGGGCTGCTGCAATGGGCCGATGAATGGGGCGCCGACCGCGTTTTACAGGCCATGGAAACCCTGTTTTATGAATTCGGAGAAGACCGGTACAGGCCCAGCCCTTTGTTGCGAAAGGCCGCCCGCCATGGCTTTAAACTCTCAACCTATGAACGAACAGGAGCTCGCTAAGGCCATTGTGGAGTACATGATGCGGAACGATCCGTTTAGCCAGTGGCTGGGGATTCAGGTGCTGCAGGTGCAACCTGGGTATTGCCGCTTGTCTATGCAAGTAAGTGCACCCATGTTGAACGGGTTTTCAAAGGCCCACGGGGGCATTTCGTACAGCCTGGCCGATTCTTGCCTTGCTTTTGCGGCCAACGCTTTTGGAATTCAATGCATGTCGGTCGAAACCTCTATTTCGCACCTGAGGCCCGTAGCCGAAGGCGATGTTTTATTGGCGGAATCGACCCTGTTGGACCGCTCTACCCGCCTTGCCCGCTATTCCATTCTTGTTTCGCGCCAAGCCGACGGCAAACCCGTAGCCCATTTTAAAGGAACTGTTTTTCATTCCACAGAACCCTGGATAAACCTAATAACTGAACAACCATGACAGAAGCGTACATTGCAGGCGGGCAACGAAGCCCCATTGGTAGTTTTGGCGGCAGCCTGGCTTCGGTGCGGGCCGACGATTTGGCCGCTCATGCCTTAAAGGCCCTGCTGCAGAAGTTCCCTGAGCTTGACCCCGCCGCCCTGAACGATGTAATTATGGGCTGCGCCAATCAAGCCGGCGAAGACAACCGAAATGTGGCCAGAATGGCTTTGCTGCTGGCAGGGTATCCCCATTCCGTTCCCGGTGAAACCCTAAACAGGCTCTGTGCCTCGGGCATGTCGGCCGCCGCTTTGTGCATGCGGGCCATCCGAGCCAACGAAGGAGAACTCTTTGTGGCGGGGGGAGTAGAACACATGACCCGAGGACCTTGGGTGATGTCGAAAACCTCAACGCCCTATGGCCGCGACATGCAGCTGTACGATACTTCGTTTGGTTGGCGCTTTGTGCATCTAAACATGGAAAAAACCTACGGCACCGATGCCATGGGCCGCACCGCCGAAAACCTGCTTGAAACCCGGAGCATTTCCCGGCAAGCCCAAGACGAATTCGCCTTTCAATCTCAGCAAAAAGCCGCCCGCGCCAAAGCTCAAGGCCTTTTTGAACACGAAATTGCGCCGATTTCTATTCCTCAACGAAAAGGCGACCCCATTATAGTTGGCCGCGATGAGTTTATTAAACCCAACACCAGCCTTGAGGTTTTAAGCCAGCTAAAACCTGCCTTTAAAGAAGGCGGCAGCGTTACGGCCGGAAATGCCTCAGGACTCAACGACGGCTCTGCAGCTTTGCTGATTGGCAGCGCCGCTGGCTTGAACCGATTTGGCATTGCCCCACTTACCCGCATTTGCAGCTCGGCCGTGGCCGGAGTAGAGCCCCGAATCATGGGCATTGGCCCAGTTCCTGCCAGCCAATTGGCGCTTAAACGCGCCGGATTAAGCTTGAACGACATGGATGTGATTGAAATCAACGAGGCCTTCGCC
This sequence comes from uncultured Flavobacteriales bacterium, assembly GCA_903837495.1. Taxonomy (GTDB): domain Bacteria; phylum Bacteroidota; class Bacteroidia; order CAIKAF01; family CAIKAF01; genus CAIKAF01. The sequence goes on along the minus strand of CAILUT010000035.1, from coordinate 1,126 downwards.
GCCCAAGTCCTGTCGGTCATGGCCGATTTAGGACTGGATTTCAACGACAACCGGGTGAATCCAAACGGCGGAGCCATTGCCCTGGGGCATCCGCTTGGCATGTCGGGAGCCCGTTTGCTCCTGACCGCCTCGCTCGAACTTCAGCGCCGAAAAGCCCGCTATGCCCTGTGCACCATGTGCATTGGGGTAGGCCAAGGCTATGCTGTGGTGCTTGAAAACATGGATTTGTAAGCTCCCATTCTACCCAGTTTATCAAAACAAGGAAAACAGTACCTTTGAAAAAAAAACACAATGAAAATTAAATTCTTTGTTCTGTGCATGTTGGCTGTTTCAGCCCTAATGGCTCAAAAGCCAACGTATAAAACAAAAACCGAGGGTTTGTATGTTGAAATGCAGACCAATAAAGGGAACATCGTTTGCCAGATGTACTTCGATAAAGTCCCTATGACGGTGGCTAATTTTGTCGGACTGGCTGAAGGCAGCATTCCAAACTCGGCAAAGCCCTTGAAAACTCGGTATTTCGATGGCATTAAATTTCACCGTGTGGTGCCAAATTTTGTGATTCAAGGGGGCGACCCTGCGGGAACGGGCCAAGGTGGTCCTGGGTATTCGTTCAAAGACGAGTTTCACCCGGCGCTGAAGCACGATTCCGCTGGAGTGCTTTCTATGGCAAACGCGGGGCCCGCCACCAACGGCTCGCAGTTCTTCATTACGCACAAAGACACGCCTTGGCTCGACAACAAGCACAGTGTTTTTGGTCGGGTAATTCAAGGGCTAGACGTGGTGAATGCCATTGCCCAAGGCGATGAGATTCAGCGCGTTTTTGTGCTGCGCGTCGGCAAAGCCGCTAAAAAATTCAAGTCCGCCAAGGTGTTCGCTGAGTTGAGCGGAGTGCTGGGGCCAACCGAGCGAAAATAAGGCAATAACCTTTTTTCTTTCAGTTTGTTGCAACATACAATTTAAATCTTTTATTTTCTTTTTTTGGGGGGCGGCAGCCGGGCTTTCAGGGCTACTCCGCGGTTGCCGAAGGCTGGCCCAGCTGGGTTGCGGGGGCTCCTAAGGTCGCCTCCGCACCTAGCGGGCCAGGCTTCGGCACCCTTGCGGGGTAGCCTCTTCAATCCCTGCC
>CAILUT010000034.1 GCA_903837495.1 uncultured Flavobacteriales bacterium | reverse complement strand
GCCTTCAAATAAAAGTAGTTGAAAGATTTAATAAAGAGAATCCTGGGGTTGACTATAAAAAATCCTTGGAAGATATTGTTGATTTTTTAGACTTCGGTGGCACATTTGTTATTCTCAAAAAGAACAATGTTTTCTTTACAAAACAAACAAATGATGTCATAAACTCAATATTTAACGACTTAGTTTCAATAATTCCTGTTCGCAATCGTGTAATGCATACACGACCACTTTTAGGCGGTGATTTTGCAATCGTTTATGACTTTATTACTAAACTGAAAATGAATGACCCAATTGAATACCCCAAAAATATTCTTAGCCAAATGCCATATAGTTTTTAAACAACGTTCCCGAATCGGGAACTTTCGGTATCTTTGCACTGTGAGAGTAATTGCGAAAAAGACTCTAAGAGAGTTTTGGATCAAACATAGCGATTGTGAAGAACAATTGAAGTCTTGGCATAAGGAAGCCTTAGAAGCCCATTGGAATTCACCACAGGATATCAAAAACAATTATCCATCGGCAAGTTTTCTTCAAGACAATAGGGTTGTTTTCAATATCAAAGGGAATAAGTATCGCTTGATTGTGAAGATTAACTACGATTTCGCAATTATTTGGATACGATTCATTGGAACTCACGCGGAATATGATAGAATAAACGCATCAACTATTTGAAGCTATGGTAACGAAAGTAATTAAAACAGAAAAAGAATATCAAGCAGCTCTAAGCCGTCTTGAAGAAATATTTGATAGCAAAAAGGATTCAAAAACAGCCGATGAACTTGAATTGTTAGCCCTATTGATTGAAAAATATGAAGACGAAATAAGTCCGATTGATTTACCAGACCCAATCGAAGCAATCAAATTCAGAATGGATCAACTTGGTTATAAACAAAAAGATTTGGCTCAAGCTATCGGGTTGAAAAGCAGAGTAAGTGAAATTTTAAATAAAAAAAGAAAACTTACGATTGACATGATTAGAAAACTTCATGACACATTAGGAATTCCAACAGAAGTACTGATAAAAGAATATTAAAAGGGTACTGCTGCCAACAGCTGATCTTTCGTTCGGCGCGCAGCGCCCAGTCCCGCTCCTGCGGGATGGAACCTCGAAAATCCCACTTCAGCGGGAAACCGCTGTATTTTCCTCCTATGGGCTGTAGCACCGCGCCAGGGCCCCCTTACGGGCAACCCGGTTCAATCCCTGCCGCTGCCCCCCAACCCAAACCGCCCTCAATATTAAAAAACCACTGAAAATGGCTTGCATCAAACACGTGCCAAGCCACAAAACCCGCACCTAGAAAGTGTAACCACGAATGCACGAATATTCCTGGTTAAAATGGGTTCCGCCGGTGTGGGTACGAGTGAACGAATGAACGGATGAACGGATGAACGGATGAACGGATGAACGAATACACAGGGCTGCACCCTGTGCTGGGGTATTTCGCCCCTTCAGGGCTGGGCGGCTTGGTGTGGAATGCGGAAAATTTAGGTACAAGGCAAACCATTCGTGCATTCGTGGCTAAGTTTCCTTTTGCCAAGGCCCATAAAACCAAACGCTGATACCCAATCTCGCCCCAACCGCCCAACAACCCAAGGTTAAAAACCAGCCCATAATTTGGAAAAGTCAAGCTCCCGATTTCTTTGTAGATAGCCGTTGCAACGGCTATCTCTTCCTAATTCTTTGCGAATCTTTAGGATTTGGGGTGGCGAAAACTTGCTCTTTTTCATAGACAGTCAAAATTAATTCTAGTTTTAAACTGTCCAATTTTAGGGGAAGCCTACACCGCATGTGCGGGACTGAGCGATGCGCGCCGTAGGAAAACTAGCGGTTATGGGCTGGTTTTCTTGTCAATGGTTATTTGCTTAGGGTAATGTATGCAGTCGGAATCCACCATATATTTAGTCCAAAAGCTACTGAAACGACTTCATATCCGTCTTTGGTTTTTTCATTAAGTATTATTTCTACTTTTCGTTTCAATTTTTCAGTTGACCACATTGATTACTCTGATATTATTGAATATGTTTTCATTTTATTGTTGTTTTTCGTCTTACTCATATGGCTTTTCAGTTTCGCCCCGTTTTCTTAAGTGGGTTCTGGTCTCCCCTTTTGTTTATCAATTTAACAAAATATTCCTCAATGCCTATCAACGTTGTCTTTTGGGGAGAAATGGGAATCAACAGCCTTAAATTTGTTGACAATTGAAATGTTTAGATGGGGGTTGCGATGGCGGGCAAATTTAGCACTGAACATTCGGAGGGCTGAACTTCCACCTAGTACAAATGTGTCTGTAAAGCAAGGAACGCCCTCTATCGCAAACCCCTTGTTATATTTAGCCAACATCAAATGTTTCTATGCTAGAGTTTAATGAATTTTGAGGTCATAGTGGGCTGGTTATTTATTTTAATAAAAAAAACGCCACTTGTAAATTCTGAGATGTTAATAGTAGTTGTACCTGTTGAGTTGTTTGCAAGCATTTTCATTTCATAAACTAAAGAACCAACGAGATTGTAAATCTGAATCGTGTTTGTTTCACCGGTTGAAGACGGGAACATTAATGTTACTTGTTCAAGTGCCGGATTTGGGTATAATTTTAACGTAGGAACATTTGGACCTAAGGTTTCAGGAACACCAACTGTAGTGGTATTTATAATTTTCCAGGCATTGTTAGAGGCAATTCCACACATGTACCATAAGGCGTTATCATAAACGGCCGTTGATTGTGCATGTCGTGTACCTGAAGGCAGGTTGCCTGTTGTAGTTTTAAATTCATGCCAAGTACTGCCATCTTCTGAATACCAAACATCGTTCATTTCTGATCCGGTAGCCATTCCCCCCATTAACCATATTTTATTATCAAACCAGGCCACTGTGTGCCAATATCTTCCTCGCCATGGAGCCGAATCATTTACCAATGTCCAATTAATCCCATCGGCACTTTTCCAAACCTCATTGTATGACCTTCGTGTGCCTTCATTAGACCCACCTAGCATCCATATTTGGCCGCTGTCATCTACAATACTGTTAATCTGCATGCCTCTGCCTGTCCAGGGTGCATTTGGCAATTGGTTCCAGGTTATTCCATCCGTGCTGGTCCAAACATCGTTCAGTGGTCCTCCGCTGCATTGCTCACCGCCATAAATAAATATGTGTCCATTGGCGTATGCATAATTTGGGTTGTTTCTGACAACATAGCCCGGTATAGCGCTTGTTGTTTGCGTCCAATTAATTCCATCGGTACTTTTCCAAACATCTGTCAAGCAGCCAGACTGAGGATCTCCCCCAATTACCCATATGGCGCTATCGCTTACAAGCCAAGCACTACAATGCCGTGCCGGCCAGGAGGCAGTGGTTTCATACGTCCAGTTTGCTCCATCAATCGAACTCCATACTTCACTGTGCGTGTTCATAGGCGGATGATATGGCGGATCCCATCCACCCAACAACCACATTTTATTTTGAAAGCTTACTAAACCGGATCCGTCTTTTGCATTAAACGGCAAAGAACTTGCAACTTCTACCCATTCATACTGGCTAACGATGAAGGATCCCGTTGATTGGGTAAGTGTTGAATTCGTAAAATCGGAAACACGCACTTCAACCGTTGTGCCAGGCGTATAAGACATATCAATATATGTATAACATTCATATGCCATATTTGAATGAACTGCGGGAGTCCAGGCACCACTATTAATTCGATATTCAACCAATATGGAATCGCTCACTTGAGTAGTATCGTATTCCCAAAAAACCAATACGTTGGATCCTTGTACATAGGCATCATTTGCCTTCACTGTTGTAAATGAAAACGGGTTGTTTTCAAACCACAATAAATCAATTTCGCTTTGGTTGAAGCTGCGGTTGTAAAAGCGCATATCATCAATGGCACCTTTAAACCGATATGGAGAGGCACTAAAAATTAAATCAACCGCAACACCCAGTGTTCCCGAAAATGGATTGTCGAGACTTAGTGTGTAAAGAACATGATTTCGGTAAACTCTAAACGTATCGGCATGGCGTGTAATAGCAAAATGGCACCATTGACCATTCGTAAAACTACCAGGAACACCTTCTGCTACTGCATTTGAAGTAACACCGCTACCGTCCCAATAAACAAATGTTTGATAGAATAATTGTTTATAATATTGAAGATAATAGCTGTTGTGGCTATTCAATTGTATCTCAAAATTATTAGTGGTATCGTGTGGGGATTGTTTGGATGAAAAACAATTCATGATTTCAGGGTTGTTTGTTTTGTACCAAAAGCTGATTGTGAAATCGCCCAGAATTGGTGAAAATTCGGAAACAGGTAGGTTCAACGAATCAGAAATACCATCCAAATAGAGTGCTTCATTTGCATTACCAAACCGGTCATTAACAAAGGTGCCTGAACCTGCGACAATATCGTTTGCCTGGCCGGAATAATCGGCCAATGTCCCATCAAATTTATAATGTCCTTTTAAACTATCTGCTGGAATTTGTGCGTTTGTAGAACAGAAAGAAAAAATGGCCACAATTGGTGTTAAGCATCTCATGATTGTTTTTTTTGGTGCTTATAACGTCAGTTCATCAAATAACCTCATTTTATGCCCTTTTCGCGTTCTAAATTACACTTTTCAACCGCAACACAGCACCCAAGTACAAGGTTGACAAAACTCCATGCGCCAAACCGCCGCCAAAACAGGGCCGAAATTGGGCTTGAAAGGGCGCTGAAGGGGTAAAAAATGAAAGCCAAAAGCGTTATTGTTGGTATCGAAATGCGTAGGGTTCAAATTTAGGCAGCAGGCTTTGTTTGTATACGGTTGAAATTTCCAACTACTTTCACTTCAAGCCCAAGAACAAGAATTGTGTAAACCGTTGTAATTAAAATAAACGGTGTTGCAATTTTTAATAGTTGAAGAAGCTCTTTTTTTCTCTCTTTATCATCTTAATCGTCATGGTCTTCTTCAGCGTTATTGTTTTCTGATGCTGGAATATTATTGCCGCTTCGGATTTCTGTGTGTCTTATTTCACCGCCAGTTGTACCTGTCTGTTTAGCAAAGAATAAAACCACAAATGCAAAAAGCAATGTTGCCATTGAAATTATTGAAGAAAAAGATTTTTGTTTAAAACTCGCCCAAAGTCCAAGCAAAGAAATGCCACCAAGGATATAAGATAGTATAGCGAATGTTTCTGCTGTTTCTTCATGGTTTTCTATGTGGTTTTCCGAAACTCCATTTATTTTTTCTATTACCTCTTCTGCACCTTCTCCTGTATTCATAGCTGCTATTGCGGCTAATGAACCGAACACAAAAATCATGAATGCCGTTCGTTTCACAGCTTCTGATTTTGAAATAAGTCCTGTAATCATTACGATTACCCCTACAATAGGGAAAATGATTGGTAAATGATTTACCACTAAATGCCAATGTGCGCCGTTCATGTTTTTTTAAATTAAATGTTTACTCCAAATAGGTAACCAACTAACGCAGAAAGGACCATTGCAATTGTTCCCCAAATTGTAATTCGAAAGATAGCTTTTTTAATGCTTGAACCACCTGTTTTTGCAGATGTCGCTCCTAAGACAATTAGGAAAATTATTGTAAATCCATATAACCAATATTCCATTCCTTTAACAGATGCAAAAAGGACAACTAAAAGCGGCAATACACCGCCAACTGTAAAAGATGCTCCTGATGCTAAAGCAGCTTGTATTGGATTTGCTTGACTTATTTCGTTGATGCCTAATTCCTCTCTTATGTGTGTTCCCAAAGCGTCTTTTTCTGTCAATTCAATTGCCACTTGTCTTGCGGTTTCTTTTTTTAGTCCACGCTTCTCATAGATTTGAGCCAAAATATTAAGCTCTTGATTTGGCATTTCTTTAAGTTCCTTGATTTCTCTTTCAATGTCTGCCTTTTCAGTGTCTGTTTGCGAGCTTACCGAAACATATTCGCCTGCTGCCATAGATAAAGCACCAGCAACAAGTCCCGCGACGGTTGCCAATACAATAGGTTCTCTTGTCGAACTTGCAGCCGCAACTCCAATGGCAAGACTTGAAATTGAAATTATTCCGTCATTTGCTCCAAGAACAGCAGCTCTCAACCAGTTGCTTCGGTGTATGTAATGGCTGTCTAAATAGTTGTCAATTGTTATCATTTTCTTGTTGTTGTTCTGTCGTTTAAAATCACTGCCAACGGCAGTTCGTCTAACAACTCCATTTCCCGCTCTAAAGTACCCTTTTTAATGGCAATACAGCGCCCAAGTAGAAGGTTGACAAAACTCCATGCGTCTAACCGCTGCCTTCTACATCTCTAAAATCATACAGTAAAACCCATAGGGGAATCATAAAACGGTTTCCCGCAGAAACGGGATTTTAACGTTCAATCCCGCACGTGCGGGCTGGGCGCTGCACGCCGCACGAAAGATTAGCTGTTGGCAGCTCGTGGTCTGTCCAGTTGTCTTTTTTATTAGCGTCATTTCTGGCTTTCTAATGTGTTTTTTCCAACATTGTATGCGTAAACTGCTGCTGGTAGATATTGTATTTGAATATTATTAAATTCTTTTATGCCTGATTTGTCAATTGAGGTTACTAGTGCCTGTTTTAGCTTGTTTTCTTCACAAAAAGAGGAAAGGCTCTTTAATTCATTAACCAATGAGGCCGCCCGCGGCAGGGATTGAACCGGGTTGCCCGCAAGGGGGCCCTGGTGCTGCCCGCGAGGCGCGGAGGCGACTTTAGGAGCCCCCGCAAGCCCGCTGGGCAGCCCATGGGCAACCGCGGACAACCGGTGAAAGCCCGCAGCCGCCCAAAAACACCCCCGCCTTCCCATTCCAACGGCGCTCCGTATGCAATTGTAGTTTTGGCCATGTCCACTGTGCCTTGCCTGTGCGGGGATTCAACAACATAGCGCCGGATTGCCTGCTTTTTGCGGAGCGCGCATGCGCCGATTGCCGGCAGGGCTGCTGTGTTAGGGCTGCAAGGTAAAGCGGATGCTGATGCCCCCGTTGGTGGTGCTGTTGGGGAATTGATTTGACACAAAGGGATTGGTGCCCATGTGGTCTATAAACGCGCGGGCTGTAATGGCTTTGCTTAGCTCGTATTCGGCAAATACTTTAATTGTTAACTGCTGTTGGCCTGCTGTGATTTGCTGTACCTCTTCCTGTATTTTTCGGATGATGGTGGAGTTGTCGCGCCAGCCTATGTCGGCACGAACGTTGAACCCGTTTTCAAGGCGTTTCCCGTTGATTAAGAAGGGCAATTTGAACTTGGCTACTTTGTAGCCGGCCCCGACGCTTACCTCGAACGAGTTGGTTTCGGTTAGCTGATTGTTGGGAAAATTAAGGCTGATGTTGCGGCTGCTTTTTACCTCGACCGCTGTTTGAACCTCGTTTTTAAAGGTCATGTCAATTTTAATCAAGGGTTGGAACTGCTCTTGAATGCTGACCGAGTTTAAGAAGAAACGGCTAACATAATTGCCGTCCACGCCAAACTGGTTGTAACCGAACGGATTGGCGTTCCAATAGGCTGAATTGAGGTTGTTGTACACGTTGTTGGATTGGAAGCCGGAGAGGTCTAAGGTCGATTTGTAGCTGTGGCTTATAACGATGTTTTTAAACCGATCGGCAAAGAAGGGAATGTTTTTAAGTCCGTCGAACTGGAGCCTCCAGTTGGGTATTGGGATTTGAGGGAACATGTTTAGCTCTTGCGATTCGGGGTTGGTGCCGGTGTAGGCGCTGATGAAGGAATAATACAAAACATCGGTTTGGTTGCCTCCGAAACCTTGTTGGAAAGGGGCGTTTGGATTGACCACGTTGTTCGGGTTTTGTTCTGCGAGGCGTTTTGAAATGATGCTTCGTTGCTGCAGCATGCGGTCGAAGGTGGGGGAACTGAAATTGGGTCCTAGGCCGTCAAAGAACGAGCCCAAGGTCATGTAAGACATGCTGAAATTGCCCATGGTGAGTGGGTTTTGGCTTCTAAAATCGTTGTCGCTGGGTACGAAGCGGTAGTTGGTTTGGTAGTTTTCGGAGAAAGTGCGTTCGGCATTGAAGGTAATGCGGAATCCGCGGAAGGGTTCGTAGGTTGCATTGCCACTAAGGGAGGTGGAATGGGTTCGCATGAACATTTGGTTTAGGGTAGAATCTCTGACCAGCCAAGCGTCTTGCACAATTTTACTTTGCAGGTCTTGGTCGTTGTATTGCCGTCCGAAGGCAAAGTCAGGACCAATGGAGGCTCCGCCCAAATTCAAGCCGAACAGGTCGGTGCCGGCGGCATACCCTGGCAGAACGGTTCCGTTGGTTTGGGTGTAGCTGATAGAAATGTTTTTAAATCCGGTAATGACGCGAACGATGGTATTGGGCACGACACCCCAATCCATTTTTTTGCGGATTCGTTTTCCGGTGATGCTTACAGAGGCGGATTTTACATCGGAGGCCGAGATGAACCGAATGCGTCGATCGTCCACAATTTCAACTTTGCCCTTAACGGTATCGCCATTTAGAGCCAGCACAACTACATCGACGTCTTCGGTTTTGAGTTGGTGTTTTAGGGTTCGTTTTCGGTCTTTTTTAAAGGAGAGGGGTTTGGGGGCTTTCCAAGAAACGATTTTGATTTTCACTTTTGAGGAATCTTCAATGACCTCATCGTCGTCGTTTGTCTTTTTAGGCGGGGCTGCCGCATGGAGTTTTTTCAGGTAATTGGATTTTCGATACAGGGAATTCATGTTGAACTGGCTGTTCAACTTTAAGGATTGGTTGTTTTGCAGCACATTTCCCCAGCGGCCAAGGGTAAATTGTCCGGATTGGGGAGTTTGTTCTAAGTTGCTGGCGGTCCATGAAAAATCGCCTCCGTATCCTGCGGTTGCGTTTATCCAATCAAACCAAGGGAGTTTGTTGATGGGCAGGCTGTAGTTTGCATCAAACCGGTGGGTGTATCGGGTATTGCGTCCTAGGAAGGAGGTTCGGGGGCGAATCACGCTGTCTAAGGGCATTTCGGGCTCGTCGATGCGGGAATTGTTGGTGGCCGAGAAGGTTAGGGTTAGCGCTCGTGTAGGATTGTACTGGAATTCGTAGTTGCGGGTCCAGGTAAAGTTTTTGCGGTAGGTGGTTTCAATCAGCAGGTCGTATCGGGTTGTGTTTCTGAGTTTAAACTCATTCCAATCGCGCAGAATGTTGGCGCTGAATCCAATGCGTTTGGGCATGTAGCTTAGGTTGAAATCCTTGATGAATTTGAGCCAAGGCGATTTGAGTTTTTTGCTTCGTTTAAAGGGTTCCCAATAATTTACGGTGGGGCTAAATCCGTAGGTAATGCTGGCCTTGTGTTGGAAGGTGTTGTTGAATTCGGTTTTGGTGTCGCGGAACAATTCTTCGGTGAAGGAGTAGGAGGCCGAGAGGTTTGAGACGTCATAGATTTTGGGTTTGCCGGCCTCTTTGCCGCGCTGTTTGCGCATGTTGTTGATGTTGAAGCTTTTTCGGTTCGTTACCTCTTCCACCAACCGGGTTAAGGAATCGCGGGCAAAGTCGTTGGATAATGCGCCAAGGGCATCGGTGAAAATGATATCGGGGTCAAGGGGGTTGAACTGAGGGCTGGCGAAGCTGCCGGAATAACCAAAGAAAACGGGGATGCTTACTCCGGCTTCTTTGCCGAAGAATTTGCCCAGTTCAAATTTGGTTGTCAAATCGATGTTGGTGGTGTTTTCACGGCTTCTTTCTTGAGGCCGTTGTTCAATGGAGCCAAATCCAAATCGGGTGGTTCCTACCGATAAGCCTACTTGTCCAAAATCGGCCAAATCGAGGGTGGTTCTTGCCAATGCTGCCCAGCCCCCGGACTCAAAGTAGTCGGTGGCCCGCAGTTCGTTGACCCAGACTTGCACGCATTTGGCCATGCCGTCGTCGGGTTGAGGTTGTCCTGTTTGCCAGGGGTTGTTTTTCTTTGAGGGGTTGCGTACTCCCACCAGCATGGTTCGTATGTTGGCCAGGTTGGGATTGCCTCGAACCGAAATTCGGGCGCCATCCACCACATCGCTGTAAATCAGGTTGGAGTTTTCGCCTTCGGAGTTTCTTTTGAGTTTCAAATCTGAAAGCAGTTTTAGTTCGATGCTCACCAGGTTTTCGGCGGGCCATACGTTTTGGCGGTAGGCAAAATCGGTATTTGGGTCGCCCGAGGCCGCGTTGGGTTGAATGGAAACGTCGGAGGGTTTGAGGGGGATTTCGTATTCGTAGTAGTTTTCAGAGGCGTCCATGCCTAGGCGTACGAAAATGGACACATCGTTGCTGTCGAGCGGGGTATTGTCTCTTGATTCGAGGTGGGTATTCATGCGGACATAGCGGTAGGCGCGCAAATCCAATTCGGTATTTTTAAAGACGCCTTTTCCTTCTCCGTCTTTAAGGTCGCAGGCGTTCAAGACCAGCGATTGTTCGTTTAATTGCTGAAGTTGGGGGTTTGCGGGGTCAATTTCGCGGGTAATTCCGGGGGGCAATACGTAGGGGAAAGGCGTTTTTTGGGTATTTTCTTCGATGTTGACCGTGGTTGAATTGAAGTCGGCGCCTTCTTGCCAGATGTCGGCCACATCGGCAATAAGGCCCTGATACACGCGCCAATCGGAGCGAACCAGCTGCATGGTGGCCATGCGCAGAAACACATCGTCGTCAAATTCTTTCAGGGCCATGCGCATAAATCGGATGGAGCGGAAATCGGAGATGTTGCCAAAGCGTTCGCGTTGTTCGGAATAAATGGGGATTCGAAATTGAATCCATTTTACGGGTTTGTTGATGGTTCCGCCGGAGGGTCCGGGAACGGAGACGGTTGTTTCAAGGATATCGGTAATGAAATTTTCGCCAATGTCGTCTAGGTCGTTTTGCCGCATGCTGATGCGGTATTGGTAATAGCTTTCGGGTTGGTCAAGGGTATAATTGACGTTGATGTCTTCGCTGTTGGGCAGTACGCCATAGGCTTCGGTGTTGTTTTCGGCGGGGCTGTTGCCGTCGGGGCCAAGAAAGTGCTTGTAGCGGTTGTGGATGTAGTTTTCGCCGGGAATGTTGGTGCTGTTGTCGTAGGAGGCACCGGCGTAATGCCTAAAGTTGTCGCCCGAGGGGTCTTCGCGTAGGTCTTGGAGGGCAGCGGGGTTGCCGGCAAATTTCAGTTCAACGTCGTTCATGAAGGCCTGAAAGAAGCTGCTTTCTTCTTTGTCGTTTAATCCGTCGTAGCCTACATCTTGTAGGTCGCGGTTGGCGGGTAGGTTGTCAAAGTTTTGATTGATGGGTTGCAGCAAAGGGACTTTGCCCCAAGCGGTTTCAATGGTGGGCCGGTTTTCTTCTGGGGTTGGGAGTCCGTTTTCATAGCTCATGCGTCCATCGCGTAAAAAATCTTCGTTCAGGTTTCCTACTTGGAGCAAAAGGTCGCCGCCGCCGCCGGGAAGCAGGTTTTTGTTGGTGGCTCCTGGTATTCCTACATCCCATTCTTTTAGTTGGTTTAGGTCGTTGGCCTGATAGGGGTCCATCAACCAAAATTCAATATAGGCAATGTTGGCGGCATCCCAGTTGGTGGTTTCCATGCGCCGCATCAGCAGGCCGAAGTTGCTTTTAGGGTTTTTAAGGCCTACCCGGTCGCTTATGTTTTCGTCAAAATTGTTGATGTCGAAATTGTAGGGGCCGCGTTCGGAGGGATAGAATTGAATATCAAAGATCTGTTGGTTAATTTGCTGTTGGGTATAGTTGGGTTGGAATCCTGGGAAGACTTCCATGGGGCGTACTTCGCGCAGGTAATTGTTGGCCCGCATAAGGGGGTCGTTTGAAACGTTGGCAGGGGTTTGGGTATTTTGCCTAAAAAAGAGGGGGTCTAAAGTGAACCAAGTGAGTTTGGCCCGATTGAATCCATAGCGCAAATCATCAAAGAAATCGCCATTGGGGAATGCAGGATTGGTTTGAGGGACCGAGCCCAATTTCCATTGGATGGGGCTTTTGATTTCGATGGCGGTTTCGGCGGCTTCAAAGTCGTCAATGTAAGACACACCATTTTCGCCGTTGGCATCGATAACTCCATTGAAGCCTGGGATTAGGTGGGCGAATTCTCCATTAAAGGTGAGCAGGGAAGGGGCTTTGGTGTCGATGCCGGGTATTTTGTCGATCAAGCGGGTAATAAAAGGGAGTTCTCGGGTAAAATTCAAATCAAGCCCCCAAATGGTGTTGTTGACCGGCTCATTTCCAATGTCAATTTTTTGAGTGAGTGGCAATTCGCTCAGGTTCATGATGGTGGCTCCGGCCACCAGGTTTTTGCTGAGTTTATAGTCCACATGGGTTCCCATCAGGCGTTTTTGCTGGATGTTAAAGGTGGCGTTGTTTTCCATCGAGATGTTGATGGGCAATCCGGAGCTTAAAATTCCGTCGTCGATGATTCGAACCCGCCCGATGGCATAATCTACGGTATAGTGGGTATTTTCGAGCAGGGTTTGGCCTCCGGCCGTAACGGTTACCGAACCTTGAGGTACGTTAAAGGCGTTTAGGCTGATTTCGGAACCGCTGGCGCCTTTGTAGCTGCCCCCCAGGTAAAAGCGGTTTTTTTCTTGGTTTAATTCGGCCAGTTCTTGAATGTTCTCGTAGAGTTGGTCAAAGGCATAGCGTTCGGTCATGGCCTGAATGTCTAGGCCAGGGTTGGATTGGTTGGCCTTGGCAAAGATTTGACTTAAATAGCGTGCAGAAAAGGGTTCGGCCACGGGAAAAATAATCCGTCCGTTTTGGGCTACGATGGTTTTTCCTTCCAGAAAATCAAAAAATCCGTCTTTTTGTTGGTCCCCTTGGGGGTTTAATCGGTCTAAATTGAACAATTGAAGCAGGGGTGTTCCGCTGACGCCGGGTGCATTGGGAAAGTAATTGACTTTTACTCCGGTTTCGGTGTCTTGATATAGAATATTTAGGGTAAAATCTTGTTGTCCAATGTTGTAACCGCCAATGGAATAGATGTTTTTCATCATCCAGGGCCAGTTGGCCTCGTTGATGTCTAGGTTTGAGGATTTCAGCAATTTAACGACCAATGCCGAGGGGCTGGACAAGTCTTGCGAGAATTCGCCCACCTTATAGGTTTGGCTTCCTGCGGTAAATTCAAAAGACACGGCCAGCACTTCGTCGGCATTTAGGGACTGATTTAACGAAATGTACCCCAACAGCGGATTAAAGGTGTATTCGTTTGGGCCCAACAAGCGGGCGTTGGTTAATTTTTCAATTTGGGTTCCATTGTTGAGTTGATTGAACAAATATTGGGAGGTAATGTCGCGCACTTGAGGGGCAAGTCCTGCCGGATCGAAATTATTGACTCCATTTGAAGGGTAAGCGGAGGGGTTTGGCAGGGTTTCGCCTAGGGGAAGAATGGCCACGATGTTTCGGATGTTTTCGGTGGCATTGATTCGGTTGGTTACCCATACTTCTATCCGGGTAATGTTGACCGGCGAGGTAATGTAGGGCAGTGTTTGGTTTGCTTGGTCGTAGTTGTTTTTAAAATAATCTCCTAAAAAGTAATGTCGATTGGCTTCGTATTTGGATGCCGGCAAATCAAATTCGGTGATTTGGGCTCCGCCTTGTACGGTGATGTTTTGTCGTTGCCCTTGCTGCTGGCTGAACACGCTGGTAATTTCCCAGCGTCCAAACTTCAGCTTATTTTTTACCCCAAATAAGGAAGATGAGCCTTGAATAAGTTGGCCTGTTAGGCCCATGTTGACGTTGCCGAATTCAAGCAACTGCAAAATATCGTCTTCGCCCCCCTCGTATTTTAGGTCCAGCTGATTTTCAAAGGCAAAAACGGCTTCGGTGTTAAAATTCGTTCCCAATTTAATTTTATCGCCGATGGACCCGGATACGTTCACCTGAATGTTCTGGTCGAATTGGAAAGTAGTGATGGTGCGTTGTGCTAGGGGTATGCTGGGGTTTTGATTGGAATTTACTCGAATACCCATAATCAGTTCGGCCGATCCATTGGCTCGAATGTCGATTTTACCTAGGCCTGCTGGGATGTTTGCCAGGTTAATTTTAGGGATTAGGGAATTGGATTCTTTTCCGCCGGATTTTTCTTTTTCCTTCTTTTTCCAGTAATCCATGATTTCTCGGGCGGATTGCCGAGTCCGGTATTCTTTTTCGGACAAATACTGTCGGGAGAGTTCGGCACCGCCGGCCCTTCGAATAACGATGTATTGCTGTAGGTCGGGGTCATAAACGGTTTCTTCTTCAACCTGTCCTTCTCCGCCCATAAGGTGGTGGTTGTTGGTATCGACCTGAGCCGTTGCCGCCTGTGAGCCCAGCAGCAGCAAGAGCATAAGCCATTGCAACAAATGGTAGAACGGGATTGACCTATGTTTTGAGAGGCTTTGCACCGGAACGTTACAAAAAGTTAAGTGCTTTGCGAATCCAGGTTTCGACCGGTTCGTTTCCGGGCGATTCTTTGGAAACACGATCTAGGGCTTTTTCAATGGTGGCTCGGGTAAATCCGAGCGCTAGCAGGGCCAGTGTGGCTTCTTGCCGAACAGGAGCATCAATCTGAGCAGCTGTTCCACTAAAATCTGAAGGCACAACTTTGCCTACTTTGTCTTTCAAATCCACAATGATTCGTTCTGCTGAACGGGCGCCAATTCCTTTGATGCGCTTTAAAGAGGCGACATCTTCGCGCAAAATGGTATGTTGTAGGTCTGCCACAGAACTTGCAGACAAAATCATGCGGGCGGTGGCTGCACCTACCCCCGAAACTCCAATCAAAAGTCGAAACATCTCGCGTTCGCTTTCTTCGGCAAAACCATAGAGTTGATGGGCGTCTTCTCGAATGATTTGGTGCACTAGGAGTTTTCCTTGCTTCCACGACTGAATTAAATCGTAGGTTTGGAGGGAAATAAAAACCTGATAACCGACACCTTGGCATTCAACCACGGCATGGGTCGGAGTTATTTCTACAATAGAACCTTGTAAATGGGTAATCATCCGGCAAAAATATCCTAAACGTCAAACAAAACCCCAAAGGGCATTAAAAACAACTGGTTGGTGGGATATACGTGTTCTATAGGCCGGTGAATTTTTAAAGCAGGATACAAATATACACAACAGGATTGTTTTTTAGGACTTTTTACGAAATCAAATGGAGGCAGGTTCTTGCTTCCTGATTTCTGTGTAGGTTTGCCCCTATGAAGCTGGGAATCATTGACACGCATGCCCATTTGAACGACAAACGGTTTGATGCGGATTGGGAAGGGATGCGTTCCCGAGCTGAGGCTCAAGGCGTTGTGGCATGCATTTTACCAAATGTAGATGAAGACACCTTGGCGCCCATTCTTCGTTTGCTTCAGGACCAATCGGATTGGTGTTTTGGAATGTTGGGTTTGCACCCCTGTTCAGTTCAAGTGAATTGGGAAGAACAAATTGCCGAATTGTGGAAGCATGAATCCGAAGCAGATTGGCTTGCGGTAGGGGAGATTGGGCTGGATTTATATTGGGATAAAACCACCTTAGAGCTGCAATTGCAGGCCTTGCAAGTTCAGTTTCAAAAGGCCCAAAAAATGGGTTTGCCGGTATGTTTGCACACCCGAAACGCCCATGCCGAAACGGTGGCTGCCTTGCGGGAATTTCGGCCGGATTTGGGCGGGGTTTTTCATTGCTTTGGTGGGAATTATGCTGAAGCGGTACAGGTGTTTGATTTGGATATGTACATTGGTATTGGGGGCGTGGTTACGTACAAACAAACCGAGTTAAGGGAAGTTCTTTCAAAGGTTGGCTTAAGCAGGGTGGTATTGGAAACCGACAGTCCTTATTTGCCGCCAGTTCCCCACCGGGGAAAACGCAATGAGCCAGCTTGGTTATCGGAGGTGGTTCAGGTTGTTGCTCAGGCGTGTTCTTGTCATCCGCAAGAAGTAATTGAAACCACCTTCGAAAATGCATTAAAGGTGTATCCGAAATTATCTGCATGACATTTCGGAATGCGCAGAAGAAAATTCAGAACTTTGCTTCAAGAACGCGGCCGTTTTTCTCTTAAAACAAACTAAATCCATGTTAACCAAGCGCCCTTTAATCCATTTGATGTACACAGGTGGCACCATTGGCAGTGTAGAATTGCCTTTGGAAGGCGGCTTGCACCCCATTAATTTTGAGCATTTACACCAGCACATTCCAGAATTGGGCCGATTGGATGTGGATATAGAAGTGGTTTCGGTGGGGGAGCCCAAAGACAGTTCAGACATGCGGCCTGCAGATTGGGCTGCCATGGGCCGGCATATTTATACGCACCATGAATCGGTAGATGGCTTTGTGGTGTTGCACGGTACCGACACCATGGCTTACACGGCCTCGGCCCTAAGTTTTATGCTTCAGGGGCTGCGTAAACCTGTGGTATTGACGGGCAGTCAACTTCCCATAGGAAAAATTCGCACCGACGGAAAGGAGAATGTATTGTCGGCCATTGAAGTAGCTGCGACGCAGCACGATGGAGCGCCCATGTTGCAGGAGGTGGCCGTTTATTTTGAATACAAATTGTTTCGGGGCAACCGAATTCGGAAGTACAGCACCGAGCATTTTCATGCTTACGTGTCGCCCAATTACCCGGTGTTGGCTGAGGCAGGAGTGGACATTCAATTTAATTTGGCAGCCCTTTGGCGGCCTAAAATGGAGGAACTGCAGTTTTTTCCCGACATGGATGCGGCGGTATTGCCCTTGCGTTTATTTCCTGGAATACCGGCCTCTATTTTTGAGCATTGGGGTTTGAATCAACAGGTGCGTGCCGTGGTGCTTGAAACCTTCGGTTTTGGCAATGCTCCTTTTGATGTGGGTTTGATGGAGCAAATTCGACGCTGGTTGCAGGCGGGGGTTTTTGTAATGCAAATTAGCCAGTGTTGGCATGGCAGTTTGCTGCCTGGAAAATACAAAACAGGCAAGGCCATGCAGGATTTGGGCGTTTTTAATGGCCGGGATTTAAGTTTTGAAGCGGCCATGGTTAAGTGCATGCACGCCTTGGGCCAAGCTGCAGATTTGGAAGGGGTTCAGCGAATTATGCAAAGGAATCTATCGGGAGAATACTCGGAATAGTCTGGCCTACGCCTTTTTTTGTATTTTCGCGTCCCGCTTTGGGGAATATTGCCTAAAGAATTTTTTTGGAGAGGTGACCGAGTGGCTGAAGGTGCACGCCTGGAAAGCGTGTGTATCCCAAAAGGGTACCGGGGGTTCGAATCCCCCCCTCTCCGCCAAGCTTAAGGGCCGCAACGAAGGTTGCGGTCCTTTTTTTTGGGCCGGCGTCCGATGCGTGCATCGGTAAGCAAGGCCCCAAAAAAAGGGAGCGCGGAGCGCTGCCCTTGAGCTTGTTGCCCCCCCCTTTAGGGAACGCGCGCAGCGTAATCCCCTCTCCGCCAAGCTTAAGGGCCGCAACGAACGTTGCGGTCCTTTTTTTTGGAGGGGTGAGTGGGTAGAATCCGCACTGAATTCGAGTTGGTATTTTACTTGTGTTGGCTTGCGGCAGGGATTGACGAGGCTAGCCCGCAAAACTTAAGGCGGTTGGCAGAAAGCGCCCCAAAGAGCGACTTTAGGAGCTACTTTGGGGCCTGCACTGCCCCGCCTTAAGGTGCGGACTAGCCCGGAAAGCCCGGCTGCCGCCCATAAAAAAAGCCCCAAAGTTGAAACTTCAGGGCTTGAATTTAAATTAAAGCCAAAAAGTTAGTCTTTTTTGCCGAGCGAGTTGCATTTGAAGTCGTCGGAGACGATGGGATTTAGGCCTTGATTGGCGCCGGTGATGACTTCGAAGTTGGTGATTTTAATGCCGAGCATGCCGCTGGCAGAGCTGGAGGAGTCGAGGGTACCGATGCGGAAGCCGATGCGGCTGGGCTGGGCTTTGTAAACGCGTTCGATGACGGCGGTATCGAAGCCGCTGATGGATTTTACGGTAATCAAGTTTCCGGTGCGGCGCACGTTAAATATGCCTTTGTTGCCGTTGGTGTTTTTGTACACGGTATCGGATACAGTAGCAACGGCGAAGAGTTTGCCGTTCATGATTCCGGCCATGACGATAGAGGTATCGACGATGGTGTCGGGAACGGTGGGGTCGTAGAGAACTAGGGCTGCGTAGGAAATTTCGTCGGTTAGGTTTGGCCGGGCGAAGTTTCGGAAATCGATGCGGAAATTGAAGTCGCCGCTGACGGTGCGCTGATAGGTTTCTGCGTCCACACCCGAGGGGTTTTCCATTTGCATGGAAAGTTCGTCGTTCAGGGTATCAATTTCAACGATGGCTGAGGGGTTTCGTAGGCTTACGTACCAATTTTTTTGGCAATCGCCTGCCCCGTTGTCGCAAGAGAAGAATAAGATAAAGCCGGCAATTAGGCTTAAGTAACCGAGGATGCGTTTCATGCGAAAGTCGGATTATATTTATTCAAAGATAAGACAGAAAATCGAGTTCTGGGCTAGCGAAAGAAATTCATTTCGTCGAGGTATTTAAAGGCGGGTTCTGGCATAAAATGTCGAACGTCTTTTCCTTGAGCGATGGATTGCCGGATGAAGGTGGCGGAGACTTCGATTTGTGGGGCGTTTAGCGTAGTAACTGCAGGGTGTTTAATCCAATCTCCGCCGTTGAATCCGGGGCGTGGCAGCATGAGAATGCGGTGGTTGTTTAGGATGTACTCGGTATTTTTCCATTTATGGAAGTTCTGAAGGTTATCGGCACCCATGACCAGCCAAAAACGGTATTGGGGATAGGTTTCGGAGAGTTTGAGGAGGGTATAGGCGGTGTAATTGGGTTTGGGGAGTTTAAATTCAACGTCCGAGACCCGAAATCGAAGGTCGTCGCCTACGGCTCGTTTCAGAAGTTCCAACCGTTGGTAATCGGGCAGCAAACCGGTAGCGGGTTTGAGGGGATTTTGCGGGGTAACGACAAACCAAAGGGCATGAACTGGGGCCTCGTTCACCAGGAAGTTCGCCATAGCCATATGGCCAATGTGAACGGGGTTAAAGGTGCCAAAATAAAGAGCAATGTTTTTGGGTTGGCTCATCGTTTTGAACGCTTGCGCAATTCGCCTTCTACCACATAGGCTCTGGGGAATTCGCCCAACAGATATTGCCGGTAAACGGCGGCATTGAACCGGCTTCGAAATTCGCCTACCCGGAGTTTCCAGTTGGGGGCTTCCCAGATTTCATTTAGGGGTACTTTGGGGTATTTTTGTAAAAAGGTTTGTTTTAGAACGGAGAGATCTTGCAGGGCAGTAGGGCCGCTGGCACTTAGAATTTGTACGCTGTACCCTTTGTAGAATTGATTTCGTTGGGTTTCTTTGAATGCCCATATTTGGGATTCTAGGTTTCCAGAATACTGCAAGTCGGCACCCTTAAGGACGGGTGTGCTGTCGAGCTGGGCAAGGATGCCCAGTGTTGGGAAAAAGAACAGGAAGACAAGTAAAGACGTGTGCATGCTTTGCAAAGCTACAAAAATCATTCCAAGGGGATTTGTGCAAAGGAATGCGTCTGGATGTTTGCTGTTGTTGGTTTGACCGAAAATGCATTAGGAGCCGCAGGCTTCGCAGCCTTCGGGGTTGTCGAGGGAGCAAGAGAGTTGGCTGATTACCTCGGGGTTTATTTCTTCGGAAATGGTATGGGTTTCGGCTTGTTCTGCTTGAATGCTGGGGACGGCGGCCGAGGATTTATCGACGGTGAATTGCACGGCGTCGGCTCCGGCTTTTGAGCGCAGGTAGTACATGCCGGTTTTGAGTCCTTTTTCCCAGGCGTAAAAGTGCAGGGAGGTCATTTTGGCATAGGTTGGGCTTTCCATGAAGATGTTCAGGGATTGGCTTTGGTCGATAAACGCGCCTCGGTCGGCGGCCATATCGATTAAATCTTTTTGTTTGATTTCCCAAACCGTTTTATAGATGTCCTTGATGTTATCGGGGATTTCGTCGATGTTTTGAATGGAGCCGTTGTGGATCATGATTTTGTTTTTCATGTCGTTGCTCCAGAGGCCGAGTTGCACGAGGTCTCTGAGAAGGTGTTTGTTGACGATGGGGAATTCGCCCGAGAGCACCCGCCGCATGTACATATTGCTGGTAAAGGGTTCGAAGCACTCGTTGTTGCCAAGAATTTGTGCTGTTGAAGCGGTGGGCATGGGAGCTAAAAGAAGGGAGTTTCGCAGGCCATACTGCTTAATTTCATCTTTCAGGAGGTCCCATTCCCAACGGTTGCTGGGTTGTACCTTCCACATATCGTATTGCAAAACACCTTGGCTGGCGGGTGATCCGGGGAAGGATTCGTAATGGCCTTCGGTTTTGGCTAGGTCTTTAGAGCAAGTCAGGGCGGCGTAGTAGATGGTTTCAAAAATCTCTTTGTTGAGTTTTTTAGCTTCGTCTGAGTCGAAGGCGATGCGCATCATCACGAAGGTATCGGCGAGTCCTTGAACACCGAGACCGATGGGGCGGTGCCGCATGTTTGAGTTTCGGGCTTCCTTGATGGGGTAGTAATTCCGGTCGATGATGCGGTTCAGGTTACGGGTTGCCGTGTAGGTAATTTGGAACAGGCGTTCGTGGTCGAAGGTTTTGTCTTCTTTTACGAATTTAGGAAGGGCGACGGAAGCCAGGTTGCATACGGCAACCTCGTCGGGGGCCGTGTATTCAATGATTTCGGTGCAGAGGTTTGAGGACTGAATGGTTCCCAGGTTTTGTTGGTTGCTTTTGCTGTTGGCAGCGTCTTTAAACAGCATGTAAGGGGTACCTGTTTCGACTTGCGATTCGATGATGCGTGTCCACAGGGTACGGGCCTTGATTTTCCGGCGGTATTTTCCGGCGGCAACATAGTTGTTGTACAGTTTTTCAAATTCCTTGCTGTGGGATTCATTGAGTCCGGGCGATTCGTGTGGACAGAACAGGTACCAATCTCCATCGTCTTTCACCTGTTTCATAAACAGGTCGGGAATCCATAAAGCGAGGAACAAATCACGGGTGCGCAGTTCTTCTTGCCCGGTATTTTTTTTCAGTTCCAAGAAATCCATGATGTCGTCGTGCCAGGGTTCGATGTAAACGGCAAAGGAGCCTTTGCGTTTGCCACCGCCTTGGTCCACATAACGGGCGGTGTCGTTGAACACGCGCAGCATAGGCACAATGCCGTTTGAGGTGCCGTTGGTGCCTTTGATGTAGGAGCCTTTGGCGCGAATTTTATGAATAGCCAGGCCTATTCCTCCGGCCGATTGGGAGATTTTTGCGGTTTGTTTAAGGGTATCGTAAATGCCATCGATGCTGTCGTCTTTCATTTGAAGCAAAAAGCAGCTGGACATTTGGGCTTTGGGCGTGCCGGAATTGAAGAGGGTAGGGGTGGCGTGGGTAAACCAGCCTTCGCTCAGCAAATGGTAGGTTTCGATGGCGGCTTGCAGGTCTTCTTTGTGGATGCCGATGGCCACGCGCATGTACATGTGTTGTGGGCGTTCGGCTACTTTTCCTTTAAGGCGGAGCAGGTAGGATTTTTCCAGGGTTTTGAAGCCAAAATAATCGAAATGGTAGTCTCGGTCGTAGATCAGCGTAGAGTCGAGCAGTTCGGCATTTTTCTGGATAATTTCCCAGACGTCTTGGGCAATCAAGGACGCGGGCTGCCCGGTCATGGGGTCCACGTATTGATATAGGGCATCGATGCTTTTAGAAAAGCTTTTTTCGGTATCCTTGTGCAGGTTTGAAACGGCGATGCGGCTTGCCAGCAAAGCGTAGTCGGGGTGAACCACCGACATGGCCGCGGCTTCTTGAGCGGCTAGGTTGTCTAGGTCGGAGGTTGTAATGCTGGTGTACATGCCGTTGATGACCTTCATGGCCACCTTAATCGGGTCAACGTAGATGGGGTTTAATCCATAAATCAACTTGATGATGCGGGCGGTAATTTTATCGAACTTGACGCTTTCGCGACGGCCGTCGCGTTTAATCACGAACATTTCTTTCATGTCTTCCATACGGGCAATGCTGAATAATGCGGTTGAAAAAGGGGTAAATTCTGGTTTTTAGGCTTTAAAAGTCTTCGTCTAGGCTAAATCCAGAGGAAACGTCGGCTTTTTTGTATTCGCTGACGCGTTTTTCAAAGAAATTGGTTTTCCCTTGTAGGGAGATAAAATCCATGAAGCTAAAGGGGTTGGTGGAATTGTACAATTTGGTGCAACCTAGAGCCGAGAGCCAGTGGTCGGCCACGAATTCGATGTATTGTTTCATCAAATCGGCGTTCATGCCAATGAGTCGAACGGGAAGGCTTTCGGTGATGAACTCCTTTTCGATTTCAACGGCATCGGCGATAATTTCTTGGATGCGTTCTTGGGGCAGTTTATTCACGATGTGTTTTGTGTACAGGTGGCAGGCGAACTCGCAGTGCAGACCTTCATCGCGGCTAATGAATTCGTTGCTGGTGGCTAACCCGGGCATCAGCCCTTTTTGTTTGAGCCAAAAAATAGCGCAGAAGCTGCCCGAGAAGAAAATGCCTTCCACGGCGGCAAAGGCGATGAGGCGTTCGGAGAATTTGGGCGATTCGATCCAGCGCAAGGCCCATTCGGCTTTCTTTTGGATGCAGGGCATGGTTTCAATGGCCCGAAACAGGGATTTCTTTTCGGTGGGGTCGGTAACATAGGTATCGATCAACAGCGAATACATTTCAGAGTGGATGTTCTCCATCATAATTTGGAAGCCATAAAACATTTTGGCTTCGGTGTATTGCACTTCCCGCACGAAATTTTCGGCTAGGTTTTCATTTACGATGCCGTCTGAGGCGGCGAAAAAGGCCAAAACATATTTCAAAAAGTGCTTTTCGTCCTCCGACATCTTGCTCCAGTCGCTTTTGTCTTGAGCCAAATCCACCTCTTCCGCACGCCAAAATAAAGACTGCTGCTTTTTATACAATTGCCAAATGTCGTTGTGTTCAATCGGAAACAAAACAAAGCGGTCTGGATTGTCCTCCAAAATGGGTTCATCAATAACCAAATTTGTTTTTAACGCCTCTTCAATCGCTGTAACTGTCTTTGTAGGAATAACACTCAATTCTGACATGAAAAATGTAGTTTAAAAAAGTTAAGGGCCTTAGCCTGAATTTTTTGCCCTCTCCCAGTAGCTCCTTTCTGCTTCAGTTTATGACCACTACAAATTTTCATTAAAAAACCTGGCTTACCAACAAAAACGACCCTCCAATTATTCACATTTTACCAATGTTATTAACAATTTTTTTGGCTGTTTTTGGTCCTTGAATTCTTAACATTGGCGGCAGTCCTTTGCATCAAAGGAATGCAATTGAAATCAACAACGAATTGTGAAATCCTTGGCCAAAAAAGGGATACAGAAGTTTTGAAGTTCGGATTTTTTTTGGTAAGAGAAAAAGGGAGCCCTTTCTTTTCTTAACATTGCCCAAACCGAAAGGGCAAATAAAATGCCCTTTGGCCTTGAGCTTGGTGGTTGGGCTGTTGGCAAAGGGAATGCCCCGCCTGCCTAATTAGACATTTAATATTATTTTGAATTTTTTTGGTGCCATTCGGCGGCCAATTTCAATTTTTCGTACCACGCTTCTCCATAAGCCCGAACCAAGGCCGATCGGCAAAAGGCATAAACGGCCACTTTGTTTTTGGCCCCGCATGCGCAGGCAGGGCTGCAAATTGTCCAGCGCTCGTAGTTCACCGCTTCAAATTGCGGGTATTGCTGAATTCGAATCGGATACAAATGGCAGCTTAAGGGCTTTTGGAATGCGATTTCTCCGGTTTTCCAAGCTTTTTCAATTCCACACCAAGCGACTCCCTTTTCAAAGACGGTATAAGCACAATGCTTGCCTTCTACCAGCGGGGTAACGGCTTCTCCATCTTCTGGGTCAGGCTGCCAAAAGCCCTGTTCTTCAATTGCTTTTACTCCATCTTCCGGCAAAAAGGGTTTTACTTTCGGCCAAATTTGGGCCAATATTTCTTTTTCTGTTTCGGCCACCGGAGCCCCGGCATCGCCTTGTACACAGCAAGCCCCCTTGCACTTGCTTAAATCGCAGGCAAAGTATTGGTCTAATACATCCAGCGATACAACTTTGCCATCAATTTCGATCATGTAGAGCTACTTTGCCTCAAAGGTAGGCGGGAATTGGTAATTTTGAGCCAAACAAATCGATATGCAGCGCTTACTTACCGGCATACAAAGTACGAATCAACCCCATTTGGGGAATATTTTAGGTGCTATTGAACCTATGGTTGAGTTGAGCCAGGCTCCTGGAATGGAGGCTTTTGCTTTTATTGCCGATTTGCATGCCTTGACCACAGTAAAAGACGGGCAAGATCGACGGCACAAGGTCAGGCAGGTTGCCGCCACTTGGATTGCCTGTGGGTTTGACGTCGAAAAAAACCGATTGTATTGCCAGTCCGATTTGCCCGAGGTTACCGAGCTGACCTGGTACCTGAATTGCTTCACCCCTTTTCCGATGCTGGCCAATGCCCATTCCTTTAAAGACAAGTCCAACCGCCTGAGCGACGTTAACGCTGGGCTTTTTACGTATCCCGTTCTCATGGCTGCCGATATTTTAGGCTACGATGCCCATTTGGTGCCCGTAGGTAAAGACCAACTTCAGCACCTTGAAATGACTCGAGACATTGCCCACAGCCTCAACCATAGGTATGGCGATATTCTGGTGGTTCCCGAGGCGAAAGTGGCCGAAGAAACCATGTTGATTCCCGGTACCGATGGCCAAAAAATGAGCAAAAGCTATGGGAATTTTATTGACATCTTTCTTCCTGAAAAAGAACTTAAAAAGGTGGTTATGGGCATTCTGACCGATTCAACTCCGTTGGAAGAACCCAAAGACGCCGATGCCTGCATTGTTTACCAACTGTTTAAATGCGTTGGCAGTCCCGAACAAGCCCTAGAAATGCGGAACAAGCTGCAAGCCGGTGGCTATGGATATGGGCATGCCAAATCGGACTTGCTTGCTGCGCTTTTGCAGCGGTTTTATCGGGCCCGAGGCATTTACGCTGAATTGATGTCGGACCCAGCTGAGCTGGAACGCATTTTAGCAAAAGGGGCTGAACGTACCCGCCCCATTTTGCAGGAAACCCTGCAACGGGTGCGGAATGCCCTAGGTTTTTCTATTTCCTGATTTTTCCGCCCAGCTTTGAACGGTCCCTCGTCTTCTTTTTGTTCCTTTGTTTGAATTGTTTCTGCATGTCTATCCAAGTTCAGTCCATCACCAAAACCTACGGCAGTCAAAAGGCCCTTGACCAAGTGAGTTTCTCTATTCAAAAAGGCGAAATCGTAGGATTTTTAGGGCCGAACGGCGCCGGAAAGAGCACCATGATGAAAATTTTGACGGGCTTTATACCGGCCGATTCCGGTTTGACATCGGTGGCCGGATTTAATATCCAAACCCAACCATTAGAGGTTAAGCGCAGGGTGGGTTATTTGCCCGAATCAAACCCCCTGTACCCAGACATGTATGTGAAGGAGTTTCTTCGGTTTATTGGCCGCCTGCATGGGCTTTCGGGCGCTAAGCTTTCAAATCGGGTTTCAGAAATGATAGAGGTTACCGGCTTGGGAAGGGAACAACACAAGCGCACAGGGGCCCTTTCAAAAGGGTACAAGCAACGCGTTGGGCTGGCTGCCGCCTTGATTCACGACCCCGAGGTCGTTATTCTTGATGAACCCACCAGCGGCTTTGACCCCAATCAATTGGTCGAAATCCGTCATTTAATCCGAGGCCTTGCCGGAAAAAAAACCGTTTTGCTCTCCTCTCACATTTTGCAGGAAGTACAAGCCGTTTGCCAACGCGTTCTTATTTTAGACCAAGGACGCTTGGTGGAAGATGCGCCCATCGATGCACTTGGCTCAAGGTCAAAAGGGGGCATTGTATGGTTGGCCGAGTTTGAAGAAGATTTAAAGCAAGAGCAGCTGCAAGGCATTCCTGGCATTCAACGGGTTCAGGCCTTAGACGGCAAACGCTGGCACCTGCTGAGCGAAACCGAAAAGGGAATGGCCATGGCTATTTCCCGTTGGGCAATTGAACAGGGCATTACCTTAAACGGCATACAAAAAGAATCTCGAAGCCTGGAAGAAGTCTTCCGGGAAAAAACAGGACGGCAACATGGGCAACCCTAAATATTCAATAATGACACCCGTGCTGCTGCTCATGCTTTTGGTGGCGTTAATCCCAATCTTTTTTGTGGTTTTTGCCGGATTGGGCTCGGCCTTTGGTTTAATGAATCGGGCGGTATCAGACGGAAAAGCCAATGTTAAAACCCTAACATCCCATTCGGCTTTAAAACAAAACGACCGGGGAAATCACTTAATGCTGAACCTGGGATTGACAGACAAAACCCTGCTGACTCCCCTAGATAGCCTAACCTACTCGGACGAATTTGTGTTGGCTCAAGGAAAAGGGACTTGGTTGGTGCTGCGGGAACGCAACAACACCCCTACTTTTTTAACTGCCACCGATGTGCAGGGCTACCAAAAAATTCGACTTCAATTGGGGGTGCCCGAAGCCCTTGCCCTGCAGCCTCTTGCCCAACCCTGATTTTAAGGTTTTAAGTATTGGTTTAAATACCGGGTAATTTTGTCCATCAGGTGCACTCGGTCTTTGCCCGATACATTGTGGGCATGGTTTGGGTACAAAAAAAAATCTACAGGAACCGACTTGTCAACACAGGCTTTTATAAATTGCATAGAATGCTGAGGAACCACCACATCGTCTTGGTCTCCATGAATAATTAACAGCGGGGCCTTTAGGTTTTTAGCCCGAGCAGGCAGGTTGCTTTTGGCATACCCTTCTGGATTTTCCTGAGGTTGGTCCATGTACCGTTCTCCATACATCACTTCGTACAAACTCCAATCCATGACGGGACCTCCGGCCACTCCCACCGCAAAATCATCGGGATTTCGGGTAAGCAGGTTGGTGGTCATAAAGCCACCAAAGCTCCAGCCATGCAGGCCAATGCGCGCTTTGTCAACATAGGGCAAAGTTTTTAGGTAATTCAAGCCTTGCAATTGGTCGGCGGCCTCCATCTCTCCCAATTGCCGGTGAATCACCTCTTCAAAGATTTTTCCTCGGTGGGCCGAGCCTCGGTTGTCAAGGGTAAACACCAAATATCCTTCTTGGGCCATGTAAAAATCCCAAAGCCGAGCCCCCCAAAGCCAAGAGCGGCTAATCATTTGGGCATGCGGGCCGCCGTACACGTATATAAGGACAGGGTATTTTTTTGAAGGATCGAATTGGGCAGGATATATGATGCGGGCATTTACCGCTGTTTTACCGTCGGCGGCGGTTAGGGTAAGTTGTTCGGCTTTGGGCAGGTTGATTCCCTGCTCCACATAAGGGTTGGGGGCATCCAACACCCGTTGCCGGTTTCGGGGGCTTACCCAATCTATCCGGTTGGGCAGCAGGGGATTCGATAATTTATCAATCCATGCGCTGCCTGTAGGATTGGGAATAAGGCTGTGCACCCCATCGCCTTCGGTTAGCCGCCTGTATTTTCCTGAGTTTAGGTGAATGGCATAGGATTGCCGGTCCAAGCCGTTGTTTTCGGCCCGGGTTATCCAAACTTCCTTCCCAAAAACACCGTGGAAATCGGTAATGGGAAAGGGGCCTGTGCTGAGTTGGCGAATGAGTTTTCCATCGGTAGAATACAGGTAAGCGTGGTCGTATCCGTCGCGTTCGCTGCGCCAAATAAATTGCTGAGGGTTGTTGGGAATAAAGCTAAGCCCATGTTCTGGCTCTACCCAGTGTGGGTCGGTTTCCTGAAACAATTCCGCCTCCAATGCTCCATCGGAAATCCGATACCGGCATAGGTTTAAGCTGTCTTGCCCCCGGTTCAACAAACCTACGTACATGGATTTTGAATCGGGCGACCAAGTTACGGCGGTAAGGTATTGTTCTTTTGGGCCTTGGGTGTTTAAGGTTTGTATGCGGCCTTCGTTTAGCTGCATCACTTGAATTTGAACCTCTTCGCTTTTCATTCCGGCCATGGGGTAGCGAACCGGGCGCTGGGCAGCAATTCGGGGACTGCTTTCCACCAAGGGGTATTCGGTAACCATGCTTTCGTTTTTTCTGTACCAAGCAAGGGCCGAGCCGTCGGGCGACCAAAACAGGCCGTCGGCAATGCCAAATTCTTGTCGGTGTACGTATCCGGACCCATTTATCAGGCCCGGTTTTTCGTCCATGGTAATGGCCCGCAACGCGCCGTTTTTCTCGGCCAACCACACATTTTGCCCGCGGGTGAAAGCTGTTTTTCCACTGGAATGTGGGTGGACGTTCTCTGCATCCTCAGGCAAGGTGTAGTCTAGCACCAACCTCTGCCCGGCCAAGTCAATTTGAATCAGCCGCAATCCTTGCTGAAGCTGAAGCAGGTCGGGGCTTACCCAAGAATACGAAAAGGGGAACCCTTTCAGGCTGTCGCCCAAGATTCGGTTTAATTGCTCTAGGCCAACAAGTTCGCTTCGGTTTCCGTTGGGTTCAAGCTT
Organism: uncultured Flavobacteriales bacterium; assembly: GCA_903837495.1. GTDB lineage: Bacteria > Bacteroidota > Bacteroidia > CAIKAF01 > CAIKAF01 > CAIKAF01. The sequence goes on along the minus strand of CAILUT010000034.1, from coordinate 26,759 downwards.
TTGAATGCCTGTGGCATCCCAACAGGTTGGGGTGCTGGCATCTTTCCATTGTACATTCATTAAATCTTTGGGCCTAAACTGCCGCCATTGCCCTAGGGTGGCTTGTTCTAAACTCAACTGGGCCTGAGTAAATAGAGGCAACAGGCTAAAAGCAACAAGGAAACATCGAAGACTCATAAGCACTAAAAAAGAAAGGTAAAGGGGATTGTTCCCATTTTCAAAGGTAACAATACCCTTGATTTTAGGTAGAGGCTATCGCCATCAAATCTCCTCTGTTTTCTTTTGAAGCTGAATTTCGAACCCGTTATGGGTGGTGCATTCCCTCGGCTTGGCAGCAGGCGGGCAAAGCCTCGAAGGCTTTTGGGTTGGCGGCCACTGAATCGGCCCGGTAGCCCAAACTTGAAATTTTAGACCGGATGGCAGCGGGGCTTAATTTTTTGGAATTGTAAACAACGGTCAGCAACTTTGAGTCCAAATTTAGTGCTGCCGATTTCAGTCCGCGAAGAAAGCCCAGCTCTGACTCCAAGCGGGTTTTGCACATGCCACAGATGGCCGACGTTTCAATGCGCAGGGTATCGTTCGAAGATTGGGCCTGAACCGGCTTTATAAAGGCGAACAAAAGAAATCCGAACCACAAAAAAGAAATTCGTTGCAGACAAAAACGAAGGGACGGGTTCGGCATGGATTTTCGGTTGGTTGTTTTTCAAAGATACGGGTTTTTTGTACCTTTGGTTTATAAATTTGTTCAATACCCGAAACGATATGAAAACCATCTTAAGTTTAATGTTTGCTGCCGCCTTTGGGTTGGCTGCTCAGGCTCAACAAGCCAATACCGTTCCCACTTCGGTTGATTCAAAGCCCGCGAAGGCTTGCTGCTCTAAAGGCTCTGCCGCCGGTTGCCAATCGGCTGCTTCAAAAGGCGAAACAGCGGCCACGGCAGCTCCCGCCGAAAAAGGCAAAGCCTGCTGCAGCAAAGACCATGCTGGCGCCTCTTGCGAAGGCAAAGGAAAGGCCAAAGCCAAAGCCCGCAAAGAAGACAACTAATTTCAAGCATTGGGGCAATTTACCGCCCCGATTTTGAACACGTTTTTTAGAATAGGCAAGGCGTTGATTTTTCAACGCCTTGCCTATCTTTAGTACCAACGTTTGCCATGCAGTACAACATTGAAGAGGTTTTTCAGTCGTCCGAAGGGAAAGGGTTTACCTTTTTTCATTGGTTGATGTTGTGCGAGCAGGGGCAAATCGTTCGAGCCCGAGAAGAAGAAGCTCGCCGGCAGTCCATTGATGCTTTTGTGCGCGATAAGGTGCGCATTCGGCCCAACAAAGAACAACTTCGGGTGTCGGGTTTGGCCGATGCGGCAAAGGGCATCTCAGGCCTTGAAAGTTCCACGAAAACAGGAATGCGCGTTTCTGAAACCCTGGCATCCATTTACATACAACAAAAAAAACTGCAGTTGGCCTTGTCGGTTTACCGCCAATTGAGTTTGGAAAATCCTGAAAAAAGCGGTTACTTTGCAGACCTGATTGCTAAAGTAAAGCAAGAAGCAACTCAAATTTAACTCCAGAGCCATGGACATCGTAATGACCTTAGTGATATTGTTGGTAGCCGTACTGTTGATTTTGGTGATTCTAATTCAAAACTCCAAAGGTGGGGGCATTTCCTCGAACATCGGGGTGTCGAACCAGCTGTTTGGGGCACGCAAAGAAACCGAATTGATTGAAAAACGGACCTGGCAGTTGATGGGATTGTTGGCGGTTTTGTGTGTTAGCAGCGGTTTTTTCTTTAGCTACGAGGTTCAAACAGACGCTCCTCAGGCGCGCAAGCCATTGACTACGCTTGAAAATCAAATGCCGGCTATGCCTGCCCCCGAGTCGCCTGCCGTTCCCGCAGCTCAGCCTGAATAAGGCAAACTTTCCTCTCAAATTCCTCCCTTTTATTTTTTGGGCGCCTATTCCCGCTTTCGGCTGTAGGTGCTTTGCCGCTGCCTAAGGGCCAAGCGCCTGCGGTGGCTCCCAAGGTCGCCTCCTCGGCGCAGGCCCTTATAGGCAGCGTCGGCAGCCCCTGCCGCCTCAATCGGGGGCGCAGGCCAAACCCGGGCCTAAAACGAATTCAGAACCACGAAATTTGATTGCTCCCAGGTTAAATTTGGCAATTTGCGTAACAATGCCTGGTGTTTTGGTGCAAAAGAATGGCCATAGCTTGTTACATTTGAACTATGAAACCTATTTTGCTGCTGTTTGCTGCCCTATTGGGAAGCGTTTGGACCTGCATGGCCCAAGAAAATGTACCCGACACCGACGAAGAGCGCGCAGAGCGGCCCCAGGTAGGAACCGATTTAAGCCGATTTGAACGCAAAACCCCCAACGCGCTGCGCTTGGCCTTTTACAACATAGAAAACCTGTTTGATACCGAAAACGACTCGCTGATCAACGACGAAGAATTTGTATCGGGAGGGGTAAAAGGCTGGTCGGAGAGCCGGTTTCGGCACAAAATTAACAACCATGCCAAAACCCTGATTGCCTTGGGCGGCTGGGATGCCCCAGCCATGGTTGGATTTTGCGAGGTGGAAAACCGGGGAGTCATTCACCGGCTCATCACCGAAACCTCGTTGAAAGACATCAACTATCAAATACTTCATCAGAACAGTCCCGACCGCCGTGGCATTGATGTGTGTTTGATTTATAGGCCCGATAAAATCAAAATCCTTTCCCACCAATACCGGCGGGTTTCGGTTCCGGAAGATCCCGGCTTTAAGACCCGCGACGTATTGTACGTAAAAGGGGTGGTTTTTGACAAAGACACGGTTCATGTTTTTTACAACCACTGGCCATCGAGAATGGGAGGACAACAGACCTCAGAGCCCAAGCGGATTTTTGTGGCCCAGCTGATTCGCAACATGTGCGACAGCCTGCTTCGCGATAACCCCAATGCGAACGTATTGATTTCGGGCGACTTCAACGATGAGCCAGGCGACAAAAGCATGGTGGATGTTTTGCGCGGAAAACGCCGAGATGCCGAATTGAAATCGAGCGATTTTGTGAATTTTATGTACGAGAGCTGGGAAAAAGGCGAGGGCACCGAAAAGTACCAAGACCACTGGGGCATGTTGGACCAGTGGCTGGTAAATAAGGCCTTGTTTAAAAGAGAAAAAGGCTTGGTGGTGGATGGTGGCGATGCCGGCATATTTAATGCGCCCTGGTTGATTGAAAAAGACGAACGCTATTTGGGCGAAAAGCCCTACCGCACCTTTAGTGGGCCCAAGTATTTGGGCGGCCACAGCGACCACTTTCCGGTGTACATCGATTTGATACGGAAGAAGTAGGAAAATTCTCCACGAAAATTTGATACCTTTGCCCTCCGCAAGGAAGGGCCCTTAGCTCAGTTGGTTAGAGCATCTGACTCATAATCAGAGGGTCGTTGGTTCAAGCCCAACAGGGCCCACGTTTACTACAAAGGGTTGCAGCAATGCAGCCCTTTTTTGTTTTGGGGTTTTGTAACGTTTTTGTAACACAAGTTAGTGGTTGAGGGGGCTAAAAATACAAGGAAAGAACTCGTAGCGCGTCCCCTTTTTCCTTGTTCTAACTTTCCCATTTTCTTCGTTTCTTCAAAACCCCCTTCTCCTACTCTTCCATTAAATTCAGTTGCGTAAACGGCTCTGCACCTGAAACCACTTTCAAATATCTATTCATAGACCCCAATTCGCCCAAATCTTTGTTTGGACACACAATATTCCCTACTTAGGAAGTTCTCATTTGGAAAAATGCTATTTTTGAAACCATGAAAGTACATATTCATGGTTTTTGGTTTGCCTTTTTTGGGGTTGCAACATTAGGTAATTGGTGTTGTTCTGACCCAGATAATATTACCCCTCCTGAGTTGGAATGGGTGTATATCCCTGCTGGTACATTTACTATGGGTAGTCCACTAAACGAACCTGATAGGGAGTCTGTTGAAGGCCCCCAGCATTCGGTAACCTTAAGCGGGTTTAAAATGAGTAAGCACGAGGTAACTTTTGCTCAGTACGACGCATTTTGCGAGGCTACGGGCCGGCAAAAACCCGACGATGAAGGCTGGGGCAGGGGCAACCGGCCAGTAATTAATGTGAGTTGGTACGATGCTTACGACTTTGCTCAATGGATGGGCTGCCGACTGCCAACCGAAGCGGAATGGGAATACGCTTGCCGGGCAGGAATCACAAGTCCCTTCAATACTGGAAGCTGTTTAAGCAGCAGTCAGGCGAATTACAATGGCAATTATCCCTATTCCACCTGCGCAACAGGAACATACCTTGAAAAAACCATGCCCGTGGGCTCGTATGCTCCGAATGCCTGGGGCTTGTACGACATGCATGGAAATGTTTGGGAATGGTGCAGCGATTGGTATGGAGGTTATTCCAGCGGTGCCCAAACCAACCCCGAAGGTCCATCATCGGGGGGGAATCGGGTTCTGCGTGGGGGCGGCTGGGACTACTACGGCAGGGGTTGCCGCTCGGCGTACCGCGGCAACGGCGAGCCTTCCTGCCGCTACCACATCATTGGCTTTCGGTTGGTCGTCCCGAGTTAACAGCGGGAACCATTCGGACCTTTAAGCTCCGGAGGTTGTGGCAAGGGCTAAATGCCCCGAGGGACGAGGAGGCATAAAGCCCTTGCCTGAAATAGAAAATTTGGCAGTTACATAGAACTTTTGGGCCAAATAAAATGCAGGGTTTGACGCTTGGGCGCATTTTCAGCCCCTTTCATTACATACGCAAATCACACCCCCCCCCCAATCCTTAACGATAATTTACCATTGGATTGTTCATCGTTTAAATTATATGCCTACATTTCAACATGTTAAATAGAATTTGCTGCTTTGTTTTTTCTTTTACCTTTTTGGTTTTTGGTCTGTCCGGACAAGGTGTGGTCATTAGTCCCAGCAATACACAGCCTGACAGCAGTGCGATTTTGGATTTGGTGGACTCTACCCGCGGCTTTTTGCCTCCCCGCTTAACCTCTGTGCAAAGAAACGCTATTTTAAATCCTGCCCTGGGTTTGACCATCTTTAACACCGACATCCGATGCCTTGAATTTTATCGGGGACCCCAAGAGGGTTGGTATTCTCCTTGCCCAGTTTTACCGCAAATCAGTACCGATTCTGTAAACTCAATTTTTGGGACCTTGGCTACCGCTCATGCAACGCTCGTTCAAATGGGAAATCAACCCATTATAACCCAAGGAATTTGCTGGAGTACGCTTCCCAATCCCAGTATTTTAACCGATACCGCAGGGGTGAGTCCAGGAATTGGGGCCTTTCAGGTTTCCATGAAAAACCTGAGTTTTCAAACCTTGTATTATTACCGTGCCTTTGTAGAAACCGCCACAGGCGTCGTTTATGGGGCTGTAGATACCTTTCGCACCACAGCCGGAACCGTAGTTCAGTTCACCTCGGTTGGCAGTCACCAATGGCAGGTCCCTCAAGGTCTCAATGCCATTGAACTTTTGGTGGTTGCAGGCGGCGGCGGCGGCGGGAACGGTCAAGGCTGTGGCTGGGAAGGCGGTGGCGGTGGCGCCGGTGGAGTTCTATATCATGCTCAATTTTTGGTGGTTTCAGGCAATACCATTTCAATCGCGGTTGGGGCCGGAGGCAGCGCAAACAACAATGGGCAAAACAGTCAGTTTGGAACCGTCGTGGCCATGGGCGGTGGGGCAGGTCGCAGCTGTTCCAACGGCTTAAATGGGGGTTCCGGAGGCGGAGGTGGGCATCCAGGAACGGCAGGTGGTTCAGGCCAAGCAGGCCAAGGAAATGCCGGGGGCAACGGGGGGAGTTCTTCCGCTGGAGGCGGAGGCGGTGCAGCAGCACCGGGGAATTCTGGACCCGCCGGAGGAAAGGGGGGAGATGGCTTGGCTTTCGGAATAACCGGTTCACAGCAGTTTTATGGTGGCGGTGGTGCGGGTTGGGCAGGAGCCTGCAATGTTCCGCCTCAAGGTGGCTTGGGTGGTGGCGGGAATGGAACCTGCATAACTCATGGGGTGGGCGGAGCTGGTCAGCCAAATACAGGTGGCGGCGGAGGCGGTTGCCAAGGTTCTCCTTGCACAGGAGGGGCGGGTGGTTCTGGCCTGGTTGTTCTTCGGTATTAACCTATCTCTTTGTTTTTGGCTTTTATTCAGTTTAAGGGCGATAAAAAATCAACTTCTTTAATTGAATAGATTTTTAGGTTCACAAGGGAAATCTTCTATTGAAGATTTCCAGGAAATAAAAGGCGCAAACCCTTTGGTGGGCCTTTTAAACAACCTCTTTTTTTGACAAGGCCCACTTCTTTTATGGAGCCGGCAACGGAAATGGATATGAAACTTTGGCTACTATAAACCAAGGTCAATCCCATTTTTCTGCAACTTTTTCTGGCTCGATTCCCCCCCCCATCAAGGGCATGTCCGGGTAACAACCACCTGCCCGTGGCCAGACTGATTCCCCAAGCTAGAAGGGTTGTTGTTGCCCACCACGAAGCAGGTTCCGCCCCCGCCCCCGGTGGCCAAACCGGCCCAGCGCCCGCCGTTTCCACCGGTGTAGCCGCCGCCACCGCCACCCCCATCCGCCGCGCCCCCGCCTCCTCCAAAACCGCCCACAGCTACATACGGATTTCGGCCGTTGTCGTAATTCCCGCCTAAAAATCCGTTGGCCCGCGACCGCCCTCCTTCGGTGCCGGGGAATTGCACTCCGTTCATTCCATTCCCATTCCAACCGGCTCCACCGCCCGAATCGTAATCGCCCTGACCTGTAACTTGTCCATAACTGCCCCCACCGTTTCCGGTAACGGCAAAATAGCTGTAGCTGTTTGGGCCGTTGTTGTTGTCTTGTTGGTCGGTGCCTGAACTTTGGGCTGTAGAAGCATTCCGGCCCGGCTTGCGGGTGCTGTTCCCAGCTCCAATGCCCCCGCCCCCGCCGGCAGCCACATACAGTACATTGCTTTGGTTGTTGTACACATAACTTCCCCCGCCTCCGCCACCGCCGCCGGAGTTGTTTGCCGACAAACACTGTCCGCCCCGCTGCCCCACCACAATGGCCAACACCGTTCCGGCAGTTAAAGAAACGCTACCAGAAACAATGCCGCCCTTTCCCGATTGGTTTAGGTAATCGCCCTTGTCGCCGCCCTCGGCTCCCGCCGCTTGAATGCTGTAGTTGCCCGTAGCGGGTACCGTCCACAGCTGAACCCCATTTGATACCGTTACCACGCCCGACCCGTAGGTGGAATTGCACTGAGCTTGGCTTGGGCCGGTACGCCCGGTTTGACCGCAGTTGCTGAAGGTCCATGTGGCCGGTGAACAGTTGGTTACGGTTACGGAGTCGGTGTTTTGACTTTGACAGCCGTTTGCATCGGTTACCGTCAATTGCACGGCATAGGTTCCGGTTTGGGTCCAGGTTACCGAAGGGTTTTGCGCGGTTGAACTCCCCGGGCTTCCCGAAGCAAAGGTCCAGGCATAAATAGCATTGGCTTGGTTTGCGTTAAATTGCGCCGCATTGTTGATGATGGGCGTTCCCGGCTGTACGGTAAAGGTGCTGTCGGGCACTGAAACGCTGAGGCTTAGGCTGGCCGGAGCCGAAGTTCCGCAGTAATTTACGGCGCTTACTGCAATGCTGCGCTGCCCTGTCAGAGCGCTTAAATTGATGTACACCGAATCGGTTCCGCTGCCCGAAACCAAGGTGTCGGTACTGCCAATGGTCCACAGGTAAGAGGTTGCGCCCGTTACCGGGGCTATCGAAAACAGCAGACCGGTATCGGCAGGGCAAGCCAAGGTTGGCCCCGAAATCAAGGCAGGACTCGGCGGAGCGCTGTTGCAGTCGCATTGCAGGGCCTTCCAGCCGCCCGGAAAATATCCCTCAATGCACTCATTGTCTGTATTGTAAATCACCAGGGCACGCGAAGGCAGCTGAATGGCGTTGCGCTGAACAGTAGTAAGCCGCGGCAGCAGCAAACCCTTTTGAGTAGATTGCAAATCGAGCACCGCCGAGGCATCGGGCGGATTGTTCGAGCCAATGGTAACCCCCTGCGAATGCAGGTTTTTCAAGGTTAATGTGCTTGCAATCAGCAGAAAAAACAGGAAATTTTTCATGGGATTCGGCTTAGGGGAATCAGGTATTTCCCAACAAATATACGGCAGTTCCGGTGGTATTTATGTTATTTTTTGTGCGGCAGCCGGGCTTTCCGAGCTACTCCGCAGCGCGAAAACGGGCCGGCCCGCACCCGGCAGTAGCTCCCAAGGTCGCTCTGCCGGTTGGGGGCCGGCTGCCGTTTTGGCGCTTGCGGGGTAGCTTCGTCAATCCCTGCCGCGCATCCTGGCCGTTTATCCTGTTCGGGATGGGTAGAGGCAGCCCATTGGCTGCCTTTACTAAGGTGCTGATAACCCTGAACATGTGCCGCTTTTTTTAGTTCGCCCGCGCCCCCGATGGAGCCGGCAGCGGGCGCCGACCTGCCCCCAAAGGGCCGGGTGCGAGGAGGCGACCTTGGGAGCCACCGCAGCGCCCAAGGCCCTTGGGGCAGGGCAAGCCCGCTACAGGCGACAGCGGGAAAAGGCGCCCAAAAAACCAAATATACCGCCGAATTAGGCTTTCTGGTCTCGGTGCAATTGCTCCACATAGCCGGCAATTCCCTGTTGCAGCGACTGAAAGGGAAAGGGGTAGGCCGAAGCGTTTGTAAACCGCGACATGTCTGCCTGGGTGTGGTACTGATACCGCTCGCGCAGCGCCAAGGGCATGTCGATAAACTCAATGTTGGGCTCCCGATTCAAGGATTGAAATAGCCCCCGCGCCAAATCCAAAAAGGAGCGCGCCTGCCCCGTGCCCAGGTTGTAGATGCCCGAGGCAAAGGGATGCTGAAAGCTGTACCACAGCACCCGCACAATGTCGTTTACCGAAATGAAATCCCGTTCCTGTTCTCCGTCCAAATACTGTTCGCGGTACGACCGGAACAGCTTTATTTGCCCCGTTTCTTGAATTTGATGGTAGCCATGCCAAACCACCGAGGCCATTTTGCCTTTGTGGTGTTCGCCGTAGCCGTACACATTGAAAAAGCGGTAGCCATACCAGGAGGCAGGGGAATGGGTTTGTGCTATTGCCCAGCGGTCAAAATCGAGTTTGCTTTGTCCATACGGATTCAGCGGGCGCAGGTTGCCAATGGCATCTAGGTTGTCGCTGTAGCCCCATTCTCCTTCGCCGTACACGGCCGCAGAAGATGCGTAAATAAAGGGGATGTTGTGGCGTTGGGCTGCTTGCCAAAGCGATTTGGAGTAGTCCAAGTTCAGAGCCTTGAGCAGCTGGGTGTCTAGGCAAAAGGTGTCGGTTCGGGCGCCCAAATGAAAAACCGCATCGGCCTGGTTTAGCCATAGATCTGGCTGGGCAACAAACGCAGTGCGGTGTACGCATTCCAGAAAGGGGATGGATTTCCAAGCCTGTTGGTTGGCTCCGCGCTCAAAATCATCAACTCCAATTACCCGGTAGCCGGCCTGTATCGCGTGTCGAGCCAAGGCTCCGCCAATGAAACCTGCGGCTCCGGTTATTACCACCGTTTTAAACCTGTTCTCCATACCGGTTTCTCCGCCTTTTTGCAGAGGTTTAAGGTGTTTGGAATTAAGGGGCAATGCTGAGTCGGCCGGTCCAAACGCTGTTTTGGTACCGAACGGTTAGGGTGTACATGCCGGGGCTGCTGGGCAGGGTGCTCAAATGCAAGGCATTTTCGACCCGAATAAAGGAAAGGGGCAATTCCCGGCCAAGGGCATCGGTCAAATGCAGTTCGGGAGTCTCCCATTCAGAAGGGATTTGCAAGATGGCCCGTTCTGATGTGGGGTTGGGGAACAAATTCAGGTTGGGCAGATTGGGCTGCTCGGGATTGCTTAATACCAGGCATTGTCCTAAACCGGGGGGAATGGTATCGGTGTCGATAACAATGTTGGCGTCGGAGGCAAAGGATGGAATCAAAAAGGAGAAATAGGCAATCAGCATTTCGTCGGTGGTGGCTTCGCCGGCCGTTACGGTTTGGGGCGGGTTGCTGGGGTTGTTGGGGTTGTTGACGGTGTTGTCGTACACCGCTTCGGCTTTCAGCAGCGAGTTGGCGGGCAGAATCAGCGGCTTGCGGAAGGAATAGGTTCCTTGCCAGGAAAAATCCCATTTGGGAACATCTACCAAGGGAATGGTATCGCCAACGGGGGGCACCGCATAAATCTTCATGGATTTGCCAATCAGGTGCATGTGGGGCATCACCGACAAAAGGGTAGTGTTGTACGGAATCGAGTATTCAGCGGTGAAGCTGCGTACCGTATTTGCGGGGATCACCAAGTTTTGGTTGATGGTGGTGATGTGGTTCAGAATAGGCATATTCATCACCTCGCGGGTGGTTCCGCTGGCAAATTTCAGGTTTACCCGGGTGCTGTCCAGTTTTCCTTGGGTGTTAATCGGATAGTGCATTTGCAGCACCAATACCGAATTGGGTTCCAACTTCATGCCCATTCCTGCGGGATACACAACGGGGTCGCCGCCGGGCACCCAGCCACCCAAAAACTTCGAATCTTGAGAGCCGGTGCCGCCAAAATTGGTGTAGCCTGGAAGGGGGTCGTTGGCGTCAAGTTGAGTTGGAATGCCTGTGTTGTCGGCATATACCAGACAATGGTGAACCATTTCTCGGTTTCCGGGAATCACTTCCATGGCCGAGAGATATACGGCTTGGGCATTGTTTAATGGAACCACAAAGCAGCGGTAATCTTCTTGGTTTAAGGGATTTACATAATTCGCCATTTTCCCAGTCCAGCTAACGGTTCCGATTTGGCTGCCGGTGTTGATTACCGGTGCTACAGGGGCATTGGCAGGATTTCCTTCGGGCGCTCCGGCATCGACCCAATCGGCAATTAAATTAATTTCGGCTTGAGTAAGGTAGCGCTCTTTGGCGTGGGTGCGGTAGGCGGGATCGGCAGGCCAGGGTGGCATGCGTCGGGCCTGAACCGCCGATTTCATGGCGTTGCGTACCAGAAATGCGTCCGAATAGGTTTTTAAGGAAAAGGGAGTAGGTCCGCCGGTGTAATGGCAAGAATAGCAGCGTTGATATACAATGCAGGCAACGTTGTCAGACCAAGTTGGGGTTTGAGCGCTTGAGTGTAAAGCCAAACCCAAGAAGGCGAGAAGGAGCAAAAAAGGTCTCATACTTCGAAATTTATCGAAAGGTAGGCTAAAAAGAGTGAAAATTAGGGGTAACTCTTGTTAATTTTAGCAAAGGAAAGGGTCAAATGCCAAATTCCACTTGAAATTGTCCGAGCCATTGATTGCCAGTATGGTTTAAATCCCATCGGGTTCCAAGTTGTTCATAGCCGAAAAAGAGTTGGGATTTAATGCGATGTCCTTTGATGTACCAATTGAAGCCCAAGCCGCTTTGGCTGCGTTGGGGATAAGACAGTTCGACGGCGGGATTGGGAACAAATTGGGCCCAGCGAAGCACCAATTCGGTTTTTTTGCCCAGCATTTTTCCGGCCTGAACCAAGATGCCATGGCCCAAGATGGGCAAAATGCCGGTGGCAGGAAGGTTGCCGGTTTTGTAAATGGCTTCAGACATCAGAGACCAGCCCTTGTATTTGAATGCGATATCGGCGAAAAGGGACTGGAAGTCTGTAGCACTTTGCATCTCAATTCCATGGGTTCCAGCCTGCCGAATGGCCCACTGGTTAAAGTGCCCACCTAGGGCAATGGAAACTTTTGGTTTGTCTTCTTCTTCAAGGGCTCCTTCCGAGTAGTCTCCGCTGTTCTTGAATTTACCAAGCGGCAGCCATTCGGCGCGGAGGGTATAGGCCAGTCCGGCGTCCCTGGGAAGGGCATTGCGGCCTTCGCCCGAACTGATGGCTCCTTTAAAGCGAACTACCTGCTGGCCCAAAGGCAGGGTTGCGTAGAAAAAGACGCCCACATCGCGGTCAAGGGTTAAAAGGTTGTTTACGGGCGAGCGTTCGGGCAATTGCAGGTTTCCGGATGAAACCACCCGTTGCCGGTTTCCGGGGAGTTTGCTTTGGCCAAAACCGATGTAAAATTTGGGTGAAAAATGGTAGTAAATCATGGCATCGCGGATGGGTTCAGCAACATCGCTGTTGGTCAAACCCAAATCATTGCGGCTAAACGACAATTGAATGTAGTATGCCAGTCGGGGGTCGAAGAGAAATCCGTCGAGGCGAAAACGCAACCTGCGGACCAAGAAACCGAGGGTGGAAGGGCTCAGGTTTGCCCCGTCTTCGCTTTCATAAAAAAAGCGGTTTTGCATCCGAAACCGCATGTTTATCGCATACAAAGAGTCTTTTTGAAACCGAACTCCTTGTGTGGCGTTAAGCAGGGGGGCCTCATCGCTTTCGGTTTCGCGCTGTGCTTGAACGCTTGCAAGATGGAATAGGCAAACCAGGCAAAGTAGAACGCGTTTCATGGGTATAAATATACTTGGATTGGTCCGCATTCAACCGAATTCCCATGTCGGCATTGTGAAAGAAATGGAGGCATTAAGCAGCACATAGGGCAAGCCCTGGGTGCAGAAAAAAGTTCGCCTAGGCCCCTGGGGGGCAAAAACCAATTTTAATTGGCTTTCTGGAATCAATTTCCCGGTTGAATGCTAAAATCCACCAATCGAACAAACTGCCTAATGCGGTCGCTGAGTTCTTGAGGTTCAAGGTTAATGACCCGTTCAATCCCAAACTTTTCGACGCAGAACGAGGCGATGGCCGAGCCATAAATGACGGCTTGCTTCATGGTTTCGAAGTTGATTTCGGATTGGGAGGCCAAAAAGCCAATAAATCCACCAGCAAAACTATCGCCGGCTCCGGTTGGGTCGAATACCTCTTCCAGCGGAAGGGCAGGGGCGTAGAAAATTTCATTTTGATGGAACAGCAAGGCACCGTTTTCTCCTTTTTTAATCACCAAATAGCGGGGGCCCATGCTTAGAATTTTGCGGGCAGCTTTTACCAGGCTAAATTCCCCAGAAAGTTGCCGGGCTTCCTCGTCGTTGATGGTCAACACATCGACCATGGTAAGGGTGTCGATAAGGTCGTCCCAGGCGGAGTCCATCCAGAAGTTCATGGTATCTAAAACCACCAGTTTTGGGCGGCGGTTCATTTGTTGAAGTACGCTGCGCTGCAGGCTGGGCATTAGGTTTCCCAGCATTAGGAAGTCGCATTCTTTGGCGCTTTCGGGCAATACCGGGTTGAAGTCGGCCAGCACGTTTAATTGTGTTTCTAGGGTATCGCGGGAGTTCATGTCAGCGCGGTAACGACCTCGCCAAAAGAACGATTTTTCGCCGGCTTTGATTTGCAGTCCTTCGGTTGAGATGCCCCGGCGGTGGAAGTGTTCAATTCCGCTTTCAGGGAAATCGTCTCCTACCACTGAAACCAGGTGGATGCCGCTTTTTAGAAAGTACGAGGCAGCCAAGGATACATAGGTAGCGGCTCCTCCAATAATTCGGCCTGAAGAGGCGAAGGGGGTTTCTACTTCGTCGAACGCCACGGTTCCAATCACCAATAAACTCATAGTGCAGTTATTTTGAGGCCAAAGGTAATAAAAGCGGGGAGATGGGTTTTGGGCTTAGGTTTTTGTGGTAATTGCCTTGTTTCCTGACTTCCGCGTTTTAACACCCAAGTCCAAATTTATTCTCAGTAAAATCAAAGGTTTCAGAAGGGCTTTTTAGTGGGTAGTTATTAGTGGGTAGTTATTAGTGGGTAGTTATTAGTGGGTAGTGGGTAGTTCTTTGGTGCCATTCTCCTGAGCTCCCCGCCGCTCACCTTCCTTGCGCCAATCTAACCTCAAAAACATCCCATTCGTGTATTCGTGGCTAAGCTACCCGCGGCTTAAATTCCTTGCGCCAATCTAACTTCAAAAACAACACATTCGTGCATTCGTGGCTAAGCTCCCCGCGGCTCAACAAACACAGAACAAAGGCGGTTTTTTTTAAAATTAACACCCAAGCCCAAATTTATTCTCTGTAAAATCAAAGGTTGCAGAAGGGCTTATGAAATAACCCGGATTCAGGGGATGATTGCCTTGCTTCTTTTGGGGTTTAAGAGAAACTGGCAAAGCAAAACGCCCCTGGTTTTGGAAATTGGCAGCACATTTTAATTGAAGTTTGATGGCACATCGGTACATCTTCAAGCCTCAACCTTCTGGATTGAAGTTGGGGGTTGAGAACACGATTGGGATTAAAGGAGAAACCGAAATGCCCTTAACTTAGAAGGGCAAATCGTCTTCAAAAGGGGCATTTGTGGGTGGAGCTGGGGGGCTGGGTGCTGCACCGGGTAAAGTTCCACCGGAAAAAGGAGCTGAACTGGAATCCATTGTTGGAGGCATTGGGGCTCCGGCATCGGCAGCGCCGTCCACAGCCAAATCCCATACTTTAATGTCGGTGTACCATTTGCTGTTGTATTCCCGGCTTTCCACATCTACTTTAGCCCGAACTTGCATGCCTTCTTTCAGGGCATATCGGTCAATTTTATCGCCCCAAAGGGTCATACATACATTTTTAGGATATTGTCCGGGTTGTTGAACCACAAATTCTTGTTTTCTCCACATCCCGCTTTTTCCTTGGCCATTTATTTCTTGCATGTCCTGCACTACTTTACCTGAAATTTCCATTTCGCTTTTTTTTTCAAAGGTAGGCAGATTGTCTCCTAAAATCAACCCAAGTTTTCAACAATTCCCAACATTTAAAACAACTCCATCTTTTTTTATTGGGGGCAATAAATTGCCATATATTTCCTTTCCTTTGGTAGAATCAAACTTCATTCATGTACAAACAAGTCAAAGCCCACCTAAACACCCTTTTTATTTTTCTGGCCGTAATAGGCGCTTCGGCCATTTTGGCTCGGTCATACCTGCATCGAAATCAGGATGCAGACCGCATTTACGTAACGGGTTCGGGCAGTCAAGATTTTAAATCGGATTTAGGGAACTGGACGGGTTCTTATTCTGTTGAAAACATAGACCTTCAAGAGGGGTACAAGGTGCTTCAGGAAAACCGGGCGGCGGTGTTGGCTTTTTTGGTAAACAAAGGGTTTAAGGAGGAGGACCTAACGTTTAGTTCGGTATCGATCGAGAAGAACTACAGTTCCAAGTACGATGAACACGGAAATCTGTTGAGCAGGACATTTTTGAATCACACCTTGTTGCAGGAGGTCGATGTTAAATCGGGAGATGTCGATTTAATCGCCAAAATTTCGAGAGAGGCTACCGAATTAATCAATCAGGGAATCGAGATTAATTCCAATCCGCCCACCTACTATTACAGCAATTTAGGGGCATTGAAAATTGAAATGGTGGCAGCTGCAACCGAAGACGGAAGGGTTCGGGCAGAGCAAATTGCTAGCAAGGCAAACGGCAGCTTGGGCGAATTAAAAAATGCCAATTTAGGTGTTTTCCAGATCACTTCGCAAAGCGGTGACGAAGAATATTCTTGGGGAGGAACCTACAATACGAGTTCCATTTACAAAACGGCTTCCATTACGGTTCGGTTGGAATTTGGGGTGCATTGAGCAAGGCTCAGGCTTGGTCCAATCCGTCTAAGATTTTCTGAACGTCCACCTCGGTTTTGCTCAGAATTTCTTTGCATTTTTGAATCAAAACCGAGGCGCGTTTCACTTTTCCGGCCAATTCATCGACTCCAATTTCACCGCTTTCCATTTCGGCCACAATTTTTTGCAGCTCGTCAAAGGAATCTTTGTAGGTTTCTTTTGTGCTCATAAAGGTTCATTTGAATGATTGATTTCAATGGGTTGTGCCGACAGTTCGCCGCGGAACATTCGGATTTCAATGTGCTGATTTAAATGGATGTCTTCCGTATTGTTTAAGGGTTTTCCTCCTTGGGTTACAATGCTGAATCCACGTTTTAATACGTGTTCGGGGCTTAAATGTTGAACGTGGCTGTTTAAGAAATCCAAAGTTTGATGTTGGTTGGCTAAGGTCTGCTTAACTCTGGAGTTCAGCTGCCGAAGGGATTGGTCTAGATTCAGCGTTTCGGTTCGGATGCGTACCGTCATTCCTTGGGCCATTTGCTGCCGATTTCGCTCCAACTGGTTGTTGTGGTGTTTTGTAAGATACCGGGCCGAACTGCTTAAATGTTGAACAGCCTGTTGCCAATTGGCAAGGTGCCGAATTTGCCGGCTTCGGGTTGTGGCCGCCAACAGGCGAAGGGCATGTTGCAGTTCTTGTCGGGCATTTGAAACCACCTCTATGCTTTTTTTTGCCAAGGCATCTTCGCATTTTTGAAGGGGAACAGAGAGGTTGTGGAATTGCTGAACCAACCACTCGGCCAATTTGGTAGGCGTAATGGCGTTGTGCCAGGCAATTTGTTCGGCCACGGTTAAATTTGAGGCATGGCCAATTCCGGTTAAAACGGGCAGGGGAAATGTGGTTAAGGCTCGGTTTAATTCCAGGTTGTTGTAGCAGGCCATGCCCACTTCACCACCACCGCCGCGCACCAAAGCGACCACATCAAAATGGCCTTTAACCTTTTGAATTTTTTGCAGTTGTTCTTGGATGGTAACTACCGCCCTTTCTCCTTGTAGAACCGCAGGGAACAGGTGAAAATAAAAGGCATATCCCCAGTGTTTATTGGCTTCTGCCAAGACCTTGGTAAAATCTCCGTATCCTTTGCTGCTGGCATCGGAAATCAAGGCAATGCGTTGAGGGAGCCAGGGTTTGGAAAGGGTTCTGTTTTTTGAAAACAAACCCTCTTCCTTTAGGGATTGGATGCAGCGTTGTTTTTCTTGTTCCAAATCTCCCAAAGAAAATGCGGGGTCCATATCCTGAATATGTAGGGAAAGTCCATAAACAGGATGGAATTGGATTTCCACGAGCATAAGAACCTTGATGCCGTCGCGCAGCGGTTCTTTAAGGACATTTAAAAAGGTGGAATTAATGCGTTGGTAATCGCCTTTCCATAGGTTTGCCCGCATTTGAGCCACAATGCTTCCATTTTGTTTTTCTACTAAATCGGGGTAGCAATGTCCTGAGGCGGGATAATGGTTAAGGGTGTTTATTTCGGCGCGTACCCAATAGGTTTGGGTGTAGGTGGACCGCAGAACGCCCTTGATGTTTTCGCACAATTCAAACAGGGAGTAACTGGGGCCTGAAACGGGCATGATTTAGTTGAAATCGGGTTTTCTTTTTTCCATAAAAGCTCCTGTGCCTTCGATGAAATCGGAGGTTTGGAAACAGGCTCCAAACGATTGAATTTCGGTGGAATATCCTTTTTCTGTGGGCCGAAATCCGGCTTCGACCGCGGCAATGGCTGCAGCACTCGCCTGGGTTGAATTTTTCAAGAAAGAGGCTGCCATGGCCTTCGATTCAGCAAGCAGGTCTTCTTGGCTGCACACTTTGTTGACCAATCCCCAGTTCAAGGCGGTATTGGCATCGACCATTTTGGCCGAAAAAAGCAATTCATAGGCTCTTCCTCGGCCAATCAACTGAGGCAGGCGTTGGGTGCCGCCATAGCCTGGAATAACGCCCAAGCTTAATTCGGGCAGGCCCATTTTGGCGTTGTCAGAGGCAAGGCGGACATGTGCGGACAGGGCCAATTCCAACCCGCCGCCCAAGGCAAATCCATTGATGGCAGCAATAACGGGTTTTGGGAAATGGGCAATTTTATCAAAAAGCAAGGCTTGCCCGTCGCGGGCCAAAGCCTCGCCTTGTTCAACAGGAAAGGCGGCGAATTCGGAAATATCGGCCCCTGCCACAAAGGCCTTGTTGCCAGATCCCGTTAGAATTAGAACCCGAACAGCGGAGTCGTTGGCCAGCGTTTCTAGGGCTTGGTTTAATTCTAAAATGGTAGCTCGATTAAGGGCGTTTAATTTTTCGGGGCGATTGATTGTAAGGGTAGCCAGCCCAGATTCTATTTCCAATAAAATATTCCGATGGTCCATGGCAGGTTAGGTTTGAAACAAAGGTAGCAAGCAAAAGGCAGATGCCATTCTACTTAATTTCAATAAGGTAAAATTAATTAAAAGACCCTTGGCCCCGGCAAAAGCTTGGGCTTGCAACATGGCATAGGCCGATGCCTTTTGCCGGTAGGCATTCTTTTTACACATGAAAAGCTGAACCTTGGCTTAGGAATAGGGCTTGGTTGGCTTGGTTTTTCTTGTTCATTCCTTAAATTTTAAAAATCCAAAACCTGTGCCCGTTTTGGTTTGTTACCTTTGTGTAAAACGCAATAAGTATGGCCGTAGAGACATTAAACGATGCATCCTTTTCGGAGTTGCTTAAAGAGGGTGGCTCAATTGCAGTTAAGTTCTATGCGGATTGGTGTGGAAGCTGCAAGTTGTTTTCACCCAAGTTTCGGCGAATGAGCGAAGAGGAGTCCAACTTAGGCATTCGCTTTGTGGAAATCAATGCGGAAGAAAATCCGGAAAGCCGCCGGTTGGCTGGGGTTGACAACCTGCCTTTTATTGCCGTGTTTAAAAAAGGGCTTTGTGTTCAAGGATTGGCGACCAGCAAAGAAGAAAAAGTGTTGGAAATGCTAAAAGACATTGCCGAATGAAAATGGCGGAAATAAAAAGACTGGCTCAAACCCATTCTTTGTCAGAACTAAAATTGGCCGAGGAAGCGATGTATGAAGAGCAGGAGCTCGGCATCGAAGTGCATGGGGACGACGAAGGCGAAAAACTCACCCATATTTTGGCGGCCCAAGACCTTGTGCAAAACATGGAAAAAGGGATGTCCATCAACGATGCCGTTCGGGCTTATTCTCAACGCGTCAGAAATTCCATATCTTGACATCCATGGGAAAAAATGTGATTGAACGTATTGAAGAGGCGAGTGGGCCTTTGTTTTCTTTTGAGGTAATACCCCCCCTTAAAGGCGTAGGAATCGAAACCTTGTTTAAGGCCATTGATCCATTGATTGACCTTAAGCCGTCTTTCATCAATGTTACGTATCACCGCGAGGAGTTTGTTTACAAGAAGAGAGAAAAAGGGTACTTGGAAAAGGTATCGATGCGCAAGCGCCCAGGAACCGTAAGCATTTGTGCTGCGATTCAACACCGGTATTCCATAGATACGGTCCCTCATTTAATTTGTGGCGGCTTTACCAAAGAAGAAACAGAAAACGCCCTAATTGATTTGGACTTTTTGGGAATAAACAATGTATTGGCGCTTCGTGGAGACCCCATTAAAACCGAAACACATTTCTCGCCCACCGACCGCGGCCATGCTCATGCGGTCGATTTGGTTCGGCAAATTACCGACATGAATCGGGGAGTTTATTTGGACGATGAAATTAGAGAGCCTGCTCCCACCAATTTTTGTGTTGGCGTTGCGGGGTATCCAGAGCGGCATTTTGAATCGCCCCACATGGATTTGGATTTCCAATACCTAAAAGAGAAGATCGATTCAGGAGCTCAGTATATTGTAACCCAGTTGTTTTTTGACAACCAAAAGTTTTTTGCTTTTCGCGACCGTTGTTGGGCAGAGGGCATTCGGGTGCCCATAATTCCAGGCATAAAGCCCATCGAAAAGATTTCGCACCTCACGTTTATGCCCAAGTTTTTCCATGTGGAAATACCGGGGCCGCTGACCCATTCTTTAATGAAGTGCAAGACCGACGACGAGGCAAGGCAGGTAGGAATTGATTGGGGCATGGCTCAGTGCAAAGAGTTGATAGGCAGCGATGTGCCTGGCATTCACTTTTTCACCATGGGTAAAAGCAAATCCGTTCGGGCCATAGCCGAATCGGTGTTTAGCGCCCAATAAGGTCTTTGGGGTCCACCATTATTGTGGTATCAACAGGCACAGATGCCTTAAAAATCCCCCAAACTTTTATTTGAATTTCTCCTTGCACCTGAACGGGCAATTTTTTTCCTTGAAGTACAAGCACAACAGCATTGGGCGCGGCCCTTAGCATGGCGTTTGTATTTAGCTGTGCATTCAAGGGGAACACCACAGATTGGCGCGCCGGAAAGCGGATAGGCGAAGTGTTGCTGAGTTCTCCAACCTCAATTTGCTGGTACCGAACTTGAAGGGCAACACGGGTTGAGGTGACCGAGAATCCATTTGGATTTTCGGTTCGCAGCTGAACCTGTCCACCGGCAGCGTTTAGGTTGAAAGAGACGAAATCTACGCTGGGCATAGCGATTTTACAGGAGTAAAAAGCCAAACAACCGAGGGCAGTTAAGAAGAGGCCAGCGGCTTTACTTGATTTTAGCATAGTGATGGAAAAACCAAGGAATGGTTTCGATGCCTTTGTAGAAATTGAAAACGCCATAGCTTTCGTTGGGGGAATGCAGGGCGTCAATATCCAAGCCAAAGCCCATTAAAACCGATTTCAAACCCAGCTCTTGTTCAAACAAGGCCACAATGGGAATGGAACCGCCGCCCCGGGTTGGAATGGGCTCCTTTCCGAAGGTTTCTTTCATGGCTAGGCTTGCCGCTTTAAATTCGGGGGAGTCAGAAGGGGTTACAACGGGTTCGCCACCGTGGTGGGGCCGTACTTCTACCTTTACTGAGGCCGGAGCAATGGAGCGGAAGTATTCTGCAAAAAGGGCGGTAATTTCTTCAGAGCTTTGGTTTGGCACCAAGCGCATGGATATTTTGGCATAGGCCTTTGAGGGCAGCACTGTTTTTGCTCCTTCGCCGATGTAGCCGCCCCAAATGCCATTCACATCTAAAGTTGGTCGGGTTCCGGTGCGTTCAAAGGTGGTATAGCCCTGCTCTCCGTGCAAGGCATCAATGCCCAAATCGCGTTTGTATTCTTGCACATCAAAAGGAGCGGTATTCAGGGCGGTTCGGTCGGTTTCTGAAAGGTCTAAAACCTTTTCGTAAAAACCGGGAATGGCAATTCGGCCTTGGTCGTCGTGCATTTGGGCAATCATTCGAGCCAAAATATTGATGGGATTGGCTACTGCGCCGCCGTAAACGCCCGAGTGTAAATCGCGGTTTGGTCCAGTAACTTCCACCTCAACGTACGAAAGTCCACGCAGGCCAACATCGATGGATGGGGTGTCGTTGCCCAACATGCTGGTGTCAGAAATCAAAACCATGTTGGCAGACAGGCGCTTTTTTTCTTGTTTCACAAAGGTCGATAAGTTGTTGGAGCCAACCTCTTCTTCGCCTTCAATCATAAACTTGACGTTGCAGGGCAATTCGCCGGCGGCCCACATGGCTTCAAAGGCTTTAAGGTGCATGTAAAACTGGCCTTTGTCGTCGGCTGAACCGCGGGCATAAATGCGCTCGTTTCGGATTTCGGGTTGAAAGGGCGGAGTGGTCCACAGTTCCAACGGAACCGCGGGTTGAACGTCGTAATGCCCGTACACCAATACGGTGGGCAAGGATGGATCCATGATTTTTTCTCCGTACACAATCGGATATCCCGCTGTAGGGCAAATCTCAACGGCATCGGCTCCAGCCTCTTTAAGCCGATCGGCCACAAACGCCGCACAAGCATGAACGTCTTTTGCAAACGCAGGGTCGGCACTGATGGAAGGAATGCGCAACAAATCAAACAATTCGGACATAAACCGTTCCCGCTGTGCCTGGATAAAGTGCTGTGTTTTTTGCATGGATATTGCTGTTTATATGGGGTAAACGTATTTCAATCTTGGGAATTATGGGTGAAAATACAGCAAGAAAACCTGCCTTTCAAGCCACCGAAAATTCAGGCTGAAAGTACGGAATCTGTCGCACTTCTTGAAATCAAACGTTCCGATGGCTTAAAAGTTCTGTTAAATTGCCTTTAAGTTCCTTGAAAAGCCCATAAAAAGAGTGTAATTTTAAGCGATATTGTACCATGCGCAAGAACTGCAACAAAACTTTGATCGTGAATTGGCCTCAGATTGCCATGGGGATCGCCTTGTTGTTCTTGCCATCGATGGGGTTTGCTCAGCTTCAAACCACAGGGGGAATAACGCCCAACGATTTGGTTCAAAACATTTTGTTGGGTGGGGGAGTTCAGGTTTCCAATGTAACCTTGACGGGCAGTGGTCAAGCCTACGGTGCTTTTACGGCCAACAATACCAATTTGGGTTTGAATTCGGGAATTTTATTGACCACAGGTATTATTTCGGGCCCCAACGGGCCTCAGGGCCCAAACAACCGCCCCGATGCCTACATTGACAACAATTTTCAAGGTTCTCCTTTGTTGAACGCGGAGTTTGGATTTAATAAACCCACCTTCAATGCCACCACCCTTTCCTTCAACTTTATTCCCCAAGGCGATTCTGTGGCCTTTCGCTACGTGTTTGGCTCGGAAGAATACCGGGAATTTGTAGGGTCTGAATACAACGATGTATTCGGGTTTTTTATCAGCGGCCCCAACCCGGCCGGGGGCAACTACCAAAACCAAAACATTGCCTTGCTGCCCAACGGAACCAAGGTGGCCATCAACAATGTAAACCACCTTAGCAATTCTCAATATTATGTGGACAATGAATTGCCCTCGCCCGGTATGTTTATTCAATACGACGGCTTTACCCGGGTTCTTACGGCCCGTGCAAAAGTGATTCCCTGTTCCACCTACACCATTCGCTTAGCCATTGCCGATGTGGCCGACGCCATTTACGATTCGGGCGTATTTTTAGAAGCGAAGAGCTTTACCTCTGATGGATTGAGCATGTATTATACCATTCTAAATGGGGTTTCTAAAGATACCTTGTATGAAGGCTGCGGCACTGCCGCCATTGTAATCAAAAACACCCTGCCCCTAACCCAAGATAAAACCATCAATCTCCTGCTTCAAGGCAATTCCATCAATGGAGTCGATTATCAAACCTTGCCTACTCAGGTTACCATTCCTGCAGGGGCCGACTCGGTGGTTTTGTACACCTCGGCCCTAACCGATGTGTTGAACGAAGGGTTGGAGCTGTTGATTGTTACGGCAGACGATCCAAACCTATGTCCGGATATTGAACGCCCCAGCGTTCGAATTCCCATTGCAGATGTGCGCCCCCTAAACGTTCAGGCCATGGACGACCAGTCTTTTGCCTGCAACAATCAGTTGGTGTTTTTAACCGCCAGTACTACGGGCGGGGTAGGTCAGGCCTCCTTAACCTGGAATCCAGGTGGGCTGAGTGGTTCTCCCGTTCCAACTTTGGTGGGGCAAAGCACTCAATTTGTGGTTACAGCCACCGATGTATGCCAGAATACAGCCACCGATACGGTTTTAATTCAGGTTCCCAATGTTTCTCCCTTGAATTTGGAATTTAGTCCAGACACCGTGATATGCCCAGGCGCCTCTGTGTTGTTGGAAGCGCAATATGGAGGGGGAATTGGAGAGTTGGTTTTTGTTTGGGACAACGGATTTTCGTCCGATTCCCTACGTCAATGGGTGAACCCCATGAGCACCCAGATTTATACCGTTTCGGTGGCCGACAGCTGCGGAAATGTGCTTAGCTTGTCTTCGCGGGTAACGGTACGGGTGCCTGAGGCTTCATTTGAATACTTCTATTTAGACAACAACAAGTTGATTTTCGATTCTGAAACCTCGGCAGATGTGGTCGCTTGGTTCTGGGATTTTGGGCCCTCGGGAACCGACACCTTGGCCGATCCGATTCGGGTGTTTTTGGATACAGGATTTCAAGTAGTTCGGTTGACCGTAACCAACGAATTTGGTTGTCAGGTTGAGTTGGTTGACACCATTTATATTTATCCGCCCTTCGGATTTTACATTCCCAACACCTTTACTCCCAACGCCGATTTGGTTAACGATATTTTTAGGGGATATGGGCAAGGGTTTAAAGACATTGTTTGGCGGATTTTTGACCGTTGGGGGCAACAGGTATTTGAGTCAACCCACATGAAGCGGGGTTGGGTCGGTCAACGAAATGGGGAGCCTTACCCGATTGGCGTTTATGCATACCGCTTTGAGCTGGTTTTGCCCAACAACCGACCCCGGGTGTTTATGGGACATGTAAATTTGATTCGGTGATGCTTGGAAGAGGTTTAGGTTTAGTTGTTGCTTTGCTTTTCATCGGACTAGGTCTTCCGCTTAGGGCTACCCATATTATTGGGGGCGAATTGTACTACGATTGCCTTGGAGGCAACAATTACCTTATTACATTAAAGGTGTACCGAGATTGTTTGAACGGGCAGGCACCCTTTGACAATCCGGCCAGCATTTCGGTTTGGGATGCCGGGGGCAATTTGCTGCAAACCATCAATTTGCCTTTCCCCGGGGCCAACAATGTGCCTTTTACGCCCAACTCGCCCTGCTTTCAGGCACCCCCAAATGTGTGCGTTGAAGAGGCCATTTATACCTTTCAAACTTCATTGCCCATTCAAACCACGGGAATAACCCTGGCTTATCAGCGTTGCTGCCGAAACAACAGCATTGTCAATTTGGTGAATCCGGGAAGTACCGGCAGTACCTACCAAACCACCATTCCGGGCAGCAATTTGGTGGTCTGCAATTCCAGCCCTCGGTTCAACAACTTTCCTCCCATCGCTGTGTGCTTGGGCGATACCTTAAAGTTCGACCACTCCGCCACCGACCCCGACGGAGACAGTCTGGTGTATGAATTGTGTTCTACCTATCATGGCGGTTCGGTGGCCAATCCCATGCCTGTTCCCACCAGTCCGCCGCCTTTTAACCCAATTACCTTTTCGCCCCCCTTTTCGGCGGCCTACCCTTTGGCCTCCAATCCGGCGATTTCTATTGATCCCTCAACCGGATTTATGACGGCGGTTCCCAATCAAGTTGGGCAATACGTTGTTGGAGTTTGTGTGCGTGAATACCGAAACGGAGTCTTGTTGGGCGTACACCAACGCGATTTTCAGTTCAATGTAACCGCCTGTCTAATCAATACTCAGGCGGGTTTTAGTTTCAACACCAATTTGCAAACCGAACCCGACGGCAGTTATTTTATTTGCGGAGATTTGCCGGTAAATTTCAGCAATTCTTCCTTGAATGCCTCGACCTTTGCTTGGGATTTTGGGGTTAACGGCATCAATACCGATGTAAGCAATGCATACCAACCGCAGTACACCTTTCCCGGTCCGGGGGTGTATCAGATTCAGCTGATTAGCAATCCCGGCTTTTTTTGCGCCGACACGGCCTATCAAACCTTAACGGCGAAGGCGGCCGTGCTGATAAATCCTCAGGTGATTGCAGATCAGTGCATAGGCAGTCAAAACATTAATTTAACGGCTACGGGTGCCCTGCCTGCAGGCACCTCTTTCAACTGGAATTTTGGTCCTTTGGCCAACCCCCAAAGTTCGAATCAGAACCCAACGGGCCCGGTGAATTACATGCAGCCCGGTCAATTTCAAATACGCTTGCTGGCCGAACGCATGGGATGCCGCGATTCCTTAGTCGTTCCGGTGAACATTTCTGGCTATGCCTATGGAATTTCCGATGGGCCCTATGCCGGCTGTGAGCCAACCACCCTTACATTTAATCCCCAGATTTTTCCCGAAAACAACACCTTGTTTTTTAACTGGGATTTGGGCAATGGCCAAAGTTCAAACCAACTTAATCCAACCGTGGTTTACGGAGCGGGAACGTATCAGCCTGTGCTAACCGTTGTTTCTACGGGGGCCTGTGTCGATACTTTTACGCTGCCTGTTGCAGGAGGAGTGGTTGTATTTCCGATTCCGACGGCGGTTTTAAGCGGCAGCCCCAATGAGCAATCCATTTTTAATCCGCATTTTATGTTCAGCAACGGTTCGTCGGATTATTCAAATTGCATGTTTAATCCCGGCGATGGTTCGGCCTGGCAACCCTGTCAAAACACGTATTCTTA
Organism: uncultured Flavobacteriales bacterium; assembly: GCA_903837495.1. Lineage (GTDB taxonomy): Bacteria > Bacteroidota > Bacteroidia > CAIKAF01 > CAIKAF01 > CAIKAF01. Next base: position 1,059 of record CAILUT010000034.1, on the reverse strand, counting down.
TTCGTACGATTCGGCTGGATATTTTGATGCGGTGTTGGTGGCTGTCAACGATTACCAATGCAGCGATACGGCTCGCTATCGCATTTATGTGCGGCCTGAATTTACGTATTATGTCCCAAACGCATTTACATTAAACGCCGATGGAATCAACGAAGGATTCCGCGGCTATGGTACTGGAATTGCTGAATACGCCTTTCGGATTTTTAATCGTTGGGGAGAAGAACTTTTTTATTCGACCGATTTAACAGAATACTGGGATGGTTTTTATGGTTCTAAAATTTGTCCACAGGGGGTTTATGTGTATTCGGCCGACATTGTTGACGCCCTTGGGGTTTCACATCGGTTTCGGGGGAAGGCGATGTTGATTCGCGGCAGTGCTTTGCTCGCCCGTCCTGGGGCCGAATAAACGGGTTTTTATTCGAACCGAAAACGGTTCTGTTTGTTGTGGTATTATGGAAATTAAGGTAGTTAGCGGTTGGTTTGATGCCGAGCTGCACAACGTAAAACAGGGGTTTAATTTGAGTTTGTTCAAAGCCTTGAATCCGCCCTGGATGCCTGCAAAGGTGGTTCGTTTTGACGGCTGTTCGCCCGGCGATGTGGTTCGGCTAAAATTGGGACTTTGGCCTATTCAGATGGATTGGGAGAGTCAAATTACCGAAGAAAAAACAGGTTTTGATGCTTGGTATTTTGTTGATGAAGGGGTGCTGCTGCCTTTTTTTTTACAAAAATGGACGCATGTACATCGGGTTGAGAGCCAGCATGGGCGTTGCCGGGTGATTGACCACATTGAATTGGAGTTTCGTTCTGGGTTTTGGGCTTGGCTGTTCATGCCCCTTATGCGGCAGCAATTTGCCTATCGAAAACCGATTTATGCCAAGCGTCTTTGGGGAGCCCCGTCTGCATCTTAGCGATGGATTTAAGCGGGTTGTACCCGTAAAAAAAATAAGAAAGGGTAGATAGAATGAACGGCCCGCGGCAGGGATTGACGAGGCTAACCCGCAAGGGGCAGGGCGGCAGGCGGGCAAGGCCCAAAAGAGCGACGCGAGGAGCTCCTTTTGG